>DASZAZ010000090.1:0-7450 GCA_035944635.1 Microvirga sp.
GCCCTTCTGGTGCTCTTCGAGCCGGTTGATGCAGCGGATCATGGTGGATTTGCCCGAGCCTGACGGCCCGCAGATCACGATGCGCTCGCCCCGACGCACATGCAGGTTGATGTCCTTCAGCACGTGGAACTCGCCATACCATTTGTGGACGCCGAGCATCTGCACGGCGGCTGCGGCCTTGGGGTCGACGGCAGGTGTGGAGGTGCGTGCGATGGAGGGTGCTGCTGTCATGGGGTTCACCGCTTTTGACCTGCCGCCAGCCGTCGTTCCAGCCACAATGAGTAGCGGGCGATACCGAAGCAGATCACGAAGTAGATCAGGCCGACGAAGAGATACGTTTCCTTGTAAGGCGAGGGCCAAGCTGGGTCGGTCGCAGCGGCGCGCCCCGAGCTCAGGAGATCGAACAGGCCGACCACCAGGACGAGGCTGGTGTTCTTGACCATGACGATGACTGTGTTGGTCAGGGGTGGAATGACCTTGGCGATCGCTTGCGGCAGCACGATCAGCCGTGTCGTCTGTGCCCAGGACAACCCGAGCGCGCGAGCGGCCTCCCCCTGGCCCGCAGTCAGTGCCTGAAGACCACCGCGCAGCACCTCGGCGAGATAGGCGGCCGAGAAGACCGTCAGCGCGACGAGCGCCCGCGCGAGCTTGTCGATTGAGAGCCCCTCAGGAAGCATGATAGGCAGGAGGATCGAGGCAATGAAGAGAAGGCTCAGAAGAGGTAGGCCCCGCACCGTCTCGATGATCCCAATGCATAGCGTGCTGATGCCGCGCAGCTCCGACTGTCGCCCGAGGGCTAGAGCGACTGCGAGCGGGAAGCCTAGGCCCAGCGAACCGATGGTGAGGAGAAGCGTGACCGGCAGGCCGCCCCAGGCCTCTGTCGACACGGGTGAGAGCCCGAGATTGCCGCCCCGCATGAGTATAAGCATCGCCCCCACCCCGATGAGCCAGAGGAGGAGCGTGATCCGCGTCCAGTTCCGGGGCGGCAACGACCAGAGCGATAAGCCGAGTGCAAGGCCGACGACAGCGGCTGGGCGCCAGTGCTCGCCCGGCGGGTAAATGCCGAACAGGATCTGGCGGCTCTTTTCGCTTAAGAATGCCCAGCAGGCGCCCCCGGCATCGCGGCACGCCTCGCCACCGCCGGACCAGATCCCGTTCACGACCGCCCACGATATTAGCTTCGGCGTCAGCCAGATCAGCATCGCACCGGCCACGAGCGTGATTGCGGCGCTTGCGAGATCGCCGGCGAGGGTGGTGAGGAGTGTACGTCGCACCTGCGGTGGGGCCGGCAGCGGCTCGTAAGTCGTCTGCCGGACGAACGCCTCCGTTGGCAGACTCGCGCTGCTCATCGCGTCACCAAGGCGATGCGCCGGTTGTACCAGTTCATCAGGAGCGAGATTGCGAGGCTCACTCCCAGGAACAACCCCATCAGGATCGCGACGCCCTCGATCGCCTGACCCGTCTGGTTGATCGTGGTGGCGATGACGTACGAAATGTCAGGATAGCCCACGACAAGCGCGAGCGTCGTGTTCTTGATGATGTTGAAGTATTGGCTGGTCAGCGGCGGGATGATCACCCGTAAAGCCTGCGGAAGCACGATAAGGCGCAGGGTCTTGGCATCCGAGAGCCCGAGAGAGCGCCCTGCCTCCCACTGCCCCTGGCCCACGGCGTCGATACCGCCGCGGATGATCTCGCCGACAAATGCCGATGAGTAGAGCGTCAGCCCAACGAGCAAGGTGAAGAGCTCCGGCGTGAGCGTCAGCCCGCCGACGAAGTTGAAGCCCTGTAGCCGGGGAAGGTCGAGGGTGACCGACAGCCCTACCCACCACCAGATCATCGCGAGAAGCACAGGCACGAGCGCCGTTAAGAGCCAGCGGCCGCGGGGGCCATGGCCCGTGCGCATCCGATGCCGCCGAGCGAACCATGCCCCAATGCCGACGGCGAGAAGCACGACGAGAAGGCTGAGCCCGAGCAGAACTGCGCTGCCCTCGATCTGGGGGCTGGGGATAACGACGCCACGCAGTGAAAGAAACACGCCGGGCAGCGGGTTGAGCGCCTGGCGCGCGTTCGGCAGGCCGATAGTGACGAGGGCGTACCAGAATAGGAGCTGCACCACGAGGGGCGTGTTGCGCATGACGTCGACGAACACGGTCGCGAGCCCTGAGCCGAGCGGATGCCTGGATCGCCGGGCCAACCCTACGACGAGGCCGAGCACGGTCGCGGCCCCGATCACGAGGCCGCCGACGAACAGGGTGTTTCCAAGACCCACCAGGATCGCCCGTGCGAAGGTGTCGGTCGGCTCGTAGGCGATAAGGCTCTCGGAGATCGGGAAGCGCGCTGCGCGGCCCAGGAAGTCGAACCCGACCGCGATGCCGCGCTGGGCAAGGTTCGTCGCCGTGTTCCCGGCAAGCCAAGCGACGAGCGCCGCGAACAGCCCGATGGCGGCGACCTGAAGGAGCGCGGCCCTGACCCTGGCATCGTACCACAGGCGGCGCATCAGATAAGCTCCTTCAGTTGAACACAAGCGGGAACATGAGGCCGCCGTCGCGGTAGAGGCGGTTTGGCCCCCGTTCCAGCTTCAGCGGGCTGCCTTTCCCGACATTGCGTTCAAAGATCTCGCCGTAGTTGCCGAGCTGCTTGACGATGTTGTAAGCCCACGCCTCGTCGAGCCCGAGCGCCTGCCCATTGCCTCGCTCGATGCCGAGAAAGCGGCGCACAGTTGGGTCGTCGGACTTCAGCTTCTCTTCGACGTTCGCCTGTGTAATCCCGAGCTGCTCAGCCATGATGAGGGCTTGGAACGACCACTTCACGATGTCGAACCAGCGGTCGTCGCCGTGGCGCACAGCGGGCGTCAGCGCCTCCATCTTGTCGTTCGCCGGGATGATGACGTAATCGTCCGGGTTCTTGGCCTGCGTCGCACGAACGGCGGCTAGCGCCGAGGCGTCGGTGATAAGGGCGTCGCAGCGTCCCGAGAAGAAGGCTTGGCGCGTCGAGGAGACTGAGTCGAAAACCACTGGCTTGAGGTCGAGCTGGTAGGTCTTAGACATGTCCGCGACCGTGACCTCGGTTGTCGATCCGGTCTGAACGCACACGGAGGCGCCCTTCAGATCCTTGGACTCCTTGACGCCGAGGTCCTTACGCAGGAGCACGCCGGGGTACTCGTAGTAATTTGGCACCGTGAAGTTGACGCCGTTGGCGTCACGCTGGAGCGTCCAGGTCGTGGTGCGCGGCAGGACGTCGACCTCGCCCGTCTGCAGCGCGGTAAGCCGCTGCTGGCCCGTGAGCGGCACGAAGCGCACCTTGTCCTTGTCACCAAAGACAGCCACGGCGATGGCGCGGCAGGTGTCGACGTCGAGGCCGCGCCACACCCCGTTCTGATCGGGTAAGCCGAAGCCAGCCGTGCCCTGGCTCGCGCCGCACACGACGGCGCCGCGCTGCTTCACTGACTCCAGGGTCTGCTGCGCCAGAGCCGGCGACGCAGAGCCAAGGGTAAGCGCACCTACGGCGAGCAGGAGGAGACGACGAGAGACGGATTGGATGAGTGGCATGGCGTACTCCCTCCTTCGTTGCATGCGGGGTTTAGGCGACCTTGGCGGCGCATTTCGGCTCGATGGCACGCAGCAGGCCTGACAGGTCCTGCCAGAGGTCGTCCGGGTCTTCGAGCCCTATGCTGAGGCGTAGCACCGTCCCCTCCTCGGACCAGGGCACGACCGTGCGATCTCCCTTGAATGACATTGGCGCAACGAGGCTGCGGGTGCCGCCCCAAGAGGCGCCGATCGCGAATACCTTCATGGCGGAGAGCGCCGGGCCAAGTCGGTCGTCGGTTCCTGGCTTAAGCACGATGCTGAAGACCGCGCTCGACCCAGCGAAGTCGCGTTTCCAGACCTCATGGCCGGGGCAGCCTGGGAACGCAGGGTGGAGCACCCGCTCCACGACCGGCGAGCCCTGCAGCCGGTGGGCGAATTCCTCCGAGACCCGGCCCATATGGGCGAGCCGAACGCCCATGGTCTCAAGGCCGCGTAGCGCGAGCGACACCTCGTCGGGAGAGACGCCGATGCCTACCATGCGCAAGGTATCCTTCAAACGTTGGCGTAGGCCCAGATCGTTGACGGTAATGGAACCGAGCAGCAGGTCGGAATGGCCGCCGACATACTTCGTCAGCGCCTCGACGGCGAAATCGGCCCCGTGGGCCAGAGGCTTAAACAGGAGCGGCGAGGCCCAGGTGTTATCGCAGCCCACGAGCGCGCCCTTGCCCTTCGCTGCCGACACGATCGCTGGGACGTCCTGCACCTCCATCGTCCCGGAGCCGGGTGACTCGACCCAGACAAGCTTCGTGCGCTCATCAATCAGGTCGGCGATGCTGGCCCCGATCATAGGATCGTAGGCCGAGGATTCGATGCCGCGGGGTTTGAGGTAATTGGCGCAGAAGCCTCGCACCGGCGGGTAAACGTGATCGGGAAAGAGGACCCGGTCGCCTGGCATGAGCACGGAGAGCATCACCACCGTGACCGCGGCCTGGCCGGAAGGAACGAGTACGGTGCGCACGCCGCCGTGCAGTTGCGTGAGCTGCGCCTCGAGGGTCCGCGTTGTCGGCGTGCCGTGCAGGCCGTAGGAGTAGCCGTCAGGCCCGCGATGCTTACGCCGGGCGAAGGTCTCGGCGTCCTCGTAAACGATGGTTGAAGCCCGATAGGTCGGCACCGCGAGGCTCGCGAAGCCCTCGTGCGAAACGGCAGGGTGGTGAACGCACAGGGTCTGATCGCGCATGTGAGCCTCTATCTTCTTGGTTTGAACGCTACGACTTCGATCTATAAAAACAACTGAGCTTCGGGCATAAGTCCATGTTCAAAGCTTATACCCTTATGGAGGGTTAGCCATGAACTACCGGCAACTTGAAGCCTTCCGAGCGGTGATGCTGAGCGGCTCCGCGTCCCGGGCCGCCGAGCTCCTCGACATCACACAACCGGCTGTTAGCCGCACGGTTGCCGAGCTGGAGCGGGTCGTGGGCTTCGCCTTGTTCGAGCGCATCCGGGGGCGGCTCGTCCCGACGCCCGAGGCGAAGCTGCTGCTCGCCGAGGTCGAGCAGAGCTTCGTTGGCCTCGACCGACTGCGCGCAGAGGCCGCGCGCATCCGCGACTTCGGGGCAGGCAGCATTCGCATCGCGAGCCTCGCCGCGCTCGGCTCGACGCTGGTGCCGCGCGCCATCCGCGCCTTCCAGGTCAGGCACCCGGACGTGCCGCTGACGCTGCAGGTGCACTCATCCGCGCAGGTTCGCGCCCTCGTCGCCAACGGCAGCTTTGATCTCGGACTCGCTGCGAACGAGATCGAGCTCTCCGGCATTGAGCACCGGGCGTTTGGCAGCTTTCGGGCGCTCTGCGCCCTTCCGCTTGGCCACAGGCTCGCCGACAAGACGGTCATCGAGCCGGCCGATCTCGACGGCGAACGCTTCGTGGCGCTCGCGACGGAGGACCGGGCGCGTCAGGAGATCGACGCGCTCCTCGCCAAGGTGGGCGTCCGGCCCAAGATCGTGGTGGAGACGCCGGCCTCGGCCACCATCTGTGCTCTTGCTCTGGAGGGGATCGGTATTGGTCTTGTCAATCCGGCCGCAGCAGACGGTTTTGTGTTGCGTGGCCTTGTGCTACGTCCCTTCGATCCAGCGATCTACTTTAAGAGCGTCCTCTTGTTCCGACCCGACGCGCAGAAGGCGCGTCTTGTGAAGAGTTTCGTCGCCGATCTGCTCAAGGCGCGCCATGCCTCAGCTGCTGTTGGGTGACTTGCCTTCTCTCGGCTTTTCATCGCCGCCCAACCGCAATCTGGGCGTCTGAGCTCAGGCGCAGCTCACCCTCGCCGCCGATCGCGCGCAGGGTGTCGCGGAGGGCCGCCCGCAAACGCTCGCGATCGTCAGCTGCTAGAGTTGCCCAAAGCGGCATCTGGCGAAACTAGCGGTTGGCATTGTCAGCGACCCAGTTTGCCGACTAGGCTGTCCAAGCACCTGCTACTTGGCTAACGACAAGCTCCTCAAATCTGGCCTGCTCCATCTCGAACTGAAGCGCTACTGGATCCTTGAGCCGCGCCATGCCTGGTGACGTAGGCGGCAGGGGCGATCAGGAAAGGCAATGCGCTGGGCCGCGGTAAGAGATGGAGCCGGCCCGGCCCCCTCCTCGCTCGCCCAGACCGCAACGACGCCCCGCCTACCGGGGCGAACTACACGGGCGAGCTCGGCCAACCCCTGCTGCCCGTTAGGAAAGATCATAATCCCGAAGATCGAGAAGGCCGCATCGAACGAGGCGTCTGCCAACGACAACGCCTGCCCGTCCATCACCTGAGCACTCGCCCATTGGCCGAGACCTGCCTCGACGAGATGCTCCGACAGCCTCGCCACCATACCCGGCGAGAAGTCGGTCGCGAGCACCTGAGCCCCAGCGCGAGCGACGGCGAGTGTTAGGGCGCTCGTGCCGGCTGCGACATCGAGCACACGCTCGCCACGCTGGACACCACCGGCTAGCTGGAGTGCGGCTTCAGCAAACTGGCGAGTGAACGGCTCCGCGCAAGCATCGTAATCAGCTGCCGCTGCGTCCCAGACGTCACGCCGACGATCATCCTCCCCGGCACGTCGGAGGCTGTTCACGTCAGGCACTGGAATCTCCTGAGCGTCTATAGCGCGTGCAACTTCTATTTCGGCTTGCCTCAGCCCGGGCTTGATCCTACTTGCCGGGCGAAGACGGCTCCGAAGCCCTTCCACCCTCTCGGCGACAAGAGCGTCCACGTTCTCGCTCGCTGGCTTCAGGCCACGATCGGTATGATTTACGCAAACAGCCCTTGCTGGGCCGAACGCCTCTCCCGAGTGATTCCGAACAAATGCCGTCAGGTCGACTCTCCCGATGAAGAGGGTTGGACAAGAAGATGTAACATTATGACGTTACATCTTCTAAGTCGCCAAGGATCCCTCTTATGCTGAACGCCCCGCACCCTCTGTTGACCCGCCGGACAGCGCTTCGTGCCCTAATGGCACCGACCTGCGGGACCGGATGCTTGCAGGTGGGGTTTGCTGGAATGACCGCTACCGCTCCTTGCGCCGCTACGGTCTCCCGCAAGGCGCGGCCGTCATAAGCTGGGTTAGGGTTGAGGCGGTGCAGGACGACCATTCGCGTTGGCACCCTGGCTCCTTGCCTCGCTGAGCAGCCACTCGCGCAAGGTCGCGATGGCAGGACGGTCAGCCCAGGCACCCGGACAGGCGACATAGTACTGGTAGGTCCCCTTCACCTCGTGCGGGAACGGCCGCACGAGACGACCCGCCTCAAGGTAGTCGCCGATCAGCACGCTGGTGGCGAGCGCCACCCCCTGCCCTGAGGCCGCTGCCTGCAGCGACAGGAAGGTGTGCTGGAACCGAGGACCACGCGAGGTGTCCACACCCGTGACCCCCACGGCCGCCAGCCACCGCTCCCAGGTGATG
>DASZAZ010000091.1:0-8919 GCA_035944635.1 Microvirga sp.
CATGAAGATGGTCAAGGTCTTCGTGGCGGTGAAGCGCAAGATCCAGCCCGGCGACAAGATGGCCGGCCGCCACGGCAACAAGGGTGTCGTGTCGCGGATCGTGCCGATCGAGGACATGCCGTTCCTGGAGGACGGCACCCACGCCGACATCGTGCTGAACCCGCTCGGCGTGCCGAGCCGCATGAACGTCGGACAGATCCTCGAGACGCACCTTGGTTGGGCGGCAGCCGGTCTCGGCCGACAGGTCGCCCAGGCGGTGGATGCCTACATGAAGTCGGGCAGCGCCAAGCCGCTGCGCGAGCGGATGGCCTTGATCTACGGCAATCTGCCAGAAATCGAGCAGGCCTCGGACGCGGAACTGGCGGATCTCGCTCAGAACCTTCGCCGCGGTGTGCCGTTCGCCACCCCCGTCTTCGACGGCGCGAAGGAAGTCGACATCGAGCGGATGCTGGAGATGGCGGGTCTCGACCCGTCCGGCCAGGTCACGCTCTATGACGGACGTACCGGCGAGCCGTTCGACCGCAGGGTCACGGTCGGCTACATCTACATGCTGAAGCTGCACCACCTCGTGGACGATAAGATCCACGCGCGCTCCATCGGCCCGTACTCCCTCGTCACCCAGCAGCCGCTGGGCGGCAAGGCCCAGTTCGGTGGCCAGCGCTTCGGCGAAATGGAGGTGTGGGCGCTCGAGGCATACGGAGCGGCCTACACGCTGCAAGAGATGCTCACGGTGAAATCGGACGACGTGGCAGGCCGCACCAAGGTCTACGAGGCCATCGTGCGCGGCGACGACACCTTCGAGTCGGGCATCCCGGAGAGCTTCAACGTGCTCGTGAAGGAGATGCGTTCGCTCGGCCTCAACGTGGAGCTCACCTCCACGAAGAAGGTCGCGGGCGAGCTGCCTCCGGCTGAAGCGGCCGAATAACGCGATACGACATCATCCTCGGGCCGCGCAGCAGCGCGGGCCCGAGGACCCCTATAGTTTTGTATAGTTTTGCAAGCGCCCGATGGCGCGCCCGAGGCACGATCAGGACCGCTGAAGCGCTGTCTGAACGAGCCCAGGGAAACGGGAGAATGTCATGAATCAAGAGGTCATGAATCTCTTCAACCAGACGGCTCAGCCGCAGAGCTTCGATCAGATTAAGATCTCGATCGCGAGCCCGGAGAAGATTCTGTCCTGGTCCTACGGCGAAATCAAAAAGCCGGAGACCATCAACTACCGCACGTTCAAGCCCGAGCGTGACGGTCTGTTCTGCGCGCGTATCTTCGGCCCCATCAAGGACTACGAGTGCTTGTGCGGCAAGTACAAGCGCATGAAGTACAAGGGCGCGATCTGCGAGAAGTGCGGCGTCGAGGTAACCTTGGCGCGCGTCCGTCGCGACCGCATGGGCCACATCGAGCTCGCTGCGCCCGTCGCGCACATCTGGTTCCTGAAGTCTCTGCCGAGCCGCATCGGTCTGCTGCTCGACATGACCCTAAAGGATCTGGAGCGCATCCTCTATTTCGAATCCTACATCGTCATCGATGCGGGCCTGACGCCCATGAAGGACCGTCAGCTCCTCTCCGAGGACGAGTATCTGCGCGCTCAAGACGAGTACGGCGAGGACAGCTTCACCGCCATGATCGGCGCCGAGGCCATCCGCCGGATCCTGCAGGAGCTCGACCTTGAGAAGGTCGCAGTCGATATCCGTCAGGAGATTGCTGTCACCACTTCGGAGCTGAAGCCGAAGAAGCTGATGAAGCGCCTCAAGATCATCGAGGCGTTCCTCCAGTCCGGCAACAAGCCCGAGTGGATGATCCTAACCGTCGTTCCGGTGATCCCGCCGGATCTGCGCCCGCTCGTCCCGCTCGACGGCGGCCGCTTCGCGACGTCGGATCTCAACGACCTCTATCGCCGCGTCATCAACCGCAACAACCGCCTGAAGCGCCTCATCGAGCTGCGTGCGCCGGACATCATCATCCGGAACGAGAAGCGCATGCTCCAGGAGGCCGTGGACGCGCTGTTCGACAACGGCCGCCGTGGCCGTGTCATCACGGGCGCCAACAAGCGTCCGCTGAAGTCGCTCGCCGACATGCTGAAGGGCAAGCAGGGCCGGTTCCGTCAGAACCTGCTCGGCAAGCGCGTGGACTACTCCGGCCGTTCCGTGATCGTGGTGGGTCCGGAGCTGAAGCTCCACCAGTGCGGCCTGCCCAAGAAGATGGCGCTCGAGCTCTTCAAGCCGTTCATCTACGCCAAGCTCGACGCACGTGGCCTCTCGGCTACGGTCAAGCAGGCGAAGAAGCTCGTCGAGAAGGAGAAGCCCGAGGTTTGGGATATCCTGGACGAGGTGATACGCGAGCACCCGGTTCTCCTGAACCGCGCTCCGACGCTTCACCGTCTCGGCATCCAGGCGTTCGAGCCCACGCTCATCGAGGGGAAGGCGATCCAGCTGCACCCGCTCGTCTGCGCCGCCTTCAATGCGGACTTCGACGGCGACCAGATGGCCGTTCACGTGCCCCTGTCGCTCGAGGCCCAGCTCGAAGCGCGCGTGCTGATGATGTCGACGAACAACATCCTGCACCCCGCGAACGGCGCGCCGATCATCGTGCCGTCGCAGGACATCGTGCTCGGCCTCTACTATCTCTCGATCGTCTCGGACGGCGAGCCCGGCCAGGGCAAGGCCTTCTCGGATATCGGCGAGCTCGAGCATGCCCTGCACGAGCGGGTCATCACGCTCCACACCAAGATCAAGTATCGCTGGCAGGGTGTGGACGAGAACAACAAGCCCGTCACGCGGATCTACGACACCACCGCCGGTCGCGTGATGCTCTCGCGTCTCCTGCCCAAGCACCCGCTGCTGCCCTTCGACGTCGTGAACAAGCTCATGACCAAGAAGGAGATCTCTGCGACCATCGATGCCGTCTACCGCCACTGCGGTCAGAAGGAATCGGTGATCTTCTGCGATCGCATCATGGCGCTAGGCTTCTACAACGCGTTCAAGGCCGGCATTTCGTTCGGCAAGGACGACATGGTGGTGCCGGAGAACAAGTGGGAGATCGTCGAGGAGACTCGCGCCCTCACAAAGGACTACGAGCAGCAGTACCAGGACGGCCTGATCACCCAGGGCGAGAAGTACAACAAGGTCGTCGACGCCTGGGCCAAGTGTTCCGATCGCCTGGCGCAGGAGATGATGGCGCGCATCTCGGCCGTGAAGAAGGACGACAACGGTCGCGATAAGCCCGTCAACTCCATCTACATGATGAGCCACTCCGGTGCCCGTGGGTCGCCGGCGCAGATGAAGCAGCTAGCCGCCATGCGCGGCCTCATGGCCAAGCCCTCCGGCGAGATCATCGAGAGCCCGATCATCTCGAACTTCAAGGAAGGCCTGGACGTGCTCGAGTACTTCAACTCGACGCACGGTGCCCGTAAGGGCCTGGCCGACACGGCGCTCAAGACGGCGAACTCGGGTTACCTGACCCGCCGTCTCGTCGACGTGGCTCAGGATGCCGTTATCCGCGAGACCGATTGCGGCACCGAGAAGGGCATCCGCATGCGGGCCATCATCGACGCCGGCCAGGTGGTCGCGTCGCTCGCCACGCGTATCCTCGGCCGTTCCACGGCAGAGGACCTGCTCGCAGCCGACGGCAGCGTCATCGTTCCGCAGGGCACGATGATCGAGGAGGGCCACATCGAGGCCATCACCGCTGCCGGTATCCAGGAGGTGAAGATCCGTTCGGTGCTCGTCTGCGCCTCCAAGAACGGCGTCTGTGCCACCTGCTACGGTCGCGATCTCGCACGCGGCACCCCGGTCAACCACGGTGAGGCCGTTGGCGTCATCGCGGCTCAGTCGATCGGTGAGCCGGGCACGCAGCTCACGATGCGCACCTTCCACATCGGCGGTGCGGCCCAGATTGCGGATCAGTCCTTCATCGAGTCCAACTTCGAGGGCACGGTGCGGATGCGCAACCGCAACGTGGCGCGGAACTCCGAAGGCGAACTCATCGCCCTCGGCCGGAACGTCGCCATCGTGGTCGTCGGCCCGGATGGGACCGAGCGGGCGGTTCACCGCCTGCAATACGGATCGCGCATCAAGGTCGACGAGGGTGACACCATCAAGCGCGGCCAGCGCATCGCGGAATGGGATCCCTATACCCGTCCGATCATCACGGAAGTGGATGGCACGGTCGGGTACGAGGATCTCGTCGACGGCGCGTCCATGATCGAGACGACCGACGAGTCGACCGGCATCGCCAAGCGCGTTGTCATCGACTGGCGCGGCTCGGCCCGTACCGCGGATCTGCGCCCCGCGGTGGTGATCCACGATAAGAACGGCAAGGTTG
Organism: Microvirga sp.; assembly: GCA_035944635.1. Lineage (GTDB taxonomy): Bacteria > Pseudomonadota > Alphaproteobacteria > Rhizobiales > Beijerinckiaceae > Microvirga. The sequence goes on from DASZAZ010000091.1 coordinate 4,321, forward strand.
CGAAGCTCGCCCGCGGCGGCGACGCTCGTTACCTTCTGCCGGTGGATGCCATCATGGCCGCCGATCCAGGCACCAAGGTCAAGGCCGGCGACGTGCTCGCCCGCGTCTCGACCGAAAGCGCCAAGACCCGCGACATCACGGGCGGTCTGCCGCGCGTGGCGGAGCTGTTCGAGGCCCGTCGTCCGAAGGACGCAGCCATCATTGCGGAGAAGTCCGGCACGATCCAGTTCGGCCGCGACTACAAGAACAAGCGTCGCCTGACGCTCACCCCGCACGATGGTTCGGAGCCGGTGGAGTACTTGATCCCCAAGGGCAAGCACATCCACTTGCAGGACGGCGACGTGGTCGAAATCGGCGACTTCATCGTGGACGGCAATCCGGCCCCGCACGACATCCTGGCCATTAAGGGTGTCGAGGAGCTGGCTGCCTACCTCGTGAACGAGATCCAGGAGGTCTATCGTCTCCAGGGCGTGAGCATCAACGACAAGCACATCGAGGTGATCGTTCGCCAGATGCTGCAGAAGGTTGAGATCACGGACGGCGGCGACTCCGAGCTCCTGGCGGGCGAGCAGATCGACCGTCTGGAGCTGGAGGAGATCAACGAGAGGCTCGAGGCCGAGGGCAAGAAGCGCGCGGCCGGCGTTCCGGTGCTGCTCGGCATCACCAAGGCATCGCTCCAGACCCGCTCCTTCATCTCGGCGGCCTCGTTCCAGGAGACCACCCGCGTCCTCACGGAGGCGGCAGTCAACGGCAAGGTCGACACGCTTGAGGGCCTGAAGGAGAACGTGATCGTCGGCTCGCTCATCCCGGCCGGCACAGGTGCGGTGATCACGCAGATCAAGCAGGTGGCCCAGCGCCGCGACGACCTGATTCTGCAGCAGAAGCGTGCCGACACGCAGGCTCCCGTCGGCGAGCTCCCGGCTGCCGAGTAGGCCCACCGTCGAGCTTGATCGGCACAGCCAAGTGCCTGCCAAGCTTTGAGAAACACCCGGAAAGGCCGCCTTCGGGCGGCCTTTTCTTTTTCAGGCCGGACTCCCACATTCCGAGCGAGGCCAGGGGCCGTTTCGGGGTTGACTTTACCCGACTCGGGGCTTAGAAGCGCGGGACTTCCGGTTGGCCGTAGGTGATTGCTCTTCAAAGCAGCAGCTTTGATCGATGCCGCCTAAACGCTTCCGAACTCAACACTGACTGAAGCATCGTCAGATTTGAGGCACGACCGCTGGGGCAACCTGGTGGTCCTCTGCAGACGCAACGCGCCAGAGGCTCGGCCGAGCCTGTTGGCGTGTATTCGTTTTGCGCGAGCTCATGGGCTCCTGCAAAGCGATGCCGAGCAGCGTTCAACCGTCGTCTGAGACAGTAGCCGCCTTGGCGGCTCCACATGAGGGCATAGGATGCCGACGATTTCCCAGCTGATCCGCAAGCCGCGGACGGCGCAAAAGAGCCGGAACAAGGTTCCCGCGCTGGAAGCCTGCCCGCAGAAGCGTGGCGTGTGCACCCGCGTTTACACCACGACCCCGAAGAAGCCGAACTCGGCGCTCCGTAAGGTCGCCAAGGTCCGCCTCACCAACGGCTACGAGGTCATCGGCTACATCCCCGGTGAAGGCCACAACCTTCAAGAGCACTCCGTGGTGATGATCCGCGGTGGCCGCGTGAAGGACCTTCCGGGTGTCCGCTACCACATCCTGCGCGGTGTCCTCGACACCCAGGGTGTGAAGAACCGTAAGCAGCGTCGTTCGAAGTACGGCGCGAAGCGGCCGAAGTAAGCCGCGTCTTTTAGTGATTTAGGACGGAGTTTCTCATGTCCCGCCGCCACAGCGCTGAAAAGCGCGAGATCATCCCGGACGCGAAGTTCGGTGATGTGATCGTCACGAAGTTCATGAATTCGATCATGTACGACGGCAAGAAGTCCGTCGCCGAGCAGATCGTCTACGGCGCCTTTGACATCATCGAGGGTCGGGCCAAGTCGAATCCGCTGGAGGTCTTCAAGGCCGCTCTCGAGAACGTCGCGCCGGCGATCGAGGTCCGCTCCCGCCGCGTCGGCGGTGCGACCTACCAGGTTCCCGTCGAGGTGCGTCTCGAGCGCCGCCAAGCGCTCGCGATCCGCTGGCTCATCCAGGCGGCGCGCGCCCGCAACGATAAGACCATGGTCGAGCGTCTCTCGTCCGAACTGCTCGACGCCTCGAACAATCGGGGCAACGCCGTGAAGAAGCGCGAAGACACCCACCGGATGGCCGAGGCCAACCGTGCGTTCTCGCACTACCGCTGGTAACGGCTGACGTTTTAGGAGCCAGGCAATGCCTCGCACACACGCGATCGAGGACTACCGCAACTTCGGCATCATGGCCCACATCGATGCGGGCAAGACGACGACGACCGAGCGGATCCTCTATTACACCGGCAAGTCGCACAAGATCGGCGAAGTCCACGAGGGCGCCGCCACCATGGACTGGATGGAGCAGGAGCAGGAGCGTGGCATCACGATCACTTCCGCTGCGACCACCTGCTTCTGGCGCGACAAGCGGCTGAACATCATCGACACCCCCGGCCACGTGGACTTCACGATCGAGGTGGAGCGTTCGCTCCGCGTGCTCGACGGCGCCGTCTGCGTGCTCGATGGTAACCAGGGCGTCGAGCCCCAGACCGAGACCGTCTGGCGCCAGGCCGACAAGTACGACGTCCCGCGCATCGTGTTCGTCAACAAGATGGACAAGATTGGTGCCGACTTCTTCAACTGCGTGAAGGACATCATCGATCGCGTTGCTGGCAAGCCCGTTTGCCTCCAGCTGCCGATCGGCTCCGAGAACAACTTCCAGGGCGTGATCGACCTCATCAAGATGAAGGCGATCGTCTGGTCGGGCGAGGCGCTCGGCGCGAAGTTCGACGAGGTCGAGATCCCGGCGGACCTGCAGGACCAGGCGGTCGAATATCGCGGTAAGCTGATCGAGGCTGCGGTCGAGATGGACGACGAGGCCATGATGGCCTACCTCGACGGCCAGGAGCCGGACGAAGACACGCTCCGTCGCCTCGTGCGTACGGCCGTGCAGCGTCGCGCGTTCCACCCGGTCCTCTGCGGCTCCGCGTTCAAGAACAAGGGCGTGCAGCCCCTCCTCGACGCCGTCGTGGATTTCCTGCCGTCGCCTGCCGATCGTGAAGCCATCAAGGGCACGAACCCGGACAACGACGAGCCGATGGAGCGCCGTCCCGTCGACAGCGATCCGTTCTCCATGCTCGCCTTCAAGATCATGGACGACCCCTTCGTCGGCACCATCACCTTCTGCCGCGTGTACTCGGGCAAGGTCGAGGCTGGCGCCTCGCTCATGAACTCGACCCGCGAGAAGAAGGAGCGCGTCGGCCGTATGCTCCTGATGCATGCGAACAACCGCGAGGACATCAAAGAGGCCTATGCCGGCGACATCGTTGCCCTGGCCGGTCTCAAGGACGTTCGCACCGGCGACACGCTCTGCGATCCGCTGAAGCCCGTCATCCTCGAGAAGATGGAGTTCCCGGAGCCGGTGATCGAAATCGCCATCGAGCCGAAGTCGAAGGCCGACCAGGAGAAACTTGGTCTCGCCCTGCAGAAGCTCGCGGCCGAGGATCCGTCCTTCCGCGTGTCGACCGACCAGGAGTCGGGCCAGACCATCCTCAAGGGGATGGGCGAGCTCCACCTGGACATCAAGGTCGACATCCTGCGCCGCACCTACAAAGTGGACGCCAACATCGGCGCTCCGCAGGTGGCCTACCGCGAGACGATCTCCCGTCGCGCCGAGGTGGACTACACCCACAAGAAGCAGACCGGCGGCACGGGCCAGTTCGCCCGCGTGAAGCTGGTGGTCGAGCCGAACGAGAAGGGCGGGGGCTTTGCCTTCGAGTCCAAGATCGTCGGTGGGTCGGTGCCGAAGGAGTACATCCCGGGCGTCGAGAAGGGCCTCCAGTCGGTCGTGGGAGCGGGCGTCGTTGCCGGCTTCCCGGTGGTCGATCTCAAGGTGGACCTCATCGACGGCGCCTTCCACGAGGTGGACTCGTCGGCTCTCGCCTTCGAAATCGCGTCCCGCGCAGCGCTCCGTGAGGCCCTCCAGAAGGGCGCTTCGGTCCTGCTCGAGCCGATCATGAAGGTCGAGGTGGTGACGCCTGAGGACTATACGGGTTCGGTCATTGGTGACCTGAACTCCCGTCGCGGTCAGATCCAGGGGCAGGACATGCGCGGCAACGCGGTCGTCATCAACGCGATGGTGCCGCTGGCCAACATGTTCGGCTACGTGAACACCCTGCGCTCCATGAGCCAGGGCCGCGCGAACTACACCATGCAGTTCGACCACTACGAGCAGGTGCCGTCGAACGTGGCTGCCGAGGTTCAGGCGAAGTACGCCTAACCTCTCCAAAGCCGATCCGGCCGAGGCGCTCGTCGCCTCGGCCGCCTGAACTGAACGAAACACAGAACGAACACAGGAACGGGTGCCACGATGGCGAAGGAAAAGTTTGCGCGCACGAAGCCGCACTGCAACATTGGCACGATTGGTCACGTGGACCATGGCAAGACGTCGTTGACGGCGGCGATCACGAAGGTTCTGGCCGAGACGGGCGGTGCGACGTTCACGGCGT
>DASZAZ010000092.1:0-31724 GCA_035944635.1 Microvirga sp.
CACGCAGGTCGCAGGTTCACAGCCTGACCCGCAACCAAACCTCCACAAAGCCCCGCTCGGATCACACCGGCAGGGCTTCCGTGCGTCCGGACGTCATCGGCGCGTCCGGACCTCAGACACAACCCTCCCCCAACACAACACGACGGGTGAGCAGCGCGCTCGGGTCCGCAGAAGAACGCCTCCAACTTTGCCCGTGTGCATAGCGCACCCGCATCGCCGCCGATGCGGCATTAAGCGCCCTCTAACCATGACCTGGCATGTACGCCTTGGCGCTTGACCGCAGCCCACCGCGCCAGCATATGAGAATGAACGTTCATTCTCTCTGTGCCGATGGATCAAATCGCACCCATATCGCCGCTGGCGACCGATACCGCTTCCGAGCGCCGCGCCCGCATTCTCGATGCGGCCGAGCGCTGCTTTGTGCGCGCCGGATTTCACCGCACGACCATGCAGGATGTCGCGGCCGAGGCGGCCATGAGCCCCGGCAATCTTTACCGCTACTTCAAATCCAAGGACATGATCGTGGCCGGCCTCGCCGAACGCGACCGGGCCCAGATGACGGCCGAGTTCACTGCGCTGTCGCAGGCAGACGATTTCGTGGCCGCCTTCGCGGAGTTGGGCCGCCGGCACTTTGCCGAGGAGCCGCGCGAGCGCGCGATCTTGTGCCTGGAGATCTGGGCCGAGGCGACCCGCAACCCGGAATTCGCCGCCATGACGGCCGAGTTCGAGCGCGATGTGGTCAGCCGCATCAGCGGACTCGTCGGCCAGGCGCAGCAGCGGGGGGCGATCAAAGGCCGGTCCGACCCGCGCGCGATCGCTCTGGTCATCTCCGCCCTTGCGGACGGCTTGTTCGTTCGTCGTGCGATCGCTCCGAGCTTCGATCCGGAGCGCGAGATCGCGAGTATCATGAAGGTCATCGGTGCGCTTCTCGACGGCACCGTCGATCTCAATAGCAACAATGGGTCGAGTGGGGCTCTGTCATGAAAGGCAGCCGCGTCGCCGCCGTCGCCATCGTTCTCGCTGCCGCGGGCTGGATCGCTTCCGGCCATTTCGGTGATGCGCGCACTCCGCCACCTGCCGCGCCCGCAGCAGCCGAAACCCCGCGCTTTCGCGTGTCTGTCATCCCCGTCGAGGTGCAGCCGCACCAGCGCAGCCTCGTGCTCTCCGGACGAACGGAGGCCGACAAGCGCGCCAACGCGGTCGCCCGCGCGCCGGGCGTCGTGATGGACCTCAAGGTTCGGCGCGGCTCTGCGGTTAAGACCGGCGATGTCATCGCTGTGCTCTCGGACGAGGCTCGGGAGGCTACGGTCCAGCAGGCGCGCGCCAGGCTCGAGCAGCGCCGCAGCGAGTACGACGCGAAGATGAGACTCATCCGCTCCGGCACCCTGCCGGCGCTCAGTCAGCCGCAGCTCGAGGCCGATCTCAAGGCGGCCGAGGCCGCTCTTGCCCAGGCCGAGGCCGAGCGCAATCGCGGCGAGGTGCTCTCGCCGATCACCGGAATCGTCAACGACGTGCCCGTGCAGGTCGGTCAGGCTCTCCAGATCGGCAACAACCTCGCCGAGGTGATCGGCCTCGATCCCATGCTCGCAGTCGTTGAGATCGCAGAGCGTCAGCTGGGCGGAGTGAATGTCGCCGATAAGGCCGAGGCCCGCCTTGTCACGGGTCAGAAGGTCGCCGGACAGGTGCGCTTCATCTCCCGCAAGGCAAGCCCGCAGACCCGCACCTACCGGGTGGAAATCGGGATCGACAACAAGCAGGGCACGATCCCAGACGGCGTCACGGCCGAGGTCGCCCTGCAGCTTGCGCCGGTTCCGGCGGCGCGCGTGCCTCGCTCGGCTCTCACCTTCTCGGGCGAGGGAAAGCTCGGCGTGCGGGCGGTGGACACCGCCAGTAAGGTCACTTTCGTGCCGGTCGTTGTCGTTGAGGACGGGCAGGCTGATCTCTGGGTCGCGGGTGTCTCCCCCGACCTGCGCGTCATCGTTCAGGGCCAGGACTTCGTGAAAGACGGCGAACTCGTCGAGGCCGTGCCGGTTCAGACGGCGCTGCGGGGATAAGCCATGAGTAAGCTGATCGATTATGCCATCTCCCATGCGCGGCTGACCCTCGCGACCCTGATCTTCCTCCTGGTTGCGGGCTTCTCGGCCTATCAGACGATCCCCAAGGAGGCGGAGCCGGACGTTCAGGTTCCGATCATCTATGTGAACGTCACTCAGCGCGGCATCAGCCCGGAGGATTCCGAACGCCTGATCCTGCGCCCGCTCGAAACGCAGCTGAAGTCGGTTGCGAACATCAAGGAGATGCGCTCCTCCGCCTACGAAGGCGGAGGCTATGTGCTGCTCGAGTTCGAAGCCGGCTTCAACGGTGCCAAGGCTCTCGCTGACGTGCGGGCCAAAGTGGACGATGCCCGCCGCGACATGCCGCGGGATGCGGATGAGCCGCAGGTCCGCGAGGTGAACCTTTCGCTCTTCCCGGTGCTCGTGGTCGCGCTCGGCGGCGATGTGCCGGAGCGGACGCTGCTGCGCCTCGCACGTCAGGCCAAAACCACCATCGAGCAGGTACCGGGCGTTCTCTCGGCCGAATTGCGCGGCGCCCGCGACGAGGTCGTTGAGGTGATTGCCGAGCCGATGCTGCTGAAGAGCTATGGCCTCTCGCTTGACGATCTCGTGCGCTCCTTCCAGGCCGGCAACAGCCTCGTGGCCGCCGGCGCGCTGGAAGGGGGCTCGGGCCGCTTCGCCGTCAAGGTGCCGGCGCTGATCGAGAACCCGGCCGACATCCTCAAATTCCCGATTGCCGCCTCCTCGGGCGCGTCGGTCACCCTCGGCGACGTTGCCGAGGTTCGCCCCACCTTCAAGGACCCAGCCTCGATCACCCGCGTCAACGGCAAGCCCTCGATCACTATCGAGGTGTCGAAGCGCGTGGGCTCGAACCTCATTGAGACCGTGGACGCCACCAAGGCGGCGATCTCCGAGCTCAAGAAGACCTGGCCGGGTCCGGTGAGCGTGACCTTCACGCAGGACAAGTCAAAGGACATCCGGACTATGCTCCACGAGCTGCAGAACAGCGTCGTCACCGCTGTTCTGCTCGTGATCGTGATCATGCTCTACGTGCTCGGAGGACGAGCCTCGCTCTTCATCGGCATTGCCATCCCGGGATCGTTCCTCGCCGGCATTCTTGGCCTTCAGCTTGCCGGCCTCACGGTCAATATCGTGGTGCTGTTCGCGCTGATCCTTGCGGTCGGCATGCTCGTCGACGACGCCATTATCGTCTCGGAATATGCCGAGCGGCGCATGGCCGACGGCATGAACGCGAAGCAGGCCTATTCCGAGGCCGCCAAACGCATGATGGGTCCCGTCATCGCCGCCACGGCGACCCGCGTCGCCGCCTTCTCGCCCCTCATGTTCTGGCCCGGTATCGTCGGCGAGTTCATGAAGTACATGCCAATCACGCTGATCGCGACGCTGTCGGCGTCGCTCGTCGTGGCATTGATCTTCACGCCGACGCTCGGCGCGCTTCTCGCCAAACCCCCGAAGGAGCTGCACGACGAGCGCGCCGCCGATCGCGGGCTCTACATGAGCACCGTGCGCCTCGTGGTGCGGAATCCTCTGACGACCTTGAGCCTCACGGTTCTGCTGCTCGTCGGCGTGTTCCAGGCCTATGGGCGCTTCGGTAACGGCGTGGAATTCTTCCCCGCGGTCGAGCCTGATTTCGCGCTCGTGCAGGTTCGGGCGCGCGGCAACCTTTCCATTACGGAGAAGGACAAGCTCGTCAGTGAAGTGGAGCGGCGGCTTCTCGGTATGCCCGAGATCGCCACCGTCTATGCCCGTGCGGGCGAGGGCCAGCGCGGTTCGAACGAGGTCACCGAGGACACGGTCGGCACCGTGCAGTTCGAATTCGTGGATTGGCGCGTCCGCCGGAAGGCCTCCGAGATCATGGAGGAGATCCGGCAGAAGACGAAGGATATTCCGGGCGCCGTGATCGAGGTCACGAAGCCTGCCGCCGGTCCGCCTACGGGTAAGCCTATTACGCTGCAAATCGCGTCCGTGGATCCAGCGCATCTCTTCCCGACAGCCGTGAAGGTGGCGGACGTGCTGCGTCAGCGCTCCGACACCCGCGACGTGGACGAAGGGCTGCCGCTTCCCGGCATCGACTGGACGCTCCAGGTCGACAAGGGCGAGGCCGCGAAGTACGGAGCGAGCCCGATGACTGTGGGCACGGCCGTGCAGCTCGTCACCAACGGCGTGAAGGTCACGGAATATCGCCCGAACGATACGGACAAGTCCGTGGACGTGCTCGTGCGCTTCCCGCAGGATCGCCGCAGCCTCGACCAGCTCGATGCGCTGCAGATCAACACCCCGGCAGGCTCGGTGCCGATCTCAAACTTCGTTACCCGCGAGCCGACCCGGAAGGTGGGCCTCATCAACCGCGTCGGCGGTCAGCGGGTTGTGACCGTCACATCCAACGTGGCGGAGGGCGCTCAATCGGCCGAGGTACAGCAGGCCGTGCAGCAGGCGATCGCGCAGATGGGACTGCCGCCTGGCGTGACGTTCAAGCTCAAGGGCGAGGACGAGGAGCGGGCCAAGGCGGGCGCGTTCCTGGTCAAGGCCTTCGGTGCGGCCCTGTTCCTGATCTTCGCGATCCTGCTGGCGCAGTTCAACAAGTTCACCAGCGTGTTCATCACGCTCTCGGCGGTGATCTTGTCCACCATCGGCGTGCTGATCGGGCTCATGGTGATGCGCCAGTCCTTCGGCGTGGTGATGACCGGCATCGGCATCATCGCCAATGCGGGCGTGATTGTGAACAACAACATCGTGCTGATCGACACCTACGACCGCCTGCGTCGTGAGGGTTGGGCAGCGCGGGATGCGATCCTCGAGACCTGCCGCGAACGGGCACGCCCGGTGGTGCTCACTGCCGTCACAGCCGTGCTCGGTGTGCTCGCCATCGCGTTCGGCATCAATATCGATTTCGTGACCCGCGCGGTCGATATCGGGGCGCCGTCCACCCAATGGTGGGTGCACCTCTCGGTCGCCATCGTGTTCGGCCTCAGCTTTGCGACGATCCTGACGCTTGTCGTCACGCCCGCGATGCTGATGGCTCTCGCGAACCTCGCGGCCTGGCGCAAGAACCGCAAGGCGCGGCGCACGGCCGATGCCGGTGTGCCGGGCGGCATGCAGGCCGTGCCGGCGGAGTAGCCCGGCAGCCATCAAGCCAGCGGCGCGGTTGACCTCGTCCCAGGAGCGGGGGATGGTCGCGCCGCTGGAGATCCCCCGATGACGTCCAAGACCGACACGATCCTTGCCTTCGCGCGCCGTGCGCCGGTGATCCCGGTGGTGACCATCGAGGATGCGCGGCGCAGCATCGACCTCGCGCAGGCGCTCGTGCGGGCCGGCTTGCCTGTCATCGAGGTGACCTTGCGGACGGGAGCGGCGCTCGACGCCATCGCAGCCATGACGAAGGCCGTACCCGACGCGGTGATCGGGGCCGGTACCGTGACGCGAGCCTCGCATATCACGGATGCGGTGGATGCGGGGGCGAAGTTCATCGTCAGCCCGGGCACGCCCACGCGGCTTGCAGAGGCCCTGGCCGAGGCTCCGGTCCCAGTCCTGCCCGGTGCCTCGACCGCTACGGAGGCCATGACGCTTGCGGATCTCGGCTTCGAGGTCCTCAAGTTCTTCCCGGCCGAGGCCTCGGGCGGTGTCGCTTGGCTGAAGGCGATTGCTGGACCTCTGCCTCACCTCAAGTTCTGCCCGACCGGGGGCCTCGACCCCAAGGACGCGGCGAATTACCTCGCGCTCCCGAACGTGGTTTGCGTCGGCGGGGCCTGGATGGCGCCGTCGAAAGCCGTCGCCGACGGGGATTTCGCGACGGTGGAGCGCCTTGCAGGGGAAGCGGCTTCGCTGCGCTGAGCGCGGCCCGAGCACCTTGAACCATTCGGCGCCTCTCTCGTTGTCGGCTTGCATTCGCAAGAGGCAGGCGAAGGGTGCTGATAGCTGCGCCGCTCGCTCCTGCCTTGCAAGAAGCAGGCGAGGAGGCTTCCTATGGTCAATGCCAAGAGTTTGCTCGATGCGCTGGTCAGCGCCTCCGCGAGGCCCGGTGGGCTCGCGGGCGCCATCGGCGACGTGATCAACCAAGCGACGAGCGGGCTCCAGGATGCCACGCAGAAGGCGGGCCAGGCCCCAAGCGTCGGTCAGAAGGTGGATCAGACCATCGGGCAGGTGGCGAGCGGCGTCGCGAGCGGCCAAAAGCCGGGCGATCTCGTCTCGAAGGCCAAGCAGGTGATGGCCGACAATCCAGGCCTTGCGGAAGCAGCCATGATCGGGCTGGCCGGCCTTCTCTTCGGCTCTCGCAAGAACCGTGGCGTACAGCCGAGCTTTGCGAAGCTCGGTGGGCTCGCGCTTGTGGGCGGCCTCGCCTACAAGGCGTATGAAAACTATCGCGCGGGCCAGCCGCTCATCGACATGAGCGGTCAGGGTGCCTCGGCTGGCGGGCAAGGCGGATCGTCCAGCGGTGGCTCGGCTTCCGCTCAAGCGGGCTCATCCCCGAGTGGTGGTGTGAGTTCGGGCCAAGGCGACGTGGGCCGCGCAGCCGGTGGTCAGAGTACCGGGAGCAGCGCCGCTGGAACATCGTCTGCAGGCCAGCCGTCCGGCGGCCCGGCGGGTGGCGCAGGCGGATCGTCTGCCCAGGCCGGAGGCTCAAAGGCGAGCACCGGCACGTCATCCGGTCAGACGGGGGCATCGACGGGCAGCACCGGCGCATCGTCAGGCGGGGCACAGGCCTCCTCCAGCGCGACAGGCGCGCAGCGGCCGGCCTCAGGAGGCGCGGTACTCTCAAGCCCCTTCCAGCTCGACCCGCCCCAATCTTCAGGCTTCCACCCGATCTCGCACACCGAGGACGATGCCCTGCTCTTTCTGCGCGCCATGGTGGCGGCCGCTTCCGCTGACGGGCAGATCGACGAAGCGGAGCGGTCCCGCATTACCAAGGGCCTCGTGAGCGCCGGTGTCGACGAGGAATCGACCCGTTGGCTCGAACGGGAGATGGCGTCCCCGGCGGACGTGGAAGAGCTGTCGGCCGGGGTCAAGACACCCGAAAAGGCGGCACAGATCTATACGGCCGCCCGCCTCGTGGTCGACCCGGACACTATCCAGGAGCGCGAGTTCCTGCGCCGCCTGGCGGAGAGCCTCGATCTCGACGAGGCCCTACGGTCGCAGATCGACAGCACGGCGGTTGCGCTGAAGAGCACCTGACGCTCTCCAAAAACATTGAGGCGCGCCGAACCCGGCGCGCCTTTTTCCTGTCTTACGCGGCGTTGCGGCGGTTCAGGAAGTCGCCCATCCGCTCCAGCGCCTTCAGGATGTTCTCGGCCGAGTTGGCGTAGGACAGGCGGATATAGCCTTCGCCGTGAACGCCGAAGTCGGGGCCGCCGATGGTCGCGACGCCGGCATCCTCCAAGAGCGCCGAGGCGAGCGTCTTCGCCTTCCAGCCCGTCTGCTTGACGTTGGGAAAGGCGTAGAACGCGCCCTTCGGGCGGATGCAGGAGACCCCAGGCAGCTTGTTCAAGCCCTCGACCACGATTGCCCGGCGGCGGTCGAACTCCGCCACCATCTCGGCCACGCAATCCTGCGGTCCGTTCAGGGCCGCGACGCCTGCCCATTGGGTGGCGGCGTTCACGCAGGAGTGGGAGTTCACGGCAAGCTTGCGGGCCGCATCGTAGAGCGGCTTCGGCCAAACCGACCAGCCCAGGCGCCAGCCCGTCATGGCGTAGGTCTTCGACGCACCGTCGAGGTAGATCAGCCGGTCGCGCAACTCGGGATATTGCAGCAGCGAGACATGGGCCTCCCCATCGTAGGTCATGGTGCCGTAGATCTCGTCCGACATGATCGCCACGTTCGGGTGCCGGGCGAGGCCTGCCACCAGCGCGTCGATCTCCGCCTTCGGGGTCACGCCGCCGGTGGGGTTGGCGGGGGAGTTCAGGATGAGCAGGCGCGTGCGGGGCGTAATGAGGGAGAGCGTCTCCTCTGCCGAGAAGGCAAAGCCGTTCTCTTCGCGGATCGGCACCGGGATCGGAGTCGCGCCCGTGAACTCGATCATGGAGCGGTAGATCGGAAAGCCCGGGTCCGGGTAGAGGATCTCGGCACCTGGCTCCCCGAACATCAGGATTGCCATGAACATGGTGACCTTGCCGCCCGGGACGATCATCACGCTCTCAGGCGAGACCTCCACGTTGAACCGCCGGTGCAGGTCGCCCGCGACCGCCTCGCGGAGCGGCAGAATGCCGGTTGCCGGCGTGTAGCCGTGGTGCCCGTCCCGGAGAGCCTGGATGCCCGCTTCCACGATATGCGCTGGTGTCGGGAAATCGGGCTGCCCGATGCCGAGATTGATGATGTCACGGCCGGAGCGCGCCAGTTCCGTGGCGCGGGCCAGCACCGCGAAGGCGTTCTCCTCGCCGAGACGGCCGAAGGCGGAAACGAGTGGAAGCATAGGCGTTCTCGCGTCGAAAAGGGGTTATGTCGGCCATTGACAGCATGCGGCGGCGCCAAGTCAAACCATGCGCGCATGGGACGGCCGGAGCTATGCGCCGCAGGCGGGAATGGGCTCAATGGGAGCCGGTTGATTTCCCTCGCGCGGCCGGTCCACAGTGCCGACCGCATTGCTGAAGAATCCGACGCGCTTTGAACCCGCGTCAGGGAGGATTGAAGAATGGCTGACAAGCCGCAGCGCCGTACCCCCGACCAGCTCCGTTCCCGCCTCTGGTTCGACAACCCGGACAATCCGGGCATGACGGCCCTCTACCTCGAGCGCTACCTGAACTTCGGCCTGACGGGCAACGAACTGCAGGGCCGGAAGCCTATCATCGGCATCGCGCAAACCGGCTCCGATCTCTCCCCCTGCAACCGGCATCATCTCGACCTCGCCAAGCGCGTGCGCGACGGCATCACGGCTGCCGGCGGCGTGGCCTTCGAGTTTCCGTGCCATCCGATCCAGGAGACGGGCAAGCGCCCCACGGCCTGCCTCGACCGCAACCTTTCCTACCTGTCCCTCGTCGAAGTGCTCTACGGCTACCCGCTCGACGGCGTGGTGCTGCTGACGGGCTGCGACAAGACGATGCCGGCCTGCATCATGGCGGCCGCGACCGTGAACATCCCGGCGATTTCCCTCAATGTCGGCCCGATGCTCAACGGCTGGCACGAGGGCGAGCGCACGGGCTCCGGCACCATCGTCTGGAAGGCCCGCGAGCGGCACGCGGCGGGCGATATCGACTACCAGCAATTCATCGACATCGTAGGCTCGTCGGCCCCTTCGGTCGGCCATTGCAACACCATGGGCACGGCCTCGACCATGAATGCGCTGGCCGAGGCGCTGGGCATGTCGCTGCCGGGCTCCGCCGCGATTCCCGCGCCCTACCGCGAGCGCGGCCAGATGGCCTATGAGACGGGTAAGCGCATCGTCGACATGGTGTGGGAGGATCTGAAGCCCTCCGACATCATGACCCGCGAAGCCTTCGAGAACGTGATCGTCGCGAACGCCGCGATCGGCGGCTCCACCAACGCTCCGGTGCACATCAACGCCATCGCGAAGCACATCGGCGTGGAGCTCAACAACGACGATTGGGAGCGCATCGGGTTCGAGATCCCGCTCCTCGTGAACATGCAGCCAGCAGGTCATTATCTCGGCGAAGAATATTTCCGCGCCGGCGGTCTGCCCGCGGTGCTCGCCGAGTTGATCGCGCACGGCAAGGTCCATGAGAACGCGATCACCTGCAACGGCAAGACCATCGGTGAAAATTGCCGCGGCAAGCACTCGTGGGACCGCGACGTGATCCGGCCCTACGATCAGCCGCTCCGCGAGAAGGCGGGCTTCCTGAACCTCAAGGGCAGCCTGTTCGACTCCGCCATCATGAAGACGAGCGTGATCTCGGAGGAATTCCAGGAGCGCTATCTCAACAACCCGCAGGACCCGAACGCCTTCGAGGGCAAGGTCGTCGTGTTCGACGGGCCCGAGGATTATCACCACCGCATCGACGATCCCTCGCTCGGCATCGACGAGCACACGATCCTGATCATGCGCGGTGCGGGTCCGCTCGGTTACCCCGGTGCGGCAGAGGTCGTGAACATGCAGCCCCCGGGCGAGCTCATCAAGCGGGGCGTGCGCTCGCTGCCCTGCATCGGCGATGGGCGTCAATCGGGAACGTCGGGCACGCCCTCCATCCTGAATGCTTCGCCTGAGGCGGCGGCCCATGGCGGCCTCGCGCTCCTGCAATCGGGCGACCGCATCCGCATCGATCTCAACCAGCGTCGGGCCGACATCCTGCTCTCCGAGGATGAGCTGGCCCAGCGCCGGGCCGATCTCGAAGCGAGGGGTGGCTTTCCCTATCCTGCGAGCCAGACACCTTGGCAGGAGATCCAGCGCTCGATGGTGGATCAGCTGTCCGAGGGCATGACCCTCAAGCCCGCCGTGAAGTACCAGAAGGTCGCCCAAACCTACGGCGTCCCTCGCGACAACCACTAGCGAATCCGGGGTGCCCTCGCTGCGTGTCGCGAGGGCATCCGGTCCGGCGCAACGTGGAGGCGCCCCGATGGGGCGGCGCCTCCGCTTCCTACCAGCCCATGGGGCTTACCGTGCTTGCCAGCTCCGCCGATCCATATGCCGCCCGTCGCGCTGCCTTTCGTGCGCTGCACGAGAGCGGCTGTTTCGTGCTTCCGAACCCCTGGGACATCGGCACGGCCCGCTATCTGCAGCACCTCGGCTTCTCCGCCCTGGCAACGACGAGTGCGGGCTTTGCCTTCACCCGCGGCCTGCCGGATGCCGATTGGGCGGTGCCCCGCGCCACCATGCTCGCGCACATCGCAGAGATCGTGGCGGCAACGAACCTTCCCGTGAACGCCGATTACGAGTCGGGTTACGCACATGAGCCCGAGGGCGTCGCCGAGAGCGTGCGCCTTTGCATCGAGACGGGTGTTGCGGGCCTCTCCATCGAGGACTCGACCGGCGACCGTTCAAAGCCGCTTTACGATCTCCCTTTCGCTGTCGAGCGCATCCGCGCCGCTCGCGCTGCCGTCGACGCGAGCGGCTGCGATGTGATGCTCACCGCTCGGGCCGAATGCTATCTCGTTGGCCATCCCGATTCCCTGCGCGAGTCGATCCGCCGCCTGCAGGCCTATGCCGAAGCCGGCGCCGATGTGCTTTTTGCGCCGGGGCCGCGCACGCCGGAGGAGATCAGCGCCGTCGTTCAGGCGGTCGCGCCGAAGCCTGTCAACCTGATCGTCTCGAACCCGATCGGACTGACCGTGGCGCAAGTGGCGGATCTCGGCGTGCGTCGCATCAGCCTTGGCTCGGGGCTCGTCCGCGCGGCCTGGGGTGCTTTCATGCGCAGCGCCGAGGCCCTGACTCAAGGGAGGTTTGATCCCTTGGGCGACAGCCGCCCCTTCACCGAGATCAACACCTTCTTCCGCGAAGACCTGAAGACGCGCTCGTGACCGATCTCGCCCATTGGAGCCCCCGCGCGCGGCCCGAGAGCCGTGTCCACGAAGGCCGCTATGTGCGCCTCGAACCCCTCAACCCGGCGCAGCACGGGGACGACCTCTACGAAGCCTGCTCCGGCCCAGAGGCCGAGGGGCTGTTCCGCTATCTTTTCGAGAAGCCGCCGCAGACGCGGGATGGATTTCAGGGCTGGCTTGAGAGGTCCGCAGCCTCCACGGATCCGCTCTATTTCGCCGTCGTCGATCGGGACACCGGTCGCGCCGTCGGGCGCCTCACCTTCATGCGCATCGATACCGTGCATGGGGTGATCGAGACGGGGAGCATCCTGTTCGGTCCGGCGCTTGCGCGGACGCGGGGGGCCACGGAGGCCATCTACCTCCAGGCCTGTCATGCCTTCGACGATCTCGGCTATCGCCGGTTCGAGTGGAAGTGCAACGATCTCAACGAGCCCTCGAAGCGGGCGGCCGTTCGCTTCGGCTTCACGTTCGAGGGCGTGTTTCGTCAGCACATGGTGGTCAAGGGGCAAAACCGCGACACGGCATGGTACGCCATGCTCGATCGCGATTGGCCCCGCCGCAAGCGAGCCTTCGAGAGCTGGCTTTCGCCGGACAATTTTAGCGCAACGGGCGAGCAGCGGCGCAGCCTGCTGGCCTTTCATGGGGATGAGGGGATCTGAGATGGCAGGACGTTTGAACGGCAAGACCGCGTTGGTGACGGCCGCAGGGCAGGGTATCGGCCGCGCCATCGCGGAAGCGTTTCTCGCCGAGGGCGCGAAGGTGTGGGCCACCGACCTCGATCCCGCCAAGATCGAGGGTCTCGACGGTGCCGAGCGGCGCAAGCTCGACGTGCTCTCGAACGAGGCCGTCGCGGCGCTTGCCGGTGAGACCGGTCCCGTCGACATCCTCGTCAACGCGGCCGGGTTCGTGCATCACGGCACCGTGCTTGAGTGCTCCGATCGGGACTGGGACTTCTCCTTCGATCTCAACGTCAAATCCATGCACCGGACGATCAAGGCCTATGTGCCGGGCATGCTGGAGCGGGGTCGCGGCTCTATCGTGAACATCGCCTCCGGCGCCGGCTCCGTGCGTGGCATTCCGAACCGTTACGCCTATGGTGCCACCAAAGCCGCCGTGATCGGCCTCACGAAGGCGGTGGCGGCGGATTTCATCAAGCGCGGCATTCGCGCCAACGCGATCTGCCCCGGCACGATCCAGTCGCCATCCCTCGACGAACGCATCGGAGCTCAGGCGCAATCGTCGGGGCAAAGCGTCGAGACCGTGCGCCAGGCCTTCGTCGATCGTCAGCCCATGGGACGCCTCGGTACGGCCGAAGAAGTCGCGTGGCTTGCGGTCTATCTCGCCTCCGACGAGGCGAGCTACACCACCGGCCAGATCCATCTGGTGGACGGCGGTTTTGCCCTTTGAGCGTCCTCCCGCGGCAGGAGACACCGATGCACATTCTCATTCTCGGCGGCGCCGGCATGGTGGGCCGCAAGCTCGTGGAGCGCTTGGCCCATGATGGCCACCTCGGCGGGCGCGAGATCACCCGTGTGACGCTTCACGACGTGGTGGAAGCCCAAAAGCCCGCCGGCGCCTCGTTCGAGACCCGCACGGTCGTCTCGGATTTCGCGCTGCCGGGCGAGGCCGAGAAGCTCGTCGCCGAGCGCCCCGACGTGATCTTCCACCTCGCCGCCATCGTGTCGGGCGAGGCGGAAGCCGACTTCGACAAGGGCTATCGCATCAATCTCGATGGAACCCGCTACCTCTTCGACGCCATCCGTCTGATTGGCGACGGCTACAAGCCCAGGGTGGTCTTCACCTCCTCAATCGCGGTGTTCGGCGCGCCGTTCCCGGAGGCGATCGGCGACGAGTTCTTCACCACTCCGCTTACGAGCTATGGGGTGCAAAAGGCGATCGGCGAGCTGCTTCTGGCCGATTACACCCGCCGCGGCTTCTTCGAGGGCGTCGGCATCCGCCTGCCCACGATCTGCGTGCGGCCGGGCAAGCCCAACAAGGCGGCATCCGGCTTCTTCTCAAATATCATCCGCGAACCGCTGAATGGCGAGGAGGCGGTGCTGCCCGTCTCCGAGGATGTGCGCCACTCGCATGCCTCGCCGCGCTCGGCTGTCGGCTTCCTCATGCATGCCGCGACCATCGATGGGGAACGGCTCGGGCCACGCCGCAATCTCACGATGCCCAGCATCTCGGTGACGGTCGCGGAGCAGATCGACGCTCTGCGCCGCATCGCAGGCGAGCGCGTCGTGTCTCGCATCCGCCGCGAACCGGACGAGACCATCGTCCGCATCGTGGCCGGGTGGCCCCGCCGGTTCGACGCGCGCCGTGCGGAAGGCCTCGGCTTCAAGGCGGAAGCGTCTTTCGACGACATCATCCGCATTCACATCGACGACGAACTCGGCGGCCGGTTCGCGGCTTGAGGAGAGCCTAGGCGGCCTTCCCGCTCCAGGGCGTCTCGGCGACCGGCGTCAGCGGGCCCTTGCCGGCAAACCACGACACCAGGTTGTCGGCAACGAGCTTGCTCATGGCATTGCGCGTATGGACCGAGGCCGAGCCCACATGGGGCAGGAGCACCACATGCTCCATGTCGATGAGTTCCTGCGGGACCTTGGGCTCGTCCACGAACACATCGAGCCCGGCGGAGAGGATGGTCTTCGAGCGCAACGCCTCGATCAGCGCCGGCTCGTCGACCACGCTGCCGCGGGCCACATTGATCAGGATGCCGTCGGGTCCGAGCGCCCGCAGCACCTCCGCGTTGACGAGATTCTTGGTCTCCGCTCCGCCGGGCGTGATGACGATGAGAACATCGACGGCTTCCGCGAGGCCGACCAGGGACGGATAGTAGGTATAGGGGACGTCCGGTTGCCGGCTGCGGCCATGATACGCAACCGGGAGCCCGAAGGCTTCCAGGCGCTTGGCGATGGCCTTGCCGATCCGTCCCAGGCCTAGGATGCCGGCCTTGCGTTCGCGGAGCGTCGCGGTCAGGGGGAAGTTCTTCTCCAGCCAACGGCCCTCGCGCACGTAGCGGTCCGCCTGCGGGAGCTGCCGAACCGTCGCGAGCAGGAGCCCCAGCGCCGTATCGGCGACCTCGTCGTTGAGAACGTCGGGCGTGTTCGTCACGATGATCCCGCGCCGCGCCGCCTCGGCGGCATCCACGTGATCGTAGCCCACCCCGAAACTCGCAATGATCTCCAGCTTGGGCAGGGTATCCATCAGAGTGGCGTCGAACCGGCCATGACCCGGGCTCGTGGCGACGCCGCGAATGCGCGGCCCCACTTCGCGCATGAGGGCCGCCCGGTCGGCCGCTTCCCAAAGGCGGTGGACGTGCACCCGATCGGCAAGGGTTTCGGTCACGATGGGCAGCATCGACCCCATCATCAAAACATCGGCTTTGCTCACGGCGGTTCCCCTTGCGCTATCCCTATTCAGCAGCGGCATGCCACGCTCTTGCGGAGCGCGATGTCGATGGCCTTGGCTTCCCGCTGCAGCGCCGCTTTCACGTCCGGCGGCAGATCCAGCCAATGGCATCCGCGGAGCGCGGCCTCAAGGGCATAAAGCGCATTCAGGTTGACCTCGCGCGGACGCATGAATTTCAGCCGTCGATACGCCTCGACCGCCCCTATGTCCCGGAGGTCCTGAGCGCGCGAAAGGCCTGCCGCTTCGAGCCAGTTGCGGGTCGCGGGGCCGATGCCTGGAAGGGCGTCGAGCGGCATCTCCTCGGGTTTCTGCGCTGTGATCGGATCGAGGTCGTCACCCATGGCCTGCCTCACTCTCCAGCCTGTCTCGCGCCGGTCGGGCACGCTCACGATAGAAGAGGTAAAGCCCCGACGCGATGACCACGCTCGCGCCGATAAAGGTCCATGGATCCGGCCAGTCGCCGAACACGAAGTATCCAAGCGCCAGCATCCAGACGATCTGGGTATAGATGAACGGCGCGAGCACCGGCGCGGGTGCGCGGGCGTGCGCCAGGATCAGGAGCCAGTGCCCGACGGAGCCAAAGGCGCCAAGCCCGATGAGAAGCGCCCAGGTCAGAAGAGAATCCGGCGTCGACCACACGAAGGGCACCAGGGGCGTGGTGAGCGCAACGCCGGCAAGGCCCGAATAGACGAGGGTGGTCTCCGACCGGTCCGAGGTGGCCAGGATGCGGGTGACGATATTGTAGAAGGCGTAAGCCACCGATCCCGCCAGCGAGAGCAGGGCCGCCGGGTGCATGGCACCGAGTCCCGGCCGCGTGATCATCAAGACGCCGATGAAGCCGACACCGATCGCCGCAAGCCGCCGCGGCCCTGCGCGCTCGCCTAGAATAGGCCCCGACAGCAGCGCCACCAAGAGAGGCGTCGCGAACACGATCGACAGGGCCTCGACGAGCTGCAGATACTGCAGGGCCATGAAGTTCGCGGCCGTCGAGCAGAACAGCAGTACCGAACGGATGATCTGGAGCCACAGGCGATTGGTGCGAAGCACCCCGGGCCTGGTCCAGGGATTGATGACCACGAAGACAAGTGCCACGGCTGAGAGGTAGCGCGCCCAGACGGTCAGCATCGGATCGACGGACCGGTTCAGCCACTTCGCCGAAGCGTCGAGCCCGGAGAAGCAGAAGAGCGCCAGGCACATGAGCCCGATGCCGACGAGCCGCCGGCGGCGCTCGATTCGGGCGGCGGACGCCGAGGGGGCAACGGCAGCGGTTTCGCTCATCGAACGTCAGGCTAGCGGCGGCATCGCCGTCTGGCGACTGCCTTTCGGCGCAGGACCCCCTTGCGCGCGAGGCGCGGATGTCAGCCGACCAGCCTCTTGCGGAACGGACTGCTTTCCCCCTACACAAGCTGCAGGGGTCTGAGCGAACACCCCTTGAGGCGCGCGCCCAAGCTTCGCAGGCGACTGGATGAGGTCGTGATGAGCGCGCCGTATTTTACAGAACCCCATCTCCTGTTCTCGGCCTTGTTCGTTTCAAGGCCGCCCGTCCTCGTCGACGTCCGTCGGCGCGAACTCGTCGAGCAATCGGGGCAGCTCCTGCCTGCCTCGCGGCTCCACGATCATGGGGACGGGCCGATCCTGGCAGGGTCTCTCGAACGGGACAGGCCGGTCGTGGTGGCCTGCGCGCACGGTCACAATCGCAGCCAGCGGGTCGCTGCGCATCTTCGTGCGGAGGGATTCACGGTTTCGGTGCTCCGGGGCGGCTACGACGCCTGGGTCGAGACGGGCCTTCCCACCATCCGCCGGCAGACGGGACCGGTGACCCTCGGCGCGGGCCCGACGACCTGGATCACCCGTCGCCGGCCCAAGATCGACCGCATCGCTTGCCCCTGGCTCATCAGGCGGTTTCTCGATCCGCAGGCCCGCTTCCTCTTCGTCGAACCCGATCAGGTTCTCGCGGTAACGACCGATGAGGGCGCCATCGCTTTCGATCTCCCCGGTGCGCCCTTCGAGCACGAGGGGGAGGCCTGCACTTTCGATGCCCTCCTCGCGGCCTTTGGCCTCGACCAGGATCCGCACTTGCAGTCCCTGGCGCTGATCGTGCGTGGAGCCGATACGGATCGCCTCGACCTAGCGCCCCAGAGCGCCGGCCTCATGGCTGTGTCGCTCGGATTGTCGGCCCGCTGCGGCGACGATGATCACGTGCTGCTGGGCCAGGGCTTCCTGATCTACGACGCGCTCTATGCCTGGCTGCGCGAGGCCCGCGAAGAGAGACACCACTGGGCCAGACCGGCAGACGGGAGAGCAGCATGAGCGCCCCGGCGTCCCTTTCGTCGCGCGCGAACGATACCGTGCCCGTCGGCTTCCGCGAGGCGACCTGGCTGTGGACCAAGGTCGCCTTCCTCTCCTTTGGCGGGGCGGCAGGGCAGATCGCCCTCCTCCATCGCTTCATCGTGGATGAGCGGCGTTGGCTCGACGAGCGCTCGTTTCTCAATGCGCTCAACTTCTGCACCCTGCTGCCCGGGCCGGAGGCGCAGCAGCTGGCCACCTATATCGGCTGGCGGCTTCATGGCATCCGCGGCGGTCTCGTGGCGGGCGGATTGTTCGTCCTGCCCGGTGCCCTCATCATGCT
Organism: Microvirga sp.; assembly: GCA_035944635.1. Lineage (GTDB taxonomy): Bacteria > Pseudomonadota > Alphaproteobacteria > Rhizobiales > Beijerinckiaceae > Microvirga. Next base: position 17,539 of record DASZAZ010000092.1, read on the forward strand.
CGCCCTCTCGCTCCTTTACAGCCTGGGGCGGGAACTCGTCTGGGTGGATGGGCTGTTCCTTGGCATCAAGGCTGCCGTGCTTGCGGTCATAGCAGAGGCCCTGCATCGCATCGGCAAGCGGGCCCTGAAGAGCCGGACGCTGGTTCTCGTCAGCATCGCGACCTTCTTCGGCCTCGTGGTGCTGAACGTGCCGTTCCCGCTCCTCATAGTCGGGGCCGCCGCCTTCGGGGCCGTGGCGAGCCGGTACTTGCCAGGAGCCTTCCCGCGGCCCGCAGCTGTCGCTGAGAGTCCTGCGCCGGCCTCGGCTGCAACGGCGCCGCTCGCGGCGGCAGCGGCGTGCACCCTGGCTTGGTGGTTGCCGGTGGCGCTTGCGGCCCTTGCCCTCGGCCCATCCCACATCCTGGTGGAGCTCGGTCTGTTCTTCTCCAAGCTCGCCGTGATCACCTTCGGCGGCGCCTATGCCGTCCTAGCGTATCTCGCGGAAGCGTCCGTCGAGCGTGGGTGGGTCAGTCCCGGGGAGATGATCGAGGGGCTCGGTCTTGCGGAGACGACACCCGGCCCGACCATTCTGGTGAACCAGTTCGTCGGCTATCTGGCAGCCCTGCGGCATGCCGAGCCCTTCTCGCCTACGCTGGCTGCGGTCCTCGGGGCCATCATGACGACGTGGGTGACGTTCATGCCCTCGTTCGTCTGGATCTTCGCGGGCGCTCCCTATCTCGAGCGCCTCACGCGCAATCCGCTCCTGTCGGGAGCGCTTGCGGCGATCACCGCTGCCGTCGTCGGCATCGTGGCATCGCTCGCCCTGAATTTCGGGCTGCACCTTCTGTTCGGGGAGGTCGGTAGCCTGCGCTGGGGCTTCACGACCGTGCCCTGGCCGGATGTCGGCACGATCCGTCCTGGCATGGCAGCGCTGAGCGTCTTGGCGGCCGTGCTGCTGTTCCGCCTGCACCTCGGCATCATCAAGACGGTCGCCACCATGGCGATCATCGGTCTTGTGGTGCGGCTCCTCTTCGGGGCGCTTTAGGCGCTTGCGGTCGCCCGCACGGGAATGCCGGGCACCTCGACGGCAAGCTCGTCGAGATCCTCGTCCGCGCCTTCGAGGCCCCGCGAATCCGCACCGGTCGCCACGGCCAGGTTCTTGGCAGCTTTGCGGAGGAGCTTGCGCAGGCGCCGGCGATCCTTCGCGTCGAGATCGCCCAAGAGCTCCGCCTCGACCTCGTCCCACAGCCGCTCGATGGCTGCGGCCTTGCGCCGGCCTTCCTCGGTGAGCCGCACCCGCACCACACGGGCATCATCGGGCTCCGCATGGCGCTCCACGAGACCGAGCGTCGCCAGCCGCGAAACGGTCTTCGAAGCCGTCGGCGGGCGGACCCGCAGGATGCTGGCGAGTTCGCCCATCGTCATGATGTCGGTGGCGGCGAGCGCCTGCAGCACCTGCTCTTGGCCCGCAAAGAGGCCAAGATCCGCGAGCTTGTCGCCCATCCGGCTGCGATGAAGCCGTGCGGCCTGGACGAGCGCCCAGCCCACACTCTTCGCCCCCGGATGCTTCATGGGTCGCTCCATCGGCGCACCTGCATCCTTCTCGGCCAGCTTAAGGCGGCTGTGACGGGCGCTTCCCATCAACCGCGCAGCCGCACCCTTGTCGATTGCAGGGTCACTATGCTGGGCGTCCCATGACCGTTCGATGACAAACTATCAGAAATTTACGGGGCTAACGAACGGAGCTTCTTGGCTACCCGGTCGAGAAAGACCGAGCGGGTCTCGGGCGTCGAGGAATCCATTCGGTGATGGGCGAGCCAGAAGGTCCGGCACCCCGGTGCGCAGAGGACACCGAGTCCGGTAAGCAAGGTACGACGGCCGGGCATGCCGATCATCCACCACCACCAGCGCGGGCTCCCGAGCAACGAGATCACGCCGATCAGGCGGATGTTGGTCATCAACCGCGCGATGGGCTTGCCCTTTTCCGGCATGCGGAAGGTCGCGTGCGGTACCCAGACGCGTTCGAGCCAGCCTTTCAGCATCGAGGGCGGGCCGTACCACCAGGTCGGGTAAACGAAGAGGAGGGCCTCGCACCAGCGCAGCTGCGCGAGGTGCTCGGCCACCGGAACCTCGTTCTCCCCAGGGGTATGGTAGCCGCGACGTTCCTCAGCGGAGAGCACCGGATTGAAGCCCATGGCGTAGAGATCGAGCAGGCGAACCTCGTGCCCGCCCTCCCGCAGCGTCGCGAGGGTCCGGTCGCGCACGGCGGCCGCGAAGCTCTCCTCGCAGGGGTGGGCATAGACCACCAGGACGCGCATCAGAGCCGGCTCACGGTTTCGCGGACCCGGCGCAGGAAGGCCTCCCGGCCATTTTGGGTCTGCCGGTTCATGTCGTGAAGCGCGAGGTAGCGGGCGCGGGCGTTGGGCGCGACCAGCACGCGCAGCATCCGCATCACCACCTTGCGGGGCGGGTCCCCCATGAGCATGGCGCGCCAGCGCGGCGCGCCATAGGTCGTGACCGCCACGAGGCGCTTCAGATGGGTGAGGTTCGGCTGGACGAGACCGTTCTCGATGCGAAAGCTCACGCCGGGCAGGAATACGCGATCAAGGAAGCCCTTGAGGATCGCTGGGAAGCCGAAATTCCAGACCGGGAAGACGAGAACGAGCGCCTCCGCATTCTCGATGCGCCGCACGTATTCCACCACTGGAGCCCGATTGCCGGGTACGTCGTGATAGGCCATGCGCTCGTCGTAAGTGAGCACGGGATCGAACCCCTCGGCATAGAGGTCGCAATCGTCCACCACATGGCCCGCGCCTTCGAGAGCCGACACGACCGTTCGATGGAGCGCGGCGCCGTAGCTCTCCGGGTTCGGATGGGCGTAGAGGACGAGAACGCGCATCGGACTGCTAAAGATGCCTCGGCGCTACTCGGCGGCGTGTTGCGCAAGACCCCGGAACAGGAAGGTCTTGCCCGAGCGGTAATCGTAAGAGGGGTCCTCCCATGCGATCATCTTGCCGGGATTGAGGAGCCCTTGCGGATCCGCTTCGCGCTTGAAGGCAAGCTGCACCTCGTCGGTCTGCTTCATGCCGCCTTCTTCCAGGGTGTAGCGGTGCGGGTTGAAGATCGGCGCACCCATATCCTCATGGATCGCCATGATCTCTTCGAGGCGCTCCTCCGTGGTGAAGCGCACGAGTGGCAGGCCAAAGCAGGTCACCTTGCCGTCGAAGCGCACGAATTCGAGATGCGCCGGCACCTCGTCGCCGAAGCGCGCATGAATGCGCTCCACGAGGTCCACCTGGTTCGGGAAGGGGTAGAGCACCTGCAGATAGGTGATGCTGGGATCCACCCGAAGCGCGCGCAGCGTGGTGTGGTTCCAGGAGAGCTCGAACACCGGCGGTAGACCCTTGAGCTCCGTGGCGCTCAGCTGGTCTTGCCGGAACAACACCTCGGCGCCCCGGAAGCGGTGGGTAAAGGCCAGGAGCGAGCCGAGTGCATGCCGCGCCACCATCGCCATGGCGATGTGCTTGTCGCGGGGCAGGTAGCGCTGGTGGCGCAGGAAGTAGTCATGAGCCACGGGGGCGGCGACCACCGCGAGCTGCTTGATCAAGAGCCCGTCCTGCTCGCCAAGCGCATTGGCGTAGGCCGTTGCGGCTTTCAGCGTATCGAAGCCCACGATCACATCGACCCAGTCGTAGGCGGGTGCGAGCGGCACCTCGACCTCGGTGATGATGCCGTTGGTGCCGTAGGCGTGGGCGACCTTGTGGAGATCGTCGCCGGTGATCTCCATCACCCGCGGCGAGGCCTCCATGGTGGCGACCCGCAGGCGGATGATGTTGCCGGCATCCCGCAAGCCACCCCATTTGATCGAGCCGACGCCGCCCGATCCGCCGGCCACGAAGCCGCCGAGGGACGCGGTGTTGTAGGTCGAGGGGTGCAGGCGGATCTCCTGGCCCGAATGGGGCCGCGTCTCCTTGTCGACCGCCGCCATGACGGCGCCAGGTTCCGTCACCACCCGACCGGGAGCGATCTCCTTCACCCGGTTGAAGCCGGAGAGATCGAGCACGATGCCGCCCGACAGCGGCATGGCCTGCCCGTAATTGCCTGTTCCTGTGCCACGGGGTGTCACCGGGATGCCGAACTCGAATGCCGCCAGGAGGGTCTGGAGCACCTCCGCCTCACTCTTTGGGCTCACGACCACATCGGCCGTGACCGTATCGAGCTGGCGCTTCAAGGTGGGCGAGTACCAGTAGAAATCGCGGCTCTTCTGGCGGACCAAAGCCGGATTGTCCTCGGTCTTGATGCCATCAAGGCGGCTTTTCAGGGCAGCGATGTCGTAGCGGGCGGTCATGCAGAAGGTCTCCCGTCCTGACCCCGGCCCATGAGAGCGCCGGGGTCGAGACGCTCAAGGGTTCATCAAGGAGTCGAGCTCCCGGTAATCTGGGGGAGCCGTGTCGATGGGTCGGCCGCCCAGCAGGACGCTGCGCTCGGCCTGGGGCCGGGCGAGCAACTCCGTCAGGCCCCGCGCCCGCGTCAGCACGAGGTCGGCCGTATCTCCCGCTTCGATGCGGCCGTGCCGATCGAGTTTCATGAGGTCGGCCGGAGTCGCCGCAACCGCTCGAGGCCAGTCGGAGCCCGCATGGTCGAGGTGCAGGATCCGCGTCGCCTCGCGGAACACCTCCAGCATGTCGAGGTCGCCATAGGCGTAGAAGGGGTCGCGGGTGTTGTCGCTCGCCACCATCACGGGAATGCCCGCGGCACGCAGTTCGTGCAGGGGCGCGACGCCGCGCCAGCGGGGGGTGCGGCCGGGCACCCGATCCTGCAGGTACATGTTGCACATGGGCAGGCTCACGACGGCGAGCCTCGCCTCGGCCACCCGATCAATCACACCCGCGAGGTCCCCCTCGTCGTGGAGTGCAAGCGAGCAGCAATGGCCGCAGAGCACCTTGCCGGTGAAGCGGTTGCGGATCACCGCGTCCGCGATCCGATCGAGCGTCCGGGCCTCCGGGGCGTTGCTTTCATCGACGTGAAAATCGAGGTCGAGCCCCTCGGCTGCGGCCGCCTGCACGATCCGGTCGAGGGCCGCATCGGTGCGGGCATCCGGCGCCTGGCCCAAGAACGTGACGCCGCCGAGGATGCCGCCGTGCCGGGCGGTGGCGGCCACGATGGCGCGAAACTGCGCCTCGTCGCTGAGCGCGATGTCGATGGGAAAGAGGGAGACGGCTTGAAGCGCGATGCGGTCGCGCCAAGCCTCGCGCAGCTCCGCGAACACGCCCCAGGAGATCGCCGTCTGCGGTCCCATGGAGTCGAGGTGGGTCCGCACCGCGCCGGTGCCGTGGGCCAGCGCGCAGCGCAACGAGAAGTCCATCCGGGCGCGCACGTCCTCCGCGGACCAGTTCGCTTCCCGGTCGGCGCCCGCATTCTGCAAGGCACCCATGAAGGTGCCGTCCGGGTTCGGACGGCGCGGCCAGATGTGACCTTTGTCGAGATGGGTATGGATATCGACGAAGCGGGGAAAGAGGATGCCCCCGTCGAGGTCCAATGCCGGGAGGTCGCTGTCGAGGGTGGCCGTGCCAGCCGGTACGACGGAGGCGATGCGCCCCTCCTCGACCGTAAGGTCGATCTGGGCGAAGCCCTCGCGATCACCAGCCAGCCCGCTGGCCGTCAGCAGCGCGAGCGGCGCCCGCCCGTTGGTGAGGCGATAGGCGGGCGCGTCCGGAACCGCAGCGAAGCCGAACCCCACGGGCCTAGCGCTCCCGCTTCAAGGCGCTCTCGTGCCAGCGCCGCAGCAGAAGATGGGTGAGGGCCGACATCATGAGGAAGATGATCACGCCCGTGAGCGCGAGCAGCCCCAGGGCCGCGAAGAGGCGCGGGATGTTCAGGCGATACTGGCTCTCGATGATACGGTAGGCGAGGCCCGAGCCCGCGCCGGCCGAGCCCGCCGCGATCTCGGCGACGACGGCGCCGATGAGCGACAGGCCTCCGGCGATCTTGAGACCGGCGAGGAAGTAGGGGAGAGCGGCCGGGCGGCGCAGATACCAGAGCGCCTTCACCCGCGACAGGAAGCGCCCCACGAAGGCGGGCGCCCATTTCGGCCGCGTGGCCCCGTAGAGATCGAACAATTCGAGAAGATTGCGGTCGACCGATTGCAGCCCAAGCGTGGTGTTGGACAGGACGGGAAAGAACGCCACGATCCAGGCGCAGGCCAGCACCGCGAGATCCTGCGGCAGGTAGATGAGCAGGAGCGGCGAGATCGCCACCACCGGCGTCACCTGCAGCACGACGGCATAGGGATAAAGCGAGTACTCGATCACGCGCGAGAGGCTCAAGAGCACCGCGAGGGTCACGCCGCCGGCAACGGCGAGGATGAGACCCAAGAACGTGGTCTTCAGCGTCGTGAGCAGCGACACCGAGAGGACCGCCCAGTCCTTGATGAGCGTGGTCCAGATCGCGCTCGGCGCCGGCAGGATATAGGCCGGCACCTGATTGCGGGTGACGTATGACTCCCAGAACCAGATCGACAGGCCGAAGAGAAGCATCGGCAGCCCGATCTTGAGCAGCCGGTTCCAGTCGAAGCCCGGGGCAGCCGGGGTTGCCTCGAGGGGCAGGGCTTGGGGAGCGGTGCCGCTGCTGGGCGTGCGCGATACAGCCGGGCCGGAGCCCAGGGCAGCGCTCTCGCGGGATGTCACGCCGGTGCTCATAGGTGCTCGTCCGGGGCCATGGCGCCGTGGAGCGCGCGGGAAGCATCGCGGCAGAGTTCCGCGTAAAGGGGGCTCGACCGGAAACTCTCGTCGCGCTCCGGCATGTCGACGTCGATCTCGGCCACGACGCGACCGGGCCGAGCCGCCATCACGACGATACGGGTCGAGAGGTACACGCTCTCGTAGACCGAATGGGTGACGAACACGACCGTGCAGCCGAGATCGTGCTGCAGCCGCAGCAGGTCGTCGTTCAACTTGAAGCGGGTGATCTCGTCGAGCGCCGCGAAGGGCTCATCCATGAGGAGGAGCTTCGGGCGCAACGAGAGGGCGCGGGCGATGGAGACGCGCATCTTCATGCCGCCCGACAATTCGCGGGGATACGCCTTCTCGAACCCGGAGAGCCCCACGAGGCTCAGGGCCTCCTGAAGCTTCGGCAGGGCCTCCCCTTTCGAGACGCCGCGCAGGCGTAGGGGTAGCCACACATTGTCGATGGCTGTCGCCCAGGGCATCAGGGTCGGCTCCTGGAACACGAAGCCGATGTCGCCACGGTGATCCTCACCGACCGAGCCCGGCCAGTCGACCGAGCCGCCGGTGGCATTCGCGAGGCCCGCGATGATGCGCAGTGCCGTGGACTTGCCGCAGCCCGAGGGGCCGAGCAACGATACGAACTCACCCGGACGGATGTCGAGGTCGAGGCCCGCGAGGGCTGTTGTGCCGTTCGCAAAGGTCTTCCGCACGCCGCGCAAGGAGACGAGGGGAGGGGCCGAGGCGGTGGGGCGTTCGAGAACGGCGTGCATGGTTCCGATCAGGCCCTCTTCCCTGGAGGGAGAGGGTGGCCTCACGAAGTGAGGTCGGGAGAGGGGGAGGTCAGGCCACCATCGACGGCGATGGTGACGCTGCAATATCGCTGGAGAGAATGGCACTCACGGCCCCCTCTCCCTCCAGGGGAGAGGGACAGGCCATCCTACTTCTTGAGCTCAAGCCCAACGCCCTTGTTCACGAATTGCGTCGTGTAGCTCTTCTTGTAGTCGAGATCGGCCTTGAAGAGGCCGGCCTTCACCATCTTGTCGAAGAAGTCCTTCACGCGCTCATCCGTCATGGCGCCGATGCCCATCTTCGCGGTGTCGCCGGAATCGACGATCCCGTACTGCTTCATCTGCGAGATCGAGAAGGCAATCTTCTCGTCCGTGATCTCCGGGTTGTCCTTCTTGATGAGCTCGTTCGCGGCCTTGTTGTCCCCGTAGAGGTAATTGTACCAGCCGACGATCGAGGCTTCGACGAAGCGCTTCACGAGGTCGGGGTTCTTCTCCACGAGATCGCGGCGGGTTTCGATGGTGGTCGCGTAGGTCGAGAAGCCGTTGTCGGCGAGCAGATGCACCACGGGCTTGAAGCCGCCCGTCTTCTCGATCGTGTAGGGCTCGGAGGTGAGATAGCCCTGCTGGACCGCCTTCTTGTTGGCGAGGAACGGCGCCGGGTTGAAGGTGTAAGGCTTCGTCTGCTCCTCCCGGAAACCGTGCTCGGTCTTCATCCACTGGAAGAACGAAGCCAGGCCCTCCTTCGACACCAGAATGTCGTTGGAGTTCCTCATGTCGGCAAACTTGTCGAAGCCCTGGCCGGGATGGGCGATGATGACTTGGGGATCCTTCTGGAAGATCGCTGCCACCGCGAGGGTCGGGATGTTTTCCTGCACGACCGAAAAGGCCTGGATCATGTTGCCGCCCATGTAGAAGTCGATGCGGCCGACCGGGAGCATCATCCGGTTGTTGGATTGCGGCCCGCCCGGGATGATCTTCACCTCGAGATTGTATTTTTTGTAGGTGCCGTCCGCGACCGCTTGGTAGAAGCCGCCATGCTCGGCCTGTGCGACCCAGTTGGTTCCGAAGGTGGTCTGGTCGATCTTCTGCTGGGCCAGGGCGGCACCCGCGCCGATGCTCAAGAAAGCGGCGAATGCCGCACCCGCATGCAATCCGAACTTCATGTCCCGTCCTCCACTGCTCGTCGAGCCATCACCCGCGCCTGAGTTTGGCGCGCTTCGATGAAGCTTGGCAAGGTTCATGCCGAAGGCAATGCTGTCATGCTGCCTTTCCGGCGGCAGCTTTCCGTCCTTGATCAGCCACGGTTCCCATGCGCCCGATTACACCCCCGACGATCCGCCCGCCTTTCGCCAATTACAGCCACGGGATGGAGGTGCCCGCGGGACACCGGATCCTCTTTGCCTCGGGGCAACTCGGAATCACGCCGGACGACCATGTTCCGGAGGACGCCGGCGCACAGGCGGCTTTGTGCTTCGAATCCATCGGCGAGGTGCTGAAGGCCGCTGGGATGGGCTTTGCCGACATTGTTCGCATCAATGCCTTCGTGAGCGACCGCGCCCATCTCAAAGCCTATATGGAGGCCCGCGACCGGTATGTGGGCGCGCCTCCGCCGGCCTCGACGCTGATGATCGTCTCGGGCTTCGCCCGTCCGGAGTTCAAGGTCGAGGTGGAGGTGATCGCCGCCAAGGCCGGCTAGGGCGATCCACTTCCCCAAGGGGACTTAATCCTGCCCCAACGGAATGCCCCAGGGGCAGGGGTAGGCTGGGCGGTCGGGTTGCAGGCGAGTCCTCGGTGGGGGATCAGGCTCTTGATCCCGAACCGCCTGGAACCCACCATGTCCACGTCTGCCGTCCTCACCTTTTCCGACGAGTTCGATACCTTCCAGACCTGGAACGGCACCTCGGGCTGGCTCACCACGCAATGGTACGCGCCGCCGGGCGGGATGCATCCCTGGAACTCGGAGGAGCAATGGTATGTGGATCCGAACCACGATTACGACGGCGACGGAACCACGGCCGACACCCCGAATCCCTTCAGCGTTCAGAATGGCGTCCTGACGATCACGGCGCAGCGCGCGGATCCGAGCTTCCAGCCCCTCATCGAGGGGTACCGCTACACCTCGGGGATGATCACCACCTACAACTCGTTCGAGCAGCAATACGGCTACTTCGAGATGCGGGCGCAGCTCCCCGCAGGCCAGGGCCTCTGGCCTGCTTTCTGGATGCTTCCCGGCGATGGTTCGTGGCCGCCGGAGCTCGACATCATGGAGGTGCTGGGCCACGACCCCACCACGCTCTACACCACGGTACATTCGAACAGCACGGGCTCGCTCGTCTCCACGTCCGCGGGCACCAAGGTGCCGAACACCACGACGAGCTTCCACACCTACGGGGTCGATTGGCAGGCCGATCATATCACCTGGTACTTCGACGGCGAGGCGATCTACCAGACCGCAACCCCGCCCGACCTCCACATGCCGATGTACCTGCAGGCGAACCTCGCGGTCGGCGGCACCTGGCCCGGGAGCCCAGACGCCAGCACCAAGTTCCCGGCCGAGATGAAGATCGACTTCATCCGCGCCTGGACCGCGCGGCCTGACGACGTGCAGGTGCTGGCCCTCGCCCCGGAGAGCACCGCGCCGCAGCGCACGATCAGCGGCGGCAAGAAGTCCGACAAGCTCGCAGGCACGAGCGGTGCCGATCTCATCAACGGCGGCGCCGGCGGCGACACCATGACCGGCGGCGGGGGCGATGACACTTATGTGGTGGACGACACCCGCGACACGGTGGTGGAAGCCTTCGGGGGCGGGGTCGACACGGTGCGCTCCCTTCTCCTGCGCTACACGCTCACCGCGGAAGTCGAGAACCTCGTGCTCGCCGGCACGGGGGCGCAGACCGGCATCGGCAACGACGGCGACAACCGGCTCGTGGCGAACGACGCCGCCTCCACCCTCAACGGCGGCTGGGGCAACGATACCTTCATCGGGGGACGCGGTGCCGCGACGCTCACGGGCGGCTACGGCCAGGACACCTTCGTGTTCAACCTGGTGCCGACGAGCGCGGGGCGCATCACCGACTTCAAACCCGGCCGCGACATGCTGGATATGCGCGGCCTCTTCGATGCCATCGGCTACGAGGCGCCGGATCCGGTGGCGACGGGTCACCTCGCCTTCAAGGCGAACCTCGCCGGCGGCACCGAGGTGTGGTTCGACCGGGACGGAGCGGACGGCGGGGCCGCAGCCGCGCGGATCGTGACGCTCGATGCGGTGAGGCCGGAGCAGCTCGCGGCGCAGGCGGATTGGTTCTTCGCCTGAAGTCTCTGCGGATGGCGCATTTCGGGCTCTGGCGCTCGGGCTGCGGCTTCGCCACCATGGCGCAGCATCAACAGCCGCCCGAGACCCCATGCCCGCCCGTTCCTGGCTCGACCTCTCCACGGAAGATTTCCGCACCCGCGACATGAGCCGCACGATCGCGGTGCTGCCCGTCGCCGCCATCGAGCAGCACGGGCCGCACCTTCCGGTCGGCGTCGATACGCTCATCAACGAGGGCTATCTCGCCCGCGCCAAAGCCCTGGTGCCGGAGGATCTCGACGTGCTGTTCCTGCCGGTCCAAGCGGTGGGCAAGTCGAACGAGCATCTGGCCTTCCCCGGCACCATCACGTTGACGGCCGAGACCGTGATCCGCGCCTGGACCGAGATCGGCGAGAGCGTGCACCGGGCGGGCTGCCGCAAGCTCGTCTTCGTCAATTCCCACGGCGGCAACATCGCGGTGATCGACATCGTGACCCGCGAGCTGCGCGTGCGCTTCGGGATGCTCGCCGTCAACGCCGCCTGGCATCGGCTCGGCTATCCGGACGGGATGTTCTCGGCCCACGAGATGCGCCACGGCATCCATGGCGGCGATGCCGAGACCTCGCTCATGCTGGCCTTCCGCCCCGACACGGTTCAGATGGACCGCGCGCAGGATTTCGAGCCGCGCACGGTCGAGATGGCGCGGGATTTCAAGTACCTGAACGCCGTGCAGCCCATCGGCCTCGGCTGGATGAGCCAGGACCTCAACCCCGCCGGCGCCATGGGCAACGCCGCCAATGCGACGCGGGACAAGGGCGAGGCCACCGCGGATTACGGCGCCCGCGCCTTCATCGATCTCCTGCGCGAGGTGGATGCGTTCCAGCTCGGCGCATGAGGCCCGGGGCTCCGGTGCGAGGCCGATGCGTTCCGGCTCGGCGCGTGAGCCCTACCCCTCCGTGCCCCAGGGCATGGTCCAGGTTTCGGTGAGGGTGCGGTTGCCGGCTTTGAGGAAAGCCCGCAGGTCCGTGGTCTGGCCCGGCTCGAGGCGCACGTCGATGGCGGCGCGGAAGCCCTTCACGTATTCGTTCGGGACCAGGAAGGTGTGGGTGATCTGCCCCGCCGAGGTGGACGGCACGAGCTGCACCTGGGCGGGATCGCTCAAATAATAGGCGAGGTCGCCGCCGCCGAAATCTACGATGAAGCGGCGGTGCAGCGGATCGCTCGGCGCATTGGAGCCGGAGGCCCGCGGCGGCACCTGGAAGGTGTTGAGCGCGCGGCCCCCGGGGTGCATGTCGCCGATCGCGTTGAGCGAGCGCATGCGGTAGGCCACCACCACCTCCTGCCCCGGCTCGTAGGCGCGGGCGGGCTCCCAATAGGCCACGATGTTGTCGTTGGTCTCGTCCGCGGTGGGGATCTCGGCCAGCACGACCTTGCCCTGCCCCCAGGGGCCGATGGGCTCCACCCAATAGCTCGGGCGGCGGTGATAATAGGCTTCGAGATCCTGATAGTTCTCGAACACCCGGTCGCGCTGCATGAGGCCGAAGCCGCGCGGGTTGTTGTCCACGAAGGCCGACACCCATTTCTTCGGCGGGTTGCGCAGGGGCCGCCAGATCCACTCGCCGGCGCCCGAATGCATGAGCAGGCCGTCGGAATCGTGCAGCTCCGGGCGGAAATCGTCCGTGCGGCGGCGCTCGTTCTCGCCCTCGAAGAACATGGAGGTGAGCGGCGCGAGGCCGACCCCCGTGAGCGGCCGGCGCGGGAAGAGCGTCGCGGTCACCTCCACGGTGGTGTGCTCGGACGGGTAGACCTCGAAGCGGTAGGCGCCCGTCACCGAGGGGCTGTCCATGAGCGCATAGATCACCGCCCGGTCGGCGTTCGGCCCCGGCAGCTCGATCCAGAATTCGCGGAAGTACGGGAATTCCTCCCGCTCCGGACCCGTGACGTTAAGCGCAAGGCCGCGGGCCGAGAGGCCGTATTTCTGGCCCCGCCCCAAGAAGCGGAAGTAGCTCGCTCCCAAGAAGGCGATGAGCTCGTCCAGCACCTTGGGGTCGTTCAGGGGGTGGTGCAGGCGGAAGCCCGCGAAGCCCATGTTGAGGGGCAGCGGCCGCTCGACCCGCGTGCGCCCGTAATCGAACAATTCGCGCTGATAGGGCACCGGTGTCGGCACGCCTTCGCGGATCACGTTCACGGTGACGGGGCGCTGGTAGAGAAAGCCGAGATGGAACAGGTGCATCCGGAACGGCCCGCCGGCCGAGGCGAGGAGCGCCCGGTCCGGGCGGAAGCGGATGTCGCGATAGGCGTCGAAGTCGAGCCGGTTGAAGGGCTCAGGGAGCGGCGGCAGGGTCGGGTCGTGGGGCGGGCCGGCGAGCTCGCGGGCGCGGCGCACCACCTCCTCGTAGCGGAACGGATTGGGCGCGGGCACGCCGTTCGGCGGCGGCGCCGGGGGCTGCTGCGCGAGAGCCGGGGGAGCGAGGGCCACCGGGGCGAGGGCCGAGGCGGCGACGCCGGCCAACAGGGTGCGGCGGGTGAGGGGATGCGTCGAGGCGGGCATGGGACTCGTGCGTGAGGCTGTGGCGCGGGCGATGCAAGCGCCGCGCCATTCATCTTGTAGGAGCCTCCGTTGCCTGCCGTCCACTGAATGCGGCGTTAACGGCCCGCCTCTCGGGCGATCGGCTCACAGGTGGCAGATCAGCGGGCGCGCATCGTCCGGCCCGTCTTTTCTCGTCGCCCGCGTCGCAGCGGCGTCAGCGGACCCGGCAAGCGCCGCCCGTTCCGCCCGGCGGGCGCCCTTGCGGCGGCGGCGCGCGATCGCGGCATCGCCCGCCTGCATAATCTCAAAGAGGTTATGACCCTTGGAATCGACGAGCATCATCACGAGCTTGGCGAACTCCCGGTACCGCGCGTCCATCGCCAAGGGGCCCTGAGCAGGATCGAGGCTCTCGGGCGCCGGCGGATGGGCGCAGGCCAAGTGGCGGCGGCAGAGCGCGAGGGTGCAGCGTTTCGGCTGTCCTTTGGCGGGGCAGGCATCCCGCGCGGGTGCCGCGGACGAGGCGTCGCGCAGGGGTGCGGGCATAGGGGCGGGGCCAGCATTCCGCGCGGGCACGGGCGCAGCGGCGGGGGAGGGGACGGGTCGAACGGGTTGTGCGCGCATGGGGCCTCCGGGCTTCTTCGAGATCGCGGGAGCGGGGGCGCGGCGGCTGCACCTTCGCCCTCGCGGGCCGTTCGGCCGCAAGGCGAGGGGTCTTCGGGTCCTCCGGTCCTCCGCCTGTGGGGCGAAAGCGGGAGACGGTTGGGCCTGCCCCTCGGCAGGGGCCGGCAAGGAGTGGGTAACATGGGCCTGCCGCAGCAGAGCCCAGCGTCTCCCGCTCGTGCGGTGCGCGCGATCGGGCGGGGTGCTCCGGGTCA
>DASZAZ010000093.1:0-3190 GCA_035944635.1 Microvirga sp.
CTGCCGAAGCGCGGGGCTGGCGCCTGTGAGATCATCGTGCACGGGGCGCGTGCGGCACCGCTCGTCCGGTGCCCTCCCCCCCTGCTTCTTACGCCGCTGGCTTGGCGGTGCCGTATGCGCCCCGTGCCCCCACCAGGGCACTGAGCTACACGAGACCCGCACCCCCGCCCTCACAGGCGGGGATACAGGCGCAGGATCACCCCCTCCCCCAGTCGCGCGAGAATGCTAGAACCGCGTGATGACCGATGCGCCCTCCCCCGACTTCGCAGCCGCCCAATCCCTCCTCTCCGCCGCCGCCGTGCGCGAGCGCGCGAGCCGGATGCTGGAGCATGGGCTGGCCGGCCGCCTGCAGCATTTCACCGTCGATCTCGCGCGGCTCGACGCCTGCGCGGACGAAGTCGTGACGACGATCCGGCAGGCCTATCCCGATCTCAGCATTCCCTTCCACGCCCGCTGGCGGCACTTCGCGGCGGGCGGGATCGGGCGCTGGGGCGCGGTGATGCAAGGAGCCCCGTGGGAGGATGCGGGCGCCATGGCGCGCGCGGCCTTCGACCTTGCCATCGTGTCCGTGCTGCTCGATGCGGGCGCCGGCGCCGAATGGCGCTACGAGGAGGGCCGCACGGGCGAAACCTACACCCGCTCGGAAGGCCTCGCGGTGGCGAGCTTCGACATGTTCGTCTCGGGCGCCTTCTCGGGCCGGCCCGACGACCCGTTCCGCGCCGACGCCGCGGCGCTCGCCGCGCTCTCCGTCGAGGAGCTCGAAGCCGGGTTCCAGGTTTCGGCCGAGAACCCGCTCGTAGGCGCGGAGGACCGTACCGCGCTGCTGAACCGCCTCGGGCATGTGGTGGCGGGCGCCGCGGACGTGTTCGGGCAGGCCGACGATCCGCGTCCCGGCGGGTTGTTCGACGTGATCGCAGCCACCGCCGAGGGCGACGCGATCCGGGCGCCGGCGATCCTCGACGCGCTGCTCACCCATCTCGGGCCCATCTGGCCCGGCCGTATCGTGCTCGCCGGCGTCGATCTCGGCGATACCTGGCGCCACCCCCTGATCGAAGCGCCGGACGCGACCCGCGGCCTCGTGCCGTTCCACAAGCTGTCGCAATGGCTCTCCTATTCGCTCATCGAGCCGCTCGAATGGGCGGGCTACAGGGTGACCCACATCGACGGCCTCACGGGGCTGCCGGAATACCGCAACGGCGGCCTCTTCCTCGACACGGGCGTGATCGCCTTGAAAGACCCCGCCGATGCTGCCCGCGCGCACGCGGTCGACTCCGCCCTGGTGGTGGAGTGGCGCGCGCTCACCGTGGCGCTGCTCGATCGCATCGCGGAGCCGATTCGGGGCAAGCTCGGGCTCGAGGCGGAGGCCTTTCCGCTGGCCAAGATCCTCGAAGGCGGCACCTGGGCGACTGGCCGCCGCCTCGCCCGCGAGCGCCGCGACGGCGGCCCGCCGCTGACCGTGATCAGCGACGGAACCGTGTTCTAGCCCTCCTCGCGATGGCGGGCGGCTCGGTGATCGAACCGCGCGCACAACAATCGGTGCAAGAGCAGTTTTCTCCCCCGCGCGAGCCGCTATTGTCGGGCGCCCGTTTCAAGAGGTTTCCATGCAAGGCGTTACCGTCGTCGATCACCCGCTCGTCCAGCACAAGCTCACGCTCATGCGCGACGCGAAGCGGTCGACCAAAGGCTTCCGCCAGCTCCTCAACGAGATCGGCATGCTGCTCGCGTATGAGGTCACCCGCGACCTGCCGCTGGAATACATCGACATCGAGACGCCGCTCACGGCCATGAGCGCCCCGCAGATCGCGGGCAAGAAGCTCGTCCTGGCCCCGATCCTGCGCGCGGGCGTGGGCTTTCTCGACGGCATGCTCTCCCTGGTGCCCTCGGCCCGCGTCGCCCATATCGGGCTCTACCGCGACCCCGAGACCCTGCAGGCGGTGGAGTACTACTTCAAGGCGCCCTCGGACCTCGCCGACCGTATGATTCTCGTGCTCGATCCGATGCTCGCCACCGCCAATTCCGCGGTTGCGGCCATCGACCGCCTGAAGGAGCGCGGCGCCAAGGATCTGCGTTTCGTCTGCCTGCTCGCCGCGCCCGAGGGCATCGAGCGCCTGCGCGCGGCGCACCCGGACGTCAGGATCTGGACGGCGGCCGTCGACGAGCGCCTCAACGACCACGGCTACATCGTGCCGGGCCTCGGCGATGCGGGCGACCGTATGTTCGGAACGCGCTGACATCCTTTAGGGTTGGTCCGCGGCCGGACGGGCGCGGCGCTCGAAACGCGCTGAGTCGCCAGCCAGCGAGCCTGGACGAGCGGGAGGCATCCATGCGCTTCATCGTGGCCGATTGGGGAACGACGCGCTTTCGCGGCTACCTCGTCGAGGGCGAAACCATCCTCGACCGCGTCTCCTCGGACGAGGGCGTCTCGGCGCTGAAATCCGGCGAGCACCGGGACGTGTTCCTGCGCCAATGCGGCCGCTGGCTCGAAGCCGAGCCCGACGCGCCGGTGCTCCTCGTCGGAATGGTGGGAAGCCGAGAGGGCTGGGTGGTGGCCCCGTATGCGACCTGTCCGGCCGATGCCGCGGAGATCGCCCGCTCCATGATTCCCGTCGATCTCGGGGGCGGACGCCAGGCCCATATCGTCCCGGGACTCACCTGCGAGCCTGCGCCCGGCGCCGCCGACGTGATGCGGGGCGAGGAAACGCTGGTGCTCGGCGCGGGCGTCGGCAACGGGGTGGTGTGCCTCCCCGGCACACACCCGAAATGGATCGAGATGCGCGGCGGCGAGATCGCGCGCTTCGCCACCTATATGACGGGCGAGATGTACGCGCTGCTCCGCGAGCACTCCATGATCGGCCGCCCCGCCACGGAGCCCGGCGATCCGGCTGGGTTCGAGCGCGGGCTCGAGGCGGCGCGGCGCAACGAGGGCGACCGGAGGGTCGGGCTCCTCCACCTGCTTTTCGCCGCCCGTGCCGCCGTCGTCTCCGGCCGCATGGATCCGAGCCTGCTCGGCCCCTATCTCTCGGGCCTTCTCACCGGCGACGAGATCGCCGGCGCCCTGGCGCAATTCCCGGGAACCAGCTCGGTCACGATCGTCGCCGATTCGCCCCGCGCAGACCTCTACGTGGACGCCCTCGGCCGCCGCGGCATCACGGCCAAAGTGCGCGCGCCCCAAGAGGTGCTGATCGCGGGC
>DASZAZ010000094.1:0-4670 GCA_035944635.1 Microvirga sp.
CCCTCAGGCGAAGACAAATTCGTCGAGGCAGCGCGAGCCGCTGGGTATGGTGCATATAGGCACCGAATGACCTGAATAGAGATAGGGACGCCTGTGCTCGTGGTCCACCGCGCAGCCGCCCGATCAAGCGCAAGTGATAGAAGCGCGCTCCACGACCATGCTCAGATTGCCTGGACTGGTGTAGTCTCTGCCAAATTTTGGGAGTTGATCCGCAAACCTTCGGCGTGCCAGAACATGATAGATTGTAGCACTATACCAAGCGGGCCGCTCCCATCCGCAACGGTTCCACCGCACTAAACAAGCCCTCGCGCCAAGCTTTAACCTTGGACCACATGCAGGCCCCGACTGCTTTGTCGTCCTCGCATCGCCCGTGGAACGTAGTTGCCCTTCTGCGGATGCGAACAGAGTGGCTCGTCAGCTCGAAGACGGCTTCGACTTTTCGGCTCTGCGCCTCACAATAAGACCTCATCCAATTCCATGGAGCACACTCGTGAAGCGCATAGTCCTTTCCGCTCTCGCAGTCGTGGCGCTCCCGAGCCTTGCGCAAGGAGCCGAACAACGGCCTTGGCCCGAGATCGAAGGGAAAACACGGCGTCAAACCGTCTATTGGAACGCCTGGGGCGGCGACGACCGCAACAATGCCTTCATCGCCTGGGTCGGCGAGGAGGTGCGCAGGCGCTACGGCGTCACCCTCAACCATGTGAAGCTCACTGACACCGCCGAGGCCGTCACCCGCGTGCTGGCGGAGAAGAGCGCAGGCCGGAATGAGGGCGGAACCGTGGATCTCATCTGGATCAACGGCGCCAACCTGGCCTCGATGAAGGCGCAGGGCCTCCTGTACGGCCCCTTCACGCAAGCACTACCAAACTTCAAGCTGGTCGACACCGCCGGCAAGCCTTCCACGGTGGTGGATTTCACCCTGCCGGTGGAGGGCATGGCCTCACCCTGGCTTATGGCGCAGATCGTCTATGTCTACGACAGTGCACGGGCCAAGCCCGGCGACTTGCCTCGATCGATCCCCGCAATGCTGGAATGGTCGAAGCGCAACCCTGGGCGCCTCACCCATCCGGCGGTCTCGAACTTCCTCGGCGCCACCTTTCTCAAGCAGGCGCTCTACGAACTCGCGCCCGATCCCGCTGTGCTGCAACGGGAAGCAACAGACGCCGCCTTCGCTGCGACTACGGCGCCGCTCTGGACCTGGTACGACGCCCTGAGACCGACCTTGTGGCGCGGCGGTCGCGACTATCCCGAAAGCGGCCCCGCCATGCGGCAATTGCTGGCTGATGGTGAAATCGACCTGATGATCTCCTTCAACCCGGCCGAGGCGGTGCTCGGCTCGGCGAACGGTGTCCTACCCGGCACAGCAAGGACGATCTCGCTTGAGCGGGGAACCATTGGGAACACCAGCTTCGTTGCGATCCCCTACAACGCTGCCAACAAGGAAGGTGCGATGGTGGTGGCGAACTTCCTGCTCGAGCCCGAGGCCCAGGCCCGTGCGCAGGATCCGTCCGTGATCGGCCTTCTCACCGTGCTCGATCTCATGCGCTTGCCCCCTGCCGACAAGGCGCGCTTCGAGAAGCGACTTCCACCTGGCATGCCGCGCGCCGAGGAGCTCGGTCAGCCCCTCCTCGAGCCGCACCCCTCCTGGATGATGCGCATTACCGAGGAGTGGCAGAGGCGCTACCAGCGCTGATCCTGTGCTGCGGGCCGCTCCGACCCTTACGCTCGCTCTCTTCCTTGCGCCTGTCGGTGCAGGGCTCATTGGCACCTTCCTGCCAGCGTTCGGTTTTCTGCCTGCCCTCGGAGGACAGGCCCTCTCGCTCGAGCCCTGGCGTACCCTTTTCGGCGCGCCTGGTTTCCCAACGGCGCTGGCGCTCACCCTTGGGGTAGGCCTTGCCGCCACTCTGATCTCCTTCGTGCTGGCCTGCGGCTTCTGCGCTTTGACGGTACAGAGCGCGTTCGTTCGACGATGCGAGCGCGCACTGGCGCCGCTTCTCGCTACGCCCCATGTTGCCGTCGCGGTGGGTTTTGCCTTCCTGATCGCACCAAGCGGCTGGATTGCGCGGCTGATCTCGCCGGAACTCACCGGTTGGGACCGACCACCCGCGCTCGTGACGGTCCGTGATCCCTATGGCTTCTCCTTCGCCGTGGGGCTGGTGCTGAAGGAGGTGCCCTACCTCGTCCTCATGATGCTTGCGGCCTCGGGCCAAGTGGCGGTTCGCCCGCTTCTCGCAGCCGCACGCGGCATGGGCTACTCCGCAACGACAGCCTGGGCCAAGGTCGTGCTGCCGCTGATCTACCGGCAGATCCGCTTGCCCCTTTATGCGGTGCTGGCGTTTTCGCTCTCAACTGTGGAGGTCGGCCTTATCCTTGCTCCCGGCAATCCGCCGCCATTGAGCGTGCTGGCCCTGCGCTGGTACCAGGCCCCGGATCTCGCGCTGACCTTCCCGGCGGCTGCCGCCTCGTTGCTGCAGTTCCTCCTCGTCGCGGCAGCGATCGTACTATGGCACGGGGCCGAGCGCCTCACCTGGGTACTTGGCCGCACCTGGATCACAAGCGGAACGCGCCGCGGCTTTACGGCACCGGTGCTGGTCGGCGCGGGCGGTGTCGCGATCGCGACCGGTATCCTCTGCTTGCTGTCGCTCGCAGGCCTCGCGCTTTGGGCCTTCACGGCCGAGTGGCGCTATCCCGACGCCCTTCCAACCCGCTGGTCCCTGGCGCCTTGGAGCCGCCTCAGAGACTCAACAGCGCCCCTCGTCAACACCCTCCAGATCGGCATCGCGGCCGCTCTGATCGCTGTTGCTCTGGCGCTCGCCTGCCTTGAGAACGAAGCCCGACGTGGCACGAGGCCAAGCAGCTCAATGTTATGGCTCTTATACCTGCCCCTACTCGTCCCGCAGATTGCGTTCCTGTTCGGCATGCAGACCGCCTTCATCCGTCTCGGCGTCGATGGTTCTCTGATTGCGGTCGTCTGGGTGCATCTCCTGTTCGTGCTGCCCTACGTTTTCCTGTCCCTCGCTAACCCCTTCCGCGCCCTCGACCCGCGGTTCGCCCGCATCGCCGCTGGGCTCGGCAGCACGCCCGCACGCGTGTTCTGGCGGGTGAAGCTCCCGATGCTCCTTCGTCCTGTTCTCGTTGCCTTCGCAATAGGCTTCGCGGTGAGCGTGGACCAATACCTCGCCACCCTTTTCGCGGGCGCCGGGCGGATCGCGACGCTCACCACGGAAGCGGTGACGCTCTCGAGTGGCGGTGACCGGCGGGTTGTGGCCGTCACGATCGCGCTGCAGGCTGCACTCCCGCTCTTCGTCTTTGCGCTGGCGCTCGTTCTCCCGCCCATCATTCACTCCAACAGATTATCGTCGCGGTGATGGAAACGCTCGAACTCCGCGAGGTGTCGGTTACCCTACGAGGCGAGACCCTCATTGGCCCACTCTCTCATACGGTAGCACCCGGTGAGATCCTCACCGTGATGGGGCCGAGCGGATCGGGGAAATCGACGCTGTTAGCTGTCATCAGCGGTTTCCTCGACCCGGTGTTCTCGGTCAGCGGCTCTATCCTTTTGGGTTCACAGGATATCGGCTATCTGCCGCCAGAGCGGCGCCAGATGGGCATCTTGTTTCAGGACGATCTTTTGTTTCCGCACCTCTCTGTGGGTGGGAATCTGGCGTTCGGCCTACCGCGGGGCGGCAGCCGGGCTTGGCGCCGGCACCAAATCGACAACGCGCTCAAGGAGGCGGGCCTCTCAGGTTTTTTTGACCGCGACCCGTCGACCCTTTCTGGCGGGCAGCGGGCGCGCGTGGCGCTCTTGCGTACACTGCTCGCCGAGCCTCGCGCACTTCTCCTCGATGAGCCGTTCAGCACGCTTGATCGGAGCCTGAGAGGAGAGATCCGTGGCTTCGTGTTCGCACATGCCCGCGAGCGCACGCTGCCGACCCTGCTGGTCACCCACGATGAGGAGGATGCCACGGCCGCTGGCGGCGCCGTGATCACCTTGTGACAGCACCGTGTTGGTCGGCTTCGGCTCAGGTTGAGACCTGTCACGGGTCGCGCTGGATGTCCGCTTTAGCTACACGGACGCCGGAAGCCGCCATTCTGCATTCGGCCAGATTGCGACACGATAGAGCAGCCACAAGCAACCTAGGGCGCCAGCGTCTGGTGCGAGCCTCCTTGGCGCCAGCTCTCTGCTACCACGGCATGGCAATCTGCTCCTGGACAAGGATGGCACCTACGTCTCTGCCTCCGACACTGATGCGGGCGAGCGTGTGGCGCAGATCTTGTGAGCCCAGGCTCCATGGCTTGGTTCCACCCTGGAGAGGGACTGGAACGAAGCGGCGAATCGCATGGCACATCCGGTAGACTAGCGCAGGTGGAACTGACCAAGAGAGATGAGATGGCTGCACGGGCTGCTGTATGGGCGCAGGTTCAGGCTGCGTACCAGGAGGGCGCCAGCTTGAGCGAGATTTCTCGATCATCAGGCTTGTCGCGCACTGCCATCCGCACCCGTGCCCATCTGGAAGGCTGGACCAGGCCCGATCTCGATCAGGAGCCACTCCCCTGCCCTGCAGTAGCCAGGGACAGGCGAGCGGACGCGGTTCACCCTCCCCTGGACAGCCTTCCTGATGAGCGGCATGCAGTGATCCGCCAGCATCGCCGGGAGTGGAAAGACCTCG
>DASZAZ010000095.1:0-23687 GCA_035944635.1 Microvirga sp.
CTTAAGGCAGGCGGGTCTGAGACGACCAGCAGACCTGCCGAAGCGCGGGGCTGGCGCCTGTGAGATCATCGTGCACGGGGCGCGTGCGGCACCGCTCGTCCGGTGCCCTCCCTCCCTGCTTACCCCAGCCGCCGGCTTGGCCGGGGCTGCATGCGCCCCGTGCCCCCACCAGGGCACAAGGCACACAGGAGGCCTAAGCCTCGCACCTACACAGGTGGCGAGGGTCAAGGCGCAGGATCTCCGAACCGTCCGATTACCGCTGCCGTCCATTGGCCGCACCCGTGGTCCGGCCGCCCGCGGGCGATCCGGGAGCCCCCGCGCCGCCGATGCCGGGGTTGTTGGACACGTCGACCGCGTCGCCCGCTTCCGTGCCCTTGGCATGGCCGCCCTGGTGCTGGCCGACGCGCAGATTGTTCTGCACATGGGCGACGCCCGTGACGCTCTCCACCACGTCCTCGGCCCGGCGCTTCTCGGTTCGCGAGCGCACGGAGCCCGTGAGGATCACCTCGCGATTGCGCACCTCGACCTCGATCTCCGAGGCGTCGAGCATGGCATCATCCGTGAGGCGCTCGTGGATGTCCTCGCGGATGCGGTCGTCCGAGCGCTGGTAGCCCTTCGGCCCCCGGCCTTGGTGTTCGC
Source organism: Microvirga sp. (assembly GCA_035944635.1). Classification (GTDB taxonomy): domain Bacteria; phylum Pseudomonadota; class Alphaproteobacteria; order Rhizobiales; family Beijerinckiaceae; genus Microvirga. The sequence continues at coordinate 640 of DASZAZ010000095.1, forward strand.
CGCGGCGCACCTCGCCCCGACTCGCGGTGGCGTCGTTGCCGAAGCGGGTATTGCCCGGGCCGACGCCGTAATTGCTGCGGTCGTTCGGCTGCAACAGCGTGCGCTCGCGCTCGGAATTATCGTCGCCGCGATCGGAGGCATCGTCGTCGGCAGAGTTGAAGCGGCGCAGGCGTCCCGTGAGATCGCGGCCCATGCCCTGGCCAGGCCGGGTGCCGCCGCCACCGCTGCGCCCGTAGGATTCGCCGTAATTGCTGTAGCCGTCGCCGCCGAAACCGCCGGGCATGCGGGCGTTGCGCGCCCGATCCTCGCCCGGATGGCCGAAGGGCCCGAAGGCCGCGCGCACATTGTCCTCGTCGCGAAAGCGGAAGCTGCCCCCGCCGGAGGGCATCGGGCCGCGATACTCGGACCGGTCGATGTGCCGGCCGGGATCGGGCCGGTCGCGGTCGTCGCGGGAGAGACGGCGGTCGAGCTCGCGTTGCTCCTCGTCGGTCAACCGCGAGCGGCCCCGGTCCCGCGTCTGATCCGCCCGGGCGGAGGTCGGAGTGCCGGAGCGGTCGGGCTCGGAGGGGGTCGAGATGCGGCGCAGGGCGCGCGAGGCCTGCTCCTCGGAATCCGTCGCGAGGTCGCCCAGCGCCACGATGCCCACGAGGCGCTTGCTGCGGTCGACCACGGGGATGCGCCGTACCTGCAGGCGGCTCATGGTCTCGACGACCTGGTCCACGTCGTCGGTGTCGAAGCACCATTCCACGTCTTCGGTCATCACATCGCGCACGTAGCTCTGATCCGGCGCGAGGCCGGCGGCGGTGGAGCGCACGGTGATGTCGCGGTCCGTGACCATGCCGACGAGCCGCCGGCCGTCGCAGACCGGGAGTACGCCCACATTGAGTTCGTCCATGAGCCGCGCGGCCTCGCGCACGGTCCGGTCCGGCTGCACCACGCGCACGTCGCGGGTCATCACATCGGCGATTCTCATGAGGCTCCTCCCGAGGATTGGCGGCCAAAGGCACGCGAACGGGGGCCGGAACGGGCGCACGACAGGCTGCCCGAACCCCGGCACCGGCGCCGGGTCAATGCCGGAAGGAAGGGAAAGTTGCGTCGCGGCCCTCGCCTCGGGAGCGCCCGGCCGGGAGGTCCGCAGCTCGGCTGGAAGACCGGCGCCTAGCGCTTGGCCAGGATCTCGATGTCGCGGTTCAGCCCGCTCTCGATCTTGAATTCGCGGGTATAGACCTCGCCCTCGTGCCGGGCGATCAGCACGTAATCGCCCTCCGCCAGGGTCACGGACGGAAAGGCGCCGATGGCCTCGCGGATCACGTCGCCGCCGGGGGTGAGCACGCTGAAGGCCGTGCCCGCAAAGGCTTCGCCGCCGATGGCGGCGACAAGCTTGAGGGTCACCGTGGCGGCGCGGTGGTTGAGCGTCGCCTCGGTGATCCGGCCGCTCTCGACCTTGAGGTCCGCGCGCATGATCGCGTTCGAATCCCCGTAGGTGGAGACCACGTGGTAGGTGCCCTCGGGCAGGCGGATGAGCTCGCCGGCCTTGCCGTTCGCCAGCACCAGCCGGCCTTCCGAGTTCGAGCCGATCGGCACGTAGATCGAGAAGGAGAGGCGGTTCGGCGGGATGGGGTTGTCGCTGATCGCGCCGCGGAGCTTGAGCGCACCGGCTCCGATGCTGACGCGCTCGTTCAAGGCGCCCGATTGCAGGGTGATCCGGCGCGAGGCCCCGGCGAAGCCGTAGGCCGCGTGGATCACGTAGCTGCCGGGCTGAAGCGTGAAGCGGGGCGCCGGGTCGTTGGAGCGGGCGACGACCGTCGGCGCCGAGGTGTCGCCCCGGTCCTCGTAGATGCGCCAGGCGAGCCCCGATTGGATCGGCCGGTTGTCGTGGGCGAAGGCCGCGCTGAGCGCCAGCGTCACTTGGCCCTGCAAGGTCGGGAGCGGCGCGGTGCCGAGCGAGGGAGGCACCGGCGCTCCTTGCGCCAGCGCGCCCGCCGCGGCGATGACGGCGCCGACGACGGCGGACAACAGAGCGGGGAGGAGCGGCTTCATCGCGGTTGAGGAGGTGACCGTTACTGCACCGCGGTCGCGGCTTCGGGCTCGTCCTTGTCGACGAGATCGCTCGCGGCGGCAACCAGGTTATTGAGCGACAGCGGCCGGAAGGCGAACTCCACCCGGTGCTTGCCCTGGGGCACCTCGACGCCGCGGAAGAGCAGGTTGGTGCGCAGGATCGGCTGCGGTTCCCCATCCACGGTGACCTCCCAGCCCGGATAGTAGAGGTCGTGCAGGACGAGCAAGCCCGGACGCTCCGCCTCCACCTCGATGGTCACGCTGTTGCGCTGGTAGGAGACGATCTTCGCGGTGCCGGTGGGCCCCGTCGGACCGGTGTCGGACGCCGAGGACGAGTAGGTGCCCTTCAGGAGCGGCATGCTGGCCTGATCGACGAGCACCTCCTCGGCGCGGTCGAATTCCGGCAGCTCGTCCTGGTCGAGGATGGCGTCGGATTCGACCGGCGAGACCAGCCCGGCCACATACGCGCGGGGGCTGCCGTTGCTCAGACGGTAGATCCACATCTGGCCCGAGCCGAAGAGCACCTTGGCCTCCGTGAGGCGCGGGAAGTGCCGCGGCAGCCGCTCGAGCGGCCGGTCCAGGACGAGGTATTCGAGGCCGAGCAGGTTCGCGAGCCGGCACTTGTAGCCCCGGAAGGTCGCCGGGAACTGGCGCAGGTTCGGATCGACCGCGTTCTCGCCGGGGCCGACGGCCTTCTCGTAATCGGCGAGGCGCAGGGGGTTGTAGCCGAGCGTGTCCTCGAGCCCGAGGACCATGGATGCGTTCTGCCAGGCTCCGGCGAGACCGAGGATCTCGACCCGCGGCCGATCCCCCGATGCATGGCGCAGCGCGAGTTCGTCGCGCAGGATCTGGAGGCCCTGCAGCTGCTCCGGCGGCAGCTGCTGGAAGACCGCATAGCGCTCGGCCGGCTCCGCATTGAGGGCCGAGGCCGCATGGCGCCACACGAGTTCGCCGCCGGTGACCGTGAGAAGCGCTACCGCCGCCCCCATGCGCAGGCGCGGCGAGCCGCCGGCCTTGAGCGCAAGGGCGACCGCTGCGGCGGCCAGCACGAGGCCGATCCCAATCTCCCTTAAGGAGGCGGGGAGCTGTCCCGCGCGGGCGGCGAACAGCAGGGCGGCCGCCACGCAGGCCACCACGAAGGCCGCGGCCGCGACAGGAAGGAGCCTGCGGAGAGCGCCCTGAGGCCACAGCCGCGGCGCTCCGTCCCGCACGAAGCGGTGAACGAGGTACCCCGCCGCGAAGGCGAGCACGATGTTGATCAGGAAGGTGGCGTCCGCGGGACGGCGGTAGAGCTTCACGCCCGGCACCGTGTCGAAGATCACCTCGAAGATCGGGGTGTAATGGCCCAGCGCGTAGATCAGGCTCGCGGCGCCGACGACCAGGAAGAAGCGGAACTCGCGGGCGAACAGCCGGCCGCCGGCAATGCCGTGCCAGAGCAGGAAGAGCGCCGGGACGGTGCCGGCGAAGAGATAGTTGATCGCCCGGTCCGTGGAGGTCGCGCCGTTGAGGGTGGTGTAGTCCGGCCCCCAGTAGTCGTAAGTCAGGCGCAGCGAACCGAACACGTTGCCGAACAGCATCGTGGCGAGGCTCTGCGGCGGCAGAGACCCCATGGCTGCGACCCCGAACCCGAACGAGGGCCGGGTGGAGGTGGCCAGCAGCTGCATGGTCAGGATCGTGGGCACGGCGAGGAGCGCGCCCCCGATCAGCCCGATGGTGCCGAGGAGCAGGACCCGCTCCCGGACATAGGCCACGACGGACGGGGATTGCAGCGCCTTGTAGGCCACGAGCCCGATGAGCATGAGCGCGCTCAGGAACGCGACCTGATCGCGGCCCACCGTCATCATGGCGGCAACCACCGCGAAGAGGGCGCCGAACGTATAGGAGCGCCGGTCGAGGGCCTCCTCGAGGAGCCAGAAGGCCAGCGGCACGAAGCCGTAGGAGAAGATCATGCCGGTATGCTGGAGGCGGGCCGTGGCCGAGCCGCCGAGCATGAAAATCGCTGCCGCGAGCGCCGCCCCGGTCCAATGCCAACCCCGCCGCCGGAAGAGCGGGATGAAGGCTAGGCCCCCGGGCAGGAGGTGGGCGAAGACCGCGAGGTCGAACAGCTCCATGGAGGGCTCAGGCACGAGCCAGCCGAAGAGCAGCATGGTCGGGGTGAAGAGCAGGGATTGCGGGTCGGCGACGGCGGGATGGCCGCTGAAATGGTAGGGGTTCCAGAGCGGAAGCTCGCCGTGGGCGAGGGCGGCGCCGAGATAGCGCAGCATCGGGTAGAAGTGGTTCTTGGAATCCCACGGCACCACGGAGCCCGTAAGCGGCCAAATCGCGGCGGCGAGCGCCCACACGGCCAGCACCGCGCAAAGCGCAAGGATCAGCTGCCCGCGCGACCAGAGGCCTGGCGGCGAAACCCGTTCGATCTCAGGAATGGTGTTCAGCTTCATGGCATGTTCGAGCGGCGTCAGAGGGCGCGGCCCATCCTTGCGTCGGGCCGGCTCCGCTGGCGCGGGTCAGGTCAAGCATTCATGTTGGATTGCTGATGAGCTGAGCCGACCGGCCAAGACCGCCGATCCGCGCGATGCCGCTCACCACCGTTCCGAGGTCTGCTTGGCGGACCACGGTACTCCCCCTATACATCCGCCGACGGGTATTCCCGTTCAGCGGCTCCCCCCAAAGAGGGCGTTCTGTGCGCCCTACCAACTCAACAACGCGGCGAGAGCAAGGCGTCCCTGGCGCTTCCTCTTGCCACGCTGGCTCTCCACTCTCCGCCAAGTCTCACCATTGCTCAAGCCGGATGAAGCGACGATGAACGGCACGGCCGCGAATACGAATTGGACCATAGACCCATGACGAATGCCCTCACCGCCATGCAACAGCGCCGGTCGGTCGGCCCCCAGCGCCTCGGCGAGCCCGGCCCCGGCGCCGACGAGATCGAAACCCTGCTGACCGTCGCGGCGCGGGTTCCCGATCACGGCCGCCTCGTGCCCTGGCGCTTCCTGGTGATCGAGGGCGAGGCTCGCCACCGCATCGGCGAGGCCATCGCGGGCGCGTTCCGGGCCGATCAGCCGGGCGTGGACGAGGAGAAAGTGGCCTTCGAGCGCAACCGGCTCGCCCGGGCGCCCCTCGTGATCGCCGTCGTGTCGCGGGCGCGGCCCCATGCCAAGATCCCCGAATGGGAGCAGGTTCTCTCGGCCGGCGCCGTTTGCATGAACCTGCTCCACGCGGCCCACGCCATGGGCTACGGCGCGGCCTGGATCACGGAATGGTACGCCTTCGACCGCCGCGTCCTCGACGCCCTGGGGCTCGACGCCGACGAGCGCCTCGCAGGCTACATCCATGTGGGAACGATCGTGGACAAGCCGGCCGAGCGGGCCCGCCCCGCGCTCGCCGACATCGTGACGAGGCTCTGAGCGCGGATGTTCTACGAGCCCCTGCGCGGCGACCACGGCCTGCCGCACGATCCCTTCAAGGCCATCGTGACGCCCCGGCCCATCGGCTGGATCACGGCCTTGAGCGCCAAGGGCGAATTGAACCTCTCGCCCTATTCCTTCTTCAACGCGATCTCCGACCGCCCCCACATGGTCGCCTTCTCGTCGGACGGGCGGAAAGATGCGGTCACCTTCGTGGAGGAGACGGGCGAGTTCGTCTGCAACCTCGCGACCTACGACCTGCGCCAGGAGATGAACGCCACCTCGGCGCCGCTGCCGCGGGGCGAAAGCGAAATGGATCACGCCGGCCTGACGGCGACGCCGTCGCGCCTCGTGAAGCCCCCGCGCGTGGCGGAGTCCCCGGCGGCACTCGAATGCAGGTGGCTCCAGACGGTGCCGCTGACGCCGCTGGAGGGCGAGGCGAAATACTTCCTTGTCATCGGGCAGGTGGTCGGGATCTACATCGACGACCGCTTCATCGTGGACGGCTTCCTCGACACCGCCGCCATGCGCCCCATCGCCCGGGCGGGCTACCGGGATTACTTTGTGGCCACGCCCGAGACGAAGTTCTCCATCACCCGGCCCAAGGGTGGCTGATCCTCGCGGCCGATCCTCAGGGCTTCAACCGCGCCAGCACCCGCTCCGCCCGCTTGAGGTGGGGCCGGTCCAGCATCTCGCCTTCGATCCCGACCACTCCCGCGCCGGGATTCTGCTCGAAGGCCGCGACGACCGCGCGGGCTTTGGCAAGCGCGTCCTCGGACGGCGTGAAGGTCTCGTTGATCACGGGCACCTGGGCAGGGTGAATCGCCATCTTGGCCACAAAGCCGTTGCGTCGGGCCTCGCGGCACTCGGCCGCCAGCCCCTCCATGTCGCGGAAGTTGGTGTAGACGGAATCGACCGCGTCGACCTCGGCGGCCGCAGCGCCGAGGAGCGTCATGGCCCGGGCGAGGCGGTAGGGGTCGGTGTAGTGGCCGCGCTCGTCCCGGTTCGCCTCCGCGCCGATATCGGCCGAGAGATCCTCGCCGCCCCAGGTGATCGCCTGCAGCCGGTGGCTCGCGCCCCCAAAGGTGCCGAGGGCAAAGACCCCGCGCGCATTCTCCGTCGCGATGGCGACGATCCGGGTGCGGCCGTCCTCCAGATCGAACTCCGCCTCGCGCACGGCGAGCTTGGCGCCGAGGTGCGAAACGTCCGTTCCGCCGATCGTTTTCGGCAGCACGATGCCGTCCGGCCCTCCCGCCATGACGCCGTCGAGGTCCGCATCCGTGAGGCCGGTGGTGAGGCCGTTCACGCGCACGAAGAGGCGAGGGCGATCGGCCTGACCGGCGGTCTCCTTGAGGAATCCCGCCGTGATCCGCCGGGCCTCCTCCTTGGCGGAGAGCGCCACGGAATCTTCCAGATCGATGATCAGCGCATCGGCGCCCGATCCTAAGCCCTTCTCGAGCTTGCGGGCGCTGTCACCCGGGACGAACAGGAGCGAGCGCATCAGGCAGCGGGCCGCTTGCGCATGAAGGCCTGCCGGCGGCACTCGGCGACGAGGGTCCCGTCCTGCTTGAAGGCCCGGTGAACGAAGTCGACGATGCCGGCATCCGGCCGCGACTTCGACTCGCGGATCGCGACCACCTCCGTGGTGCAGTTCACCGTGTCGCCCTCGAACAGCGGTGCCGGAAACTTGACGTCCGTCATGCCGAGATTGGCGATGGTGGTGCCGACCGTGGTGTCGTTCACGGAGATGCCGATCATGAGCCCGAGGGTGAAGAGCGAGTTCATGAGCGGCTCGCCCCATTCCGTCTCGGTCGCGCAGAAATGCGCGTCGATATGGAGGGGCTGCGGGTTCAGGGTCATGTTGGAGAACAGCATGTTGTCCATCTGGGTCACCGTGCGGGTGAGCCTGTGCGCGATGGTCATGCCAACCGAGAAATCCTCGAAATAGAGCCCACCGCGGGGGTGGCGCGCGCCCTCGTTCATCAGCTGTCCTCCTGAGCTTCGGGCGTCATCCGCCAAAACCCGGCGAAGCTCAAGGGCCGAGTGGCCCAGCATCGCCCAGCCTTCGGCCAGCGCGTCCGAACCTGCAGCCTGCTTTTAGGGGCCGAACTGTTCCCTGAGGATGCGCTCGTCGAGGCCGTGGCCCGGATCGTGCAGCATCACGAGATCGACGCTGCGGTCGAGGGACACGCTCACCTGCGAGACGCGGCGGAACTCGGTGTGGTCGGCCACTGCGCTCACCGGACGCCGTTCCGGGTCGATCACGTCGAACTGGATGCGGGCCTGCTGGGGCAGGAGCGCGCCGGTCCAGCGGCGGGGGCGGAAGGCGGAGATCGGCGTCAACGCGAGGAGCGATGCGTCGAGCGGCAGGATCGGGCCGCCGACGGACAGGTTGTAGGCGGTGGAGCCCGCCGGCGTCGCCACGAGGCACCCATCGGCAACGAGCTCGCTCAAGCGAACTTGCGAATTGATGCTGACCCGCAGTTTCGCGGTCTGGTGCGTCTGCCGGAAAAGATAGACGTCGTTGATGGCGCGGGCGGTATGGGTTTCGCCGTCCAGCGTCCGAGCCACCATCAGAAGGGGGTGAACCACGCTGCGATGCGCGGCCTCCAGGCGGTCGAGCATGTCGTCCTCCCGGTACTCGTTCATCAGGAAGCCGACGGTGCCCTTGTTCATGCCGTAGATCGGCTTCGCGGAGCCCATGAACTGGTGCAGGGTCTGGAGCATGAGCCCGTCGCCGCCGAGCGCCACCACGACGTCGGCCTGTTCTGGCGGAACGACCGTATAACGGGCCTCCAGGGCCGCGAGCGCCTCCTGCGCATCGGGCGTCGGGCTTGCGACGAAAGCCACCCTGTTGAAACGGCGGGTCATGCCCGATCTCACCTGGCTCCTGCCCGCGGGGCTTGGGGCCGAGCGGGGCGAATGGGTGAGCCATAGCACGAACGGGCCCGCTGCCGTCCAGTCGAGCTGCCTCAGGCTCAAAAAGGAAACGACGGCCCGAAGGCCGCCGCTCATGCTCCCTTAAGTCCGCCGCCTTAGAGCGTGCCGGTCCACTGAGCCGGGACGAAGCGGAAGCCGTTGCCTTCCTTGGCGATGAAGCCGGTAGCCGGGAAGGGGGCGTGATAGAATGCAACCTGCGCCCGTTCGCTCGCGGCCATGTCGAGCATCTTGCGGCGCGTCGCCCGGGCCTCGTCGGCGTTCATGTCGAAAACAGCCGACCAATCGGGATTGCGGACGAACAGCGCCGGGTGGTTCGTCGTATCCGACATAACCATCAGCTTGCCGTTGCCGGACGAGATCATGAAAGTCGTATGGCCGGGCGTGTGGCCGGGGGCTGCCACGGAGGTCACGCCGGTGATGAGCTCCTTACCGGGCTCGTACTGCTTCACGTCCTTGGCCATGGGCCCAAAGATGCGCCGCGCATTCTGGAAGCCGCCGCGCTGGGCCTCGGGGGCTTGGTTCATGCGAGCATCGTCCATCCAGAACGCCCACTCGGGTGTCGGCACCATGACTTCCGCATTCGGGAAGGTCGCTGCGCCATCCTGGCCGCGGATGCCGCCGATATGGTCGCCGTGGAAGTGGCTGATGATGATCGTGTTGACCTGCGCCGGATCGAAACCGGCGGCCCGGAAGTTCGCCATCCAGTTGCCGTTCGGCGCATTCCCGCGGCTGGTGTCGAGGAGCGTGATCCGGCCGCCCTGGTTGAGAACGAGGGTGGTGATTGGGATCACGATTTGGCCCTGAGGCATGAAAGCCTCTTGGGCCGCCTGATCGACCTGCGCCTGCTCGGCGTTGCGAACGAAGTTCTGCGTCGGGATCGCGAAGCTGCCGTCATGGACTGCGGTGACCTCGATGTCGCCCACCTTGTAGCGGTAAAAGCCGGGGGCCTGACGGCTGCCGCCGGCGGCGCTCGCGGCGGGGGCCGGCGCTTGCGTCTGTGCCAAAGCGGAGCCTCCGATGGTCGTGGCAGCCGCAACGGGCGCGGCCGCGAGGATAGTGCGGCGGGTTATGGACATGGTTGAGCCTCCCTGGGATCGTTTGTGCTGTCCGAGCTAGAGATACGCTCGGGAGGTTCAAGCGGATGTTGCGCCTCTCCCGTCACAAGAGCGAGAGCGCCGCTCAAGCGCCGGCGAGGTGATGGAGCGCGATCCCGCTCGTGGTCGCCACGTTGAGGGAGTCGAAGCCGCCGGCCATCGGGATGCTCGCGGTACGGCAGCGGGCGAGGATGCGGTCGGGGAGGCCGGGTCCCTCGGCGCCGAGCAGCAGGGCAGTGCGGGACGCCCTGCGCACCTGCGAGAGGGGCTCGCGGCCGGATGGGCTCAAGGCCACGATCCCGAAGCCTGCCGCTTCTAGGGCATCGCATAGCGCGTCGGGGCTCTCGGCCCTGGCGAAGGGCACGATCAGGGCGCCGCCGACCGAAACCCGAATGGCCTTGCGGTAAAGAGGATCGCAGCTCTCCCGATCGAGCAGAACCGCATGGGCCCCGAAGGCGGCGGCGTTGCGGAAGATGCCGCCCACATTGTCGTGGTTGGCCAAGCCCACCAGGCCGACCACCAAGGCGGTCTCAGGGAGACCGGCAAGGAGATCGGCGGGGGACGGTGCCGGTCCGCGCCGCCCGATGGCGAGGATGCCGCGATGGATGGGGAAGCCCACGATCTCATCCATCACCGCACGGGACGCGCTGTAGACCGGGACCCCCGTGGGAACAAGAGGCAGCAGATCGCCGAGGCGCTCCAGCTGAACCTCAGCTAAGAGCACCGACTCGACCGCAAAGCGCGAGCGGGTCAGCAGCACCCGCAGCACCACCTCGCCCTCGGCCACGAAACGCCCCTCGCGACCGACGAGGTCCCGCTCGCGGACCGCCCGGTAGGGCTCGATGCGCGGGTCGTCCGGATCGGTGATCGGCTCGATCAGGTGCGCCTCAACTTGCCGACGATGCCGCCCGGGAAGGCGTAGACGCTTACGATGAAGAGCACGCCGAGCCAGAGGAGCCAGCGATCCGGATGGATGAGGCCTGGCAGCAGGGGAATACCCGCGAGCGCCTTCGAACCCGCGCCCATGAGCACCTGCAGATAGCTCTGGGCCAGCACGAAGATCGTGGCTCCGATGGCGGCGCCGTACATGGTGCCCATGCCTCCGATCACCACCATGAGGAGCACGTCGATCATGATGGAGAAGGAGAGGGTGGTGTCGGGCCCGTTGTAGCGCAGCCAGAGGGCATAGAGCGCGCCGGCAATCGTGGCCGCGAGCGCCGCGATCACGGAGGCGGCTGTCCGGTACGCGACCACGCGGTAGCCCAAGGCTTCCGCCCGGAACTCGTTCTCGCGGATCGCCTGCAGCACTCGGCCGAAGGGGGAGTTCACGATGCGGATGAGCAGCAGGAAGGTCGCGAGGCTGACGAAGAAGACGAGGTAATAGGCGAGGATGCGCCCGTTGATGGTGAGCCCGAACAGGGGCTCGGACAGCAGCCTGAACGCGGGGCGGAGCGTCTGGGGCAGCTGGAACGACTTCCCGTCCTCGCCGCCCGTAATGGTGGAGAGCTGCGAGGCCAGCACCAGGAAGGCGGACGCGACCGCGAGGGTGATCATCGAGAAGAAGATCGCGCGCACCCGTAGCGACAGGAGGCCGATCGCGAAGGCCAGCGCCGCCGAGAGCAGGAGTGCCAGCGGCAGGCCGATCGCGATGGAGGACCAATTGGCGCCGAGGCGATCGAGGGCGATGGCGATGCCGTAGCCTCCAATGCCGAAGAACATCGTATGGGCGAAGGACACGATGCCGGTGTAGCCGAGCAGCAGATCGTAGCTCGCCACGAGCAGGATGAAGACGCAGATCTTGGCCGCGGTGCTCAAGGGCTGGCTGCCGGTGAACACGAAGGGCGTGATCGCAAGCCCAATCAGGATCGCGAGCAGGAGCGCGGACAGCGCCCGGGAGCGCGGCAGGTCCGAGGAGAGGAGGGCCTGAAGCAAGCCGCCGCGCGGGGCAGCCGGCGCCATGGGGCGAGGGAGGGCAGCATCGGTCATCGGCGGGCCACCGGGAACAGGCCTTGCGGGCGCCACACCAGCACCAGGGCCATCACGAGGATGTTGGAGATGAGCGCCAGCTTCGGGGCGAGGAAGCCGACATAGTTCGCGACGAGCGCCACCAGCAGCGAGCCCACGAAGCAGCCCCCGATGGAGCCCAAGCCGCCGACGATGATCACGATAAAGACGAGAACCATCACCTCCATGCCCATCCCGGCGGTGAGCGTCTGGCGGTAGAAGCCCCACATGACCCCGCCGAGCCCTGCGAGCGCGGAGCCGGCCACGAACACCCCGACGAAGAGGCGGCGGATGCGGTAGCCCAGCGCCTCCACCATCTCGGGGTTCTCGACGCCCGCGCGGATGATGAGACCGATCCGGGTCCGGTTCAGGATGAGGTACATGAGGGCGAAGGTGACGAGCCCGATCACCACCGCGACGACCCGGTAGCGCTCCATCACGATATCGCCGAGCACGAAGGCGCCGCGCAGGGACTGGGGCAGGGCGACCGGGATCGGCGAGGCGCCCCAGATCGCGTGGATCGCCTGCTCGGCGACGATGAGCCCCCCCATGGTCACGAGGATCTGCTTCAGGTGGCTGCCGTAAACCGGCCGCACGATCACCCGCTCGAACACCGCCCCGACCGCCGCGGTCACGGCGGCCGCCACGACGATGCAGGCGAGGAGGAGCGCCAGGTTGAGGGCCACCGAATCCGCCTCCCCCCAGGCGGCGAGCGGCCCGAGCGCGATCAGCGCCGCATAGGCGCCGAGCGAGATGAAGACGCCGTGGCCGAAATTGATCACGTCCATGAGGCCGAACACGAGGGTCAACCCCGAGGCCATGAGGAAGATCATCATGCCCATGGCGAGGCCCGCGAGGGTGAGGGTCACCCAGGCCGAGGTGTCGCCGAAGAGCGGCAGGGCCGCGATGGCGAGGACCGGCACGAGGAGGATCGGGATCCAGTCGGCTTTCGGCTGCGGCAACTCGGCCGGCGGTGCAGGGGCGGCGGTAGAGGTCATTGGTGGATGTCCAAGCTGAGGCCGAGCAGGCGCTGCTGCAGCGCCGCGTCCGCCACGAGGTCCTGCATGGGGCCGGAATGGACGATCCGGCCATCGTCCATCACGAGCACCGTGTCGCCGAGCTGCGAGGCCGCGTAGAAGTTCTGCTCCACGAGCAGGATCGTTTCGCCGGATTTCTTGAGGGCCTGGAACGCCTCGATCATGTTGCGCACGATCACGGGCGCGAGGCCCTTGGTGGGCTCGTCGATGAGGAGGAGGCGGCGCGGTTCCGCGATGGCGCGGGAGATCGCCAGCATCTGCTTCTGCCCGCCCGAGAGCTGGCCGGCGGGCAGGGCCCAGAAACGCTTCAGGGCCGGGAAGAGCGAGAAGATCCAGTCGAGGCGCGCCGTGTCGATGGGGCCGCGGCGGGCGGCGAGAACCAGGTTTTCCCGCACCGTGAGGTCCGAGAAGATCCCCATGGATTCCGGCACGTAGCCGATGCCGGCAAGCGCGATATCGGGCGTCGCGCAGGCCGTGATATCCCGCCCCTCGAAGGTGATGCGGCCCCTGGACGCCGGCCACAGGCCCATGATGGTGCGCAGCGTCGTGGTTTTGCCTGCGCCGTTGCGCCCGAGCAGCATGGTCAGCCCGCCGCTCGGCACCTCGAAATCGACGCCGTGGAGGATGTGATAGGGCCCAATATGGGTGTGCACGCCCTCAAGCCGCAGGATCGGTTCGGCCGGGCGCGCCGCCGGCGGGGAGCGCAGGGCAGCGGCTTCAGCCATGGGCGGCCTCCGGAGCGGTCCGGGCGGGTTCCATGCCGAGATAGACCTCCTGCACGATCGGCGAGGCGATCACCTCGGCGGGGTCGCCGTCGGCCACGAGGACACCGTTGTGGAGCACCACGATCCGATCCGCGAGGGATCGCACCACGTCCATCTTGTGCTCGACAAGCAGGATCGTGCGGTCGCCCTGGGCTTTGAGCTCCTGGATGAGGTCCAGCACGGTCGGGACCTCGTCCACGCTCATGCCGGCGGTCGGCTCGTCGAACATGAACACCTTGGGCTCCAGCGCCATGAGTAGCGCCACTTCGAGCTTGCGCTGATCGCCGTGCGAGAGCGTTTTCGGTGCCACGTGGCGCCTGTCGGCCAAGCGCACGCGCTCCAGGATGCTCTCCGCCTTCTCGATGAGGTCGCGCCGCCGGTTCCAGACGCTGAAGAGCGATCGCCCCGCATCCGCACGGCTTTGAACTGCGAGCCGCACGTTTTCGAGCGCGCTGAGCTGCGGGAAAAGGTTGGTGAGCTGGAATGCCCGGCCGAGGCCTTTGCGCGTCCGCGCGGACGGCGTCAGAGCGGTGATGTCCTCGCCCTCCACCAGCACCGTTCCGGCGCTCGCCGGCAACTGCCCCGAGATCAGGTTGAAGTAGGTGGTCTTGCCGGCGCCGTTCGGGCCCACGATGGCCGTGAGGCTGCCAGGGGTGAAGCGGCACGAGACGTCATTGACGGCCACGTGCCCGCCGAAGCGGACGGTGAGCCCGCGCGTTTCAAGCGCGGGCGCCGTATTCGTGTTGTGTAGGGTCACGGACGAAGGCGATCAGCGCTTGTTCCGCACCGGGATCGGCATCTTGTCGGCGGGAATTTCACCGACGAGATCGAGCAGGTCGTTGTTGTCCTTGCCGTTCGCCTTCACCTTGAAGTGGTACATCACCTGTAAGGCCTGGTGGTCTTCCTTGCGGAAGGTCATGGGACCCTTAGGGGTCTCGAAGGTGAGACCCTCCATGGCGGTGATGAGCTTCTCGGTGTCCGTGCCGCCCGCCTTTTCGACGGCCGCAAGAACCGCGGAGGCCGCCGCAAAGCCGCCGGCCGTGAAGAAGTCCGGCGGGGCATTGAAGCGCTTCTGGTGCTCGGCCACGAGCCAGTCGTTCATCGGGTTCTTCGGGAAGGCGTGGTAGTAATAGATGGCGCCTTCCATGCCGGGGTAGTTCTTGTAGATCTGCATGGCCGGCAGGATGTTGCCGCCGGGCGCGATCTCGATGCCGAAGCGCTCGGGCTTGAGATCCGCGATCTTCGGCAGCGGGTGCTGGCCAGCCCAGATGATCGAGATGATCTTCTTGCCGGGCTTGTCCTTCAGGGCGTCGAAGAGGCGCTGCGCGGACGCGGTGAAGTCGGTCGCATTCTGCGGCGCGTATTCCTCGAATACCACCTTCGCGTTCGGGCGGATCTGACCGAGCGCGGTCTTTACGGCCGCGACGCCATCACGGCCGAAGGCGTAGTCCTGCGCCAGCGTCGCGATGCTGACCTCGCCAGAGGTCGGGATGGCCGCGGCTGCCGCGTAGGCGTCCTGCGTGGAGTTGCGGGATGTGCGGAAGATGAACCGGTTCCACTTCTCGCCCGTGATCGCATCCGCCACGGCGGGCTCGACGATGAGGATCTTGCCGTTCTCCTCGGCGACCGGGAGCATGGCGAGGGCCGCAGCCGAAGACGTGGTGCCGACTGCGATGTCGACCTTGTCGTCGTTGTAGGCCTGCTCCAGCAGGGTCTTGGCGAGGTCGGCCTTGAGCTGGTCGTCCTTCACGATCACCTGGATCTTGCGATCCTTCCAGGTCATCGTGCCCTTGGTGAGATATTCGAGGCCGAGCATGAAGCCGGCTTCGGTCTGCTTGGCATAGGCCTCGAGCGGACCGGTCTTGCCGGCGATGAGCGCGATCTTCAGATCGGCCGCAAGAGCCCCCGTGGCCGTCAGCGCGCCGATGGCGACCGCCGCGAATCGTAGTGACAGATGGCGCATAGGCGCTCCCTCTTGTTGTGGTTCTTGTAAGGAGCCCATTGACGAGGCGTAGGCCAAGACTGTCAAGCACGAAACTCCAGGCCCGGCGCGGGTTATCGGCCGAAAACCCGGGGGTTTGACGCGGTTTCGTCCGGGCGGGACGCGAAACGGCCGCCGAAACCCTCATAAAAGTGCGGTTTGCCTAGGCTCGCGCGAGCCTGCGGAGCAAGCGGGAAACGTTGTGGAGGCGCTCTCCCTCGTCGTCCCCGGACTTGCTCCAGACGAGCCGATCCTCCCGCCAGGCGAGGGCGCCTTTCGACGCCTCCACCGCCCGCGTCACGGACGGATCGTCCTGACGGTCGGCCCGGAAGGTGATGGCGATGGCTTGGGGGCCTGCGTCCACCCGCGCCACATTGGCAGGGCGGCACTGGCGTTGGATGCGAGCGATCAAAAGCAGGCGCTCGACGGAAGGAGGAGGGGGCCCGAAACGATCTTCGATCTCGTCGGCAACCGTCCCGACCTCGTCCTCGTCGGCAACCTGGGCCAGGCGGGCATATAGGTTGATGCGCACCTCCGGCTCTGGAACGTAGTCGGGCGGGATCGTACCCGTCGAGCCGAGATTGAGCTCGGGCTCCCATTCGTCCGGCGGCGTCTCGCCCCGAGCCAGCATCATCGCTCGCTGCATGAGGTGTTGATAGAGTCCAACGCCGATGAGCTTCAGGTGACCTGCCTGTTCGTCGCCCAGCAGATCGCCGGCGCCGCGCTGGTCGAGGTCGCGAGCGCTGATCGCGAAGCCGGCGCCCAGCCGGTCGAGACTCTCCAGGGTCTGGAGCCGCTTGCGCGTTGCCTTCGGCAGCTTCTGGCCGGGATCGGTGAGGAGGTAGGCGATGCCCCGCACGCGTCCTCGACCGACGCGCCCCCGCAACTGATGAAGCTGGGACAGGCCGAAGCGGTCGGCCCGCCAGACCAGCATGGTGTTGGCGCAGGGAACATCGAGCCCGCTCTCGATGATGTTGGTGGCGAGCAGCACATCGCCTTCGCCATCCGCGAACCGGACCATGGCGTCGTCGATCTCGCCAACCGGCATTTGTCCGTGGGCGACCAGCACCTGGAGTTCGGGAACGAGCTCCCGCAGGCGTGCGCTCATGGGTTCGATGTCCTCCACCCGCGGGCACACGACGAAGCTCTGGCCGCCTCGTCCGCGCTCCCGCAGCAGCGCCTCGCGGATGGTCACCTCGTCGAAGGGGACCACGAAGGTGCGGATCGGCTGTCGCTGGGCGGGAGGCGTCGCGATGACGCTGATGTCCTGCAGACCGACGAGGGCCGCCTGCAGTGTGCGGGGAATCGGCGTCGCGGTCAGCGTCAGCACGTGAACGCCCTCGGAAAGCCCCTGAAGCTTTGCCTTGTGCGCCGCCCCGAAGCGCTGTTCCTCGTCGATCACGACGAGGCCAAGCTCCGCGAAACCTACATCCTTCCCGACGAGCGCATGCGTCCCGATCACGACCCGGACCGAACCGTCGGCGAGCCCCTTCTTGACCTCCCGCGCCTCGGCGGGCGTGACGAGCCGCGAGAGGTGCGCGACCTTGATTCCGAGCCCGGCAAACCGCCGCTCGAAGGTCTTCACGTGCTGGCGCACCAGCACGGTCGTGGGTGCCACGACAGCCACTTGCTTACCGGCCAGAGCTGCTGCGGCGGCGGCGCGAAGCGCCACCTCTGTTTTGCCGAAGCCCACATCGCCGCAGACGAGCCGGTTCATCGGCCTGCCTGAGGCGAGATCCTTCAGCGTCGCCTCTACGGCGTTGAGCTGGTCCGCGGTTTCCGAGAAGGGGAAGCGGGCGACGAAGCGCTCGTAGGCTGCGCGCGGCGGCACCAGCTTTGGGGCTTCGCGCGCTTGGCGTTCTCGGACGACTACCACGAGGCGGCCGGCGCTCTCGGCGACCTCCGCCTCCACCTCCGTGCGTCGCTTCTCCCACGCCTCGGTGTCGAGCCGATCAAGCGAGACCGCATCGGCCGCCGAGCCGTAGCGCCACACCTTTCCCATCTCGTCCGCCGGCACCATCAAGGTGGCGTCGTTGGCATAATCGAGGCGGATCACATCCGCGGTGGTTCCTGCGGCCTCGACGGTTTCGATCCCCCGCAGAATGCCGACGCCGTGATCGATGTGAATGACCGCATCGCCGAGGCGGAACTCGAACTCGGTGCCGGCGATTGCAACCGGCTGAACCGGCGCGGAAGCAGCCGTACGGGCACGACTGCCGAGGATGTCCGCCGCGGCAACCACGGTGATCCCGGATTCCGGATCCGAAAAGCCCTGCTCCAGATTGAGTTTGAGCGCGAAGAGGCGGCCGGAAGCGGTCTGCTCGACCGTCGCCCAATCTTCAACCGGCTCGGGCTTAACGTCGAGATCGTCGGCCAGACGACGGGACATGGCTTTGAGATCGCGGGCAGCCGTCGCGGTCAGCACAACCCGGCGACCCGCATCGAGCTCCGCACCGACGAAAGATGCAAGTTTCCGATAGGGCCGGGCTTGGGACGCGAAGCTCGGCACCGGTCGAACCGCGGCATCGGCTTCATCGGCGACGAGGCGCAGGTGCGGACGCCTCACAATGTGGGCCTCCCATTCGGCCTGATCCAGGTAAAGCCGCTGCGGCTGCGGCGGGTGCCGGCCCAGCGTGCGTTCCGGTTTCAAACGGGTGCGGCTCTCATAGGCATCGACGATCTGCGCGAGCGCCGCCTCGAGACGCTCCTCGGTTCCAATCCCGAGGCTGACGGAGGCCTCAGGCAAGTAATCGAACAGCGTGTGCAGAGCGGGATAGACATCTGGCAGCCAATGCTCGACCCCCTGGAAGCGCTCGAACGTCTCGTCCGTCCGGGATGGCACGCATTCCGAAACCGGGAGCACTCGAACCTTGTCGAGATCCTCGGTCGTGAGCTGCGAGGCCGGGTCGTAGGACCGAACCGCCGCGACGAGCCCCTCATCGTGCTCGATCCGGACGGGCGCCTCACAACCTGCGGGAAAGAGGTCGACGATGCGGCCGCGAATGGCAGCTTCGCCGACCTCGTCCACTCGCTCGTCCATCCGGTAGCCGAGCCGCCGCAATTCGGCTTCGAAATCCTCCAGGACCAGGGGGTGCCCGGGATGCAGCACCATCTCGGCCGCTCTCCACACCTCGCGAGGCGGAACGCGCTGCAGGACGGCGTCGGCGGTCGTGATCACGAGGCGCTTGGTTCCGGGAGCGTCGGCAAGAGCCTTCAGCACGGCGATCCGGCGTCCCATGGCCTCACGAGAGGGTGCCGCCCGGTCATAGGGCAAGCAGTCCCACGGCGGCAGGAGGAGGATCTCGAGATCGGGAGCGAGACCCTTGGCGGTGCGCACCAGCTGCTCCGCCCTCCGTTCGCCCGAGGTCACGTGAAGGAGAGATCGACCGCTCTCGCGGACCATCCGCGTCAGGCGCAGAGCCGTTTCACCGGAGAGGCCGGAGACCTTGATGGTAGCGGGCTCGACCACCGCCTCCTGCGCCTCAGCCGCTGCCCGCTGTCCCACCATATCGCCGCCCCTGCCCCTTGCCGTGGCGACTCAACTTCCGCCGGTTCGCTTGGATCCGGCCGGGATGGGCTCTCAAGAGGGGGAGGGGGTGTGGTGCCGGTGGAGAGGATCGAACTCCCGACCTTCGGTTTACAAAACCGCTGCACTACCGCTGTGCTACACCGGCGACGCCCACAAGAAGCGGCCCCTCAGGTAGCCCCGGCCTTCCGGAACCGCAAGCTTGAGAGTTCCCGAAAATGTGAGAAATAATGTGCGTTGCCGCACCGCAACCAAAGCTCCGATCCTGAATTGTTTGAGCACGATGGTGGTTGCGGCCCCGGTTCCTCCGGTGGCCTGTTCAAAAGGAAAAAGTCGTGTCGATCCGTGGTCTGACCAAAGCAGCGGCCAACGCCGCCTGCGTGGCCCTTTTGTTGTCCGGTGCCGCTCTGTTGGCACCCCTGCCGGCCGAGGCTGCCGGTGTGGGCGCCTCGCGGGTCAAGGAGGCTGCGGTGGCCAAGGTTGCCGCGAAGGAGCCTGAGACCACGGGCTCTGTCGCCTCCCCCGAGAAGGCAGCTGCGGCCGAACCTGCCGCGAACTGCGCCCAGTCCCGTCGACGCCTCTGGGTCGAGGGCGAAGGCTGGGTGGTCCGCCGGGTCACGACCTGCTTCTGATCCTCGGTTTTCCGAGCGTCTAAAGAAAAAGCCCCGCCAACCGGCGGGGCTTTCGTTTGTGCGCTAGAGCCTGCCCTTAGCGGGCGTGCTCGTAGGTGGTGATGTCGCGATCCTTGGTCTCCGGCACGAAGAGGAGACCGATCACGAAGGTCATCAGGGCGAAGCCGATCGGATACCAGAGGCCCGCATAGATGTCGCCCGTCGAGGCCACGATCGCGAAGGAGGTCGCCGGGAGGAGACCGCCGAACCAGCCGTTGCCGATGTGGTAGGGCAGGGACATGGCCGTGTAGCGGATGCGGGTGGGGAAGAACTCCACCAGCGCCGCCGCGATCGGCCCGTACACCGCCGTCACGTAGATCACCATGATCGTGAGGATGCCGATGATGGCGAGAGCCTGCGGACTCGCCAGGGCCGAGAAGAAGCCCGTCACCTTCACCTTCTCGGCGTCGTTCGCCCCCGGGTACCCCGCGGCCGTTGCTTCCGCGGTGATCATCCGCGTGAACTCGGTCGAAGCGGCAGCCGTGTTTGCAGCGGCGGCCGGGTAGGCGACGTCCTTGCCATTCACCTTCACGGTCAGCGGTGCGCCGGGCTGGCCGGGCACGTAGCTGTAGCGATAGGCCTGCTGCGAGAGGGCGCGGCGAGCGATGTCGCAAGGAGCCGTGAAGGTCCGGATGCCGACAGGGTCGAACAGGGAGCCGCACTGGGCCGGATCGGCGCTGACGTCGATCTTCACGTTCTCCAGAGCCCGCGCATAGGTCGGGTTCGCCGTCGCGGTGAGGGCCTGGAAGAGCGGGAAGTAGGTGATCGCCGCGATGAGGCAGCCGCCGAGGATGATCGGCTTGCGGCCGATGCGGTCCGAGAGCGAGCCGAAGAAGATGAACCCGCCGGTGCCGAGAATGAGCGCCCAGGCGATGAGCACGTTCGCGGTCAGAAGGTCGATCTTCAGGATGCTCTGCAGGAAGAAGAGCGCGTAGAACTGGCCCGTGTACCAGACCACCGCCTGACCGACGACGAGGCCGGCGAGGGCGATGAGGACGAGGCGGCCGTTCTTCCACTGACCGAAGGCCTCGGTGAGCGGCGCCTTGGACTGGGTGCCCTCTTCCTTCATCTTCTGGTAGGCGGGCGACTCGTTCATCTGGAGACGAATCCAGACCGAGATGGCGAGCAGCAGGATCGAGCCCAGGAACGGGATGCGCCAGCCGCCTTTGAGGCCGAAGAACAGGTCCAGATCACGCTGGAACGCGTCCTCGCCCATCCAAAGGCGCAGGCCCACGATGACGAAGAGCGAGAGAAGCAGGCCAAGCGTCGCCGTGGTCTGGATCCAGGCCGTGTAGAAGCCGCGACGGCCCACCGGGGCATGCTCGGCCACATAAACCGCCGCACCGCCATACTCGCCGCCGAGCGCCAGGCCCTGGAGCATGCGGAGCACGATGAGGAGGACGGGCGCGATCCAGCCGATCTGGTTGTAGGAGGGGAGAAGGCCGACGAAGAACGTCGAAACACCCATGATGAGGATGGTCATCAAGAAGGTGTATTTGCGACCGACGAGGTCGCCGAGCCGTCCGAACACGAGCGCGCCGAAGGGGCGCACGAGGAAGCCTGCTGCGAAGGCGAGCAGGGCGAAGATGTTGCGCGTGTTCACGTCGAAGGAGGAAAAGAACTGCGCACCGATGATCGCCGCAAGCGAGCCGTAGAGATAGAAATCGTACCACTCGAAGATGGTGCCGAGCGAGGAGGCCACGATGACCTTCTTCTCCTCGCGAGTCATCGGACGGACCTGTGATCCTGCCCGTGCTGTCGCAGCTGACGTAGCCATTGTTCTTTCCTTTGATGTTCCCACCCGATGAGCCCCTTTGCCTGGGGCAATTCTGCCGTTTCGCAAGGAACGACGCGAAACGGCGGCCGGAAAAGGCGAAGGTTCCTTTACGGAATCGACACCTCCCAGCGGGCGCGACCCTATGCGCCTGGCTCCAAACCACAATGGACAATTGGTATTTGATACTTAGGTCTAGAAACCTCTGCCGTAAGGGAAGGCCGCAGAGGTCACAACGCCTTACGATTCAAGGCTTCTGGTCACCGCGTAGAGGCAGATCGCCGCCGCGTTGGAGACGTTGAGGCTCTTGATCGCGCCCGGCATGTCGAGCCTGCCCATGATGTCGCAGCATTCCCGGGTCCGCTGCCGCAGGCCTTTGCCCTCGGAGCCGAGGACCAGAACCACGGGGCGTCGGACTTCGATGGCGTCGAGCGGGACATCCCCGTCCGAGTCGAGTCCAATGCGCTGAAAACCGCGATCGCCGAGGGTGATCAAGGCGTCGGCGAGGTTGCGGACGACCAGGAACGGCACGTGCTCGAGGCCGCCCGAGGCCGACTTGGCGAGAACGCCGGTGGCGGCAGGGCTATGGCGAGCGGTCGTGATGATCGCTTCGACCCCGAATGCCGCGGCGGTGCGGACGATGGCGCCGACATTGTGGGGGTCGGTGATCTGGTCGAAGGCCAGCACCACCCGCTCGCCTCTGAGTGTCTCAAGCGTCGGCGAGGGCAGGGGATCCGCTTCCAGATAGAGCCCCTGGTGGACGGCATCGGGCTCGACCAGGCGATTGATCTCGTCCGGACGCACGATCTCAGGGGTGATGCGCAGTTCACCGACCTCCTCGGCCAAGCGCCGGGCCGAGTTCTCGGTGGCGAGGAGGCGACGGAACGTACGGTGCTCGTTGCGCAGCGCTTCGGCCACGGGGTGCCAGCCATAAAGCACCGTCACGTCCTCATCGTCCCGCCGGCGTGCGCTGCCGCGGGCCTGCGGGGCACCGCGGCGACCGGGCGCACCTCCGGGGCGTCGGTTCGGGCCGGGCCTGCGGGGCTTGAAAGGGCGGTCGCTCATAGGGTCCTCGAAACGGCTGCGGTATCGTATGGCAATGACCGCACGGCGATACCACATCAATCGCCAAGCCTCGACAGTGCGTGCTCGAATCGTGATTTCGCTCCTTTCGGCAGGGGTCGGGACCGGTTTCGGTTTTCGGTTGACACCGGAAGAGCCCGTCACCATAAGAGCGCCCGCGGAATCCCTGCCCCTTCGGCGGGGACTTTCGTCTTGCACAAGGCCTCAACGCGACGCGTTTTGTTCGGCGGAGAGGGGGAATGTCCCGAGCGGCAAAGGGGGCGGACTGTAAATCCGCTGGCTAAGCCTTCGTAGGTTCGAGTCCTACTTCCCCCACCACCCCGACCAAGATGAGGAGCAGGCGGGTGTAGCTCAATGGTAGAGCAACAGCCTTCCAAGCTGATGACGAGGGTTCGATTCCCTTCACCCGCTCCATCATCGAGCCGGATCTGAGAGGCCGGTAAGCAAACAGCAAGGACAGGGGCCACCCCGTCCATTCGGGTCACCCCGAAAGGTTTCACCTGGCATGGCCTGCGGGTCCAACGGGCTCGCGGCTCTCGCCGCCGCAACGATTGACGAAAGAGAGCGACGTCGATGGCGAAGGAAAAGTTTGCGCGCACGAAGCCGCACTGCAACATTGGCACGATTGGTCACGTGGACCATGGCAAGACGTCGTTGACGGCGGCGATCACGAAGGTTCTGGCCGAGACGGGCGGTGCGACGTTCACGGCGT
>DASZAZ010000096.1:0-28834 GCA_035944635.1 Microvirga sp.
CATTGCTTCGATCCCGCGCCGGCCGCGGCAGCGAGCGTCTGGCAGTGTTGATCGGCCCCTTGCAGACCGCCGAGGTCGGCGCCTTTGCCGGAGCCGACGCTGGTGACGAAGAACGTCATGCCCGCCGAACCGCTCGCGGCGGTCTGTGCCTGTGCGCCGAGGCTGAGGGTCAACAGTGCGATAGGGGCGAGTACACGCACGATTGTATGACAGCTCATCTGGTCCTCCCTAGAGGTTCAAGTTGCGTCAGCCTTTGTCGGCCCACACAAAGAAAAGCTATCAGAGCTGACGCTGCTGTGGACTGCCTTTGTTTTCACCAACTCTACACAAGTTCGAGGTCGCCTGTCCGCCCGGCTCGCGACTGCGCTATAGGGGCGTTATATAACCTATACCGATGACGTACCCTGCCATCCTTGGCTAAAACGTAGGTTCCGTATCTGACCTTCTGCGATTGTAATGCCAATGTGTTGTGGCTCGTGTGGGTCATGTGTGCCCCTCCCAACAGGAAAGGCCCCGCCTTGCCTCGGGCGGGGCCTTGCTTCAGCACGTGAGCCATGAGGCTCGGTCGAGGGTGATCGGGCCTGCCGTGGCGCGCTGAAGGTCTCCTTGGTGGCTAGCTCCCGCAGATCTGATGCAGAACCCCTGCCTGCGGGCAGGCTCTCACCAAGAGGAGTTCGTCATCCTGCTGCCTCGTGCACAACGAGGCTCACCAGGCCGTTGCGCTCGAGGAAGTTCTGGTACTCGCTCAAGGTCATCTCCTGCACTGGCTCGTCTGGCAGGTAGATCCGCATCCGCCGATCAGTGACGTGAGCCGCAGCCCTGCCGGTGGTCATCCCACCCACTACGGCAGGCGAGTGGGCTTGTTGAAGAGAAGCAAGTGCCGCCAGAAGCTGTGCAGCCCGGAAGGGCTTTGGCAGGATCACTCCTCCAGGCACCGGGTTGTTTTCGTCGGCGAAGCCGGTGACGTAGAGCACCGGCAGATCTGGTAGGCGTGCCCGGTAGGCTCGAGCCACCGTCCAGCCATCGGCCCCTGGCATTCTGATGTCGGTGATCAGGATGTCGGGCAGGGTGCCTTCCTCGAGCAGGCGCAACGCCGCTGACCCATCTGACGCCTCGATGACGTCGTAGCCGGCACGAGCCAAACCACTGGCAATCATGAGGCGAACGCCTGCCTCGTCCTCTACAAGCAGAACCCTCATCACACAGCCCCCCGCGAGAGGATACGGATGGCCACGCTCATCGTCGCGAGCATGACCATGCCAGCAATGACCGTTGCAACGGCGGTCTCAGTTGAGACGAAGGGAACAGCGGATCGCAACACGATCGCCACACCTGCCCCTGCCGTAGCCGCAAGTGTCACCACAAAGAACTTAGCGAGGGACGGGCCTGCTGTGTGAGCAGGTCTTGAGCGGACCGCCTGATGCTCCTGATCAGGAGAGGGACTGAGCAACACAACAGGTCGTTGGCGGAGGGCAATGGCTGGAGACGGCGGGCTGATCATCAGAGCACCTGTTGAAGGAGCAGCGGCAGTGGTGATGAGGCTAGGATGGGTTCCCCCGCCAGCAAGGTCAGTAGGCCTCTGATGTTCGGCCGACCTCGGCGACGACTGTCCTGGCCAGGATGGTCAGGTCGAGGGCGATGCTCTTGTGCTGCACGTACCAGAGGTCGAGCTCGATCCTGCGGCGCATGTGGTCCAGGGTCGGCGTCTCGCCTTTGGCGCCGTTGACTTGAGCCCAGCCCGTCATGGCAGGCTTCACCCGAAAGCGCTGGTCATAGGCCGGGATTTCACGGCTGTAGTACTCGTCATGCGCCAGAGCATGGGCCCGAGGGCCTACTAGCGCCATGTCACCCATGAGCACATTGAGGAGTTGGGGCAGCTCATCGAGGCTGGTGGAGCGCAGGATCTGGCCCACCCGCGTCACGCGAGCATCGCCCCGCATGACTTGCCGCACCACTGGCCCGTCCTCCTGCACCCGCATGGTGCGGAACTTGTAGATCTTGAACGTCCGCCCGTTCAGTCCGGTGCGGGTCTGGCGAAACAGCACTGGACCCGGGCTGTCGAGCGCGATCATTAAGGACACGAGCACCAGAAGAGGTGCGAGCGCCAGCAGCACCAACGCTGCCCCTACAGTGTCCAGCACACGGCTAGCGTCCCTCCCCCTCAGCAGGGCCATCGGCGCGGCATGATGGCGGTTGGGAGCTGGAGGCGAGACAAAGGAAGGGGATGAACTGGTCATTGAGCCACCTGCGACGGGACGCTTCGTGTCCCCAGTGCGGATGGGCCCCTAGTACTAATTCTAAGCATTATCTCTCAATTAGGTGAGTCGGGTTAGTCTAAGATGCTGAATTGAAGAATAACTACTTCGTAGTTAATTTGCTTATGTGTTCGCGTTCATTTGGAGATACCGATTTCATCTACTACAACATCGTTATTTTTTGATGCCATTGGATTAGATGGTCGATGACTCACCTGCGTCTTGTGCTGCGAAAATCAGCTGCAAGGGGCGGCGGGAGGACGCGAACACACCAAACAGCCTAGGCAGGCAAGCGGAATGGTGCCCGCCACCGAGATCCGAGACATTGATGCGTCTTCCACTGTAGGGCCGCTTCCTCAGGAAGAGCGCCGTTCAAGGTCTGCCATGCTCACCCTTGTGCTCATTCACATCCTCTGCCTGGCCGCCTTCGTAGGGCTCGCGTCGCAAGCTCCTGTCATCGAGGACATGGACTGAGCTCGTGATGTGAGAGCGCACTCACGCGGCTAGTTTTGGTGTCATACATTGGAGAGCCGCCAGACACGGCTGCCGGCGCTGCGGTGCTAAATCTCTGGCGGCCTATAAGTCACGGTATCCCCGCCGGCGCTTGACCGCTGCGAGGGCCTCCAGCGCCTCGCGGGCGGCGTCCTCGGTATCGAACACGTCTGCGAGCTCCCGGCCGCGAGTGCCGATCCTTCCCCAGGTCCGCACGACGCGGATGGTGCCGAACAGATCACGTTCGATGTTGAGCATGTAGAACCGTGCTACGCCGTGCTTGCGATCAACCCCACGCAGCACGAGGGTGCGCGGGACGGTTGAAGCGGGGTCAGGCATTCCCGATTGATCCGCCGCTCTCCTCGATCAGCTTCACCAGGGTAGCAGTGAGTTTCTCAAGGCGGTCTGCCATTTCGGCCGTACTGGCATCGCCTCCGTACTTCTGTGCATAATCGCGGTGGATGGCTGTCACCGAGCGGCGGATAAACTCTGCGCGCCGTTCAGCGGGAAGCTCCATGGTCTGCATGCCGATCGTCTGAGCCACTGTGATGAGCTGCCGCCGCCCCTCATCGTTCATTGCTTCCTACTCCACGCTATCCAAGTGGCGAGGTGGGCTCGAAGGGGCAGACCTATAATTGCGCCGATGACAGCTCCAAGAGCGCTTGCAGCGGCATCAATGACTTGTGGCGTACGGCCGGGCACAAAGGTTTGGAGCACCTCCAGCAGGCAACCGTACATCACTAACCAAAGCATGGTCCTGAGCGGGCTAGCGCCGGGATAGACCCAACGCAGAGCGAATGACGTCACGAGATAGGCGGCGGTGTGGTTGATCTGGTTGGGCAGGCTCTCCCCGCCGGCTGCCACTTTGAGGGCCGGTGGCGAGAGTGAGTAGAACGCCAGCGCCAGCACGCACACCCAGGCGACCACACGACAGGCATGGCTGAACAATTCAGGTTTCCTCAACGGCTGTGCCGTGCATCCACAGATGAGGGCGCCCAGGGGCGACACTGTTGAGCATTGGCGGCTTGGTCTCCACAAACTTCCCTTGCCAGAACCCTCCCGGTCCGCTCGCGGGTCGTGCGGAGCGTCACGATCTGACCGTCTTGGGTCGCGTAGGACACAGAATTGGAGCAGGATCGAGCCTCAGGCGGGCAGGTGTTGACGATCTGAGCACGCCCACTGCTCTGCCGAGCCGACAGCCTGGAGGCGGCACGAACCAGCCGGTCCCACAGCCATGCTTTCTCAGGTTCTGGCAGGCCTCCCGGAGGACCACGCTCCACGACTGCCTGGAGGACCCGCTCCAGGGGAGAAGGATCGGATAAGCTGAGGGGCTTGACTTGCATGGACTGGAGTTCGGGTGTGGAGAGCCACGCAATCTTCTCGTGAGGAGTAGTGGCCATCTTGCTGATGATCGTAGGCGGTACGCCAAGT
The DNA here is from genome assembly GCA_035944635.1 of Microvirga sp. Taxonomy (GTDB): domain Bacteria; phylum Pseudomonadota; class Alphaproteobacteria; order Rhizobiales; family Beijerinckiaceae; genus Microvirga. The sequence continues at coordinate 4,179 of DASZAZ010000096.1, forward strand.
GTTCTGAGCAGACCACCCATAACACTTGTGGCTGCTGACGCCCTGGCAGCGTCTCCTTCTGCATCCCTCGCGGAGTGAACACCGATGCGTCCGCTGTAACTCGCAATCTTCTCTTTGCCAGCCGCGAACACCAGAAAGCAGGCTGAGGCGCACCTAGCCCCTTCCTCGACGTAAACGTTCAGCCCATGTCGTCTGACGATCTCGGCCAGTCGGATGCCCTCAAGGAAGAGCCCTCCTCCTGAGTTGAGGCTCACGTTTGGCAGGGGTCTCTTTGCTTGGATTGCATTCTCAAGCAGTATCGTGAGGCGGCCTGCGTCACCAGCGACAATCTCGCCGCTCAGCAGGATCACCTGCTGGCTTGTCTCGTCGCCGTAGGCCTCCACGACGGCGGACTTTGCCGATGAGGCAGGCACGACAAGCACACTGAACAGCAACAGCGCGAGGGTCCGCCGCAAGGAGGCAAGGACGACAGGCACCCTCATCAGGACCCCGCCGTCTCGTCTTCTTCTGGCATGATGATGCCGAAGCGGGCGATGTACTGGTTGAGGAACTGGGCCAGCAGTTCGGTGGCCTCTGGCGTCATCTCCTCCTTGGGCTCGAAGAAGAACGTGGTGCCTGGGGCCGAGGCGGTGTCCTCCCGGCTGAGGGCCAGCCTCACGATGGAGCGGCCCTGGTCGATCTCGGTGGCCTCGAAGGTCACGTCGTAGCGGTAGATGGGCGGCTCGGTCATTGGTCACTTTTCCCGGTGCTGCTTGCGTCGCTCTCTGGCGTCCAGTTGCAGGGGACGGGCCGCTCGACGGTGGAGACGAAGGAGCGGTGATCCAGGGTCCCTGAGCGCCATCGTTTGCTGAACGGCCCTCGGTACCGATAGCGGATGCGGCTATCCGGCAGGAACCGCGTCACCTTCCTGACCCGCTCATCCTCAGTGAGGTAGCACTGTCCAACCTCAAGGCTCTCAGGCGGGATGCTCATGCATCCGTCCCTTCATGCGAAGGGAAGAGTGGCGCTGGAAACGTTTGATCCAGCGCTTCGCCGGCTGCCGCAAGCTCTAACCGACCTAAGGCGCGGGCCTGGGCGCGATCGAAGCTCAACACGGCTGTGATAGTCTCGCCGTCTATCGGCAGCACCAAGCGCAGGTCAACGCCGGCATCCGTCGGAAGCGCCTCGATCGTCCATTCAGCCATACCGAGCCTCCCGCGCACCTGTCCTCCCGAGCCCCAATTTCAGGGCTCGGGGCTACCAATCCCCTTGCGGTCAAGCTGGGTAAACGGCATCCTTTTCGAGTGCAAGACAAGATGTGTTATCTTGCACTGGAGGGAGAGCGGATGGACGCGGCGGTATTCTCGATCGGCAAGGGGCTTTGGCACGTGAACACCTCGCCGACGATGCGTGATCTTGGAGAGATCATCAGAAGCGCGGATGGCACATTCACCCTCGTGCCCGATGAAGGCGCCGCTCTCGAAGGCATGGCCGTAGGCCCATACCGTTCACTGGACGAAGCCAGAGACGCCATTGCAGCACATCTCGGCGGCAAGTGCAGCCTCGCGCGCTCCAGGTCGTTCTTCTGATGCCCGCCTCTCTCCCGGCCATCTATGTCGAACCGACCGAGGCTGCCGAGGCGACACTCCCGACCATTGCCCAACCCGACACCAACACCTGCATGGTGGACCTGTGGGTGAACCGGCATGAAAGCTCCAACACGCGCCGCAACTACCGCCGGCAGGCACGCCAGTTCCTGGCCTTCGTCCGCCGGCCGCTTGCCACGGTCGGGATCGGGGACCTGCAAGCCTACATCGCGTCCCTCGAAGCGCAGGCACCGGCAACCCGGGCCAACGCCACGGCTGCCCTGAGGTCACTTCTCACCTTTGCGCATGAGACGGGCTACATCCCCTTCAACCCGGGCCGGGTGCTGAAATCCCCCGCGGTCAAGAACCGGCTGGCCGAACGCATCCTCAACGAGCCGGACGTTCTGCGGATGATCGCGCTCGAGCCCAAGATCCGGAACCGGGTGCTTCTGACCCTCCTCTACGGGGCAGGGCTGCGGATCTCGGAAGCCTGCGGCTTGCGCTGGCGCGATCTCACCGCACGCGATAAGGCCGGGCAGGCCGCCGTGTTCGGCAAGGGCGGCAAGACCCGGGTGGTGCTGCTCTCCGCCAACACCTGGCGCCTCGTCATGGAGCTACAGGGGCAGGGTGGCCCTGATGATCCCGTGTTCCGCTCCCGGGAGGGCGGCCACCTTGATCCAAGCCAGGTGCATCGGATCGTGAAAGCCGCGGCGCGCAGGGCAGGGCTCTCGGATGAGGTGTCGGCTCACTGGCTCCGGCACGCCCATGCCTCGCACAGTCTCGATCGAGGCGCCCCAATCCATCTGGTGCAGGCGACGCTGGGCCATGCCTCAGTGGCCACAACGGGGCGCTACCTCCACGCCCGCCCAACCGACAGCTCCGCTCGGTACCTCGGTGTCTAAGTGTAGGGCTGCTGAGCCCCTGCCAATCCCCCGCGATGCCGAGCGGGCGCTGTAGGATGCACAGAGGTAGCTCGCCAGGAGCCCCTCAGGACGAAGCTAATGGCAACTACAGGACACCCCGCTGTCACGCTCCACTCGTCAAACTCCCAAGGCGGTTGGCGAGAAAGCGCCGTTGATCTTCTGTCCTACTCAACTCAATAGCGCGACAATAAGCCAAGCACGCACCCTCCCGATCACCCATCCGCCTGAGAAGGTCTGCCCGAGCAGCATGAAAAGGCTGGTACTGCTCAAGCGCCGAACTCAGACGCTGCGTTTCGGCTAGTGCCTCGGCCAGAGCGCCAGTCTCGGCCAACACCACCGCGCGATTGAGCCTCACCACGTCTGTCGGCTCGTGAGCAAGCAAGGTGGAGTAAAGCAACAGCATCTGCCGCCAGTCGGTTGAGCCATAGCTCTCAGCTTAGACGTGCAAGGCTATGCGGCGTTAGCTGCACTGGATAACTAGCTCGGAGCAAACAAAAGGCTGCCCTGAAGAGCGGCCCATGGTCAACGCTGTGCAATTGATCGGTGATCAAACCGTTGTTGTGTCTGCCCCGCGGGTATCTCCCGTCGTTGATCCTCAGGTACGGCAGAAAGGTCTGGTTCACCATCTATCTGACGGCCTGATTGCGAGCGCAAGACCGCCAAGCTAATCAGGCTCAGCACCGCTCTCCCTGGTACCCTGATGGCCGCAACCGCTGCTCCCTCTCAGCCCGTGCGTTCCTTTGCGCGCGCCGCTCTCGGCTTTCTTGGTTCAACCGCCATTATGGCTGCCGTCATGGTGCTGATGGCTGCGCTCTAGGCGGCCTTCCCTGGTGCTGGAGCTGTTCGAACAACAACAGGGGAGGTGGTGAGAGCCACACTCTCCTGTGCCTGCTTTCACAGGAGGCAGGACCTATGTGGCACGCCTGCAAAACCAATCCTCCGCCTCGTAGATGAGGGAAGTGTTCTGTTGCCCAGTACGAACCTCTTAGAGCGCTCGAATACTGCGCATTAGGGCAGAGGACTCATGAGGCGCCCCGAATACACTATTAAGACTTCCTGTCCTGTTCCGTATCGGAGGTTCTGCGAATGACGGCGTCACTTCTCGCGCGGAGCATGGTCCACCGTCTGCTGTTCGCCCTCTACACGCAGCTCCCTTCCCAACCGGCACAGACCTCGTCCTCGAACTGCCAAAGCGAACCCCTAGCTTCGTTGGGGTGGCCGGCTCGCTGGATGATGTTGACGAGCGCCTGCTCCTTGTTCTGGAGCCCCCGACCTTTGCGTTTAGGCGTTCCGCCATTGGCAAGAATAGCTTCTTCGAAGGCCTGGTACTGCTCGGGGGTGAAGTGGAGCACGATCACATGCTCCTTTGCGGCGGGCTTCTCCCCATGAACGCGGGCCACCAACTCGCGAATAGTTTCCCGCTCGGCCCGTTCCAGCCACTTGCCTACATTGCGGGGGGTCAGATGTCTGGCGATTACCCTCAGCTTACTCCAGCCAACCCGCTGAAGCCGATCCTCATCAAAGCGCACTCCTTGCTTCTCCAGGCGTGACAGATGCTCTGCCATCTCGATGAGGTAGTACGCCCTGCGCGGGTTCAGACCAGACTGCTTGATCAGGTCGCCAAAGCGATCGGGGAGTTGGTGGCGCACCTCAGCAAGGCTCCGGGCCAGTTGCAGGAAGTTGGCGTCGGGCCGCTTCGCCAGAGCAAGAACACTGTCAAACACGCTGTCAGGCTCCATCGTCCCCTTCTCTGTTGATCTGGGGCTTGAGGCTTGTTGCGTCGAGAGGCATGGGGGCAAAGAGCCCCGCCTGACTGTCAGACGGGGCTCCTTGCTGTTCACTTATTGGCTTGGTGGGGGTGCTTAGTTATCCTTGCCGCGGCCGCTGCTGCTGTTCTGACCGCCGCCGCCGGTGCTACCGCCATCGGACCGGCCTTTCGTGCCGGGACCAGACGGACTGTCACTGGGTGCCGCAAAGCCCCACCTTCCTTCTCACCGGCTCCGCCGACGGGCTTGTCGTTGCCGGGGTTGCCATCGCGGCCACGGTTGCAGAAGCGGTCGTTGGCTTAGTCCTTGCCGCCCTTGCCGCCACCGGCGTTGTCGTTGCCGCCTTTGCCGCCGCCGGCGTTGTTGTTGCCGCCGCCGTTGCCGGGGTTGGACGGGTCAGAACCCTTGCCGGTGTTCTCGCCCTGGCTGGCTTCGCCGCCGTTGCCGAGGCCGTTGTTGCCCTTGCCGCCGCCAGTGTCGGTACCACCGCTCTTGCCGCCACCGGCGTTGTCGTTGCCGCCCTTGCCGCCGCCGGCGTTGTTGTTGCCGCCGCCGTTGCCGGGGTTGGACGGGTCAGAACCCTTGCCGGTGTTCTCGCCCTGGCTGGCTTCGCCGCCGTTGCCGAGGCCGTTGTTGCCCTTGCCGCCGCCGTTGTTGCCCTTGCCGCCGCCAGTGTCGGTACCAGGGGTCGAGGCACCCGGAGCGGCCGCGCCGCCGCCGTTGCTCTGGCCGGGTCCGGAGATCACGGTGCCGCCGCCGTTGCTCTGGCCCGGTCCGGAGATCACGGTGCCGCCGCCAAAGGCTGGGGCGCCAGCGCCGACCGAACCTGCGTTGCCAGCTGCCGTCGTGCCCACGATACCGACGCCGCGGCTGCGCTCGTTACGGTCGCTTTCGAGATTGTCACCAACCACACCGCCGCGGCGGATGGCCTGCGGCCGGATTTCACAGCGGCAGACCTCATTGCCGCGAACCACCGTCAGGCGGCAGTTCTGATACTGGCTCGCATTAGCGACAGCCGGCATGCACATCTCACCGCGCACTTGGGCGAAAGAGGAGGTGGAAGAAGCGAGGATGAGGCCGAAAGTGGCCAAAGCAAGATTATGAGAACGCAACATGGTTCACCTGCCGTAAGTCAGGAGCTTCGGGGAATGTACTAGGCCAAGGAGCCTAGCCTGCCTTGATTACTACCAGCGAGCCAAGTAGTTCCCATATGCCGTGAAAGTTTGTTCCTATGCTAAGGCTCAGCTTACGTATAGATAAGCTTGCAGATATGCTCACCAGATAAGATTAAGCTTTGCAATAAAGCGCTCTTGTTTGAAGTAGACCAGACTATAGCCAAAAAGAGCCCCCGATGACCGTCTCCAGTCGATCGGGGGCTCGCTCCTGATGAAAGCGCCAGGTGATAACGCCTTCAGCTGCTGAACGCAGCGCGCGGGAGATCCGTTCCCATGGTGGCGCAGTAACGAGAGCTGAAAGGGCGTTCCATATAGGGATTACACAGATTCGGCTGGCGCTTTTCGCGCATGCGCGAAGTGGTCCTTATCTATAGTCGGGCCTGTGATCTGAAGCCCAAGGGGGATCTCATGGCGACAGACCAGCACGTCACCACCGTCAAGCGGCGCCTTGATGAGGGGATCCAAGCTCGCCAGACCCAACTTTTGACCTTGGCCCGCTCCCCCATTGACCGAGAGCGCCTCGAGGAGATCCGCCGCGCGGACGCTGCCTACGCCTGAATCGGGCTTACGGACATCAGCGGGAGGGTTCTGGCGGCCACAGGAGGGCTCCTCGAGGGCGTGGACGTTTCAAATCGGCCGTGGTTCCTCGGGGCCCGGGGAGGTCCCTTCACGGCCGATGTGCACGAAGCTGTACTGCTCGCCAATCTTCTCGGTGGAACGCGAGAAGAGCCCCTGCGCTTCTTCGACATCGCAGTGCCCGTGACCCAGGAGGGGAGCCTTATCGGTGTTCTTGGGGCGCACCTGTACTCCGGCTGGCTCGACGAGGTGGCACAGTTCCCCTCAGCGGTGCTGCAGGAGGTCAGGGGCGAGGTCCTGCTGCTCTCCCAAGACGGCACCGTGCAAGCGGGTCCTCAGCCTCTGAAGGGCAAACGCGTGAACATCGACCAAGCCACAGGTAAGGTGACTTGGCCGGAGCGTGGCAGTTACGTGTGGCATGCGGCACCCGGAGGGAGCCGGTTGTCAGGAGCGCGCTGGACCATCGTGGCGCGGGCTCCACTCAGCCCAGGTGCCCTCGATCGGCTGCTCGCAGGGTGGTGATTAGCAATGCGGAATACGCCCTCATCTGGCGGCTGTTGGCGGCGCACGACTTCGCAGGGTCTCACACGAGCTTGTCTGACGTGATGAGGTGCTGGCCTTGGGGTGCCGCGATCGCAGCCTCCAGCATGGCACGCGCGATCGTGTCAGCAGGGTTGATGCGCAGCCGCCGCGGCAGGACCGGGTGCAGAGCGCGAAACACGAGCGTGGCAGCGCGCTCGCCAAATCGGACCTCCTCACGTGTTCCGCCGATCAAGCCTGGCCGGACGAGCGTGAGGGACCGAAAGCCGACGGCAGCGAGGTCGCGCTCCACTTCACCCTTCACCCGATTGTAGAAGAATCGGGAGGAGGGATCCGCTCCGATGGCCGAGTTCAGAACGAAGGTAGGAATGCCATGCTGTTGGGCCAGACGCGCGATGCTGAGGGGATAGCTGTAGTCAACCCTGCGGAACGCTTCCTGCGAGCCGGCAGCGCGCATTGTCGTGCCTAGGGCGCACACGACCGCATCGGCCTGCCACCACTCTGCCGCCTCTGGTAGCTGCTCGAAGTCGACGAGTGGTGCCAGAAGCTTAGGACGGGCTGGCAGGTCACGCCGGACCGGGGCCACGACGGCATCAATGCGCGGGTCAGACAGCGCCAGCGCCAGAACGTGCCGGCCCACGAGACCCGTCGCACCCACCAGAAGAAGCCTCATCGGATCCTCCACGCTCGATATTGGGGGCAGATAGGGGGCTTAGGTGACGTCCATTTCTTTATGCTCGACGTGCACCAGCAAGTGGCGGTGCAAGATCAGGTAGCCAGAGGACTTTCGGCCGCCATCCAAGGCACCTCACCGTTTATTCACACGGTTGACATTTGCGTTTCCGCCTCGCGCTAGGCTGGCGCACATCGCTCTCAAGGCAGTAAGTCGCTGGGCCATTTACAATTCCTCGAGGCTCCGTCGAGTGGCTGCCGTTCTCCGGCGAAGGACTTGTCCACAGGGGTGTTTTCAACAGGTGCCGCGATTTCCTTGGATGAGGTGAGACACCAGTTACCGCCCTGTGCGATGATTCTGATCGTTCAGGAGGGTTTGAGCGGTGCGGGCGCAACGACCTGGGTTCGAGCTAATGCGAGCTGACAAGCTTGGCGCTATCTCTGCGAAGCAGATGCCGGACGCCGAAAAGCGGGCAAAAGCCCGCTTCCTTGTGGACACGAGACGGGGCTTCGCTTCGGCGGATGCAGGGAGCGCTGCTAGATTCGAATCAGCGGATCCGGGTGATTTGGGTCTGCCAAACCCTGTTGAGCCCAGGACGCTGTCCACGTTTTCCACGGCCGGGTTGAGGGAGGGCGCTATGCCCCCATCGACGCCACGCCTAGGATTCGGTGGATCCGGTAATTTGGATCTGCAGCGAGCCTCCCGCCCGGAGGTGCCGACAAGAACGAGAAACCGCCCGACCGGCCAGGGTCGAGCGGCTCTCTGGGGCGAACCCCGCTGCTCTGCTTGGGAGCGGGCTCACCCTATCATGAGGGGCCAGAGCTGAGTCAAACGTAGCGCTCTGCGCCCCTTCCTTGTCGATCAAGGACTTAAGGAGGGAGCTCATGAACTTTCCACACTCAAAAGATTGGCTCACCGCGCCAGACCTCGCGCGAGAGGCGGGCGTGTCTGAGAACACGGCCCGGCGTTGGATCAAGCAGCACAGCCTCGGCCGCAAGGTCGGCGGACGGTGGAGGGCTGATAAAGCCGCAGTAGCGGAGTTCGCAGCTCCGCCGCTCCAGGCGAAGACCGATCCTGAGACGACGGAGCGGAGATAGGCTGATGGCTACTGCCACTCTTAATCTGCGAGTTCAGCCGTACCGTCTGCTCACCAAGGTAGAGGCTGCAAACTACTGCCGACGGCCGATCAAGAAGTTCGAAGCTCAATGTCCTGTCGCACCGCTACAGATGGCTGACGGCGACCGGCTATGGGATGTGCAGGATCTCGACCGCTGGATCGACAGCCTCAAAGTGGGCGGAGCAGATGCGGCAGAAACGATTGTGGCGAGGCTCGGGTGACGATTGTTCGCGTTAAAGGCTTTCAGATCTTTCGGGATCGCCACGGGAAGCAGCGGTGCTATCACCGGAAGAGCCGCGTGCCCATTGATCTAGAGCGGATCCCCCTCGGCTCCGCGGAATTCTTCGCTGAGTGTTCTCGGATTGCTGCACTCACCACCCCAGTGGATGCTAAGCCAGGGACACTCGGGATGCTCATCCGAGACTATCGTGCGCATCCGGCGTTTACGGACCTCGAGCCGCGCACACGGTCGGATTACCAACGCGTATTCGATTACCTCAAGCCCATCGTCGATACGCCCCTTGCTACCTTCAATACGCCGCTCGTCGTTCGCATCCGAGACAAGGCTGCTGCCTCCAAAGGCCGGAAGTTCGCTAATGACGTCAAGGCGCGGTTCTCTGGCCTATTCGGGTGGGGAGCCGAGCGAGGGTACATCGGTTCGAACGTAGCGACAGGCATCAAGGACATTCGCCGGAAGAAGGGACTGCCCGACGCAAACCGCCCATGGAGTGATGAAGAGCGGCATGCGGTCTTGGATGTGATGCCCGAGCACATGAAACCGGCCATTGCCCTCATGATGTTCACTGGACTTGGCCCCAAAGATGCCCTGAAGCTCCCCCGCTCCTTCAGTAAAGATGGCGAAATAGCCACACGCCGCTCAAAGACAGGTGAGCCGGTGTTCTGGCCGATCCCGCAAGACCTTGCAGCAATTCTAGCAGCGGCACCGAAACACAGCGCTGTGACGCTCTGCGCAAACTCCAGCGGCCTTCCCTGGACCGAGAGTGGCTTCCGGGCCTCGTGGCGACCCATTCGATTGCGGCTCGAGGGAGAGGGTCGAATCGGACCAGGGCTAACGCTCTATGGGCTCCGCAAGACTGTCGCGGTCATCCTGAGGGAGATTGGCTACGACGAGCGGACCATCGCAGATGCGCTTGGGCAGAAGACGATTGAGATGGCTCGGCACTACTTAAAGAGTGCCGACTTGCGGCCGAAGATGCGAGGCGTCGTGGCATCTCTCGAATCAGAGCTGAACAAACGGCGCACAAAAGCTGTCAAACCAGGAGGTTGAAACTGTCAAACCACTCAATTCTTTGATGGAGCTGATATTGAAATGTGCAACGAAAGCAGATGGTTAGCTGGCGGTCCCGGGAAGACTCGAACTTCCGACCTTCGGTTTAGGAAACCGCTGCTCTGTCCGGCTGAGCTACGGGACCGTTTGCGCGCGTGCTGGCGGCGCGAAGCCGGGGCGTTGTTACACGAATCGGGTCTCGTCGGGAACCCGCGTTTGCTCGGCCGGCACGCATCGGAAGCGAGCCGTTTGAGCAGCCGGCAAACGGGGCTAGATTGGCGTGGTGCTCCGCGGCTTCGCCCTTCTGATCGCTCTCCTGAGCGCACCCATCGCCCTGGGGGCGGAGCGCTCCGCCTGTCCCACAGAGCTCGTGGCCGATCGCCTCGTCAGTGTCTCGCCGGAGGGTGATCTCCGGCTCGCGTCTGGCCGCGTTGCCAGGCTGGCCGATCTGCGCCTGCCGGACGAGGCTCCCGCGCGCGAGGCCGCGCTGGGGTGGCTGCGCGAGCATGGGGGCGCGGCGCTTGGTCTCTATGTCGGACCCGCCGACCGATGGGGTCGCGTGCCGGTGCGGGCTGCACCCGAGGCAGCACCCTCCGCCGATTTCGCGGAAGGGCTCGTCCGCGCCGGATTCGCGCTCGTCGATCCGGGCGAGGCCGAGGAGTTGTGCCGGCCCGGGCTCCTGCAGAGCGAAGCGGAAGCCCGGCGCGGGCGGATCGGGCTTTGGCGCGGGGAGGCTCACCAGCCCATTGCGGCCGAAGCGGAGGAGCGCTTGCGGGAGCGGGTCGGACGCTTCGCGATCGTGGAGGGGCGAATCGCGCAAGTAGGGGAGCGGGGAACTCGCACCTACCTCAACTTCGGACGACGCTGGGCCGAGGACTTCACGGTCGTTCTGCCGAAGCCAACCTGGGCGCAGATCACGAGCCAGGGCCACTCGGCGCTTTCCTTGCGCGGACGCCGCATCCGCGTCCGCGGCGTACTGGAGGCGTGGAACGGGACGGCGCTGACGATCCACGCCCCCGAAGCGCTCGAGATCCTGCCCCTGGAGCCGCGACGCACCACGCGGGCGGAGGATGCGCGATAGGGATCGGGCGCCTGTAGGGCTTGCACGGGCGGAACGGCCTCCATGCTCTGGCCGAGGGGTCACAGACCCATAAACCGCATTTTCGCCGAAGCGTATCGGTTGTAAGAGCCACACGATGGCAGATCGGCGCAACCGATCCGCCGAACGAGCAAGGCGCGGCCGGTCAACGGGGCCGCTTGAACCATCGCCACCAAGGGCGAGGCGCTGTGAGGGCATGAGGCAGCACGGTCACACCCGGTGGCGGAGGATGGCGCTCGCGGTGCTCGGCACCGCGTGGGTCGCGGGCTGCACGGCTGGCGGAGGCGGGCCCGAGGTGGCACTGCCACCCGAAACCCCACGGGTTGCCGGGGTCGAGCGTCCGGTGGATCGCGATCATGCCCGTCTCGTGGAGGCCTTTGGTGGCGAGGTCCAGGTGCCCGCCGCCCAGGCTCTGCTCACCGACATCACCGCACGCCTCGTAGCGGTGAGCGAACGTCCGGACGAAGCCTACCGGGTCACGATTCTCAATTCGCCGGTAGTCAATGCCTTCGCCCTCCCGTCGGGCCGCATCTACGTGACGCGCGGGCTCCTGGCCTTGGCCAACGACACGGCGGAGATCGCCGCCGTGCTCTCGCACGAAATCGCCCATGTGACGCTACGCCATGCAGGCGCCCGCACGGAGCTCGAAGCGCGCTCGAACCTGCTCACGCAAGTGACCGCGAAGGTGCTGAACCGTCCGGGTGAAGCCGAAGTCGGCCGCGAGCGGTCGCGCCTCACCCTCGCAAGCTTCTCCCGCGGCCAGGAACTCGAAGCGGACCAGGCCGGGGTGAAGGTGCTCTCCCGTGCGGGCTTCGACCCCTACGGGGCGCCCCGCTTCCTCACCGCACTTGGCCGCTCAGGCGGAGGGTCGGATACCAACCGCCCGGCCCTCACCGACATGCTCGCCACCCATCCGACCACGAGCGAGCGCATCGCGCAGGCGCTCCTTGCCGCCCGCCGCATCGGTGCCCCCGGTTTGGGCGAGAGCGACCGCGCCCGTTACATGACCGCCGTCGAGGGCTTGCCCTTCGGCGAGGATCCGGCCGACGGGGTCGTGCGCGGACGGAGCTTCGTGCACGGGCGCCTCGGCGTTGCCTTCGAGGCGCCGGACGGCTTCGCCCTGGAGAACACCTCCCGCGCCGTGATCGGTGCTCCGGCAGACGGAAGCCGGCGCCTTCTCTTCGATGCCGTCGAGACCGAGGAGGGCGGGAGCCTCGAAGAGGTGCTGCGCACCACCTGGACCGATTCCATCGAGACCGGCAGCGTGACGAGCACGAACGTGAACGGGCTGCCGGTCGCAACGGCGAGTTCGCGCGGCGACGAGTGGTCCTTCCGCCTGGCCGCCGTGCGCGTCGGGGGCACGACCTTCCGCCTCATCCTAGCGGCACGCGCCCTCAATGCGGAGACGGAGCGCCTGTTTCAGCGCACCCTTGCCAGCGTGCGCCGGGTGACCGCGGAGGAGGCCCGGGACGTGCAGCCCCTGCGGCTAGCCGCAGTCGTTGCGCGGGCGGGCGACACGCCCGAGACGCTCAGTGCGCGCATGCCAACGGACCGCCCGCTGGAGCGCTTCCTGCTGCTCAACGGGCTGGAGCGCGGCGCCCAGTTGCAGCCGGGCGAACGCTACAAGGTCGTGGTGGAATAGGCGCCGAACTCCAAGCCAGAGGCATCAGAGGGGTCTGACCCTGATGCCTTGAGCAGTGGCCTCTAAATGAAGGCGCCGGAGGCCTGAGGGTAGCGCTCGACGAGGGCGCGCTTCAGCTTCTCGAGAGCGCGGTTCTCGATCTGGCGCACGCGCTCCTTGGAGATGCCGAGACGATCGCCGAGGAATTCGAGCGTCACCTGCTGCTCTTCGAGGCGCCGCGCCCGCAAGATGCGCAACTCGCGCTCGTTGAGCACTTCGAGCGCCTGCTGGAGCCAGCGCACGCGGCGCTCGCTGTCGATCACCTCCGAAACGCTCTCGTCCGGCAGGGGCTGATTGTCGACGAGGAATTCCACCCGCTCGGCGGAATTGCCCGCGTCGGCATCGAGCACCGGCGCATTCAACGACGTGTCGGGAGCGGACAGCCTTGCATCCATGAGAGCGACGTCGGCGGCGGAGACTCCGATGGCCTCGGCGATCGTGGCATGCACCTCGCTCGAGATCCGCTCCTCGCCGCCTCGGGTCAGCTTCGCGCGCAGCCGGCGGAGATTGAAGAACAGTGCTTTTTGCGCCGACGAGGTGCCGCCGCGGACGATGGACCAGTTGCGCAGGATGTAGTCCTGGATCGAGGCGCGGATCCACCAAGTCGCGTAGGTGGAGAAACGAACCTCCCGCTCGGGCTCGAAGCGCGCGGCGGCCTCGAGCAGGCCCACATGGCCTTCCTGGACGAGATCGGCCATGGGCAGGCCGTAATGCCGGAAGCGGGCCGCCAGCGCGATCACAAGGCGCATATGGGCGGAGGTGAGACGGTGAAGGGCGGCTTCGTCTTTGTTGTCCTTCCAGCGCACCGCCAGAAGGCGTTCTTCTTCGCGTTCGAGGAAGGGGGCATCCATGGCTGCGCGTACAAACTTACGACGCACTCCCGAGATCTCTCCCATCGCGTTCTCCCTGGCGCTCACGTCCCAACTTACGATGCGTCAGAAAGTTCAGATCACCTGGTCAAGTTTTTGAGAAATAGAAAGCGCTGTTGCATCGGCAAGACACCTTGGCCGTATGACGCACAAAAAAGCCCGGCACGGGGCCGGGCTTCTTCTGAATTCCGGTCGGCTGAGGCGACTTAGGCAGCCTCTTCCTGGAGGTCGTCGCCCTCGGCATCGCCTTCGGCGTTCTTGGCGCGGCGCGGGGACTTGGCGAGGCTCTGCTCGATGAGCTTGAGGGCCTCGGTCTCCGTGATCTTGTTCACGGCCGAAATCTCGCGCACGACGCGGTCGAGAGCCGATTCATAGAGCTGACGCTCGGAATAGGACTGCTCGGGCTGGGCCTCGGAGCGGTAGAGGTCGCGGACCACTTCGGTGACGGCGACGAGATCGCCGGAATTGATCTTCGCTTCGTACTCCTGAGCGCGGCGCGACCACATGGTGCGCTTCACGCGGGCACGGCCGGTGAGGATCTCGAGCGCCTTGGCGACCAGGGTCGGCTCGGCGAGCTTGCGCATGCCCACGCTCGCGGCTTTCGCGGTCGGAACACGCAGCACCATCTTGTCTTTCTCGAAAGAGACGACGAACAGCTCCAGCTTGAAGCCAGCGATCTCCTGCTCCTCGATGGCCGTGATGCGGCCAACGCCGTGGGCGGGGTAAACGATCGCTTCACCCATCTTGAAACCGAGACGCGGGGCGGACTTCTTGACGGTCGTCATGCGAGAAAGGCCTCCTTGTGCCCATCGCCTCGCGGCGGGAGCGGTTCACGTGTGGTCGCCTTGGATGCCGTGACATGGCACCAGGCGGTTCTGTCGTTAGGGTCTCAGGCTTACCGCCCTTCGACCCCTGCCATGCTCCCGTCGCGGGATGTCCCGCGAGAGCCGAAGCATCCCGGGTTGTGGGGCCCGGGGATGCGGAGTGCAGAACAAAGCTGTTGGGACGAGCGAAACCTGGGGTTCCGCGGTAGATCGCTCCTTCAGTCGTTGTTCGTTGGTCAACGCCCCTTGATCCTCTGACGCATGGTAATGGGATTACCTTGAGCCAAAGGCTGACTTCATCTCACCGTTCGGGAACCGCTCACCTGCGGAGGTTCTTGGCGCGAATGCGCAAGCAATGGCATTTCCAGACCGTATCACAGCCTGGAGGAAAAAGCAAAAATATTCCAGGAAGCTGGGCTCGTTCCACCGGTTATGGTTGAGTTTTCGCCCGCTATCAGACCGGAAGAAGGGATAAACCGCCCCGCGGTATCAATCCCCCTCGCCGGGATTGGCCGAGAAGAAGGTGTCGTACTTGCCCGCCTGTCCGTCGAAGCTCTTGGCATCGGCGGGGGCTTCCTTCTTCTGGGTGATGTTGGGCCAGTTCTTCGCCATGTCGGCGTTGATCTTCAGCCACTGCTCGAGGCCCGGCTCCGTGTCGGGCTTGATGGCCTCGGCGGGGCATTCCGGCTCGCACACGCCGCAATCGATGCACTCGTCGGGGTGAATGACGAGCATGTTCTCGCCTTCATAGAAGCAGTCGACCGGGCACACCTCGACGCAATCCATGTACTTGCATTTGATGCAGTTTTCGGTGACGACGTAGGTCATGCGGGGTCCTTGAACGGGCGAGGGCAACTCTGGCAACGCAGACCCGCGCTCTAACCGCTGCGCTTCGTCCTTGCAAGCGCCTGCGTGGTCGCGCGGGGGCGGTAAAACGGGCTTAATCCGAGCCCGGTTCCCCGGTTTGGGTGAGATCCGTGTAGAGTTGCTGGGCTTCCGGAGCCGGACCGCGCCGCTCGCCCAGATCCTCCACCCGCACGACGGCCGTGGCCCGGGGCAGGGCCACCGTGAGCACGTCCCCAACCGCAAGCGCCTTGGCGGCATTGTCGGTGCGCTGGCCATTCACCCGCACGAAACCGCTCGTCACGAGCTTCGCGGCGAGCGTCCGGGTCTTGGCGAACCGGGCGTACCAAAGCCACTTGTCGAGCCGCTGCCGGTCCTCGCGCATGCCTGCGTCGGTCCTTTAGCCCTTCTTCTGGTCTTCGAGCTGCGCTTTTAGGGCCAGGAGCTTGGCAAAGGGGGAGTTCGGGTCGGGGGCCCGCTCGCGCCGCTCGTCGCGACGCTGCCCGCCTTCGCGGCGCTGATCGCGCGGCTGGTCCGGACGCGGGCCGCGGCGGTCGTCGGGACGTCCCTGTTGCGGACGGTTCTGCGGCCGTCCGCCTTCGCCTTCCGCCCGACGCTCCTCGGGGCGCCGGTCGGGACGGCGCTCGGGGCGCGGCGGACGATCACCTTGAGGCCTGTCACCTTGGGGCCGCTCGCCCTGTGGGCGATCCCCATGGGGGCGTCCGCCCTGGGAGCGATCCCCTTGCGGACGATCGCCCTGGGGCCGGCCACCCTGCCGGCGACCGCCTTCGGAGCGGCGGTCGTCACGACCGCGCGGGCGGTGACGGGCTTGACCCTCGTTGCGGCGCTGCAGGCGCCAAACCTGGATCACCACCGGCTCGCCGGCAGGCGCGTCGGGGGCTGCCTCGCCTTGAGCCTCAGTGGCTTGCGGTTCGGCAGGGGCTTCCCCTTGAGCTTCGGGAGGCGGCGCCTCGGACGCGGCTTCAGGTTCGAGGTTGGCGGCGAGAAGCGCAGCGGGCTCCGCCTCGGGCGACGTCAGCGCAGCCTCGGCCAGAGGCGACACCTCCGTGGGCGCCTCGGAGGCCACTTCCACGGCAGGCGTCTCGGCGGTGGCCTCGTCGGGAGCCGCTTCGGCAGCAGAGCTTTCAGGCGTGGCATCGCCCTCGGTCGCGGGGTGCGATGTGTCTTCGGCGGAAGCTTCCACGGACGGCGCGGCCGGATCGGTCGCCGGGTCGGCGCCTTCCGCCGCTGGCGCAGCCGGGGTCACGACGCGGGGCGCCGCCACGAGCGGCACCGTAATGGCCGGGCCCGGACGGCTCTCGGCTGCATAGCCGAGCGAGGTCAGGATCGAGGCGAAATCCTCGCCTGCGCAACCCACCAGCGAGGTCATCGCGACGGTGGGCACGAAGCCGTCGCCATCGGCGGCGCCGGCCGGCGGCTCGCCGGGGGTGACGCCGGGACGGTAGGCGATCGCCGGACGGATGAGGTCGGCGAGGCGCTCCAGGATGTCGACGCGCACGGCACGGGCGCCGGAGGCCCGGAAGCCGGCGGCGCGATAGAGCCCGGGAGCGATCTCGGGATCGGCTGGGATCGAGGTGCGGCCCGAGCCCGCGAGATGGGCGATCTCGTCGATGCCCTTCTGGTCGAGGCCGCCGTTCTTGAGGGCCCAGAGCTGCGCCGCGAGGGTGCGCGGCGCGGGCTTCAAGAGCGCGGGAAGATAGAGGTGATAGGCGCCGAAGCGCACGCCGACCTTGCGGAGCGCGGAGCGCCCGTCCTGGTCGAGGCTGCGCACCTCGTTCAAGACCTTCGAGCGTTCGAGCACGCCGAGCGCCTCGCCGATCTGGAAGGCGATGCCGCGGGCGAGGCCCGTGAGCTCCGCGTTCTCCTCGAGCTGCAGCACGGGACCGAGCAGGCGCACGATATAGGCCTTGAGCCACGCCTTCAGGCGCGTCTCCACCTTGTCGCGGGCGGGACCCGTGAGCTGCTCGTCGGCGAGGATGCGGATGCGCGGCTCGAACAGCTTGTCGCCGGGTTCGAGCTTGCCGACCGGATCGCCCTGCCAACGGATGGTGCCGTCGTTCGAGAGCACGAGGGAGGTGTCGGCGGCCGCCGAGAAGCGCTCGGCCCGTGCCTCGATCTCGCTCGCGAGCGCCTTTTGCGCCACGTTGCGCAGCGTCTTCGCTTCGGCGCTCTCCGCACCGGGATCGGGCACGAAAAGGAAGCCGTGCAGATGGCCGACGTGCTGGCCCTCGACGGTTACGTCGCCGGAGGCATCGATTTGGGCTTCAAGCATCACGTTCTCTCTGAGGCGCCGCATCAGAACGCTCGTGCGCCGGTCGACGAAGCGCTGCGCGAGACGCTCATGGAGGGCATCCGATAGCTTGTCCTCTACCCCACGGGCAACGCCCTGCCAATGCTCGGGGTCTTTCAGCCAATCGGGGCGGTTCGCGACGAAACTCCAGGTCCGGATCTGCGCGATGCGGTTCGAGAGCGTATCGATGTCCCCGTCGGTGCGGTCCATCGCGGCAATGTGACGAGAGAACCAATCCGCCGGGACGAAGCGATCCTTCATGAGGAAGCGGTAGATCTGCCCGACGAGATCCGCATGGGTCTGCGGCGAGGACTTGCGGTAGTCCGGCACCTGGCAGACTTGCCAGAGGCGCTCCACCGCCGCCTTCGAGCGCGCCATGCCGGCGATGTCGTCCTCTCGCGCCAGGATTTCCAGGGACGCCATGTCCTCAGCCATGGGGGCGCGCACGAGGCCGTGCTCCCGCGGTTGGTCCGAGAGGCTGTCGCGCAAGGCGGCCAGCGACGAGAAATCGAGGTCCGGGTTGCGCCATTGCAGCACCTGGACCGGATCGAAGGTGTGGTTTTCCAGCGCTTCGACGATCTCGGCATCGAAGGGTGGGCAGCGGCCCGTGGTCCCGAAGGTGCCGTCGCGCATGTAGCGCCCCGCGCGACCCGCGATCTGCGCGAGTTCGGCCGGATAGAGCTTACGGAAGCGGAAACCGTCGAACTTCTTGTCGGACGCGAAGGCTACGTGATCGACGTCGAGGTTCAGCCCCATGCCGATGGCGTCGGTGGCGATGAGGTAGTCCACATCGCCGTTCTGGTACATCTCGACCTGGGCATTGCGGGTGCGGGGCGAGAGCGCCCCCAGCACCACGGCCGCGCCGCCGCGCTGGCGGCGGATGAGCTCGGCGATGCCGTAGACCTCCTCGGCCGAGAAGGCCACGATGGCCGAGCGGTGGGGCAGGCGCGATACCTTCTTCTCGCCCGCGAAGGAGAGGTTCGAGAGCCGCGGGCGCGAGGTCACGTGAACGCCCGGGATCAGCGATTCGACGAGGGGCCGCATGGTGGACGAGCCGATGAGGAGGGTTTCCTCACGGCCGCGCTGGTTGAGGAGGCGATCGGTGAAGACGTGGCCCCGGTCGAGGTCGCTCGCGAGCTGGATCTCGTCCACGGCCACGAAGGCGAGGTCGAGATCGCGAGGCATGGCCTCGGCGGTACAGATCCAGTAGCGCGGCCGGTCCGGCTTGATCTTCTCCTCGCCGGTGACGAGCGCCACGTTGTGGTGGCCAGCCTTCTCGACCACCCGGTGATAGACCTCGCGGGCCAGCAGCCGGAGCGGCAGGCCGATCATGCCGCTCTCGTGCGCCAGCATGCGCTCGATGGCGAGATGGGTCTTGCCCGTATTGGTGGGGCCGAGAACGGCCGTTACACCGCGGGCGCGCAGTTGCGGGGGAAGGGAACGGCGGAGCATGAACGGGAAGTGGCAGGAGCCATCAGGGTTCCCTCCGCTCCCGCGGAGAGGAGCCCAGCCAAGGAGGGCTCGAACGAAACGCAAAGCCGGCCTCGGGGCCGGCGCTCACGTTAGGATATGGGGATCGGGAGACCAAAACACCAGCAAGGCGCGTGTCATCCGGTCCTTTTCGTTCAAAATCCTCCGAGCTCGGCCGCCCGTTATTGCTCGATCATCAGGCGGTCGTCGTCCGTCGCCGCGGCTGGGGTGACCTTCGCCGCACCTTCGAGGGACCAACTCGAGGCCTCGATGAGGCTCATCCCGGCCGTGGTGCGAACCTCGATCCGCAGCGGCAGGAGGAGGCGAGCGGCCTCCACGGGGACGAGCCACACATTCATGTCCCGGTTGTCTTCCATAAACCGGGTCGCCGGCCGCTCCGCCCGGTGGCCGGCAACCGGCACATAGCGGGCGTTGCACACGATCACGGGGCCCTTGTAGCCAGGCTTCTCGACCTGCTTGGTCTCGGCATAGCGCAGCACGATGTCGAAGCGGGCGCCGCCATCGAAGACGGGGATCGTGCGGTTGCAGTTCGCGGGATCCGTGGCATTGCGGCTCAGCATCGGCATGAGGAGGCCACTCACGGGGTCGACGATGCCGCGCTTGTGGTTGTCGCGCACGGGGACCCGATCGGTGCGCTCCTCCAGGGGCGGAACCACGGAGAGCGCCTGCACGGAGCCGCCGGAGAGGCCCATGCGCACCGTCCGTTCGGCGCTGGACGATCGGGAGGTGATGTCGAAGGAGGCTGGGACCGGCCGGCTCGAGCCCACCATGCCTGAAGCCGACGCGTTGCCGCTGCCGCCCGTCAGCATCCCGGCGAGGCCCGTGAGCCTCACATCGAGCTGCATGCGGTAGCGGCTGCCTTCCACGGTGGTGGCCAGATTGGCGTTGCCGAGGGGCAGGCCGGAGAGCCAGATCCCGTAATCGGCCTTCACGGTCGCCGCCGAAACGCTCAAGGGGCTGAGGGCCAAAAGGCCGGCAGCAAAGGAGAGGAGGGCAGAGGCAGGCCGCATGGGGGTCTCGCGCTGGTCCAGCTTCGAATCAAGGTTAATGGTGAGGCCGAAAGGGTTAAAAATCGACCCGTTCTCGACCATTTGAAGGGTGCGGCACCTTGCTCTGCGGCTCGGTTGCCCGGGAGCCGCGAAGGTTGGCGCCTCCTTGAGGCCTCCGGGCCCGCGATAGCGCGCGCCTTCCTTGACGGGTGGGGTGGTTTTGCCCTATAGGCTCGCGCCTTCCAAGGACTTTTGGTGTCCGGTCGTCACGGGATCTGCGCTTCATGCAAACCCGTGAGAGCCTTGGCCGCGACCCTTTTGACGATAGGATTGATCGAAAATGTCGCGCCGTTGCGAACTGACCGGCAAGGCCGTGCTCTCCGGGCACCTGGTGAGCCACTCGAACCGTAAGACGAAGCGGAAGTTCCTGCCGAACCTCTGCAACGTCACGCTGCTCTCCGATACGCTGGGCCGCTCCGTGCGCCTGCGCATCTCGGCCCACGCGCTCCGCTCCGTGGAGCACCGTGGCGGCCTCGACGCGTTCCTGGCCAAGGCCAGCAACGACGAGCTCTCCTCGAACGCGCTGACGCTGAAGCGCGAGATCGAGAAGAAGCTCGCCGCCGCGAGCTAAGCAGCCTTATCTCCCCTCTTCGGGACGACGCGGGCGGCCTCAAGGCCGCCCGTTTTGCGTTGGCGCGGAGCCTTGGCGTTATCCTGCTCGGGGCGCCTCCGCGGATAATTGAGGACACATTCATGACCCGGCTCGACCGTCGCGACTTCGGAATCGCGCTCGCCGCCATGACCCTGGTGGTGCTCGCCTCCAACATCCTGGTGCAATACCCGGTCACCTTCGCGGGCCTGCAGGATTACCTCACCCTCGGGGCCTTCTCGTATCCGGTGGCGTTCCTGGTCACGGACCTTGCCAACCGCCGCTTCGGCCCAGCCGGCGCACGGCGGGTGGTTTATGCGGGCTTCGTGCTGGCAGTGGCTCTCTCGGTGGTGTTCGCGACCCCGCGGATCGCGATCGCATCCGGCACCGCGTTCCTGATCGCGCAATTGCTCGACATCGGTCTCTTCACCCGTCTGCGCGGTCGCGCCTGGTGGATGCCGCCCTTCGTGTCGTCGGTGGTGTCATCCGCAGTCGATACGGCGATCTTCTTTTCCTTTGCCTTCTATTGCGGCCCGGTCTTCGGCCTCACCATCGCGGAATGGCTCGGACAGGTGGGCATCGCCGACACCTGCACGGCGCTGCCCTGGACGAGCCTGGCGGCGGCCGACTACCTCGTGAAGCTGGCGCTCGCCGCCCTCGCTATCGCGCCCTACGGCGCGCTGCTCACGGTGATGCGCCGCCGCGACGTGCACGCGTGACCACCATCCCTCACTGCCAAGGGAGGGTGGCGCCCGAAGGGCGACGGGTGGGATGAGAGCTCGGTGCTGGGAAGATGGGTGCTTCCACCCCACCCGGCCGCGTTCCGCGTCCACCCTCCCCTGAGCGGGGAGGGATTCAAGCGACCAACACGAACTCCAGCAGGATCGTGCGCTGGAGCGTGCTGAAGTTGTTGTCGGAGACCATCGTCACGACCGTCTCGCCGCCCTCCTGGTGGAGGGCGAGACCTTCCATGTTGTCGATGCGGTGAGTGGCGGCGGTCTCGAAGATCACCGGTCCGTCGGCGAGGGCGCCCGGGCGGATGGCGTCGGGTGCGAGCCGCCGCAGGCGCGCCGCGACCCCGCGCAGCAGCGAAAAACGGCGTTCCAGAACGAGCACCTCGCCCGAGGGCAGGAAGGCGAGGTCCGTGATGTCGAAATCGTCCGACCGCGCCAGTTGGAACGACCCGCGGCGCGATCCCGTGAGGATGTAGCCCCGCGTCGGGGCGCGCTCGCCCTCCTCCGCGCGCTCGGCGACAGCCACGAGGGCTCCCGCCAGGGGCGAGCGGGCCGGCGCGACGCCGATCGCTTCGAGGCCTTGATTCCGCGGCAGATCGCGGGCGTCGGGCGGAGGCGCGATCACGCGGCCCCGCGCTTGCACACCGTCCTTCGCCCAATCGAAGCGCAGCAGCGCGGGGTTGCGCTCGACGGACACGTAAGCCGTGCCGCCCGCGATCGTCAGACCCTCGGTGTCGTAGTAGCGGGTGCGCCGTAAAGGGCGCCCATCGGCATCGAGCATCGGTGCGAGCAGCGTGTCAGCGAGACCGGTCAGGCGGCCATTCTCCGCAACCACCCTGGCCGTGAACCAATGCGCGCTGTCGGTGACGGAGACGAGCTCGCGCCCGTCCGCGGAGCGCACGAGGCCCGACAGCCCGCCGAAGGCGTCCACCGAGCTTTGGAGATCGAGGCCTGAGCGAAAGGCGAGCGCGCCGAAGCGCCGTTGGTCCGGCGCTCCCGTATCGAGGGAGTCGATGCGCGTCGCCTGCACGGCGATCGGGGTCGGTTCGCTAAGGGCTTGCGGGCGCTGCGCCCAGGCGGCACCCGCCAGGCCCGCTGCGCCGAAGGCCCCACCGCCGATCAGGAGGGCCCGTCGGCTGAGCCTCAAGCGTGCATCCTACGCCGGGGCGGGGGAGCAGCGGCGACCGCATTGTCCTCGAACAGCTCCGCGAGCTTTTCCGTCATCGCGCCGCCGAGTTCCTCGGCGTCCACGATGGTGACGGCGCGGCGGTAATAGCGCGTCACGTCGTGGCCGATGCCGATGGCGATGAGCTCCACGGGCGAGCGGGTCTCGATCTCCTCGATGATGTAGCGCAGATGCCGTTCGAGGTAGTTGCCGGGGTTCACCGACAAGGTGGAATCGTCCACCGGTGCGCCGTCCGAGATCACCATCAGGATGCGGCGCTGCTCGGGGCGGCCGAGCAGGCGCTTGTGCGCCCAGTCCAGCGCTTCGCCGTCGATGTTCTCCTTCAGCAAGCCCTCGCGCATCATCAGCCCAAGGTTCTTGCGCGCCCGGCGCCAGGGGGCGTCGGCGGATTTGTAGATGATGTGGCGCAGATCGTTGAGACGGCCGGGATTCGGCGGCTTGCCGGATTGCAGCCAGGTCTCGCGCGCCTGCCCGCCCTTCCAGGCCCGAGTGGTGAAGCCGAGGATCTCCACCTTCACGCCGCAGCGCTCCAGCGTGCGGGCGAGGATGTCGGCGCAGGTGGCCGCCACCGTGATGGGGCGTCCGCGCATGGAGCCGGAATTGTCCAGCAGAAGCGTCACCACCGTGTCGCGGAAATTGGTGTCCTTCTCGTGCTTGAACGAGAGGGGCTGGAACGGGTCCATGACGATCCGCGGCAGGCGCGCAGGATCGAGCATGCCCTCCTCGAGATCGAACTCCCAGGCCCGGTTCTGCTGGGCCATGAGACGACGCTGTAGGCGGTTGGCCAACCGTCCCACCACGCCCTGGAGATGCGCGAGCTGCTTGTCGAGATAGGCGCGCAGCCGCGTGAGCTCGTCCGCATCGCAGAGGTCCTCCGCGTGGATGACCTCGTCGAACTTGTTCGAGAAGGCCTTGTAGTCCGGCCCGCGGGGCTCGTTCCTCTGGTTCGTCGGCGGGCGCCAGGACTCGGACGCTTCTTCCGAATCCGCCTCGTCGGATTCATCGGGCATCTCGCCGGTGGGCGCGTCGGCGGCTTCCTGGGCGCCGTCCTCGATGTCCTCGCTGGCGTCGTCCGAGGCCTCGACCTCGGCGCGGTCGCCTTGTGATTCCTCTTCGCTCTCGCCCTCGCCCTGCTGGGGCTCCTGCTCGGCCTCGTTTTCGTTCTCGCTCTCCTCGTCCTCGGGATCGAAGGTGGCGTCGTCCGCCATGTCGAGGGAGGAGAGGAGCTCGCGTACCGAGCGGGCGAAATCGCGCTGGTGCTCGATGTTCTTCGACAGGCCGTCGAGATCGCGCCCCGCCTTAGCCTCGATATGCTCGCGCCACAGCTCCACGATCTTGGCTGCCGCCGCCGGAGGCTTGAGGCCCGTGAGGCGCTCGCGCACCATGAGCGCGATGGCGTCCTCGAGCGGTGCGTCGGCGCGATCAGTGATCTCCTCGTACTTGCCGCCGCGGTGGTAGCGGTCCTCGAGCATGGCGCCGATGTTCGTGGCCATGCCGGCCATGCGGCGGGAGCCGATGGATTCCACCCGCGCCTGTTCCACCGCATCGTAGATCGCCCGCGCAGCCTGGCCCTCGGGCGCGAGGCGGCGATGGACGGCAGCGTCATGGCAGGCGAGCCGCAGCGCCATGGAATCGGAATGCCCGCGCAGCACGGCGACGTCCTGGGCGGTGAGGCGGCGCGGCGGCTCGGGCAGGCGCGCCTTGTCGCCCATAAGGGCCGGGCGGTCCGCCGCGAAAGTGATCTCCAGATCCTGCTTCCTGGCGACCGCGCGCATGCAGCCCGCGATCGAGCGCTTCAACGGCTCCGCCGGCGCTTCCTTCTTGTCCCCGGGCTTGCGGTTCGAGATCGACATCGCAGCCTGTGCTTAGCTCAGCACCACGTTGACGGCGCTCTCCGGCAGTTCCTTGCCGAACGAGCGCTGATAGAACTCAGCCACCAGCGCGCGCTCGAGTTCGTCGCACTTGTTGAGGAATGTGACGCGGAACGCGAAGCCGAGATCGCCGAAGATCTCCGCGTTCTCGGCCCAGGTGATCACCGTGCGCGGGCTCATGACGGTGGAGAGATCCCCGTTCATGAAGGCGTTACGGGTGAGGTCCGCAACGCGCACCATGCGGTTGACCACATCACGGCCCTCCTGACCCTGGTAGTGCTTCGCCTTGGAGAGGACGATGTCCACCTCCTTGTCGTGGGGCAGGTAGTTGAGGGTCGTCACGATCGACCAGCGGTCCATCTGGCCCTGGTTGATCTGCTGCGTACCGTGATAGAGGCCCGACGTATCGCCGAGGCCCACCGTGTTGGCGGTGGCGAACAGGCGGAAGCCCGGATGCGGCTTGATCACCCGCTTTTGGTCGAGGAG
>DASZAZ010000097.1:0-48542 GCA_035944635.1 Microvirga sp.
TCGGATGCTGATTGGGATGAGCCAGGAGAAGCTGGGGGAGGCTCTGAAGATCACCTTCCAGCAGGTGCAGAAGTACGAGAAGGGCACCAACCGGGTCTCCGCCTCCCGCCTCCAGCAGATCGCTCAGGTCCTCGGCGTCACGATCAGCTACTTCTACGAGGGAGCCCCGGTGGAAGGGGAGGCCGGCGGCTTCGCGGAGGGGTCGTCCCCGCCCTACATCGCCGACTTCATGGCGAGCCAGGACGGCCTTCAACTCATGAAGGCCTTCACGCGCATCAAGGACGCCCGCATCCGCCGCACCATCGTGGAGCACGTGAAGGCTCTCGCGGGCGAGGAAGCGGAAGAGGGCTAGTTCCGGCCGCGTCCGCTCTGCCGTTGCGGGGCGGCCGAACAGTTCCGGGGACCTATAGGCGAGGCAGGTTGACGCGGGCCGCATCATGCGCGCCTTACCATTTGTTCGTCATATCGAACGTATCCTGTGGATCGCCTTGACCTGTCCGGCTGCCTGCGGCATGGACGGCGCGGTCCGTTGAGGACCGGCCGGACGCGGTTCGGCGTATTGAATTCAGGCGGCCGTGGAGCCGCCGGCAAGAGGCCTCGAGTGCCTCGCATCCAGACCGAAGGGGCAAGTCCGTGCCGCGCTCAAGCTATCTGTTCACCAGCGAATCCGTCTCCGAAGGCCATCCCGACAAGGTCTGCGACCGCATCTCGGACGAGGTCGTCGATCTCTTCTTCACCACCGCGCTGAAGGAGGGCTTCGATCCCTGGCAGGTGCGCGTGGCCTGCGAGACGCTCGCCACCACGAACCGCCTCGTGATCGCGGGCGAGTACCGCGGCCCCCGCTCGGTCACCAAGGACCTCGTCGCCCACGTGGCGCGCCTGGCGGTGCGGGACATCGGCTACGAGCAGGAAGGCTTCCACTGGGGCGACGCGGATGTGGAGGTGCTCCTCCACAGCCAGTCCGCCGACATCGCGGTCGGCGTCGATTCCACGGCCAACAAGGAAGAGGGCGCGGGCGACCAGGGCATCATGTTCGGTTATGCCTGCGACGAGACCCCGGAGCTGATGCCGGCTCCGATCCTCTACGCCCACAAGATCCTCGAGAACCTCGCCAAGGCGCGCAAGACCAAGGCCAACGGCGGCGCCTATCTCGGCCCCGACGCCAAGAGCCAGGTGACGGTGCGCTACGAGAACGGCAAGCCCGTCGGCGTGACCCAGATCGTGGTCTCGACCCAGCACGTGGAGAGCCGCGGGGGCAAGGACCTCACCTCGGCCGACGTGCGCGAGATCGTGGAGCCCTACGTGCGTCAGGCGCTGCCTCAGGGCTGGATCTCCAACGAGACCGTCTGGCACGTGAACCCCACGGGCAAGTTCGTGATCGGCGGTCCGGACGGCGACACGGGCCTCACCGGCCGCAAGATCATCGTGGACACCTACGGCGGCGCGGCCCCGCACGGCGGCGGCGCGTTCTCCGGCAAGGATCCCACCAAGGTGGACCGCTCGGCCGCCTACGCGGCGCGGTATCTGGCCAAGAACGTGGTGGCGGCGGGCCTCGCCGGGCGCTGCACGATCCAGCTCTCCTACGCGATCGGCGTGGCGAAGCCCCTGTCGATCTACGCCAACCTGCACGGCACGGGCCAGGTGGACGAGGGGCGGCTCGAGGGCGTGCTCATGGACGTGATGGACCTCTCGCCCCGCGGCATCCGCACCCATCTCGATCTCAACAAGGCGATCTACGCCAAGACCGCCTCTTACGGCCACTTCGGCCGCGCGGCGCAGAACGACGGCTCCTTCTCCTGGGAGAAGGTGGACCTCGTGCCGGCCTTGAAGTCCGCCCTCGCGTAAGGAGTCGAAACGCGCCCGTGAGCCCAGATCAGGACCCCACGGGCGCGTCCCCCGACAGCACGGAAGGCGGCGCGTTTTACGGACGCCGCAAGGGGAAAACCCTCAGGCCAGGACAGGAGCGCCTCGTCGCGACCGTCCTGCCGCGCCTGCGCGTGGATCCCGCCGACCCCCTCGCCGGGATCGAAGCCTACGAGACCCTGCACCTCGAGATCGGCTTCGGCGGCGGCGAACACCTCGCGGCTGCAGCCCGCGCCAACCCGGACACCGGCTTCATCGGCTGCGAGCCTTATCTGAACGGCATGGCGAAGCTTCTCGCCGTGGTGGAGGCCGAGGACCTCGCCAATGTGCGGGTGTGGGACGACGACGTCACCAAGCTCCTGCCCCGCCTGCCCGACGCCGCCTTCGACCGGGTGGTGATCCTCTATCCCGACCCCTGGCCCAAGCGCCGCCAGCGCAAGCGCCGCCTCGTCTCCGACGACACCCTCGCGGCCCTGGCCCGCATCCTGAAGCCCGGCGGAACCCTGCGCTTTGCCAGCGACATCGACGATTACATCGGCTGGGTGCTCGTGCGGGCGCTGCGCTCCGACGATTTCCGCTGGACGGCGCAAGGCCCCGACGATTGGCGCCGCCCCTGGGACGGCTGGCCCGGCACGCGCTACGAGGCCAAGGCCCTGCGCGAGGGCCGCGTGCCGTCCTACCTCACCTTCGAGCGGGTCGCCGGCTAAGCTCGAACAGCGTTGCGGCGCGCGTTCAGACTTGCGTTTTGGCTCCGGAATTGGTACCTAATCGCCGTCAGCTCTGGTTGCAGCGTTAAGCTGCGGTTCGTGAGTGGGCCCCCCGGGGTCCGCTCTTTTTTGTTTCTGGGCCCCGGGCTGACCGAGCAGCAGAGCTGAAAACGGCAGCGATGAGCGACAACGAAAAGCGTCTGATCACCGAATCCGGCGTGGCGGCCCGCGTCACAGCCATCATCGAACCCGTGGTCGAGGACCTCGGCTTCCGCCTCGTGCGCGTGAAGGTCACGGGCACCAACGGCTGCACCGTCCAGATCATGGCCGAGCGGCCCGACGGCACCATGTCGGTGGCCGATTGCGAGACCGTGAGCCGGGCGATCTCGCCGGTGCTCGATCTCGAGGACCCGATCGGCCGCGCCTATTACCTCGAAGTCTCCTCGCCCGGCATCGACCGGCCGATGGTGCGCGCCAGCGATTTCGACCGCTGGGCCGGCTACGAGGTGAAGATCGAGATGGCCGTGCCCGTGGAGGGCCGCAAGCGCTACCGCGGCCTCATCCGCGGCGTCGAGGGCAGCCGGGTCGCCATCGAATTGCCGGACGTGAAGGCGGGCGAGGAGGCCCTCGTGCATCTCAACCTCGCCGATCTCGGCGAGGCGCGCCTCGTGCTCACCGACGAACTCATCCGCGAATCCTTGCGCCGCGGCACCGCTCCCGCAGAGGACGAAGCCGAGGACGACGAAGCCGAAACCGCGCCGGACACACCGGGGCGGGCTCACTAAACCTCCATCAAATCGAACGTTTTAGGGAGAAACCCCGATGGCCGTCAGCGCCAACAGGCTGGAACTCTTGCAGATCGCGGACGCGGTCGCGCGCGAGAAGGTGATCGACAAGCAGATCGTGCTCGACGCCATGGCGGACGCGATCGCCAAGGCCGCCCGCTCGCGCTACGGCGCCGAAACGGACGTGCATGCGGAGATCCACCCGAAGACGGGCGAGCTTCGCCTCTCGCGCCACCTGCTCGTCGTGGACGATGCGGCGGTCGAGAACGACTCGCGCGAGATCCCGATCTCGGAAGCGCGCAAGCGCAACCCGGCCGCGCAGATCGGCGACGCCATCTCCGAAACCCTGCCGCCGTTCGATTTCGGCCGCATCGCCGCGCAATCGGCGAAGCAGGTGATCGTCCAGAAGGTGCGCGACGCCGAACGCGACCGGCAGTACCAGGAGTACAAGGACCGCATCGGCGAGGTCGTGAACGGCGTCGTGAAGCGCGTCGAATACGGCAACGTGATCGCGGACCTCGGCCGTGGCGAAGCCATCGTGCGCCGCGACGAGCTCATCCCCCGCGAGACCTTCCGTCCGGGCGACCGCATCCGCGCCTACCTCTTCGACGTGCGCCGCGAGACGCGCGGACCGCAGATCTTCCTCTCCCGCACCCATCCGCAGTTCATGGCGAAGCTCTTCGCCCAGGAAGTGCCGGAGATCTACGACGGCATCGTCGAGGTGAAGGCCGTGGCCCGCGATCCGGGCTCCCGCGCCAAGATCGCCGTGACCTCGCGCGATTCCTCCATCGACCCCGTCGGCGCCTGCGTCGGCATGCGCGGCTCCCGCGTCCAGGCGGTGGTGGGCGAATTGCAGGGCGAGAAGGTGGACATCATCCCCTGGTCGGTCGATCAGGCCACCTTCATCGTGAACGCGCTCCAGCCCGCAGAAGTCGTGAAGGTGGTGCTCGACGAGGAAGCCGACCGCATCGAGGTGGTGGTTCCCGACGACCAGCTCTCGCTCGCCATCGGCCGCCGCGGCCAGAACGTGCGCCTGGCCTCGCAGCTCACCGGCTGGGACATCGACATCCTCACCGAGGCCGAGGAGTCGGAGCGCCGCCAGAAGGAATTCGCGGCTCGCACCGAGCTCTTCATGAACGCCCTCGACGTGGACGAGGTGGTGGGCCAGCTCCTCGCGTCCGAAGGCTTCCGCTCGGTCGAGGAACTCGCCTATGTGGAACCCCAGGAAGTCGCCAACATCGAGGGCTTCGACGAGGACACCGCGGCCGAGATCCAGGCCCGCGCCCAGGAATACCTCGCCCGCATCGAAGCCGAGCAGGAGGGACGCCGCCAGGAACTCGGCGTCGCGGACGAGCTCAAGGACGTGGACGGCGTCACGACGCCGATGCTGGTGGCCTTCGGCGAGAACGACATCAAGACCGTCGAGGACCTCGCGGGCTGCGCCACGGACGATCTCGTGGGCTGGACGGAAGGCCGCGGCCCCGAGGCCGTCCGCCACAAGGGGGCGCTCGACGGCTTCGAGCTCTCCCGCACGGATGCGGAAGCCATGATCATGGCGGCGCGCGTGAAGGCCGGCTGGATCGAGGCCCCGGTGGAAACCGAGGGCACCGAGGAAGAGGCCGAGACGGAAGCGCAACCGACGTAAAAAACAGGCGAATGGTGAGTGGCGAATAGCGAGTGGAAGAGCCGGGTTAGCCCGGTTCTTACCCGAGCCACTGCCCCCACCATTCGCCACTCACCACTCGCTACTCACCCGTTCCATGCCCCGCCACGAGCCCGAGCGCACCTGTATCGTGACCCGCGAGGCGAAGGCGCCCGCGGACATGATCCGCTTCGTGCTTGCCCCGGGTGGCGAGGTGGTGCCGGATCTGAGGCACAAGCTCCCCGGCCGCGGCGTGTGGGTGACGGCCACGCGGGGAATGGTAGCCGAGGCCGTGAAGCGGCGCCTGTTCAGCCGCGCCTTCAAGGCGGAGGTGAAGGCGGCGCCAGGCTTGGCCGACGATGTCGCGGCGGCGCTGCGCACCGACCTGCGCCAGTTCCTATCGCTCGCCAACAAGGCGGGCCAGGTGGTGACCGGATTCGGCAAAGTGGAGTCCACCATCGCCGAAAAGCCGCTCGTCGCCCTTATTCATGCCACGGAAGCGGCCGATGACGGGCGGCGAAAGCTGACGAACGCCTTGAGAAAACGGTTCGGCGACGCCATATCGGGTGTCCCGGTCATTACCGATTTGTCGGGAGACGAATTGGATTTGGCATTGGGCCGGTCTCATGTGATACATGCTGCCCTCGTCGCGGGTGCCGGGAGCGACGGCTTTCTCATGCGTTGGCGTCGTTACCGCAGCTTCTGCGGCGGCGAAGCCGATCAGGCTGGGTCCCCCGAGGGGTCCGGCGACCCCGATGATTTGAGACCCTCAGGATCCGAACTGAATGAGTGACACCAAGAACCCGGGCGACAAGACGCTGCATATGTCGCCCAAGACGCTGACGCTGAAGCGCCCCGTCGAGCAAGGCGTGGTGCGCCAGAGCTTCTCCCATGGCCGCTCCAAGGCGGTTGTGGTCGAGACGGTGAAGCGTCGCGTCGTGGGTCCGGGCACTGCCCCGCCCGCCAAGGAGGCGCCCGCTCCCCAGGCGCCCGCCGCGAAGGCGGCGCCCCAGCCGGCACCGGCTCCGGCTGCCCCGCCGGCGGCAGCGGCCGCTCCGGCTGCCGCCCCCCGCGCGCCTGCGCCGGCCGCGCGCCCTGCCGCGGCCGCATCGAACGCCGCCCGTTCGGGGGTGGTGCTCCGCACCCTTTCGGATCAGGAGCGCGACGCCCGCGCGAGCGCTCTCGCCGATGCCAAGCGCCGCGAGGAAGAGGATCGCCGCGTCCAGGAGGACGAGGCGAAGCGCCGTGCCGATCGGGAGGCCAGCGAAGCCAAGGAGCGCGCCGCCGCCGAGGCCCGCAAGCGCGAGGAAGAGGATCGCCGCCGCCAGGAAGACGAGCGCAAGCGTCGCGCCGAGGACGAGGCTCGCCGCCGCCTGGGCGAAGAGGCCGTGCCCCAGCGTGCGGCCCCCACCGCCGCCGAGGCCCGCGCGGCCTCGCCCGTCACCCGGGCGCTCGATGCACGCAAGCCCCAGAACCTGAATTTCATGGCCCGTCCGGCCCCCGCTCCGGCGGCGCCGACGCGCACGGAAACCGCGAAGCCCGCCGGTGCTGCGCCCGCCGCAGCGGCCCGCCCGGCTCCGGGCGCGGCTGCGCGCACCGCCACGGACGACGACGCTCCGCGGACCCTGCGCCGTCCGGGCGTCGCCGCGAAGCCCGCGGCCGTGCCGAAGGCCCCCAAGGCCGCTCCCGGCGAGGAGCGCCGCCGCGGCCGCCTGACGCTCGCCACCGCCACCTCCGGCGAGGACGAGCGCACCCGCTCGCTCGCGGCCTTCCGCCGCCGCAACCAGCGTCTGCTCGGCCACCGCAATGTGGAGCAGAAGGAAAAGATCGCCCGTGAGGTGGTCATTCCGGAGACGATCACGATCCAGGAGCTCGCGAACCGCATGTCGGAGCGCGGCGTGGACGTGATCAAGATGCTCATGAAGCAGGGCCAAATGCACAAGATCACGGACGTGATCGATGCGGACACGGCTCAGCTCATCGCCGAGGAACTCGGCCACACGGTGAAGCGCGTCGCGGAATCGGACGTCGAGGAAGGCCTCTTCGACACCCCGGACGTGGACGATCACCTGGAGTCGCGCCCGCCCGTCGTGACCATCATGGGCCACGTCGACCACGGCAAGACCTCGCTGCTGGATGCGATCCGCAAGACCAACGTGGTCTCGGGCGAGGCCGGCGGCATCACCCAGCATATCGGCGCCTATCAGGTGACCTCGCCGCTCGGCGGCAAGATCACCTTCATCGACACGCCCGGCCACGCGGCGTTCACGGCCATGCGCGCCCGCGGCGCCAAGGTCACGGACATCGTGGTGCTCGTGGTGGCGGCCGATGACGGCGTCATGCCCCAGACCGCAGAAGCGATCTCCCACGCCAAGGCCGCGCGGGTTCCGCTCATCGTGGCGATCAACAAGGTCGACAAGCCCGACGCCAACCCGCAGCGGGTGCGCACCGAGCTCCTCAACCACGAGATCGTGGTGGAATCCATGGGTGGCGACACCCTCGAATTCGAGGTGTCTGCGAAGACAGGCCAGGGCCTCGAAGATCTCCTCGGCGGCTTGCAGCTGCAGTCGGAAATCCTGGAGCTGCGCGCCAATCCGGACCGTCCCGCCGAAGGCACCGTCATCGAGGCGAAGCTTGATCGCGGCCGTGGTCCCGTGGCCACCGTGCTCGTGCAGCGCGGGACGCTCCGCACCGGCGACATCGTGGTGGCCGGCGCCGAATGGGGCCGCGTCCGCGCCCTCGTGAACGATCTCGGCGAAGGCATCAAGGAGGCCGGTCCCTCGGTTCCGGTCGAGGTGCTGGGCTTCAACGGCACCCCGGAAGCGGGCGATCGCGTCGCCGTGGTGGAATCGGAAGCCCGTGCCCGCGAGGTCACCGAGTATCGTCAGCGCCAGAAGCGCGATCTGCAGGCCGCTCGCGGCACCGGTTCGCGCACGCTCGCCGAGATGATGCGCGACCTCAAGGAGGGCGCCGGCCGCAAGGAATTCGCGCTCGTCGTCAAGGGCGACGTGCAGGGTTCAGTGGAAGCCATCGTCAACGCGCTCGAAAAGGCCGGCAACGAAGAGGTTGCGGCCCGCGTGCTGCATTCGGGCGTCGGCGGCATCACGGAATCCGACATCACGCTTGCCGGCGCGTCCGGTGCCGTGGTGCTCGGCTTCAACGTCCGCGCCCATAAGGAAGCCCGCGAGGCGGCCGAGCGGGCGGGGGTCGAGATCCGCTACTACAACATCATCTACGACCTCGTGGATGACGTGAAGGCGGCCATGTCGGGCCTCCTCGCCCCCACGCTCCGCGAGGAGCGCCTCGGCGAAGCCCAGATCCTCGAGATCTTCAACGTCTCGAAGGTCGGCAAGATCGCGGGTTGCCGCGTCCTCGACGGCGTGGTCCAGCGCGGCGCCCATGTGCGCCTGATCCGCGACAACGTGGTGATCCACGAAGGCCGGCTCTCGCAGCTCAAGCGCTTCAAGGACGATGCGCGCGAGGTCACCGCGGGCCAGGAATGCGGTATGTCCTTCGAGACCTACCAGGACATGCGCGTCGGCGACGTGATCGAGTGCTACCGCGTGGAAGAGGTGAAGCGGTCGCTGTAAGCCGCCCGCTTCGGCTAGGAACTCACGATGGCCGGGCTCGTCCCGGCCATCTCGTTTTGAAGGATCCGGTCCAATCCCGGAGGACAGACCATGGCTAAACGTTTCGAACAATCCACCGGACCCTCGCAGCGCCAGCAGCGCGTGGCCGAACTCGTGCGGCATGCCCTCGCCGAGGTGCTCGCCCGCGGCGACATCCAGGACGACGTGATCACGCGCCACGTGATCACCATCCCCGAGGTGCGCATGTCGCCCGATCTCAAGCTCGCGACGGCCTATGTGATGCCGCTCGGCGGGCGAGACGAGACCGCAGTGATCCAGGCGCTCGAGCGCCACAAGAAGGTGCTGCGCCAGGAGGTGGCCCGCCGGGTAAACCTCAAATTCGCTCCCGAGCTGCGCTTTCGCCGCGACGACAGCTTCGACGAGGCGGCCCGCATCGACGCGCTGCTGCGGAGCGAGAAGGTCCGCCGGGACACGGCGCCCGACGATTCTGCCGAAGACAACGACGAATAGGGCTGCCCCATGAACCAGGACGACCCGCAGCGCCGGCATCACGACCCGGTGACGGGCGAGAGCGCGCCTCAACGGCCCGACAATCGCATGCCCCACGACGGCCCGAGCCGCCGGCACCACGACCGCCCGAAGAAGCGCGACGTGAACGGCTGGATCGTCCTCGACAAGGGCGTCGGCATGACCTCGACCCATGCGGTCGCGGCGGTGAAGCGGGCGCTTTCGGCGAAGAAGGCCGGCCATGCAGGGACCCTCGACCCCCTGGCCTCCGGCATCCTCCCGATTGCCCTCGGCGAAGCCACGAAAACCGTGCCCTTCGTGATGGACGGGCGCAAATCCTATGTGTTCACCGTGGAATGGGGCACGGAAACCGACACCGACGATGCCGAGGGCCGTGTCGTCGAAGCCACCGGCCAGGTGCCGGAGCGCGCGGCCGTGGAGGCGCTCCTGGGGCGATTCACGGGCTCCATCCAGCAGGTGCCGCCGCGCTTTTCCGCCATCAAGATCCAGGGGGAGCGCGCCTACGACCTCGCCCGGGATGGCGAGGTGGTGGAATTGCAGCCCCGCACCGTCGAGATCGACCGGCTGGCCGTGGTGGCCCATGAGGGCAACCGCTCCGTGCTGGAGGCCGATTGCGGCAAGGGCACCTATGTGCGCGCCATCGCCCGCGACCTCGGTCGGGCCCTCGGCTGCCTCGGCCATATCGCCGCGCTGCGTCGAACGCGGGTGGGGCCCTTCGCGGAGGCCGATGCGGTGGCGGTGGACGACGTCGCCGCCGATCCGGCCGCCCTGCGCGCCGTGGAGACGGCGCTCTCCGAAATCCCCTCGATCGCGGTGAGCCGCGACATGGCGGGGCGCCTGATGCGCGGCCAGTCCATCATCCTGCGCGGCCGCGACGCGCCGCTCTCGGGAAAGGTCTATGCCACCTGCAACGGCATCCTCGTCGCGGTCGGCGACGTCGAGCGGGGGGAACTGGTCCCCCACCGGGTCTTCAACCTCGGCGCGTGAGGCGCCCTCGCCCTCCTCTTTGCAGGAGGGAGCGGCGCCAAACGACGGGGTGCGGGGTCAAGGACTCACCGCCCTCTCCCCACCCCCCAGCCCTCCCCGCGAAGGGGAGGGACCATCATCTTACATCTTCGCCTGCTGGCCGGAGGTCTCCAGCATCATGTAGCGGCGGGTGATGTTCTCGATCTGATCGTGGATCAGCTGAGCCGTCTTCTGCTCCTCCTTCAGGGTCTGCTGAAGGGGTGCGAGCACGTGGTTGTGCCCGTTCGCTTCGGCCATGGCGATGAGGGACTTGTAGGCCGCGATCTCGAAATTCTCGAAAGCGTGGTTGGTGAAGGTGTCCTTCAGGATCTCGTCCGCCATGGTCGAGTGGGCGATGGCCCCGAGGTTGCCCATGATCTGGGTCACGGTGTCCTTGAGCAGCGAGCGGTCCTCGCCGAAGCCATGGAGGATCTCGTCGAGCCGGCGGATCTGCTCCTCGGTCTCGATCGCGTGCTGGCGCAGGATCTGCTCCATCTCGGGATAGCGCTCGAGGCGCTCGATCTGCCGGTTCATGATCTGCATGGCCTGCTTCTCGAGCGCATGCGCGTTCACGAGGCCCGTGATGAAGATCGAATGGGCGGTCTCGGATCCGGTCAGATCCGTCATTGTATTGGCCATGGGCCTTCTCCAGGTTGACGCTAGGGAACGTCGCGTCAACGGAAGGCCCGGCACCCTGGTTCCAGCCAAGCCCGGAGCGGCGCGGCGTCGCTGGCCCCGGCCCCGGCGGGAGGAGCGAACCTGCTCTCCCGCAACCTCGGCCGAGGAACGATTTCTCTGGCTTTGGGGGCGGTTTCGTGTATGGTGCCGGCTTCCGCAAGAGACCCTCGCGGAATGCGTTCGCACATCCGACCGCGCTGGACGACATCCCGGCCCGGCCGCTGCGAGCGCCCACGGCCCTTAGCTCCCAAGAGCGGGCCCACACCATCCAACAGAAAGGATAACCCGATGTCGATTACGGCTGAGCGCAAGACTGCGCTGATGGCGGAACATGCGCGCGGCGCAGGCGATACCGGCTCCCCCGAGGTGCAGGTTGCGATCCTGACCGAGCGCATCACCAACCTCACCGGGCACTTCAAGACCCACACGAAGGACAACCATTCCCGTCGTGGCCTCCTGAAGCTCGTCTCCCAGCGCCGTTCGCTCCTCGACTACCTGAAGCGGAAGGACGAGGCGCGCTACCGCTCGCTCATCGAGAAGCTCGGCATCCGCCGCTAAGCTTCGACAACGACCTTGCCGCCCGGGCTCGCTCCGGGCGGCCTCTCGGTTCGGGGCAGGGGCCCTGAACTGAACCCGCGGACGACGCGATGACCATGGCAGGATCGCAAGGGGCTTCGGCTCATGAAGCTTGAGCCTCTTGCCGTCTTGCTCATGGCATCGAGCCGCCGCTGACCGCACCGCGCGGCCCCTGACCGATCCAACCCGATCCGTCGTCGCCGCCGACCGCTGAAAGAAGGCCCATATGTTCGATACTCAACGCGAAGAACTCATTTGGGGCGGGCGCAAGCTCGTCCTCGAGACCGGCAAGATGGCCCGTCAGGCCGATGGCGCCGTCGTCGCCACCTACGGCGAGACCACGGTGCTCGCCACCGTCGTGTCCGCCAAGGAGCCGAAGCCCGGCTTCGACTTCTTCCCGCTCACGGTGAACTACCAGGAGCGCACCTACGCGGCCGGCCGCATCCCCGGCGGCTATTTCAAGCGCGAGGGCCGTCCGACCGAGAAGGAGACGCTGGTCTCCCGCCTCATCGACCGTCCGATCCGCCCCCTCTTCGTCGAGGGCTACAAGAACGACACCCAGGTTGTCGTGACCGTGCTCTCGCACGATCTCGAGAACGATCCCGACATCGTCGGCATGGTGGCGGCCTCCGCCGCCCTCACGCTCTCGGGCGTGCCCTTCATGGGCCCGATCGGCGCCGCGCGCGTCGGCTATATCGGCGGCCAGTACCGCCTGAACCCGCCGCTCCAGGAGATGGAGGAGACCGTCCTCGATCTCGTGGTCGCCGGAACGGCCGATGCCGTGCTCATGGTCGAGTCGGAAGCCAAGGAGCTCGCGGAAGACGTGATGCTCGGGGCCGTGATGTTCGGCCACAAGCACTTCCAGCCCGTGATCGAGGCGATCATCCGTCTGGCCGAGAAGGCCGCGAAGGAGCCGCGCGACTTCCAGCCGGCCGACGTCTCCGAGATCGAGCAGGCCGTGCTCGCCATTGCCGAGAAGGATCTGCGCGAGGCCTACAAGCTCACCAAGAAGCAGGACCGCTACGCCGCCGTCGATGCCGTGAAGGCGCGCGTGATGGCGGAGCTCGTTCCGGCCGACGGCGAGGCCCGCTTCGAGCCCGAGAAGGTCAAGGCGGTGTTCAAGGACGCCCAGGCCAAGGTCGTGCGCTGGAACATCCTCGACGAGGGCAAGCGCATCGACGGCCGCGACGTGCGCACCGTGCGCCCGATCGTGGCGGAGGTCGGCATCCTGCCCCGCACCCACGGCTCGGCGCTGTTCACCCGCGGCGAGACGCAGGCGCTCGTGGTGACCACGCTCGGCACCGGCGAGGACGAGCAGTTCATCGACCAGCTCGAGGGCACCCGCAAGGAAACCTTCCTGCTGCACTACAACTTCCCGCCCTATTCCGTGGGCGAGACGGGCCGCATGGGCTCGCCGGGCCGCCGCGAAATCGGCCACGGCAAGCTCGCCTGGCGCGCCATCCACCCGATGCTGCCGGCCTCCCACGAGTTCCCGTACACCCTTCGCGTGGTGTCCGAGATCACGGAGTCGAACGGCTCGTCCTCCATGGCGTCCGTGTGCGGCGCGTCCCTTGCGATGATGGACGCCGGCGTGCCCCTGCGCCGTCCGGTGGCCGGCATCGCCATGGGCCTCATCCTCGAGGGTGAGCGCTTCGCGGTGCTGTCGGACATCCTCGGCGACGAGGATCACCTCGGCGACATGGACTTCAAGGTGGCCGGCACGGAGCAGGGCATCACCTCGCTCCAGATGGACATCAAGATCGCCGGCATCACCGAAGAGATCATGCGCGTCGCGCTCGATCAGGCCAAGGAAGGTCGCGCCCATATTCTCGGCGAGATGAACAAGGCTCTGACGGCTCCCCGCGCGGAACTCGGCGAGCATGCGCCGCGCATCGAGACGATGCAGATCCCCGTGGACAAGATCCGCGAGGTCATCGGTTCGGGCGGCAAGGTCATCCGCGAGATCGTGGAGAAGACCGGCGCCAAGATCGACATCAACGACGACGGCCTCATCAAGATCGCGTCCGCCGACGGCAAGTCCATCAAGGCGGCCTACAACTGGATCCGCTCCATCGTGGCGGAGCCGGAGCAGGGCGTGATCTACGAGGGCACCGTCGTGAAGGTGATGGAGTTCGGCGCCTTCGTGAACTTCTTCGGTTCGCGCGACGGCCTCGTCCACATCTCTGAACTCGCCCCGCGCCGCGTCGCCAAGGTGAACGACGTGGTCAAGGAAGGCGACAAGGTGAAGGTGAAGTTCCTCGGCATGGACGAGCGCGGCAAGGTCCGCCTCTCCATGAAGGTCGTCGACCAGGAGACCGGCGAGGACATCACCGAGAAGCTCAAGGCCGAGCGCGAAGCGGAAAAGACCCGCGAGCGCCAGCAGGCCGCCGGCGAATAAGCCTCGAACACCTCAAGCCCCCGCATCGTAAGATGCGGGGGTTTTTCGTTGCGGAACAGGCATGCTGGACTTCGTCACATCCCTCGATCAGCTCGAAGCCCTCTACGGCGAAGTGAACACGGCCTCGCGGGTGAAGGAGACGGATCGGCTCACGGCGGAATATCGCGCCTTCGTCGAGGGCGCGCCGTTTGCGGCGCTCGCCACCATGGGCCCCGAGGGTCTCGACTGCTCGCCGCGAGGCGACGAGCCCGGCTTTGTCCGCGTGAGGGACGAGCGCACGCTGATGCTGCCGGACCGGCGCGGCAACAACCGCATCGATTCCTTGCGCAATGTGCTGAGCGATCCGCAGGTCGCGCTTCTGTTCCTCATCCCCGGCGTCGGCGAGACCCTGCGGGTGAATGGCCGCGCGCGGATTTCGGTGGCTCCCGATCTGCTGGCGAGCTTCGAGGTCCAGGGCAAGCAGCCGCGATCCGTGCTCGTGATCGCGGTCGAAACGGTGTTCTTCCAGTGCTCGCGCGCGATCGTGCGCTCAAGGCTCTGGGATCCGATCGAGCGCAAGAAACGCCCGGTGCCGAGCGCCGGCGAGATGCTGGCGGCCTTGAGTGCGGGCTTCGACGGCCAGGCCTACGACGAGGCGCTCCCCGCCCGCGTGAGGCAGACGCTCTACTGAAGGCTCTTGTTTCTCCGGCCGTGTGAAGTCAGAAGGGCGCTCGAACCAGGAGAGCACCCATGACCGTCGGACGCGCCGAATTCTCGCAAGACACCAGCATCCAGCGCATCAAGCCCGGTCCGCGCATGAGCGGCGCCGTGGTGCACGGCAACACGGTTTATCTCTCGGGCCAGGTGTCGCAGAACGCCGCCGGCAAGAGCGTGACCGAGCAGACCCGGGACATCCTCTCCATCATTGACGGCCTCCTGGCCGAGGCCGGCACCGACAAGTCGCGGCTGCTCATGGCCAATATCTGGCTCACCGACATCGGCGCATTCCAGGAAATGAATGCGGTGTGGGACGCCTGGGTATCGCCCGGCAACGCGCCCGCCCGCGCCACCGTCGAGGCGAAGCTCGCCTCGCCGCAATACACCGTCGAGATCGCGGTGATCGCGGCGAAGTAGCATCGTCCCTCCCCGGCCCAAGGGAGGGTGGCCTCGCGTGAGCGAGGTCGGGTGGGATGAGAGCTCAATCCTGGGAAGTGGGTGGTTCACCCCACCCGCCCCTCCGGGGCACCCTCCCCTGGCGGGGAGGGATCGTCCTAGAGCCGCCGCAGCGAGACCTGCTCGATCCGGTGGCTCGCGCCTTTGCGCAGGATGAGGCTCGCCCGCTGGCGGGTCGGCAGGATGTTGTCGCGCAGGTTCAGGAGGTTGATGCGGGTCCACAGCCCTTCGGCCACCTTGATGGCCTCTTCCTCCGAGATTTCCGCGTAGCGCCGGAAATACGAGAGCGGGTCGCGGAAGGCCGTGTGCCGCAAGCGCAGGAAGCGGCTCACATACCAGCGGTGCAGGTCGTTTTCGTCCGCATCGATGTAGACCGAGAAATCGAAGTAATCCGACACGAAGGGGATCGCCTGCCCGTCCTTCGGGAGGCGCGCGGGCTGGAGCACGTTCAGGCCCTCGACGATGAGGATGTCGGGGCGGTCGATCACCGTCTCCTCGCCCGGCACCACGTCGTAGACGAGGTGCGAGTAGAGGGGCGCCTGAACGTTGCGCTTGCCGGCCTTGATGTCGGCCAGAAACCGCAGGAGCTTGCTGGTATCGTAGCTCTCGGGAAAACCCTTGCGCTCCATGAGCCCGAGCCGGGTGAGGTCCGCATTGGGCAGCAGGAACCCGTCCGTGGTGACGAGGCCCACCTTCGGGGTGTTGGGCCAGCGGGCGAGGAGCGCCTGCAGCACGCGGGCGGTGGTGGATTTGCCCACCGCCACCGAGCCCGCCACGCCGATGATGTAGGGGACCTTGCCCTCGTTCTCCGCGAGCAGAAAGCGTTGCGTCGCCTTGAACAGCCCCTGCGTCGCGGCGACGTAAAGGGAGAGGAGCCGCGAGAGCGGCAGATAGATCGCGATCACCTCGTCCAGCGAGATCGGATCGTTCAGGGACTGCAACTGCAGCACCTCCTCGGCGCCGAGGGTCAGCGGCGCGTCGGCGCGCAGCCGCGCCCATTCATCACGGGTGAAGGTACGGTAGGGGGACAGCGCCCCGTCGGGAGACGGAGCCGCGCTCGCCTGATCCATGCGACGCTTGATCCTTTGCGGTCACGAGGGGCTGCGGGCGGCCTTTTCGGCGAGGCCCGATTGCGCGGTGCGCCGCTCCAATTCGGCGAGCACATCCTGCAATGGGATGCCGGCTCCCTGCAACACGACGAGGAGATGATAGAGCACGTCGGCGGCTTCCGCGGTCAGCGCCGCCCGGTCACCCTGAACGGCGGCGATCGCCGCCTCCACGGCTTCCTCGCCGAGCTTCTTGGCCGCCCGCGCGGGACCGCCGGCGATGAGCTTCGCAGTGTAGGAGGCGTCCGGAGGGGCCGCCGCCCGCTCGGCCACGATGCGGGCGAGGTCGTCGAGGGTGAAGGCGTTCATCCCGCGAGAGCCCCCGCCCGGAGGCTGGCCGGCGAAACGTCCGGCGGGTCGAGGCGCATCTTGAGGCCGGCCTCGGCCATGAAGGCCTTGGCCTCGCCGATCGCGTAGGTGCCGAAGTGGAAGATCGAGGCGGCGAGCACCGCGCTCGCATGGCCGTCGCGCACGCCTTCCACCAGGTGGTCGAGGTTGCCGACGCCCCCCGACGCGATGACGGGCACCGACACTGAATCCGCGATGGAGCGGATGAGGGCCAAGTCGTAGCCGCCCTTGGTGCCGTCGCGATCCATGGAGGTGACGAGCAGTTCCCCGGCGCCGAGGGACGCGACCTTCTTCGCGAAGGCCACCGCGTCGATGCCGGTGGCGGTACGGCCCCCATGGGTGAAGATCTCCCAACGCTCCGGTTCGCCCTCGCCTGAGACGCGCTTGGCGTCGATCGCCACTACGATGCACTGGCTGCCGAACTTTTCCGCGGCCTCGCGCACGAAATCGGGGTTCTTCACCGCGGCGGTGTTGATCGACACCTTGTCGGCGCCGGCGAGCAGGAGCGCGCGGATGTCCTCGACCGTGCGCACGCCGCCGCCGACGGTGAGCGGCATGAAGCAGGCTTCCGCGGTACGCTGCACCACGTCGAGGAGGATGCCGCGGGCCTCGTGACTCGCCGTAATGTCGAGGAAGCAGAGTTCGTCGGCGCCGGCGGCGTCGTAGGCCTTGGCGGCCTCGACCGGATCGCCCGCATCGCGCAGATCCACGAACTGCACGCCCTTCACGACGCGCCCGTCCTTCACGTCGAGGCAGGGAATGAGGCGAACTTTCAGCATGATGGGCTCGAATGTTAAGCCGGCACGCGCCGGACGGCCTTGAGGCGCGCCAGCGCCGCGGCGGGGTCGATGCGCCCGTCGTAGAGCGCGCGGCCGGAAATGGCGCCCGCCAGAACCGCGCAGTCGGGCTGGGTCAGGCGCTCGATATCGGCCATGGAGGCAAGGCCGCCCGAGGCGATCACCGGGATCTGGACCGCGCGGGCGAGGCCCAGCGTCATGGGAATGTTGAGGCCCTTGAGCACGCCGTCGCGGGCGATGTCGGTGTAGATGAGGGCGGCGACGCCCGCGTCCTCGAAGCGGCGGCCGAGCTCCTCCGCGGTGAGCGTGGAGGTTTGGGCCCAGCCCTCCACGGCCACGCGCCCGTCCTTGGCGTCGATGCCGACCGCGATCCGGCCCGGATGGAGCCGCGCCGCCTCGCGTACGAAGTCGGGATCGCGCACGGCCGCCGTGCCGATGATCACGCGGGCGACGCCCTTGGCGAGCCAGCCCTCCACCGTCTTCATGTCGCGGATGCCGCCGCCGAGCTGCACCGGAATCCGCACGTCCCGGAGAATGCCGTCGACCGCAGCGCCGTTCATCGGTTTGCCGGCAAAGGCCCCGTCGAGATCGACCACATGCAGCCACTCGAAACCCTGGCGCTCGAAGCTCGCGGCCTGCGCGGCCGGGTCGTCGTTGAAGACGGTGGCCTGCTCCATGTCGCCCTGGACGAGGCGAACGCAGCGGCCCTCTTTGAGGTCGATGGCGGGGAAAAGGATCAACAGATCAAACCTTCAGGTGTTCGAGCGAGCGCTCATGGGCGCCATTGCAGGAAATTGCCGATGAGCTTGAGCCCGAGCGTCTGGCTCTTCTCGGGGTGGAATTGCGCGCCCACCATGTTGTCCCGGGCCACGATCGCCGTGACAGGCTCGCCATAGGCCGTGACCGCCACCACGTCGTTCATGCTGGCGGGCTGGAGGGCGTAGGAATGCACGAAATAGGCGTGCAGCCCATTCGGACCCATGTCGATATCCTCGAGCAGGGGGTGGTCGCGCTGCGGGTGCAGGGTGTTCCAGCCCATATGCGGGATCTTGAGGGCCGGATCGTCGGGACGGATGGCGCGCACGTCGCCCGGGATCCAGTCGAGGCCGGGCGAGATTTCGTGCTCGAGGCCCCGCGTCGCCATGAGTTGCATGCCGACGCACACCCCGAAGAAGGGCTTTCCGCGCTCGCGCACGGCCTCCGTCATGGCCTCCACCATGCCGGGCACCGCATGGAGGCCGCGCCGGCAATCGGCAAAGGCGCCGACGCCGGGCAGCACGATGCGGTCGGCCTTGGCGACCGCGTCCGGATCGGAGGTGACCGCGATGGTCTCGTCCAACCCCGCTTCCCGCGCCGCGCGCTCGAACGCTTTGGCCGCCGAATGCAGGTTGCCGGAGCCGTAATCGATGATCGCGACGCTCATCCCCGGCTCCCCAGGCGGTCCGTGCCGACGGAGTCCGCTCCGTCCGCGCATATCATAGCCACGCTCATCGGCTCCGCTCCGCTTCGGGAAAGAAGCCGATCACCGGATCGGGATTGCGGTAGGGCGCCACCGGCGTCGTGAGCGGCGCGGCGGAGGCCACGGGACGCAGCGCGGTGTCGCGGGAGAGCCAGCGCGCGAAGGCCTTGGTTTCGGCCTCCTCCTGGTCCGCGGCCGCGACCACGTCCACGGCGGGGCGGCCGCGGCGGGCGAGGGTCCAGCGGCGCAGCGAATTCGCCTCCAGGCCGATGAGAAGCGAGAGCAGCGCCTGCGCCAGGAAGGCCGCGAGGGGGCGCACGTCGAGAGCCTGCAAGGCGGCATTGAAGGCCACCATCAGCACGAGCACGCCGAGCGCCGCGAGCCACAGGCGATGGGCGAGAAACCAGAGCACCGTGAAGACGAACGCGCCCCAGGAGAAGCCGTCCTGCACCACGGTGGCCCGGTCGAGCGCCTCGGCATCGCCCGGACGGGCGTCGCGGCTGACGTGAAGGGTATAGGTTTTCATCGCGCGACCTCTACAGCCTGCTCTCGGCCAAGCCTACCCGTTTTCGCCTGACCGCTCCTGCGGCGTGCCCTTGCGGCAAGCCTACCCGTTTTCTCAGCCTGCCCCTACAGGGTGCCCTTGGTCGAAGGGACGCGGCCCCCCTCGCGGGGGTCCACCACCACCGCCGCACGCAAGGCGCGGGCCAGACCCTTGAAGCAGCTCTCGGCGATGTGGTGGCTGTTCAGGCCGTAGAGCGTCTCCACGTGGAGCGTGACGCCGGCCTGCATGGCGAAGGCCTGAAACCATTCCCGCACGAGTTCGGTGTCGAAGGTGCCGATCTTCTGGGTCGGGAATGTGGTGCGGAAGACGAGGAAGGGCCGGCCCGAAATGTCGAGGGCGACGCGGGAGAGCGTCTCGTCCATGGGCAGGTGGATATCGGCGTAGCGCGCGATGCCGCGCTTGTCGCCGAGCGCTTGCAGGAAGGCCTGGCCCAGCGCGATCC
Organism: Microvirga sp.; assembly: GCA_035944635.1. Classification (GTDB taxonomy): domain Bacteria; phylum Pseudomonadota; class Alphaproteobacteria; order Rhizobiales; family Beijerinckiaceae; genus Microvirga. The sequence continues at coordinate 19,642 of DASZAZ010000097.1, forward strand.
CCGTATCCTCCACGGTGTGGTGGTCGTCCACGTGAAGGTCCCCCGTGACCTTCACGGTGAGGTCGAAAAGCCCGTGGCGCGCGAACAGCTCCAGCATATGGTCGAAGAAGCCGACGCCGGTGGCGATCTCGGCTTTTCCGGTGCCATCAAGGGCGATGGACACGGCCACATCGGTCTCGGCGGTGCGGCGGCTGACGCTCGCGGCGCGCATGGGTTCGATCCTTAGGAAGCGGGGCTCCCCAAGCGGGGCCGCGCCTTCTAGCAAGCCGGGCGCGGAAACGCCACACGGGGAGAGGAGGGCCGTCGCGGTCAAAACGCCACCGCGGGATGGGGCCCCTGTCATTCGCTTGCCCGTATGCCTACATGCAGGCCTTCCCGCCCGAATGCTTCTTCCCCAAGGCCCTCTCCCGTGTCCGACGCCCCCCAGATGCACGCCACCACGATCCTCATGGTCCGCAAGGGCGGCCGCGTCGTCATCGGCGGCGACGGGCAGGTGAGCCTGGGCCAGACCATCGTGAAGGGGAACGCCCGCAAGGTGCGCCGCCTTGCCAAGGGCTCGGTGATCGGCGGGTTTGCCGGCGCGACGGCGGACGCCTTCACGCTGTTCGAGCGGCTCGAGGCGAAGCTCGAGCAATATCCCGGGCAGCTCACGCGGGCCTGCGTGGAACTCACCAAGGATTGGCGCACGGACCGGTATCTGCGCCGGCTGGAGGCCATGATGCTGGTCGCCGACAAGGAGGTGAGCCTGCTGCTCTCCGGCGCCGGCGACGTGCTGGAGCCCGAAGGCGGCGTGATGGCCATCGGCTCCGGCGGGAACTACGCCCTCGCCGCCGCCCGCGCGTTGGCCGAGAATTCCGACCTCGAAGCCGAGGCCATCGTGCGCAAGGGCCTCGCCATCGCGGCGGAGATCTGCGTCTACACCAACGCCAATGTGGTGGTCGAAACCCTCGATGCCGCCTGACGGGACGCCCTACCGGTTTCGGCCCGTGACCGCCGCCGACCTGCCGATGCTCGCCGCTTGGCTCGACCGGCCGCACGTGGCCGAGTGGTGGGACGACGTCGAGGACAAGGTCGCGGAAATCCGCGAGGCCATGACCGATCCCTCGACCGAGCCCTTCATCGTCGAGTTCGACGGCCGGCCCATCGGCTACATCCAGTGCTACGATCCGCATGCGGAAGAGGGGCACCCCTACCGGGATCAGCCGCCGGGAACGCTCGGCATCGACCAGTTCATCGGCGAGCCCGATCTCGTCGGCATCGGCCACGGCTCGCGCCTGATCCGAGCCTTCGTGGACGGCCTGTTCGCGCGCGGCGCCAAGCGCGTCGTCATCGACCCCGACCCCACCAATGCGCGTGCGATCCGCGCTTACAAGAACGCAGGTTTCGAGCCCTTCGACACCCGCACCACCGTCTATGGCAGCGCGCTCATGTTGGCGCGCGACGCACCCCTTCCCAAGAGCCCCGAATGACCACCTTTTCTCCCCGCGAAATCGTCTCCGAACTCGACCGCTTCATCGTCGGCCAGCACGATGCGAAGCGCGCGGTCGCCATTGCGCTGCGCAACCGCTGGCGCCGTCAGCAACTCGACGGGCCCCTGCGGGAAGAGGTGGCGCCGAAGAACATCCTGATGATCGGGCCGACCGGCTGCGGCAAGACCGAGATCTCGCGTCGCCTCGCGCGTTTGGCCGGCGCGCCGTTCCTCAAGATCGAGGCCACGAAGTTCACCGAAGTCGGGTACGTTGGCCGCGACGTGGAGCAGATCGTGCGCGACCTCGTGGAGGTCGGCATCGGTTTGGTGAAGGACGAGCGCCGCAAGCAGGTGCAGGCGAAGGCGCATCTCGCAGCGGAAGAGCGCGTGCTCGATGCGCTCGTCGGTGCCACGTCGAGCGCGGCGACCCGCGAGAGCTTCCGCAAGAAGCTGCGCGCCAACGAGCTCGACGACAAGGAGATCGAGCTCGAGATGAGCGGCGGCGGCGGGGGCGCGGGCCTGCCGATGTTCGAGATTCCCGGCATGCCGGGGGCGTCGATGGGTGCCATCAATCTCGGCGACATGCTCGGCAAGGCGCTTGGCGGGCGCTCGAAGGTGCGCCGCACCACGGTGAAGGAAGCCTACGAACCCCTGGTGCAGGAGGAATCCGACAAGCTCCTCGATCAGGACGCCCTCGTGCAGGAGGCGATCCGCCAGGTGGAGAACAACGGCATCGTGTTTCTGGACGAGATCGACAAGATCGCCGGCAACCGCGAAGGCCGCGTCGGCGCCGACGTGTCGCGCGAAGGCGTGCAGCGCGATCTCCTCCCCCTCATCGAGGGCACTACGGTGGCGACGAAGCACGGGCCGGTGAAAACGGATCACATCCTCTTCATCGCGTCGGGTGCGTTTCACGTGTCGAAGCCCTCGGACCTGCTGCCCGAATTGCAGGGGCGCCTGCCGATCCGCGTCGAACTGCAGCCGCTCACGGTGGAGGATTTCCGCCGCATCCTCACGGAAACGGAGGCGAGCCTCATCAAGCAATCCGTGGCGCTGATGCAGACGGAAGGCGTGACGCTTCACTTCACGGACGACGCCATCGATGCGCTCGCGCGCGTCGCCGTCGACGTGAACTCGTCGGTCGAGAACATCGGCGCGCGGCGCCTGCAAACGGTGCTGGAACGCGTGCTGGACGAGGTATCGTTCACGGCCCCCGACCGCTCCGGCGAGACCGTCACGGTGGATGCCGCTTACGTGCGCGGGCAGGTGGAAGCGCTCGCGCAGAACACGGATCTGAGCCGGTTCATTCTCTAGCTTCGGTGCTATCGCGGGCGCCGAGCGCCCGCGATGCCGCAGGGGCGGCTTGGAACCCCCGCCCCGATTCGCGGATTCCAGCCCCATGGCCACGGAACCGCAGGACCTGAAGGAGAAGGCGCTCGAAATTCATCGTCGCCTCTGCGCGGTCTATGGGTGCCCGATCCCATACTTCCACGCCTACGACCCGTTGAGCGAACTCGTCTCCTCGCTCCTCTCGCATCGCACGCGCAACGCGGATTCGGGCCGCGCCTACAAGGCGCTCAAAGCGCGCTATCCCGATTGGGCATCGGTGCGCGATGCGCCGACCGAAGACATCGAAGCCACCATCAGCGGCGTCACTTGGCCGGAGCAGAAGGCGCCGCGCATCCAGGCGGTGCTGCGCGCCATCGCGGAGCGGCACGGCGTGCTGTCCCTCGATTTCCTGGCCGACATGCCTGTCAAAGAGGCGCGTGCTTGGCTGCAGGGCATTCCCGGCGTCGGCCCGAAAACGAGCGCTGCGGTGCTCTCGTTCTCGACCTTGCGCAAGGCCGCGCTTCCCGTGGACAGCCACCATCATCGCGTGGCGCAGCGCACCGGGCTGATCCCGCCGAACCTCGATGTCGGCCCCGCCCATGCGGTGCTCGAAGCGCAGCTGCCGCCCGATTGGAACGCGCAACAGGTCTACGACAACCACGAGGTCCTGATGCTGCACGGGCAGCGGGTGTGCTTCTTCAAGAACCCCGCCTGCGATCGCTGCGTGCTGCTCGAGGTCTGCCCCACGGGACAGGCCCGGATGGAGGGGCGCCCGATCAAAGCCGAGAGCCCGCGCAAACGCGCTCCGGCGCAGCCGGGCGCCGGGGCGAAGAGCCGGTTGCTTTAAGCGAGCAATCCCTGCTGGCGCGCGAGATCCTGCAGGCTCGTCTGCGGGCGCGCGCCGATATGGCTGATCACTTCGGCGGCCGCGAGACCGCCGAGGCGCGCGCAATCGGCGAGATCCAGATTGCGGGCGAGGCCGGCCATGAAACCGGCGGCGAACAGGTCGCCCGCTCCGGTCGTATCGACCACGCGCTCCACCGGATGCGCGGGTACTGCACGAGTTTCGCCCCGCGTCACCACGAGCGCGCCTTCCGCCGAGCGGGTGATGACGCCGAGGATGCTTTCCTCGCGCAGCGCCGCCAGCGCCGCATCCGCGCTCGACGTGCCGTAGAGGCTTTGCAGCTCGTGGATGTTGGCGAAGAGGATGTCGAGGCTGCCGTCGCGCATGAGGCCGAGGAACTCGTCGCGATAGCGGTCGACGCAGAAGGCGTCGGAGAGCGTGAGCGCCACGCGGTTGCCGGCCTCGTGCGCGAGGCCGACCGCCTTGCGGAAGGCTTCCTTGGCGGCCGGGGGATCCCAGAGGTAGCCCTCGAGATAGACGATGGCGGAGGCCCGCACCGTCTCGGGATCCACGTCGTCCGGCGTGAGGTTCTGGCAGGCCCCGAGATAGGTGTTCATGGAGCGCTCGCCGTCCGGCGTCACCAGGATGAAGCTGCGGGCCGTAGCGGGCCCGTCTTCGGCGGGCTTCACATCGTAATGCACGCCCACGGCACGCAGGTCGTGGCTGAAATGGCGGCCGGTTTCGTCCGCCTTCACCTTGCCGACGAAACCGGCGCGCACGCCGAAGGAGGCCACGCCCACCGCCGTGTTGGCCCCCGAACCCCCGCCCACGATGGTGGCCGGCCCCATGGCGCCGTAGAGCTCTTCCGCGCGGGCCTCGTCGATGAGCTGCATCGCGCCCTTGTGGATGCCCTTCGCGATCAGGAAGGCTTCGTCGGTCTGGGCGATCACGTCGACGATGGCATTGCCGAGCGTCAGCACGTCGAGGGGGCTCTGGGGCATCCGGGATCCTAACGGTGAAGGGATGCGGGCCTCTCGCATTCTGACCCCACAGGGTCAAGCGCGGAGCAGACCGGATCAGACTCGGTCGAGCCGCGGGTCTGGCCAAAGCAGCGCCAGACTTGGTCGATGGGCGGGATCGCCCGGGGTTAGCGTCAGACCCGGTCGAGCTGCGGGGTCTGGCCGTTGCGCTGCGAGGCCTCGGCCTCGACCCGGTTGAGCGCCTCCTCGGCGGCCCGGCGGGCTTTCGCCTGCACCTCGTCGAGCACCCGCAGCAGCGCCTCGCAATCGGCGGGCGTCAGCGAGCGGACCTCCCGGGCGAGCCGGTTGGCGAACAGGGTCGCCTGCGGGCAGGTGCTGGCGGTGTCGATCTTCACCCGCGGATCGGAGAGGTCCGCGAGACGTGCCAGTTCGTCGGCCTCGTCCCAGATGATGTTGAAGTAGTGCATCACGCCCTGGATCAGCGTCCAGGTGGGCTTGCCGCGCTCGCCCCGTTCGAGAGCCGAGAGATAAGAACTCGACACGCCGAGATGCGCTGCCATATCCTTGAGAAGGAGCCCGCGTTCGCGTCGCAGCTGCCGAACACGCTGGCCGAAAGGCGTCATCGCTTCTCCCCGCTCCACCGTCCGCACCGATGGAGCCGCATCGTCCGCCTACCGCATCTCGCGGCGACGGCGGAGCCGCACATAGAGGGCCCCGGAGCCCCCATGATGCCCGGCCGCTTCCTCAAAGCCAAGCACCAGCGGGCGCAAATCCGGCAACCTCAACCAATGGGGGACAACCCGGCGGAGCACGCCCCGCTCCTCGAAGAGCGCGTCACCCGAGGGCGCGCCGCCCTTGCCGGTGACCACGAGCACCACCCCATGCCCCGCTCTTTGCGAGCGGTGCAGAAAGGCGAAGAGCGCGTCATGGGCCTCGGCCTGGCGCATGCCGTGGAGGTCGATCACCGCATCGACGAGGCGCTTGCGGCGTTTCAGCCCGAGCAGGGTCTGGCGCTCGATGGGGGCGAGCGGGGGCAGGGACGGACGGGTGGGCGCCGGCATCGGCGGCGGAGGCGGCGCTTGGGGAGCTCGCTCGGCCGATGCCGTGGCGGGTTCGGGTTCCGGCTCGGGGAGGGGCGGCTTGCCGGGGAGCGGGCGCACGCTGCGGGCGATCTGCGTCCAGAGCCGCCGCTCGTCGGGCTTGAGGGCGCGGGGCCGCCGGGGCTTGGTCATGGCTTTGGGCGGAGCACGACGAAGCGCACCGGGTGGCGCATCAGCCCGGCCTGGGTGCCGGCCTCGGGCCCCGAACCCACGTAGAAATCACCCCGCGCAGGCCCGACGATGGCCGATCCCGTATCCTGCGCGATCATGAGGCGGCGCAGCGGCTCGCTCCGCTCCAGCGACAGCGGCCGCTCGCCTTCGAGCCACACCGGCAGGCCGTAGCTCCAGAGCGAGCGGTCGACCGCCAGGCTGCGGCCGGGGGTCAGCGGCACGCCGGCGCCCCCGATGGGTCCGTCCTCGGGCTTCAGCTCTGTAGCGACGCGAAAGAAGATGTAGGAGCGGTTCAGCCGCATGAGCTCGCGCGCGGGCCCGGGATGATCGCGCAGCCACCCCATGAGGCGCTCCAGGCTCATCTCGGGGAGGGGGATCTCACCCCGCTCCACCAGCACCCGGCCGATGGAGGTGTAAGCGTGGCCGTTGCGGCCCGCATAGGCAACCCGCAGGGCCGAGCCGTCGGGCAAGCGGATGCGCGCCGAGCCCTGCACATGGATGATGAAGGCCTCGCCCGGCTCCTTGAGGTACACGATCGGCTTCCCCCAGCGGCCGAGCGCGCCATCTTCGATGGCGGCCCGGTTGGGGTAGGGCTCGTAGCCGGTGCTCGTGCGCCGCGCGGCCTGCAGGCCTGGGTCGAGGCCGGCTAAGGTTTCGCCCTGGGGTACCGTGACGAGATCGTCGGGGCGGTCGAGGAGCGGCACCTGAAAGGCGCCCTCACGGGTGAGGGACCCGGCGAATTCAGGCTCGTAATAGCCCGTCAGGAAGCCCTTGCCGGAGGGCGGGACCACATCGACGGGGGTGAAATGGGACTCGAAGAACGCTCGCGCCCGGTCGGGCTCCAGTTCGGAGCCGAGATCGTGGGCTTTTCGGCACACCCGCACCAGCGCCGCATCCGCGGGTTGGGCTGGTCGGAGGACTGAACCGTCCTGCGCGACCTTGGCGCAGGTTCGGTGGAAGGCCCGGTAGGCCGCCGCGTGATTGTCGGCGGCCCAGCCCGGGAGAGCGGCGAAGGGCAGGGGGCGGAGATCGGCTCCGGCCAGCGTCGCGGCGGCTTCGGCGGGGCCGGTCATGGCAAGCGCGAGCGCAAGAGCAACGCCGGCCCGCCGGCTTCGCGTCACTGACCGGCTTCGGTCGCGACGAGCTGCCAGTTGGGATCGCGGCTGCCGAGGGTGCGCTCGAAGGTCCACACGTCGGTGACGTCCACCACCGTCTCAGGGCTGCCGTCGACCACCGCGCCCGCCATGTCGCGGGTAGCCGTGATGAGCTTCGAGAGGAAGCGCATGGTTACCCGGGCCACGGCGTTGCGCACCTCGACGCCGATGATCTCGGCCTTGTCGATGGACACGAAGGTGGTTTCCACCCGCTCGTTGCGGCGCTCGCGCTCCACGATGGCGCGCTCGAAACCGTCGTAGACCTCGCGCGACAGGAGCCCCTTGAGGGTCTTGCGGTCACCTTGAGCGAAGGCAGTGACGATCATCTCGTAGGCCGCCTTGGCGCCCTCGACGAATTCGGGGCCGTCGAAGGGCTCGGTGCGGGCGATCTCGTCGAGGCCGGCGGCGATGCGCGAACCGGGCTCCGCGATGCCCTTCCAGCGGTCGACCGGCGCCTCGGCCAGGGCGGCTCCGGCGCGCTCGGGGGCGGCGCCGGGGAGCCGCACCACGTTGTCGCTCTCGGCTCGCGGCGGTGTGGCGCGGCCGGCCGGCGGATCCCGGCGGGATAGCGAATCCATGGGAGGCTGCTCGCTCCCCGTTTTCTGGCCCAGCACCGAGCGCAGCTTCCAGATCACGAAGACTGCAAGGCCGAGGAAAATCAGCGTCGTGATGTCGAAGGAATCCTGCATCGTCGATCCGGTCTTGAGCCTTCCGTCGCACCGCAACGGCTCGCTTGGCTGCGAGCCGCAGCCGCGAACGCTGGGTTCCAGGCATATGGGGTCGGGGGCTCGTAACATCCACCCGAAGCGGCAGCAAGCAAATCGCCTTCTCGTGAGCGCGGCGTTCGGGCCGCGCCTCGGAAGGGGCCTTGGCCCGAGCGCAGTCTGCCCCGCCCGCGCTTGTTCACCCCCGCGAAGCGTGCTAGCGCGAACGCCCGTTGCCCCTGTGGCGTGTGGACGTCGTGCTGGCGTCCGGCCGGGCATTCTGGACACCCTTTTTCCCGCGGAGCTTTTCACCATGGCCGACAGCCCGGCAACCAATGGCGCGCAGAACGACGGCGCGCCGTCCCTCAACGCGCTGGCGCAATACGCCAAGGACTTCTCCTTCGAGAACCCGAACGCCCCCCGCTCCCTGCAGCCGCAGCAGCAGGGCCCGCAGATCAACCTCCAGGTCAACGTGAACGCCAAGCAGCTCGCGGAGGCCGATTTCGAGGTCGATCTGACCCTCGAAGGCGACGCCACCATCGGCGCCGAGGTGCTGTTCAAGTTCGAGCTCACCTATTCCGGCGTGTTCCGGGTGCGCAACATCCCGCAGGAGCAGCTCCATCCGGTCATCATGATCGAGTGCCCGCGCCTGCTCTTCCCCTTCGCCCGCCAGATCGTGGCCGAGGCCGTGCGCAACGGCGGCTTCCCGCCGCTCTACATCGATCCGATCGATTTCGTGGGTCTCTACCAGCAGCGCGTCGCCGCGGCGGCTCAGGCCGGGACTCCCGCCCCGACCCTGTCGTAAGGCGCATCCCAAGCCGCCAAGGCGGCCGGGCCCTCCTCGCGGGGAGCGGCTCGTCTCTTTGCGGACGGTGGTCGTCAGGCCGCCGAGGCAGCGGGGTCTTCCTCGCGGAGGTACTCGGCCCACAGCGCCTGCGGCCCGAGCTTCGCCACGAAGGCGGCGTGGGCCTCGCGCTCCGCATCGGTCAATCGCGAGACGGCAACACGCGGCCGCGCCTCCCGGGGTGCGGCCGTTGTCGTGCGGGCGGTGCTCGCGCGGGCGCTCGGCGCCGCCACGAGGCCGAGATCGGCCTGCTTGCCGCCGATGAGCTCGATATAGACCTCGGCCAGGATCTCGGCGTCGAGGAGCGCGCCGTGCTTGGTGCGCCGGGAATTGTCGATCCCATAGCGGGAGCAGAGGGCGTCCAGGCTGTTCGAGGCGCCCGGATGCTTGCGCCGCGCCATGGACAGGGTGTCGATCACCCGGTCCATCTCGAGGCGGGGATGCCCGGTGCGGGCGAATTCCGCGTTCAGAAAGCCGATATCGAAGGCGGCGTTGTGGATCACGAGGCGCCCGTCGCCGATGAAATCCACGAACTCGTCCGCCTTTTGGGCAAAGAGCGGCTTGTCGCGCAGGAACTCGTCGGTGAGCCCATGCACCGCCACGGCGCCTGCTTCCACCGCCCGCTGCGGGTTGAGGTAGGTGTGGAAGCTCTTGCCGGTGGGGATGTGGTTGAGAAGTTCGACGCAGCCGATCTCGACGATGCGGTCGCCGCCGGCCGCGTTGGTGCCGGTGGTTTCGGTGTCGAGGACGATTTCGCGCAGCATCGGGATCTCTAAGGTCGGCGGTTGGCGAGGACGGCCCCCGGCCGGCCGGCCAGGCTCGCGAGGATAGAACGCAGTTGCGCCTCCGCCGAAGCGAAGCCCCGGCTCGTGTCCACAAGGAAGTGGGCTTTTGCCCGCTTTTCGGCGTCCGGCATCTGCTTGGCCAGGATCGCGGCGAATTTCTCGGGCGACATGCCCGGGCGGGCGAGCACCCGCTGGCGCTGCACCGCCGGCGGCGCCGTGACCACGAGCACCGCATCGCAACGCGCCGCGCCTCCGGTTTCGAGGAGGAGCGGGATGTCGAGGACCGCGAGGGCGGCGCCCGACGCCTGGGCCCTTTGCAGAAATCCCTCCTCCTCGGCTCGCACGAGGGGGTGGACGATGGCTTCGAGCGCCCGCATGCGCTCCGGCTGGCCGATCACCAGGGGTCCGAGCTTCGCCCGGTCGACCTCCCCATCGGCGACCGTGCCCGGGAAGGCGGCTTCGATGAGCGGTGCCGCGGCTCCGCGATAGAGCGCATGCACGCTGGCGTCTGCGTCGTGCACCGGCACGCCAAGCCGGCGAAAGATCGCTGCGGTTGCGGACTTGCCCATGCCGATGGAGCCCGTGAGGCCGAGCACGAAGGTCATCGCCGCCCCTCGATATCGGCGACGATGAGGGCCCGGAGTTCCGGCGTCACCTGTGGGGTCACGCCGAACCAGCGGGCAAAGCCCGGCACGGCCTGATGAATCAGCATGCCGAGACCGTCGACCGTGCGAAGCCCCCGGGCTTCCGCACGGGCCAGCAGCGGGGTCTTCAGCGGCACGTAGACGATGTCGGCGACGACGCCCCAATCCGGCATGGCGGAGAGGTCCGGCTCGAGGGCCGGTTGGCGGGTCATGCCGAGGGACGTGGTGTTCACCAACAATTCCACATCGTCCAAGGCCGCTTCAATCGCAGACCAGGCGAGCGGAACGAGGCGCGGTCCCGTCCCGACCGCAAATTCCGCCGCGATCTCCTCGGCCTTCTCGATCGTCCGGTTGGCGATCAGAATGCGCTCGACGGACCGCGTCATCAGCCCCGCGATGACGCCCCGCGCCGCGCCGCCGGCCCCGGCCACGAGCACCGTTCCCACATCTCGCTCCCAGCCCGGTTCAAGCGTCTGGTCGAGATGGGCCATGAAGCCCAGCACATCGGTGTTGTCGCCCCACAGCTCCCCGTTTTCGATCCAGACCGTGTTGACGGCCTTGAGACGCTCGGCCCGTTCCGTGCGCCGCTCGACACCCGTAAAGGCCGCCTCCTTGTGCGGGATCGTGACGTTGCCGCCGGCGAAGCCCCGATCGGCAAAGGTCTTGAGGAAGCGAGGGAGATCCTCGGGCGCCACGTCGATGCGCTCGTAGGAGCCCGCGATGCCGTGCTCCTTCAGCCAGGTGCCGTGGATGAGCGGCGAGCGGGAATGCTGGATCGGGTGCCCGACCACGAAAGCTTTGATCACGTGACGTCCTAAAACGCGAGGCAGCCGAGCGCCCGCAGGCGCTCCAGCAGGGGCCGGAGCGGCAGGCCCAGGATCGTGGAATGGTCGCCCTCGACCCGCTCGAAGAGATGCACGCCCAGCCCTTCGATTTCGTAAGCGCCCACGCTGCGAAACACCGCCTCGCCCACGGCATCGAGGTAGCGCTCGATCGCATCCGGGCTCAACGCCCGCATGGTGAGACGGGCGCTGTCCACGAAGGCCGCGACGAGGGCGCCATCCCGGGCGAGCGCCACGGCGGAGTGGAGGGCATGCGTCCGACCGCTCAAGTGCAGGAGCTTCTCCCGCGCCGCAGACCGGTCCGGCGCCTTGTGGAGGACCCTGCCCTCGGTATCGAGCACCTGGTCGGCGCCGAGCACCAGCCGCCCTGGCCGTCGGCGGCTGACCGCAAGAGCCTTGGCCTCCGCGAGCCGTGCCGCGAGAGCCGGCGGGTCGAGGCCGGCTGCCTCGTCCTCCACGCCGCGCTCGTCCACTCCCGGAGCCTCCGTTTCGACCGGTAGTCCCGCGCTGTCGAGGAGCGCCCGGCGGGTGGCGCTCGTGGAGGCGAGGAGAAGCGGCTCCCGGGGGGTCCAGAGCCGGGCGTTCATTCGGCGATGAATTTCATGCGGTGGTCGCGGTAGAGGTCGAGGATCGCGGCGGCGGTTTCCTCGATCGAGCGCCGGGTCACGTCGATGATCGGCCAGCCGCGGCGGCCGCACAGGCGCCGCGAATAGGCGATCTCTTCAGCCACCGCATCGCGGTCCACGTAAGCGGTGTTGTCGTCGGCGCGGAGCGACAGCAGCCGGTTCTGGCGGATCTGCACGATGCGCTCCGGGCTCGCGATGAGCCCCACGATGAGCGGCTTGCGGGCGTCCTCGAGGGCCGCGGGCGGCGCCACGCCGGGAACGAGGGGGATATTGGCGGTTTTCACCCCGCGATTGGCGAGATAGATCGCGGTCGGGGTCTTCGAGGTGCGGCTGATGCCGATGAGCACCACGTCGGCGTCGTTGATGTCGTCCGGCAATTGGCCGTCGTCGTGCATCAGCGTGAAATTCATCGCGTCGATGCGCTTGAAGTACTCCGCGTTGAGCATGTGCTGCGCGCCGGGCCGGGCGATGGACGCGGCGCCGAGATAGGATTGGAGCAGGGAATGCACCGGGGAGAGCACGGAAAGGTGCGGCGAGCCCGTGTCCCGGCAGACCTGTTCGAGGGGTCCGGAGAGCTCCGGGTCCACGAGGGTGTAGAGCACGATGCCGGGCGCCGCCTCGATCTCGGCGGTCACCCGCTGGAGCTGGGTCGGCGAGCGCACGAGGGGATAGACGTGCTCGATGGCCGAGATGCCCTCGTATTGCGCGACCACAGCGCGGGCCACCGTGATGAGGGTCTCGCCGGTGGAGTCGGACACGAGATGGAGGTGGAAATAACTGCGTCCCATGGCGATCTCCCGATCCGGCTTGAAGGCTGCCGATCCATCCACCGGCCCCATGAACAACGAGTCGATGGGTGTGGATAGGTCCCGCCGGACGGATGGTCCAGGCCGAAAGCCGTTTTCGCTCTTTGTTGAGTCGTGAACAAAGCGCCCCGCGGGCCCCGTGAAAATCGCCTCGTGGGAGAATCCGGCACGGATCGGAATCTGGAATCGGCGCAGGAGCGGAAAAGCTCGCGTTAGCACTTTGTTAAGCTTTAAGAATTCGGAAACCATTTGGGCCCGGGCGCCACAGGGGTTACGGAAGCGTTAACGCCGCGGCCGGTGTGGATGGGGTGTGGACGGGGTTGCGGCTCCAGGACTCACGCTCCAAGAGAAACAAGAAGAAGATTCAAGAATCTTTTTAGGTTTAAAGAGGAAGGCCTGTGAGCACACCTCCTGCAACGCGCTCCGAGGGCATTCCGACCCGCAAGGCGATCCTCAAGGTTCTCGACGGCGAGGCCGTGTGGCCGCAGCCGATCTGGATGATGCGCCAGGCCGGGCGCTATCTGCCGGAATACCGCGAGACCCGCAAAGATGCCGGCTCGTTCCTGGACCTGTGCTACACGCCCCGGCTCGCCACCGAGGTGACCCTGCAGCCGATCCGCCGGTTCGGCTTCGACGGGGCGATCATGTTCTCGGACATCCTGGTGATCCCCCATGCACTCGGCCAGGACGTGCGCTTCGTGGAGGGCGAGGGACCGCGGCTCGAACCCGTCACCACGTTGAACGCCCTCGACAACCTCGCCGACGATCTGCCCTTGGAGCGGTTGAACCCCGTGTTCGAAACCCTGGACCGGCTTTCAACCGCGCTGCCCCGGGAGACCACCCTTCTCGGCTTCTGCGGTGCGCCCTGGACGGTGGCGAGCTACATGATCGCGGGCAAGGGCACCCCCGACCAGGCCCCCGCCCGCATCCTCGCCTATCGCGATCCGGCCTTCATGGGCGCGCTCATCGACCGGCTGGTGCGCGCCTCCACGGCCTATCTCATCCGCCAGATCGATGCGGGGGCGGAAGTCGTGCAGCTCTTCGAGAGCTTCGGCTCCGCCCTGCCCCCGGCGCTCTTCGGCCCCCTCTCCTTCGAGCCGATCCGCCGGATCGTCGAGGGGGTGAAGGGGGCCCGCCCGGGGGCCAAGGCGATCGTGTTCGTCCGCGGCGGCGGCGCCAATCTGGAGCGCTTCGCTGAAGCCCGCATCGGCGACGCGCTCGCCCTCGACTGGACCCTCGATCCCGCCCGGGTGCGCCCCACCCTGCCGGCGCGGTTGGCCACACAGGGCAACCTCGACCCCCTGGCGCTCATCGCCGGGGGCGAGGCGCTGACGCGGGGGGTGGATCACATCCTCCAGGCCACGCGCGGCACGCCGCATATCTTCAACCTCGGTCACGGCATCCTGCCGGAAACGCCGATCGAGCATGTGGAGCAGATGATCGCCCGCGTGCGCGCCGCCGCCTGACCTCCCTCGCCTCAGGACCCCGCCCGTGCTCTACCTCTGGCTCAAGGCCTTCCACGTCATCGCCGTGATCGCCTGGATGGCCGGCATGCTCTACCTGCCGCGCCTCTTCGTCTATCACTGCGACGCGCCGGTGGGCTCGCAGCAATCCGAAACCTTCAAGGTGATGGAGCGGCGGCTCCTGAAGGCGATCATCAATCCCGCCATGATCGCGACCTGGGTGCTCGGGCTCATCCTCGTGTGGCAGGGCGGCTGGATCGCCTCGGGCTGGCTCCACGCCAAGCTCGCCCTCGTGATCGCGCTCTCCGCCGTGCACGGGATTTACGTGAAGCGCCTCAAGGAGTTCGCGGCGGATCGCAACACCCGGCCCACCCGCTACTATCGCATCCTCAACGAGGTCCCGACCGGGCTGATGATCGCGATCGTGATCCTCGTCATCGTGAAGCCGTTCTGAAGGCAGTCCCAAACTCCCCTCCCCCTTGCGGGGAGGGGCTGGGGGTGGGGGTCGTGAAGACGGCACCGCAGCGGTCCCTTTTGCACCACCCCCACCCGGCCGCCTCACGGCGCCCACCCTCCCCTCAAGGGGGAGGGTAGATGCTGCATTGCATCCCTTTTGAGTTGGATCCTGACGCTCCCGCCTTCAGGACTTGAGCCCGGAGGCAAAACGGGCTAGAACGGGAGTCCTTCCTCCAGACAGGTCGATCCGCGCCGAAGCCCTTGCGCGCTCTCGTCGCCGGACCGTGTGAACACGGTTGCCTGTCGCACGTTTCCTCTTGGCCTGCCCCCGCGTGCTGCGTTCCCGCCCGCGCTCCCTCCTCCCCTTTTATTTTCGAGAGTGTTCCCCGATGCGGGAAATCAAGCTTCAAGACCTCAAGTCCAAGACCCCGACCGAACTCCTCGCCTTCGCGGAGGAGCTGGAGGTCGAGAACGCGAGCACGATGCGCAAGCAGGAGCTCATGTTCGCGATCCTCAAGCAGCTCTCCCAGCGCGAAACCGAGATCATCGGTGCCGGCGTGGTCGAGGTGCTCCAGGACGGCTTCGGCTTCCTGCGCTCCGCCGATTCGAACTACCTGCCGGGGCCGGACGACATCTACGTGTCCCCCTCGCAGATCCGCCGCTTCGGCCTGCGCACCGGCGACACCGTGGACGGGCCGATCCGGGGGCCGAAGGAGGGCGAGCGCTATTTTGCGCTGCTCAAGGTCAACACGATCAATTTCGAGGACCCGGAGAAGATCCGGCACAAGGTCCACTTCGACAACCTGACGCCGCTCTACCCCGACGAGCGCTTGCGGCTCGAAGACGAGAACCCCACCAAG
Organism: Microvirga sp.; assembly: GCA_035944635.1. Taxonomy (GTDB): domain Bacteria; phylum Pseudomonadota; class Alphaproteobacteria; order Rhizobiales; family Beijerinckiaceae; genus Microvirga. The sequence goes on from DASZAZ010000097.1 coordinate 34,718, forward strand.
AAGGATTTCTCGGCCCGGATCATCGACATCGTGGCCCCCATCGGCAAGGGCCAGCGCGCCCTCATCGTGGCGCCGCCCCGCACGGGTAAGACGGTTCTGCTCCAGAACATCGCCCAGTCGATCACCGCGAGCCATCCCGAGTGCTACCTCATCGTGCTGCTCATCGACGAGCGGCCGGAGGAGGTCACCGACATGCAGCGCTCCGTGAAGGGCGAGGTCGTGTCCTCCACCTTCGACGAGCCGGCGTCCCGCCACGTGCAGGTCGCCGAGATGGTGATCGAAAAGGCGAAGCGTCTCGTGGAGCACGGGCGCGACGTGGTGATCCTCCTCGACTCGATCACCCGCTTGGGCCGCGCCTACAACACGGTGGTGCCCTCGTCCGGCAAGGTGCTCACCGGCGGCGTGGACGCCAACGCGCTCCAGCGCCCCAAGCGCTTCTTCGGCGCCGCCCGCAACATCGAGGAAGGCGGCTCCCTCACCATCATCGCGACCGCGCTCATCGACACGGGCTCGCGCATGGACGAGGTGATCTTCGAGGAATTCAAGGGCACGGGTAACTCGGAAATCATCCTCGACCGCAAGGTCGCGGACAAGCGTACCTTCCCGGCGATCGACATCACGCGCTCGGGCACCCGCAAGGAGGAGCTCCTGGTGCCGTCGGACGTGCTCAAGAAGATGTACGTGCTCCGCCGCATCCTGAACCCCATGGGCACCGTGGACGCCATCGAGTTCCTCCTCGACAAGCTGCGGCAGACGAAGAGCAATTCGGATTTCTTCGACTCGATGAACACCTAAAGCCCCGTCGTTCCGGCTGCCGCGCGAGCGGCGGGCCGGAACCGGGGAGATGTCTCGCGAGAGGTCTCGCCAACGGGGTTCCAGGCTCGTCGCCGACGCGATGTCCTGGAATGACCATCAAGCCTCCACCAATGGCCGGGCCCCTCCCGGCCATTTGCTTTTTGCGGGGTTCCGCGCTTCGTGAGAGGTGCACCACCGAGATGCTGGAATGAGCCGTTCCGATGATACGATCTTTGCCGCCGCATCTGGTTTCGGACGCGCCGCCGTCGCCGTCATCCGTCTCAGCGGCCCCGGAACCCGCGGCGTGCTCGAAGCGCTTGCGGGCGGCGTGCCCGAGCAGGCCCGGCGCATGAGCCTGCGCACCTTGAGGCATCCCACCACCCGCGAACCGCTGGATCAGGCCCTCGTGGTGTGGATGCCGGGCCCGAACAGCTTTACGGGCGAGGATCAGGCCGAGTTGCAGATTCACGGCGGGGTGGCGGTGCGTGCCTCTGTCCTCGCTGCCCTCGGCACCCTGGAAGGCTGCCGACCCGCAGAGCCCGGCGAGTTCACCCGCCGGGCCTTCCTCAACGGCCGCATGGACCTGAGCGCCGTCGAGGGGTTGGCCGATCTGGTCGATGCCGAAACCGAGGCGCAGCGCCGGCAGGCCCTGCGCCAGCTCGAAGGCGCCCTTGGCAATGCGGTGGAGGCCTGGCGCGAGGAAGCCCTGCAGATCCTGGCCCTGCTGGAAGCGGCCCTCGACTTCTCCGACGAAGGCGATGTGCCCGAGGGGCTGGAGCGCGAGGCACGCCAACGCATCGAGGTCTTGCGGGGCAGCCTGGTTGGCATTCTCGCGCGTCCTTCCGGCGAGCGCCTGCGCGAGGGCTTCGTGGTGGTGCTCGCCGGCGCCCCCAATGCGGGCAAATCGACCCTGCTCAATGCCCTCGCCCGGCGCGAGGTCGCGATCGTCTCGCCGGTGGCCGGCACGACCCGCGACGTCATCGAGGTGCGTTGCGATCTCGGCGGTCTCCCCGTGATCTTCGTCGATACCGCGGGCTTGCGGGACAGCACCGATCCCGTGGAGCAGGAGGGCGTCGCCCGCGCCCGCGCCCGGGCCGCAACCGCCGATCTCGTGCTCTGGCTCGTGGCACCGGATGGGGAGCAGGTGCAGCCGGAAGGATCGGGGCTCGTCGTCGGCACCAAGGCTGATCTGGGCTCAGCACCCGGTGCCGATCTCCTGGTTTCCGCAGCCACGGGCTTTGGCCTCGATACCCTGTTGGCGCGAATCGAAGCCGCGGCCCAGCAGGCGCTGGGTGGGGGCGACGCCGTCTTGACCCGAGAGCGTCACAGGCTTGCGCTGCAGGACGCCCTCTCCTCCCTCGACCGAGCCCTCGATCTGATGATCCAGGGCGGCCCGACCGAACTCGCCACTGAGGATGTCCGCCTCGCTACCCGCGCCATCGGTCGGATCACAGGCCGGGTGGACGTGGAGGATATGCTTGACCGGCTGTTCGGCGCGTTCTGCATCGGTAAGTGAACGCCGCCCAAGGGGCTGCTGTGAACACCGGTAAGTCTGGGGAATGTTTCACGTGAAACATCTCCGCCGCGACGCAGTGCGGGTTTGACGCGGGCGGGCCGCATCCGTACATGCAGGCCTGGAGTTCCCATGATCAGTACCTTTGATGTGATCGTCGTCGGCGGAGGCCATGCCGGCGCTGAAGCCGCTGCCGCTTCCGCGCGGGTCGGCGCGCGCACGGCGCTGGTGACCCACAAGGCGTCGACCATTGGCGCCATGTCCTGCAACCCGGCCATCGGCGGGCTCGGCAAGGGCCACCTCGTTCGCGAGATCGACGCCCTCGATGGACTCATGGGTCGAATTGCCGACCGGGCCGGGATTCAGTTTCGCCTGCTCAACCGGCGCAAGGGCCCGGCGGTGCGCGGGCCGCGGACGCAAGCCGACCGCAAGCTCTACGCCCGCGCCATGCAGGCCGAACTCGCCGCGACGCCCAACCTCACCGTCATCGAGGCCGAGGTCCACGATCTGGCGGTCGAGGCCGGAACCCTCACGGGCGTGATCCTGGTCGATGGGCGGGTGCTCGCCTGCGGCGCGGCGGTGCTCACCACCGGCACCTTCCTGCGCGGCCTCATCCACATGGGCGAGGTCAAGATCCCCGCGGGCCGCGTGGGAGAGGCGCCCTCGGTGGGTCTCTCCCTCACCCTGAAGCGGCACGGCTTCACCCTCGGGCGGCTGAAGACCGGAACCCCGCCGCGCCTCGACGGACGCACCATCGATTGGGCTGGGCTCGACAAGCAGGCGGCGGACGACGAGCCGGTGCCGTTCTCGACCCTGACCGACCGGATTACCGCGCCCCAGATCGAGTGTGGCGTCACCCGCACGACCTCGGCCGGGCACGATCTCATCCGCGCCAATCTCCACCGGGCACCCATGTACTCGGGCGACATCCAGTCTCGCGGTCCGCGCTACTGCCCCTCCATCGAGGACAAGGTAGTGCGCTTCGGCGACCGTGAGGGACACCAGATCTTCCTTGAGCCCGAGGGGCTGGACGATCCGACCGTCTACCCAAACGGGATCTCGACCTCCCTGCCCGAGAATGTGCAGCGCAGCCTCCTCGCCCTCATCCCGGGCCTGGAGCGCGCCCGCATGGTGCGGCCGGGCTATGCCATCGAGTACGATTACGTGGATCCCCGAAACCTCGATGCGTCGCTCGAAACGCGCGCGATCCGGGGGCTCTATCTCGCCGGGCAGATCAACGGCACCACGGGGTATGAGGAAGCCGGCGCGCAAGGCCTTGTGGCGGGGCTCAATGCCGCCCGGCGGGCTGGCGCCCAGGACCCGGTGATCTTCGATCGGACCGAGTCGTATATCGGTGTGCTGGTGGACGATCTCGTCACCCGCGGGGTGAGCGAGCCCTACCGCATGTTCACCTCGCGCTCGGAATACCGGCTGAGCTTGCGCGTCGACAATGCGGACGAGCGGCTCACCGGCCGTGGCCTGGCGGCGGGTTGCGTGGGTTCAGTTCGCGCGGCCAAGTTCTCGACACAGCAAGCCGAGTTGCAGCAGCTGCGCCGGCGCCTGGACGAGCTGACCCTCACCCCCCAGGAGGCCGCCCGCCACGGCTTGGAGCTGAACCGCGACGGCCAGCGCCGCTCCGCGTTCCAGCTGCTCTCCTATCCCCACATCGGTTGGCAGCGCTTGGCCGCGGTGTGGCCGGAACTCGGCGAGGTCGCCCAGGCAACAGCGGATCGGCTCGAAACCGACGCAACCTATGCGGTGTATCTCGACCGGCAATCGGCCGACATCGCGGCGCACCGGCGCGACGAGGGCATCGCGCTGGACGAGCGGCTCGACTTCCAAGCGCTTCCCGGTCTCTCGAATGAGATCAAGGCCAAGCTTGATCTGGTGCGGCCGCGGACGCTGGGTCAGGCGGCCCGGATCGAGGGCATTACCCCGGCAGCGATCACGATCCTGGCTGCCCATGCGCGCCGCTCGGCCAGTGCCACGGCGGGCTCATGAAAAGAGCTGCAGTGATGGACAAGCCGGAGGCCCTTTCCGGCTACGATGTTTCACGTGAAACATTGACCAAGCTCCAGGTCCTTGCCGACGAGCTGGGCCGCTGGCAGGCGATCAAGAACCTTGTGGGGCCCGCCACCCTCCAGGAGGTGTGGTCCCGCCACATCGCCGACTCGCTCCAGCTCCTCACGCTCGTACCTGATGCCAAGCTCTGGCTCGACCTTGGCTCCGGTGCCGGCTTTCCCGGCCTCGTTCTCGCCATCGCTGGCGCCGATCGTGGCTTGGCTGTTCACCTCGTCGAGAGCAACGACCGCAAATGCGCCTTCCTGCGCCATGTGGCGAGGCTCACTGGCGCCCCGGCCACGGTTCACGCCCGGCGCCTGGAAGAGGTTGTCCCCGACTTCGCCGGCCGCTCCGATGTGGTCTCAGCCCGGGCGCTGGCGGCCCTCGACCAGCTCCTCGCCTGGACCGAACCGCTGTTGACAACGGGCACCACCGGCTTGTTTCCCAAGGGACGCGACGTGGCGGCTGAATTGACCCAGGCCCGTAAATCCTGGACATTCGAGGCCGATATCCTGCCGAGCCGAACCGATTCCGAGGCCCGGATCCTCCGGATCACCTCCCTGGCGAGCGCCGCACGATGACCGATACCCTCCCCCCTTCCCGCGACGCAGCTCCCATGGACCTGGGGGACACGTCGCCAAAGGCTGCACCTCCCGCTCGTCCCCGCGTCCTCGCGCTCGCCAACCAGAAGGGCGGCGTCGGCAAGACCACCACGGCGATCAACCTCGGCACGGCGCTCGCTGCCATCGGCGAGCGGGTACTGATCCTCGATCTCGACCCCCAGGGCAACGCCTCGACGGGGCTCGGCATCGACCGCAAGAGCCGGCGCATCTCGACCTATCATGTGCTCGCGGGCGAGGCGTCTCTCGCCAGCGCCGTGGTCGAGACCGTGGTGCCGCGCCTTCACGTGGCCCCCTCCACCCTCGATCTGCTCGGCGTCGAACTCGAGATCGCCCACCAGCGCAACCGGGCGCACCGCCTGCGGCTCGCCATCGACGGGCTCACGGGTGCCATGGGCGACGATCCCTTCACCTATGTGCTGATCGATTGCCCGCCGTCCCTCAACCTGCTCACCATCAATGCGCTGGCAGCCTCGGACGCGGTGCTGGTGCCGCTGCAATGCGAGTTCTTTGCGCTTGAAGGGTTGAGCCAGCTGCTCAAGACGGTGGAGCAGGTGCGCACCACCCTCAACCCGAAGCTCGCAATCCACGGCGTGGTGCTCACCATGTTCGATCCGCGCAACAACCTCTCGGGCCAGGTGGTCGCGGATGTGCGCCAGTTCATGGGCAACAAGGTCTACGAGACCATGATCCCGCGCAACGTGCGGGTCTCCGAAGCCCCGTCCCACGGCAAGCCGGTGCTGCTCTACGATCTGAAATGCTCGGGCTCGCAGGCCTATCTGAAGCTCGCCTCCGAGGTGATCCAGCGCGAGCGGGTGCTCCGCGCGGCCTGAGAACAGTCTTCGATAACAACAACGAACGCGTCACGAGTGAGGGTGCCATGGGGGACGAGAGCGGCAGCAAGATGAGGTTGGGCCGCGGGCTGGCGGCACTCATCGGCGATGTGGGTGACGAGATCGGCGTCGTGGAGCGCGCCCGCGGGCAGCGCCGGGTGCCGATCGAGTTCCTGCGCCCGAACCCGCGCAACCCGCGCAAGACCTTCGAGGAGGGCGAACTCGCCCGCCTCGCCTCCTCGATCCGTGAGCGCGGCATCATCCAGCCCGTGGTGGTGCGCGCGATCCCCACGACCCCCGACGCCTACGAGATCGTCGCCGGCGAGCGCCGGTGGCGCGCGGCCCAGGCCGCGGGTCTCCACGACGTCCCGGTGGTGGTCGTCGACGTGGACGACAAGACCTCGCTCGAATACGCGATCCTCGAAAACGTCCAGCGCGCGGATCTCAATCCCATCGAAGAGGCCGCCGGCTACCAGCGGCTCCTCGAGGACTTCAAGTACACCCAAGAGGAGCTCAGCAAGGTGATCGGCAAGAGCCGGTCGCACCTCGCCAACATCGTGCGCCTCCTCGAATTGCCGCAAGCCGTGAAGGAGAGGGTGGTCGCCGGCGAGCTCACTGCGGGCCATGCCCGGGCGCTGCTCGCGGTGAAGAACCCCGAGGCCATCGCGCGCCGCGTGGTCGAGCAGGGCCTCACCGTCCGCGATGTGGAAGAGATCGCCCACGCGGATCACGGGAGCGCGGAGCCGAAGGCCGGGCGTCGCCGGAAGGGCGATGTCCAGAAGGACCCCGATACCCGCGCAGTGGAAAAGGCGCTGGAAGACGTGCTCGGTCTCCAGGTCTCCATCGAGCATAAGGGCGACGGCGGCGAGCTGCGCATCCGCTACGGCACCCTGGAGCAGCTCGACGGGCTCTGCCGGCGTCTCAACGCCTCGAGCGTCTAGGCGGCGCCCGCCAAAAGCCTGCCTTGTCGGCTTCGGCGGGCCCCGCTAGAGAGGCGCCAACCAACCCTCTCGCATTCCGGAGCCCCCATGCGTATCGATGCCATTCCGCTTGGCAAGAACCCGCCGCACGACGTCAACGTGGTCATCGAGGTGCCGATCGGGGGCGAGCCCATCAAGTACGAGATGGACAAGGACGCCGGCACCCTCGTGGTGGACCGCTTCCTCTACACCGCCATGCGCTACCCGGGGAATTACGGCTTCATCCCCCACACCCTGTCGGGCGACGGCGACCCCTGCGACGTGCTCGTGGCCAACACCCGGGCGATCATCCCGGGTGCCGTCATGAGCGTGCGACCGGTCGGTGTTCTGGTCATGGAGGACAATGCCGGCGAGGACGAGAAGATCATCGCGGTCCCCTCGGCTCACCTCACCCAGCGCTACGACCGGGTGAAAAACTACACCGATCTGCCCGACATCACGATCAAGCAGATCGAGCACTTCTTCGAGCACTACAAGGATCTGGAGCCTGGCAAGTGGGTGAAGATCCTCCGCTGGGGCGATGCAGCTGAAGCGCATCGGCTGATCCTGGAAGGGATCGAGCGGGCGAAGAAGCAGCCGGACGAGCCCAAGAACCTGTAAAGGAAGCCGCTAGAGGGCTTCGCCCCGCAGCAGACGCGGGAGCCTCAGAGGGCTTCACCCTGCAGCAAGAACGGGAGCCCCTAGAGGGCTTCGCCCCGCAGCAAGCGCGGCGCCGCGCGGCCGGACAGGCCCGCGGCTTCGCGGATGAAGAACCGCTTCAGCGCCGGCATCCGGTCCACGAGCCCCAGGCCCAGATCGCGGGCGAGGCGCACCGGCAGCACGTCGTTGGAGAACAGGCGGTTGAGCCCGTCCGTCACCGCGCCCATGGCGGTGATGTCGAGGCGCCGGGCGCGTTCGTATTCATCGAGCGTTGTGCCGTGACCGGGATCGAGGCCGAGCCGCAGGGCGTCGGCCACGACCTCGGCGAGCGCCGCCGCATCGTGCAGGCCGAGATTGAGCCCCTGCCCCGCGATCGGGTGGATCACATGGGCCGCGTCGCCCAGGAGCGCCAGGCGCTCGCCCACGAACCGACGCGCGACTCCGAACGAGAGCGGAAAGGCCTGCGGCTTCGTCTCCACCGCGATCCGCCCGAGCCGGTAGCCGAAGCGCTGCTCCAACTCCTCCATGAACGACGCGCCCTCCGAGGCGAGGAGCGCCGGCACCCGGTCGCTGCGCTCCGTCCACACGATGGAGGAGCGATGGCCGAGCGATCCGCCGGGCATGAGGGGCAGGATCGCGAAGGGCCCTGAAGGCAGAAAGTGCTCCACCGCCTGCCCCTCGTGGTCGCGTTCGTGTGCAATCGTCGCGACGATGCCGGACTGCTTGTAGGGCCAGTGGATCCAGGCGATGCCGGCCGCCTCCCGCAACCGCGAGCGGGCGCCGTCGGCCGCGACGAGGAGCGAGGCCTCCAGGGGCTCCTCGCCCGCAATCCGCACCCGAACCGCGGCAGCGTCCCCCTCGAAGCCTTCGACGCCCGCGGCCTTCAGCACCACACCGGCATCGCGGCAAGCCGCGAGGATCGCGGCGGTGAGGTGGCCGCCCTCCACCATATGGGCGAAAGGCTCCCCGGGCTCGACCTCGCCCTCGAAGGTGAGAAAAGTCGGACGTACCGGGTCGGCGACCCGGCTGTCGGTGACCACCATGCTCAGGATCGGCTGTGCCTGCCCCGAGACGGCATTCCAGATGCCGAGCGTCTGAAACATCCGCCGCGCGGCAGCCGCAATCGCATAGGCCCGCCGGTCGCCCGCCGGATCCCGCCGCAGGGCCGGATCGCACATCACCACATCCAGACCCGCGCCGAGGGAGGATTTGAGGGCCAGTGCGAGGGATAGACCGGCCAATCCGCCGCCGGCGATCACGATGCGTGGGGTGTTCGGCATGATGGGCCCTCGTTGGCGCCTGGACGGATTTCGGTCAAGCTTGACCTCGCGGCCCCGCTCCCGGATGGATGGCGCGCCCCCTGCACCGGAGCGCCGATGTCCCGCGCCGTCGAAGACCTGCTCACCATCCTCGATCTCGAACCCCTGGAGCACAACCTGTTCCGAGGCCGCAGCCCGCAGGTGGGGTGGCAGCGGGTGTTCGGCGGGCAGGTAATCGGCCAAGCCCTCGTCGCGGCCTGCCGCACCGTCGAGGGGCGGCGCCCCCACTCGCTTCACGCCTATTTCCTCCTCGCCGGCGATCCGAAGGTGCCGATCATCTACGAGGTCGAGCGCCTGCGGGACGGGCGCAGCTTCACCACGCGGCGGGTGAAGGCGATCCAGCACGGGCGCGCCATCTTCGCCATGTCGGCCTCGTTCCAGGTCGAGGAGCCCGGCTTCGACCATCAGGCCCGGATGCCCGACGTGCCGCCGCCGGAGAGCCTGCCCGGTGAGGCGGAGGTAAAGGCCGGCGTCATGCCCCTGATGCCGGAGCCCGTGCGGGCCTATTACGAGCGCGAGCGGCCGATCGAATTGCGGCCCGTGGAGTTCGAGCGCTACACCTCCCGCGCGCCACGCGACCCCAGCTTCAATGTCTGGATCCGCGCCACCTCGCCCCTCCCGGACGATGCGGCGATCCACCAATGCGTGCTCGCCTATGCCTCTGACCTCACGCTTCTCGATGCGTCCCTCGTGGCCCACGGCCGTACCGTGTTCGAGCGCAGCATCCAGGCCGCGAGCCTCGACCATGCGCTCTGGTTTCACCGCCCCTTCCGCGCCGACGAATGGCTGCTCTACTCGCAGGACAGCCCCAGCGCGTCGGGCGCTCGCGGCTTTTCCCGCGGGTTGATCTTCACCCGCGAGGGCACGCTCGTGGCCTCCGTGGCCCAGGAAGGCTTGATCCGTCCCCACGAGGACGGTTGATTTTGCCTGCGGACCGCACTCGTTGCACAATAACCATGCAGAAACTTACTGCTTTGCAGCCTGAGCGCTTGATTGCCTAATCCTTAGGCAGCACCGGTTCGGCAATCCCCCGCTCGTCCCCGCCAGCACCCCATTGTGGCTCACGGCCCGCCTTCGCGCAGGCCCAAACCAGTCTCGATCCAAGTTGGCACGCCGTTTGATTCCTCCCGTCCAGGCACCCGCCACAACAAGCGCGGGTCTGGTGAAACCGACGCAGGGCTTGGCCGAGCGCTGCGGCTTCCCACGGGGGCAAACTGCATGAAAATCGTGATGGCCATCATCAAGCCGTTCAAGCTCGAAGAGGTGCGTGACGCCCTCACGGGCCTGGGCGTGCACGGACTGACCGTGACCGAAGTGAAGGGTTACGGGCGCCAGAAGGGGCACACCGAAATCTACCGCGGTGCCGAATACGCGGTGAGCTTCCTGCCCAAGCTGAAGATCGAGGTCGCGGTCGCGACCGATCTCGTGCCTCGCGTGGTGGAGGCGATCACCGCCGCCGCCCGCACGGGCCAGATCGGCGACGGCAAGATCTTCGTCACGCCCCTCGAGCGCGCGGTCCGCATCCGCACCGGCGAAACCGACGGCGACGCCCTCTAGGGCGCCCGACCCCACCGGGCCCGGCGGGCCCTGCCCCAATCCCTTTTCCGGAGCTTCTCGATGATCCCTCGTTCCACTCTCGCCCCAGTCCTTGGAGGACTCGGGCTTGCGGTCCTGGCGAGCCACCCGGCGCTCGCGCAGGCCGCCGCGGCCCCCACCCCCGATAAGGGCGACACTGCCTGGATGATGCTCTCCACCATCCTCGTTCTTCTCATGGTCGTGCCAGGCCTCGCCCTGTTCTACGGCGGCCTCGTGCGCACCAAGAACATGCTCTCCCTGCTCACGCAGGTTTTCGCCATCGCGTGCATCTCGGCCCTCATCTGGGTGTTCTACGGCTACAGCCTCGCCTTCACCAACGGCGGCGGCCTCAACGACTTCGTGGGCGGCTTCTCGAAGGCCTTCCTGCGCGGCGTCGATGCCACCACGGTCGCGGCCACCTTCTCGAACGGCGTCGTCATTCCCGAATACGTCTATGTGTGCTTCCAGATGACCTTCGCGATGATCACGCCGGCGCTCATCGTCGGCGCCTTCGCGGAGCGGATGAAGTTCTCGGCGCTCGTGCTGTTCACGGTGCTGTGGCTCACCTTCATCTATTTCCCGATCGCCCACATGGTCTGGTACTGGGGCGGCCCGGATGCGGTCGGCAACGCCGCGAAGGCCGTGGCCGATGCCACCGATCCGGCCGCGAAGGCCGCAGCGCAAGCCGCCCTCGACGGCGTGCTGGCCGATGCGGGTCTCCTCTTCAAGTGGGGCGCCCTCGACTTCGCGGGCGGCACGGTGGTGCACATCAATGCGGGCATCGCGGGCCTCGTCGGCGCGCTGCTGCTCGGCAAGCGCCTCGGCTACGGCCGCGATCTCATCGCGCCGCACTCCCTCACCATGACGATGATCGGCGCCGCGCTCCTGTGGGTGGGCTGGTTCGGCTTCAACGCCGGTTCGAACCTCGAGGCCAACGGCACGGCGGCGCTCGCGATGATCAACACCTTCGTGGCCACCGCGGCTGCGGGCCTGTCCTGGCTCTTCGTGGAATGGGGCGCCAAGGGCAAGCCGTCGCTCCTCGGCCTGCTCTCGGGCGCCATCGCGGGTCTCGTGGCCGTCACCCCGGCGTCCGGCTTCGCCGGCCCCATGGGATCCATCGTGCTCGGCCTCGTGGCGGGCGCGGTGTGCTACGTGTTCTGCTCCTCGGTCAAGAACGCGATCGGCTACGACGACTCCCTCGACGTGTTCGGCATCCACTGCGTGGCCGGCATTCTGGGCGCCATCGGAACCGGCATCCTTGTCAACCCGGCCCTCGGCGGCGCCGGCATCCCGGATTACGTCACGAACCCGGGCTCCCTGTCGGTGGCCGAGTACGCCTTCGGCACCGCCGTGTGGGCGCAGGTGAAGGCGGTACTCTTCACCATCCTCTGGTCCGGCGTCGGCTCCGCGATCATCTACAAGATCGTCGATCTCCTCGTCGGCCTGCGCGTCACGCAGGAGGAGGAGCGCGAGGGCCTCGATCTCGCCGATCACGGCGAGCGCGCCTACAACTACTAAGCTTGAGTCATCGCGCGGGGCCCGGTGGGCTCCCGCCACAGCAGAAAGCCCCGGTCTTGCGACCGGGGCTTTTTGTTACGCGATACTCAACACAGAACACGAAAGGGGGTACGCCTTACGCAACACACGCAACCAGATACGCTACTCGCCAGGGGGTTACTCGAAGGGGGAACCGAAAACTTCCGTTCTGCTGGGATAACGCGCGGCCGCGAACTTGGTTGCGAATCGGCGCGAGCGCTTTTTGCTTTTGTCAAGCCCCGCTTCGCCGCTGTCCTCGGCCCCGCGAAAGCGATCCCCGGGGAACAGGGTTAAACGCCCCTTAACCGGTGCGCTCTAGGCTCAGGCCTCAACCGATGATGCCGTTCGTGCGGCACCGCCCCACCCAGGTTTCCCCATGCGCGTGACCCACCGTTCCCGTTCCGCTCCGGACAGCCTGCCGGATCTCCTGCGCGCCTTCGTGGTCCGGCGCACGCGGGAGCTCCTGGGGCTTGGGCTGCTCGCCCTCGCGGTGCTCATGGCGGTCGCGCTCGCCACCTGGTCCGTGGACGATCCGAGCCTCAACAACGCCACCGACGCGCCCGTCCGCAACGCGCTCAGCTGGCCCGGCGCCATGATGGCGGATCTCGCCATGCAGCTCTTCGGGCTCGGCACCCTCGCGGCGCTGGCCCCGCTGGCCCTGTGGGGCTGGCGGCTGCTGCGTCTCGGCGCCTTCGCGCGCGGGCAGTTGCGCATCGCGCTCTGGATCCTCGGCGCGGGCGCTGCCACCGCCATGGCGAGCGCGCTGCCGACCACGGCCCGCTGGCCCCTGCCCACGGGACTCGGCGGCGTTGCGGGCGATGCGCTCCTCGCCGCGGCCAAAGCCGTGACGGGCCTCTCAGCCGGCCCGGGCAACGCCCTGCTCGGCTTCGCCTTCGCTGGCATCGCGATTCTCGCGCTCACCGCAGCCTGCGGCTTCGGCTTTGCGGAAGACCCGCACGCGCCGGCACCGGCCGCCAAGGCCCGCGCGGATTGGGACGATCCGGAGGACAACGCCCGCGACGACGAGCCCGGCTGGGGCATCGTTTCTCTCGGCGCGCTGGCCCACGGGATCATGAGCGTGCGCGCCTCGGTGCGCCGCTGGCTCGAGGCCAGGCAGGGCGCCCTTGCCCCGGCCGGCGCGCCGGGTGGTCTCCTGCGCACGCGCGAGGCCGACGACGAGCCCCCGCGCATGCGGCGGGACCCCTCCTTCGAGGTGCCGCGGGATGCCGCGCCCGCCCCTCGCGCTGCTGCGCCCCGGATCGGGGAGCCCGCATACCTTCCCCCGGAGGCCGCGCCCCTGCACGACGAAGAGGACGAGCCCTGGGACGATGCGCCGGAACCGCCGGCGCCTCCACCGGCCCGCGTCGCGCCGGCTCCCGCCGCGCCGAAACCCGGCAAGCGCATCGTGCGCGAGACGCAAGCATCCTTCCCCGACCGGGAGGGCTATGCCTTGCCGGCGCTGACGCTCCTCGCCGAGCCCAAGAAGTCCGCGACGCCCACCGTGTCGGCGGATGCCCTGGAACAGAACGCGACGCTGCTCGAATCGACGCTGGAAGATTTCGGCGTCAAGGGCGAGATCATCAATGTGCGCCCCGGCCCCGTGGTCACGCTCTATGAGCTCGAACCCGCGCCGGGCACAAAATCGTCCCGCGTGATCTCGCTCGCCGACGACATCGCGCGCTCCATGAGCGCGGTGTCGGCGCGCGTCGCCGTGGTGCAGGGACGCAACGCCATCGGCATCGAATTGCCCAACGCCAAGCGCGAGACCGTGTATCTGCGCGAGCTGCTCGCGAGCCAGGATTTCGAAACCTCGAAGCAGAAGCTCGCGCTCTGCCTCGGCAAGACCATCGGCGGCGAGCCCGTGATCGCGGACCTCGCCCGCATGCCGCATCTGCTCGTCGCCGGCACCACCGGTTCGGGCAAGTCGGTGGCCATCAACACCATGATCCTGTCG
>DASZAZ010000098.1:0-19109 GCA_035944635.1 Microvirga sp.
CTGCCGAAGCGCGGGGCTGGCGCCTGTGAGATCATCGTGCACGGGGCGCGTGCGGCACCGCTCGTCCGGTGCCCTCCCCCCCTGCTTCTTACGCCGCTGGCTTGGCGGTGCCGTATGCGCCCCGTGCCCCCACCAGGGCACCAGGCACACACAAGGCCATGCCTCGCACCAACAGGTGGTGAGGTCACAGGCGCATCCGTCAGGACTCCCCCAGCGGGTGCAGATCGCGCACCATGCTCTTCAGGCGCTCGTCGAGCACATGGGTGTAGATCTGCGTGGTCGCGATGTCGGCGTGGCCGAGGAGTTCCTGGACCACGCGCAGGTCGGCGCCGTTCTGCAGCAGGTGGCTCGCGAAGGCATGGCGCAGCACGTGCGGGCTGACGCGATCGGCGCGCAGGCCCGCGGCCGCGGCGGCAACCTTCAGATTCCGCGCAAAGGCTTGGCGGGTGAGATGCCCGCTCGCGCTGTCGGCAGGAAAGAGCCAGGGGCCGGCCCCCGCGCCGGAGCGTTCGAGGCCGCCGAGATAGACCCGGGCCGCCTCCTGGGCCACCTCCGTAAGGGGCACGAGGCGCTCCTTCGCGCCCTTGCCGCGCACCACGAGAAACCGCTCCCGGGTGCGCGCTGCGCTGCGCGGCAGGGCGATGAGCTCGGAGACGCGCAACCCCGTGGCGTAGAGGAGTTCGAGGAGGCAGAGCATGCGGGCGGCGCGCAAGGCCTCGCCGGGCTCCGCCTCGGGGCGCTCGGCCGCCTCGCGGGCGGCGCCGAGCAGGCGGTCGACCTCATCGACGGTAAGCACCTTCGGGAGCCCGCGCCCCTGCTTGGGGGCCTGCACGGCCGCGGTCGGGTCCACTGCCGCATAGCCCTCGGCGTAGAGGAACTTGTGGAATTGGCGCACGGCGGAGAGCCGTCTCGCGGCCGAGGAGGCCTTGAGGCCCCGTTCCTTCAGGCTCGCGAGAAACCCCCGCACGGTCGCTGATTCGGCGCTCAAGGGATCGGTGCCGGCTTCCGCGAGATAGCCGAGGTAATCCTCGAGATCGCGCTGGTAGGCTTCGAGCGTGTTCGCCGCCGCACCGCGCTCGGCCGCGAGCATGTCGAGGAAGAGGTTGGCGAAGCGGGAGCCGTTCACAGATGCGCTGCCTGGGAGCTAAGGGAACGGGAGTCGTTCACGGGCAGCCCTGGGAGCGGAGGAAGCGGGAGCCGTTCACGGGTGCTCCAGCCGGCAGGGCGTGCGCCATTCGCCCCGTCCGAGCGCTACCGCGCCGGCAGGCGGCTGTTCGGGATCGTGGTGGTCATGTCGCGGGGCTGCGGCTCCACGAAGGTCGCGAGCGCATACATGGCCCCGAAGGCGAGGCCGCCGAGCACGAGGACGATCACCAGGAAACGAATGAGGGTCGGCACGGGGGTCCCTTGGACGATGGTCCCTGCTTCCTTCACGGAAAAGCCCCGCCAAGGCAAGACCCCGGCGACCCGGCCATACGGCGCAGGCCCGGTCAAGCGGGCTCGTGGTGCCCGGATCCCGCGGCCCCGCCGGAGACCGCCAAGGGCCTGTGACAGAGCCCCGGAGGGCATGCTAGGGTCCGCCCATGGACGAGATGAGCCGAGCCGGCTCGCTGCCGAACGGCGCGCAGCGGGGGCCCGACAGCGTGGGGGCGAGGAGCGACCATCCGATCGTGAAGCGGATCGGCGGGCGTTCCCTCGTGCTCGTCGGTCTCATGGGCGCCGGCAAGAGCACGGTGGGCCGCCGCCTCGCCGCCCGCCTGAGCCTGCCGTTCTACGACGCCGACCACGAGATCGAATCCGCGGCCGGCATGACGATCCCGGACATCTTCCAGCATTACGGCGAATCCTACTTCCGCGACGGCGAGCGCCGCGTCATCGCCCGCCTCCTGCAGGAGGGCCCCGTGGTGCTCGCCACCGGCGGGGGCGCCTTCATGAACGAGGAAACCCGCGCCCGCATCAGTGAGCGCGGCATCTCGGTGTGGCTGCGCGCCGACCTGCCCGTGCTCA
Source organism: Microvirga sp. (assembly GCA_035944635.1). Classification (GTDB taxonomy): domain Bacteria; phylum Pseudomonadota; class Alphaproteobacteria; order Rhizobiales; family Beijerinckiaceae; genus Microvirga. Next base: position 2,008 of record DASZAZ010000098.1, read on the forward strand.
TGCGGCGGGTGCGCAAGCGCGCGAACCGGCCCCTCCTCCAGAATCCCGATCCCGAAGGCACCATGCGCAAGCTCATGGAGCTCCGCCATCCCGTCTACGCCACCGCGGACGTGACCGTGGATTCGCACGAGGTGCCCCACGACCGGGTGGTCGTGGATGTGCTCAAGGGTCTCGGGGCCTGGCTCGACGAGCACGCCGGAGCGGAGCGATGAGTTCGACCGGTACGACTCCGGTCAGGCCGCAACTTGACGGCTCTGGAGCGGCGCGATGAGTTCCGCGACCGCCGTGCATCGGACGCCCCCCGCCTCCCTCGTGGTGCCGGTGCCCCTCGGGGACCGGGCCTACGAGATCCATGTGGGCCGCGGGCTCCTCGCTGAAGCAGGCCCACGCATCGCGGCGCTCGGCGCCCGCGCGGCCGCCATCGTGACCGATCGATCCGTGGGCGGGCTTTACGGGGAGACGCTGGCCGGTGCGCTCCAGGCCGAGGGCCTGCGCACGGCGGTGGTCGCCGTGCCCCCAGGCGAGGCCTCGAAGAGCTATGCCCGCCTGGCCGAAGTCTGCGACGCGATCCTGAGCGCGCGGATCGAGCGCGGCGATCTCGTGGTGGCGCTGGGCGGGGGGGTCGTGGGCGACCTCTCGGGCTTCGCGGCGGCGGTCGTCCGGCGCGGGGTGCGCTTCGTGCAGATGCCGACGACGCTGCTCGCCCAGGTCGATTCGTCGGTCGGCGGCAAGACGGGCATCAACTCCGCCCACGGCAAGAACCTCGTCGGCGCCTTCCATCAGCCGAGCCTGGTGCTCGCCGACACGGCGCTCCTCGACACCCTGCCGCTCCGCGAGGTGCGCGCCGGCTATGCCGAGGTCGCGAAATACGGGCTCATCGACGACGAGGCGTTCTTCCGCTGGTGCGAGGGGAACTGGCGCGGGATTTTCGCCGGCGGCCCCGAGCGCGATCACGCGGTGGCGCAAAGCTGCCGGGCCAAGGCCGCCGTGGTGGTGCGCGACGAGCGCGAGGACGGGGACCGGGCGCTGCTCAATCTCGGCCACACCTTCGGCCATGCGCTGGAGCGCATCACGGCTTACGACGCCTCACGGCTCGTCCACGGCGAGGCGGTGGCGATCGGGCTCGCGCAGGCCTTCCGCTTTTCCGCCCACCTCAACCTCTGCTCCGCCGACGATGCGGCGCGGGTCGAGGCTCATCTGAAGGCGGTGGGCCTTCCCACCCGCCTCCAGGACGTGCCCGGGGGCTATGGCTCCGTCGACGCGCTCCTCGACGGCATGGCCCAGGACAAAAAGGTGAAGGGCGGCGCCCTCACCTTCATCCTCGCCCGCGGCATCGGCCGAAGCTTCATTGCAAAAGGCGTCGCCGCAGACGATGTGAGGGCCTTCCTGACCCAAGAAACCGCTGGAGACTAAGCTTCCATGGATGCCGGCACCGGCCTGTCGCTCCTGGCCGTCCTCGTTTGCCTGACGATCTCGTTCTTCTTCTCGGGCAGCGAAACCGCCCTCACGGCTTCGTCCCGGGCGCGGATGCATGCGCTCGAGAAGGCGGGTGACGAGCGCGCCACCATCGTCAACCGCCTGCAGGAAACCCGCGAGCGGCTCATCGGCGGCATCCTGATCGGCAACAACATCGTCAACACCGCCGCGGCCTCCCTCACCACCGGCGCGCTGCTCTCCATCTTCGGCGAGGTCGGCATCGCCTATGCGACCGTGGTGGTGGCGGCCCTCGTGATCGTGTTCTCCGAGGTGCTGCCGAAGACGATTGCGATCAACTATCCGGATCGGGTGGCGCTCGCCATCGCCAAGCCCATGTCCTGGATCGTGGCCCTGTTCGGGCCCATCACCATCGCGGTCGAGCGGCTGGTGCGCGGCATCCTCTACCTTGTCGGCGTGCAGCTCGGCGGTCCGCAGAACGTGCTCTCGGCCGCGGAGGAGATCCGCGGTCAGGTCGACCTCCTCCACAAGGAGGGCGGCGTGAACAAGAACGAGCGCGACATGCTGGGCGGCCTCCTCGACCTCGAGGACCTGATGGTCTCCGAGGTGATGGTTCACCGCACCAAGATGCGCACCATCAACGCGGACCTCTCGTCGGAGGAGATCGTCCGCGAGGTGCTGGCTTCGCCCTATACGCGCCTGCCGCTCTGGCGCGGCAGCCAGGAGAACATCGTCGGCGTGCTCCACGCCAAGGACCTGCTGCGGGCGCTCGATGCGGTGGGCGGCGATCCCACGAAGCTCAAGGTGGAGGCGATCGCGCTTGAGACCTGGTTCGTGCCCGACACCACGAGCCTGCGCGACCAGTTGAAGGCGTTTCTGGCCAAGAAAACCCACTTCGCCCTCGTGGTGGACGAGTACGGCGAGGTGCAGGGGCTCGTCACCCTCGAAGACATCCTCGAGGAGATCGTCGGCGACATCAAGGACGAGCACGACGTGTCGGTGCAGGGCGTGCGGCCCCAGCCCGACGGCTCCGTGAACGTGGACGGCTCGGTGCCGATCCGCGACCTCAACCGCGCCATGGACTGGAACCTGCCGGACGAGGAGGCCACCACCATTGCGGGGCTCGTGATCCACGAGGCGCGGGCCATCCCCGATGCCGGCCAGGCCTTCACCTTCCACGGCTTCCGCTTCCAGGTGCTCCGCAAAAGCCGTAACCGCATCACGGCGTTGCGCATCACGCCCCTCGCCGTCGCTCGCGGCCGCAAGGCCGCGGAATAGAATTTCTGGACAAGCCGATGACCGAATCCGCTGCCGTGAGCCGCTCGCCGGCTTTGGACGAGCCGCAGGCGCCCCGCCGCTCCTTCGTTCGTCACATCTATTACGTGCCGGGCTTCTTCATGGGAGGCCCGCGCTTCTACCGCCTCACGCTCGCCAGCGAAGCCATCCGCCACGGCCGCGCCCATGGCGTCGAGGTCAAGATGACGGACGAAGGCGAGCACGCCACCGACGGAATGGTGCCGCGCTTCATCCTGCGGGCGAAGCGGCCCGACCGGGACGTGGACGTCCGCTACGCCCTGCTGCGCTGGGAAGACATCGTGCTCGACTATCTAGCGCGGCCCTGGTCCTGGCGCATTCGCGCAGGCGCCGCGACCTTCGTGGATTACGTGGGAAGCGGCACCCTGACGCGGATGTTCAAGCTCATGCGGCGCTTCGCGATCGCCTGGGTGATGCCCTTCATCTACTACCCGCTCGCCATGATCCTCATCGCGGTGGTGGGGCTCCTCGTGTATGGCGCCGGGCGAGCCGCCGGGTTGGAGGCGGGCGCTTTTCTGCTGGCTCTCCTCGCCAGTGCGCTTACGCTCATGGCCGTCGGCCAGTTCGGGCGCTTCGCCTATGGTTACCTCATCCTCAACGATCTCATCTTCTCGCGGGAAATCGCGCTGAACCGAACCCCGGAGCTCTGGGCACGCCTCGATGCCTTCGCGGATCACGTGTCGGCAAGCCTCGACCGCCCGGAGGTCGACGAGGTGGTGGTCATCGGCCACAGCTTCGGGGCCTGTCTCGCGCCGCTCGTGGTGGCGCGCCTCGCGGACCGGCACGGCGATGCCCTGGCGCGCTCAAGGGTGACGTTGATGACCCTCGGAGGGTCGCTTCCCCTCATCGGCCTCCACCGCAAGGCAACGCGGTTCCGCCAGGCGCTGCAGCAGGCTTCGGCGCTGCCCACGGTGACCTGGATCGACGTGTCGTCATCCTATGACGCCATGAACTTCAAGCGTTTCGATCCGATCAGCTTCTTCAAGCTGCACGATCCCGCCAAGGGCACCCGCTCGCCGCAAATCATCGATACGCGCTTCGGCCAGCACCAGGGCGGCGGGTTCTTCGCCAAATGGAACCTCATGCGCGTGCATATGCAGTTCCTGAAATCCACCGACCGCCGCGAGGGCTACGATTATCCGGGCCTCATCACCGGCGCGGTCCCGATCCCCGAGGCGCTGGCGGACGTGAAGCGCTAGGCCTCATCGGCCAGAAACGCGACGAGAGCCTCGTTCACCTCCTCGGCCTCCTCGATGTGGAGCCAATGGCTCGCCGTTTCGAACCAGACCGGGCGGCCACGGTCGCAGAGGGCAAGGCTCGCCTCGGCGAGGCCCCGCTCCAGGAAGAGGTCGCGCTCACCCCAGAGCACCAGGGTCGGCACGCTCACCCGGGCCTCCGGCGCCTTCGGGCGGTGGCGAAGGGCCCGGTAGTAGTTGAGCATGCCGGTGAGCGCGCCGGGCCTGGCCCAAGCGGCGTCGTAGGTGGCGAGATCCTCGTCCGAGAAGGTGCCGCGGCGGCTCGAACCCCTCAGCGCCCCGCGCAGATACGCGAAGCCGTTGCGGGCGAGCGTCCGCTCCGGCAGCCAGGGAAGCTGAAAGAAGCCCACATAGGAACTCGCCATCAACTGGCTTGGATGCGTGAGCGCATAGGAGCGGAAGACCGCCGGGTGCGGCGCGTTGAGGATCACGAGGCGCTCGACGCGGTCGGGATGACGCGTCGCCGTCCACCAGGCGACGAGCCCGCCCCAATCGTGGCCCACGAGCCGGAACGTGCGGCGGCCGCAAGCCTCGGCAAGGGCCACCACGTCGCGGGCGAGGGTATCGAGGTCGTAGGCCCGCACGCCCCCCGGCTTGTCCGAGAGATTATAGCCGCGCTGGTCCGGCGCCACGACCCGGCAGCCCGCCTCGGCGAGCGGCGCGATCTGGTGCCGCCAGCCCCACCAGAATTCCGGGAAACCGTGGAGAAGAATGACCAGCGGTCCATCGTCCGGGCCGGCTTCGACCGCATGGAGCGTGACGCCGTTGGCCTGGTGCCGGATGGCCCGGGCGGGCGTGCCGAGGCCGGCAAGGAGGGAGGCTTGGTCCATGGGGGTCTCCGTCCGGGCGCCGGAGCGCCCGCCCGCTCTCACATGAGGCAGGCGGGCGGAATGGCGAGAGCGGCGGGGGCCATTCGGCCCGGCTGCCTCATGCGCCGCAGGTTGAGCCGAATGGCAAGGGCAACGAAGGCTATTTCGCCCCGCTCCCCCTTACTCGGCCGGCTGCGCTGCCAGTTCCCGCGGGCGCAGGGTCGCGATCGCCAGCGTCAGGGCGATGAGCGAGCAGATCATGATCGTCGCCACCATGGGCAGCGCCGTGCCGTTGAAGAACACGCTCGTGAGAACGATCACGATCCCGCCCGTCACCATCTGGAGCGTGCCGCCAAGCGCCGAGGCCATGCCAGCGATGGGCCCGTGCTCCTCGAGCGCCAGCACCATGGTCGAGGGGATCACCAGCCCTAAGAACGCGAAGGAGCAGAAGAGCAGGACCATCAGCACGGGAAGGCTGTCGACCCCGGATGCCGTCACAGCGAACAGGATCACCGCAAACGTCGCATAGGCCGCCACCGCCGCGGTCACCACCCGGGCCATGCCGAAGCGCTCGCCGAGCGTTGCCGCGAATTGCGAGGCGCCGATGAAGCCGACGGCATTCACGGAGAAGGCGAGGCTGTAGGTGGTGGGGGTCAGCCCGAAATGGTCGATGTAGATGAAGGACGAGCTCGCCAGGAACGTGAAGAAGCTCGACATCCCGAAGGCCCCGATGAAGGTGAGCTCCAGGAAGCGCCCGTCGCGCACGAGCGTGCCGAAGCCGGCCAGCAGGTTCGCGGCGCTCACCTTCACGCGGTTTTCCTTCGCGTTCGTCTCCGGCAGCGACACCGCAAACAGCACGAAGGTCAGCACCGTCACCACCGTGACGGCCACGAACACGGCGCGCCAGCCGAAGGGCACGATGAGGGCCGAACCCGTGAGCGGCGCCAGAATCGGCGCCACGCTGAAGACCAGCATCACGAGGGACATCAGCCGCGTGGCTTCGGTGCCGGTGTGCAGATCGCGGATGATCGCGCGGGGGATCACCATGGCGGCCGAGGCGCCGACGCCCTGGAGCACCCGGAAGGCGATCAGGCTCTCGATGCTGGAGGCGAGGGCGCAGCCGACCGAGCCGAGCGCGAAGATCCCAAGGCCGAAATAGATCGGCGGCTTGCGCCCCACCATGTCGGAGAGCGGTCCGTAGACGATCTGGCAGACCCCGAAGGCGATGAAGAAGGCCATCAGGGTCATCTGCGTCGCCGCGGTCGAGGCCTTGAGATCCGTGGCGATCGTCGGCAGCGCCGGGAGGTACATATCGATCGCGAAGGGGCCGATGGCTGCAAGCAGCCCCAGCACAATCGCATTCCGCGCATAGGTCGACAGCATGACAAGCCCCTGACCGCGGCCGTTGCCGCGTCGCGTACGGGCCTTCCGCCCGTCCATCCGTTTCTGGAACGGCTAGGCTTTACCCGGAATTAACGGCCCCTGCCATGTCGGGGGAACGATCCAGGGTCGTTCTCAACGCAGGCGCCGACGTTACGTCTCGACCACCTCGCCGGGCGTCGCGGGCCGCTTTGCACCCTGTTCGACAGCCATGAACTGGGCTCGTGCCAACTCCGCGAAGCGCCCGCCTTTCGCGACGAGCTCGTCGAAGGTGCCCGTCTCGATGATCCGGCCCTGATCGAACACGAGAATGCGGTCCGCGTTGCGGATGGTGGCGAGCCGATGGGCGATCACGAAGGTGGTGCGCCCCTTCATGACCTCGTCCAAAGCCAATTGCAGCTTGCGCTCGGTTGCGGCATCGAGGGCGCTCGTCGCCTCGTCGAGGATGAGGATCGGCGGGTTCTTCAGGAGCGCCCGCGCGATAGACAGACGCTGGCGCTCGCCGCCCGAGAGCGAGCGGCCACGCTCGCCCACCACGGTGTCGAGGCCATCGGATTGCCGCGCGATGAACTCGGTGGCCTGCGCGCTTTCGAGCGCCTCGATCATCTCGGCTTCGCTGGCGTCGTGCCGGCCGACCTGCAGGTTCTCGCGAATCGAGCGGGCAAACAGCATCGGCTCCTGGAACACCACGCCGATGTTGTGCCGCAGCGAGGAGAGCGCGATGTCGCGGATGTCCTCGCCGTCGATGCGGATGATGCCGGATTGTGGATCGAAGGCGCGATGGAGGAGGCCCAACGTCGTCGATTTGCCGGAGCCCGTCGCACCGACCAGGGCCACGGTCTCGCCGGGTTGGGTCGAGAAGCTCACATCCGCCACGGCCGCGCGCTTGCCGTCATAGGAGAAGCTCACATCCTGGAAGGCGACGGCGCCATCGAAACGCTCCACCCGCTTGGCGTTCGGCCGGTCGTGCACCGCAGGGGTGGTGTCCAGGATCTCGAAGAACTCCCGCATCTTGGGAGCCTGCAGGAAGAGCTGGTTGATGAAGCCCACCGCCTGCTGCAGGCGGCCGATCAGCATGGTGGCAAGGCTCATGAAGGTGACGATCTCGCCGATGGAGGCGAGACCGTTGATGTGGAGCCAGGTGCCGACGAGGAAGATCGAGGTGACGGTCAGCGTTGCGGAAGCCTGCGTCGCCACGGAGGCGAGGGCCCACCAGGAGAGCACCGGGTTCTGGGCCTGGAGCAGCTGATGGATGATGCCCCGGAGCGCCCGGGTCTCGGCCTCGACGCGGGTGAAGGACTGGATCACCGGCACGTTGCCGAGCGCATCCGAGGCGTGTTCAGCGAGGCTCGAATGGTAGCGCTCGACCGAGCCCTGCAGGGTTTCGGTCTTGCGCATCACGATGGCGGTGAGCGCCGCAAAGACGACGACCAGCCCCAGCAGCAGGAGGCCCAGGCGCCAGTTGAGGAACACCGTCAGGGGCAGGAGCACCCCAAGGGCGATGAGGGAGGCGAGGTGCTCGCGAAAGAAGCCGAGCCAAAGCCAGGCCATGCCGTTGGAGCCCTCCAGCATCACCTTGAGGACACGCCCCGAATGGGTGGCGGTGTGGAAGGCCAGCGGCAGTTCGAGCACGTGCTCGAAGTAGTTCGCCATCACGGCGAGGCGGCGGCGATGGGAGAGCCGGTCGGCGTGGAGCGCGACCAGCACGCCCGCCGCGATGGTGAAGATGCCAAAGCCCACCCAAGCCACGATGAGCGGCGTCAGGGTTCCGAAGGTGACGGGGGCCGCCCCTGCGGCCTGGCCGCGGGTCAGGACATCGATGATCCGGCCAAACAGGATCGGCTCTGCGAAACCCGCGATGGCGAGCGCCACATTGGCGAGGGCCAGGAGCCCTCCAAGCCTCAGGTCCGAGCCCAGTTGCCCCAGCACCCGGCTGTAGAGACCGACAAGCCTCTTCAACGCCACACCTCGACGCTCACCGCCACGCTAATACCTGAGCCTATAGGGGTGTTCCCGGCCCATCGCCAGAGCCGAGAACGGTGTTGCCCGTGCGGGCTACGAGCGGGGCGGATGATCAAGCCTCGGACGCGGGCTTGGCCCGCCGCGGGCGGGCGTCGGGCTTCGGTGCGATGATCGGCATCGGAACCCCTTCGGGCAGCTTCGGCGGGGCCTTCGGCGCCGGCATATGGAGTTCGATCGCCGAGGCGATGCCCTTCAACGACCCGCTCACCTCCTCGAGCCCCGCGACCGCGATGCTCGATTGGGGCGGGGGCTGGATGATCCCCTGGTCCCGCAGGCCGCGATAGGCCGCAAAGTAGAGGTCGCTCGACACCCGCGCCGCCGCATCGACCTCGTCCACGAAGCACACGAGGTCGAATTCGAGGGATTGCTCCGTGACCTTCTTGAACAGGACCCGGGGCGCCGGCTCGCTCATCACCTCGCGGTGGGCGAGGGCCGCGTTGCGCAGGATGGCGGCCACCTGATCGGGATCGGAGAAGCGGGGCGCCGGCAGGGTGACGATCACCCGCCCGGTGCGGTCGCTGCGCACGCGGTTGCGCACCACGCCGGAGATGAGGTTCGAGTTCGGGACCAGGATCGTGGAGCGGTCGAAGGTTTCGATTTCGGTGGCCCGCACATTGATGTGGCGGACATAGCCCTCGCCGTCGCCCACCACCACGAGATCGCCGACCCGGATCGGGCGCTCCCAGAGGAGGATGAGACCCGAGACGAAGTTGTTGACGATGGATTGGAGGCCGAAGCCGATACCGACCGAGAGCGCGCCGGCCACGATGGTGAGGCGGTCGAGCGACAGGCCGAGATAGGAGAAGGACACCGTCGCGGCCACGATGATGCCGATATAGCCGAAGCCCGTGCGGATCGAGTTCCGCAGCCCCGCATCGAGGTCGGTCGCCGGCAGGAAGGTGGAATCGAGCCAGCGCTGCACCATCCGCGTCGCGCCGAAGCCCAGCGCGAAGAGGAGGCCGGCGATGATGATGGCCGAAAGCGAGATCGTGACGTCGCCGACCTTGAAGCCGAAGAAGGCCGCGCGCAGCGACGACACCACGTCGGACGATTCGACGCCCCACGGGGCGAGGGCGAGGAGCAGCGCCGACAGGATGAGCACGAGGCGCGCCAAGCCGTTCGCCAGCACCCCGATCTGCTCGAGCGAGCGGCGGCGCAGGCCCGTATTGGCCTGAAGCGTCGTGGCCACCTTCGTCTGGCCCCGCAGGGTGTTGCCGATGAGGTCGTCCACGAGGGCGATCGAGAACAGGAGCAGCGCCAAGAGGACGGAGATCCACACCACCTGGTCGATGAGGAACGAGGCCAGGGCCACGTAGCCGGCGAGCACGCTGGCCGTGACGGCCGTGACCACGGTCCAGCCGAAGATCCGAACCGGCCCGCCGATCTCGCTTTCGGGAACGGCGTATTCCTCGGCCGCTTCGCCATCCGTCACGCTCGCGAAACGGCGCAGGAGGTCGGCGAGCAGGAGGGCGCCGGCCAGGGCAAAGACGGCGCGGGTCGCGACCGAAATCGGCAGCGCGGCGGCAATGGCCTGCGAGAAGGCTTCCACGACCTTGCCGAGGGCGATCACGGATCCGAGCAGCACCACGAAGGTGAGGATCCGGCCGGCGCCGGCATCGGTCATGGACACGAGGCGCCAGGGCCGGTGGCCGGGGGCCAGGACCGCATCGACCAGCGCCCGGGCGAAGGCCACGAAGGCGAGGCCTCGCAGAACCGCGGCGATCACGGGCTCCAGCCGGGGCGGCAGGAAGTCCATGGCGTCGAAGGCCGTCCAGACGAGCCAGCTCCCGGCCACCGCCGGCACCGCGCCGAGAAGGAGCACCGCAACGGCGGCGAGGAGGCGGCTGCGGTGAGAGGGGTCCTTGGCGGCCGGATCGCGGGCCACGAGGCGTGGGGCCACATGCCCGCGGCCGAGATAGAGCGCGATGGCGGCCCCCAGGGCGAGGCCGACGAGGAGGAGGGATCCGAAGGTGGCCCGGCGCTGCAGCCAGCCCGCCGCATCGGTGAGGATAGTCTGCAGCACCCAGAACTCGCGGGGGAGGGCCTGGACCACATCGACCCAGAGGTCCGGGCTCAGGATGCCGGCGCTCTGCTCGAAGAGGGCGCGGGTGAAGCCGGCCCGACGGCGGTCGCTCACCAGGGTGCGCAGCTGCTCGGCTTGAACGAGGAGCGTGCGGCCGAGACGCTGGGTCTCGTCGAGTTCGGCCACGGCAGATTCGCGCTCGGCGCGCTCGCGGGCGACGTCGGCGCTCTCCTCCGGCTGGCCGTCCTTGGGCTTCGGGCCCAGCTGCTCCAGGCGGGCACGGGTGGTGTCGAGGCGGGGCGCGAGATCGTCGATGAGCGCCCGGATGCCCTCGGCGACGGGATCGATCTGCTGGCGCAAGCGCTGGAGTTCGGGGTCGGAGAGTTCGCGGGCGTCGAGCGCCCGCTCCTTTTGGTCGAGCTCCGCCTTGAAGCCGTCGAGGCGGGTGCGTGCCGTCTTGATGTCGGGGCTGGCCGAGACCGTCTCGGAGGGGCGGGGCGTCTGCGCATCGGCAGGCGATGCCGCAAGGACCGCCAGCGCCATGAGGGCAGCCGCCATCAGCTGCCGTCCAAACCGTCCCACCATCTGCCCCCGCCCTTGTTGAAGCTGTTGTGAGCGGGGTTATGCGGGATTTGAGGCGAAAAGTCGCCCGAAGCAGGCCATAGGGCGCATGCGGAAAGGGCGGCTCGAAGGCCGCCCTTGGGTTTGGTAGTGGCCGGGAGACCGGTCTTAGCGGTTGGTCGAGCCCGTCGCGGTCGGGTTGGCGGGCACCGGATAGGCCGGGTTCGCGGGCGAGATCCGGTCCGTCGGATTGGCGTTCGACGAGCCCGACTGGGTGCCCGTCACGGCCTGGCGCGAGGCGTCTTGGCTCGCGGCATCCGGCGATTCGGAGCCGGTCCAGAGCATGAAGCCCACGAGGGCAACGGCGCAGAGGGCCATGGCGCCCCCGAGAACCCACAGAACGGGGCGGCCGGAGGGGCCTTGGCGGGCGCGATCGTCGGTGGTGAGGGGCATGGGATCTCTCTCAAATTCGGCTTGGCTGCAGGGTGAACGCCGCATCGCAAAGCGAGGTTCCTGCGGTTGAACGGGGGCGTGCGAAAGAGGGGAGCGACGTTCAATACCGATGGCGCGATCCGCGCGCCTTCCGGGATCCATCTTCCCCATCGGCCGTTGTCGCTGGCGAGCCATCATTGCGAGGGCGGAGCCATGGTTCGACACCCTTCCGAAACGGAACCGTGTGCGGCGATGTGGGGTCGATATTTATTCGCCGTGCCGGTGTCCCGAGCCATGTTTTTGCCGTCTTGCGGGCCCCTCTGGAGGCACCCGGGACGCTAGGGCGCGCGGGGGCACCCCATCCTGACAAGACCGAACAACCCAGGCTCCCGAAGGGGCGCCCTGGGCGAGCCAGATTCGAGGAAACCTGATGAACGAGTCCCACGCCCGGGTCGGTGAGACGCTCGAAACCGCTACACGCACCGCAGCGCCTCATGCTGGACCGCAGACGGGTGAGACGCTCGAAACCGCGACACGCACCGCAGCGCCCGAAGGCGCGGCCCGCGCCGGGACGACGTACGAGTCCGTGCTCGGCGACGCCCGCCGCAGCCTCGACGGCACCTGGGAGTTTCTGCACATCGCCGACGACCGCTTGGCCGGTCCGGCGGAGGTGCGCGAGATCACCGTGCCGAGCCCCTGGCAGGCGCAGTTCCAGGACCTGCGCATGCGCGCCGGCATCGGCATCTACCGCCGCTCCATCGAGATCCCGCAGGAGTGGCTGCACGATACCGTGTGGATCCGCTTCGGCGCGGTCTTCCACAACACCAAGGTGTTCGTGAACGGCGAGGTCGTGGGCACCAACGAGGGCGGCTTCCTGCCCTTCTCCTTCGACGTCACGAAGGCGCTGAAGCCCGGCCGCAACGAGATCAAGGTGCGGGTCGACAGCCCGACCGACAACCCGGCCGAGTTCCCCGATTCGCCCTTCGCCGAAATCCCCTTCGGCAAGCAGAGCTGGTACGGCCCGCTCTCCGGCATCTGGCAGTCCGTCTATCTGGAGCGCCGCATCGCCGATCACATGACGCGCATGCGCCTCGTGCCGAACCGCGAGACCGGCCGCGTTTCGGCGGGCTGCTTCTTCGCGCGTCCGCTGACCGATGCGACGGAGATCCGTATCCTGGTCACCGGCCCCGCCGGCGAGACCGTGCTCGACACCCGCCGGCAGACGCAGGTGGGCGTCACCTCGATGCCCTTCGAGTTCACGGTGGAGAACGTACGCTCCTGGTCGCCCGACGAGCCGAACCTCTATGCCGTGCGGCTCGAACTCATCCGCAACGGCGAGATCCGGGACGCCATCGCGGACCGTTTCGGCTTCCGCACCATCGAGACCCGCGACGGCACCTTCTACCTCAACGGCGAGCCGCTCTATCTGCGCGCCGCCCTCGACCAGGACTACTACCCGGACACGATCTGCACCGTGCCCTCCGTGGAGTTCCTGGAGGACCAGTTCCGCAAGGCCAAGGAGCTTGGGCTCAACTGCCTGCGCTGCCACATCAAGGCGGCGGACCCGCGCTATTACGAGGTCGCGGATCGCCTCGGCATGCTGATCTGGACCGAGCTCCCGAACGGCGGCATGACCACCGACCGCTCCCGCGGCCGCAAGGAGAAGCTCCTCAAGGGGATCGTCGACCGCGACGTGAACCACCCGTCCATCATCATCTGGACGATCATCAACGAGAACTGGGGCGTCGACCTCGTCAACGACGCGGACCACCGCGATTGGCTCAAGCGCACCTTCGCGTGGCTGAAGGCCTACGATCCCCTGCGCCTCGTCGTGGACAACTCGCCGCTCGCGCCGAGCTTCCACGTGGAGTCCGACATCGCGGATTACCACTTCTACGCCGCCTTCCCGGATCACCGGGCGGATTGGGACCAGTTCGTGGACGAGCTCGCGAACCGCGCGCCCTGGCTCTACTCCCCCCATGGCGACGCGGTCATCACCGGCCGCGAGCCGCTCATGTGCTCGGAGTTCGGCAATTGGGGCCTGCCCTATCCGAAGGACCTGCGCGAGAAGAATGGCGAGGAGCCCTGGTGGTTCGAGACCGGCCACGATTGGGGCGAGGGCGTCATGTACGCCCACGGCGTCGAGAACCGCTTCTCGGACTGGAGCCTCGACCGGGTGTTCGGCGATCTGCGCCGCTTCGTGATCGCCTGCCAGTGGCAGCAATTCCGCGCGCTGAAGTACGAGATCGAATCCATGCGGCGCAAGCCGCAGCTCTCCGGCTACGTGATCACGGAGCTGCACGACTGCCATTGGGAGTCGAACGGCCTCCTCGACATGCGCCGCAACACGCGCGTGTTCCACGAGCTGTTCCGCATCGTCAATTCCGACACGGTGATCGTGCCGAAATGGGACCGCCTCTCCTATTGGGGCGGCGAGACCGCGCGGTTCGGGCTCGCGGTGGCGCACGGCGCCGGTCCCGCGCTCGAGGGCTGCCGCCTGACCGTGACCCTGTGCGACCACAGCCAGGAAATCGCGCTCGACCCCATCGCGGCCCCGAGCGTCGTCGATCTCGCGACCGTCGAGGTGCCGATCCCGGCCTTCGACGAGCCGTCGCTTCGCCGCGTGGCCCTCGAATTGCGCGACCCCGCCGGCAAGCTCGTGGCGCAGAACCACCTCGATCTCGTGGTGCACCCGAAGCGCCAGCGGCCCGCTCACGCGCGCCAGCTCGTCTGGTCGCCGGACGCGGACATCCGGGAGCGCATGAAGGCGCTCGGCTACACCTCGGCGCGGGCACTGGAGGAGGCGACGCTGGTGGTCTCCCGCACCCACGACAAGGCCATTGCCGACCATGTGCGGGCCGGCGCGAGCCTGCTCCTTCTCCCTGAGGAGGACATGACGCTCTACCCCTTCTTCCCGCATTGGCAGGCCGTGAAGGTCCAGACCCGCAAGGGCGAGCTGTGGTCGGGCGATTGGGCCTCGTCCTTCGCGTGGCTGCGCCGCCAGGGCCACTTCGCGCGGTTCCCGTCGGGTCCGCTGCTCGACGAGACCATGGACCGGATCCTGCCGGAATTCGTGATCTCGGGCTGCAACCTGCTCGACTACCAGGCTCGCGTCTTCGCCGGCCTCGTGGTGGGCTGGATCCACAAGCCCGTGGCGCTCGGCGTCGAGCGCTCCTACGGCCGCGGCCGCATGGTGGCGTCCACCTTCCGCCTGTTCCGCGACGAGGCGCTGGCCGACCCGACCGCCACGATGATGCTCGACACGTTGGTGGAACTCGCGGTCGAATCCCGCGCCGCGCGGTTGGAAGATGCGGTGCGCGCGGCCGAAGCGGCGGCTTAGTCGTAAGGCGCAGCACACACCGACAAACAAAAAGGGCGCCGACAGCATCGGCGCCCTTTTTGCTGCGATAAGGAGATCTATTCCGCCGCGATCTTCAGCGGGTCGTCGGCGCCCCAGCTCACCTCGCTGTCGCGGAAGAAGCGTTCGATGGCGCTCTCGATCGGCGGGAGAAGGATGCCGCGCTCGGTGGCAAGCGCCGTGTTGAGCGGGGTGCCGTCGGGCGCAGGCGCCACGAGATCGGCGCTGAAGCCCGCGCCTTCCGCGGCACGGACCGCGAGGTCGCGCCAGGAAATCTCGCCCGGATTCGTCATGTGCCACAGGCCCGTGCCGCCATCGAGGAGGAGATCGAGGACGCCGTGCACGAGGTCCGGCACGTAAGTGGGCGAGACGATGTCGATGCCGGCTTCCACCCGGTCGCCGGCCGCGAGCGTGTTCAGCACGTGCCAAACGAAATTGTGCCGGTCCCAGGGGCCGAAGAAGGCGCTGGTGCGGATCACGAGGGCGCCGGAATGGGCGCCGAGCACGCGCCGCTCGGCTTCGGCCTTGCTCGTGCCGTAGACGCCGGCGGGTGTCACCGCATCGCTCTCGCCATAGGCGCGGCCCGCGCGGCCGTCGAAGACGAGGTCGGACGAGAAGGTCACGAGGGGAATGCCGGCCTTGGCGCAGGCCTCCGCCAGCACCTCGGGACCGACCGCGTTCTCGCGCATGCACGCCTCGGCCTCGCGCTCGGCGTCCGCCACGCGCACATAGCCGGCCGTGTTGATGACCGCCCAGGGCTTGTGGCAGGCGAGCGCCGCCGCGACGCTTTGCGGATCGGCGATGTCCATGTCGCCCCGGCTCACCAGGGCATGGTCGAGCCCGCGCAGATCCGCGATGCGGGAAAAGGCGCGGCCCAGCGTGCCCGTGGCTCCGTTGATCAGAAGCTGGCGCGGCGCGCCCACGAGACGGCAGGCATTGGAGGCCTTCGCGGGCGGCCGGTAGAAGCGGATGTCGCGCTTCCACCAGCCGGCGCGGTCGAGCACCGGGTGATCGAAGGTGCCGGTTTTGGCCAGCGCCTCGGTGGCGTGCGCAAGCGCCGTGCGCCGGGGTTCGGGGGCGCGCACGTCGAAGGGACCGGGCTCGTAGCAGCCCGCGCGGCGGGTGAGGAGCGAGTTCCAGTCCACGGTGCCGAAGAGCGACCACACCGTGACGGCGCGGATGTCGGCGCCCTCGGCGCGAACCTCCTCGGCGCCTTTCCACACCTCCATGAGCCAGCGCAGCTGTTCGTCGCGGGTGCAGCCGTGATGGGCTTCCGTGACCGCGATGGGACGCTTGTAGCGGGCCCAGGTTTCGCGCAGGCGCGCCGCGGGGCCGAGATCAGCGGGATCGAGCGGCATGCGCACCGCTTCCGCATCCGCGTAACGGTGCCGGCCGTTGCCGCCCCAATGATGCTCGGGATAGCGGTTGAGGCGCTGGTCGAGATAGCGCTCGCTCGTGAGGTAATGGTTGATGCCGATGATGTCGGGCGCCGCATCGCCCGCGAGGAAGAGCTCGAGATCGGCTTGCGCGATGCCGTGCTTGAGGAAGATCGGCCACCAGGGGTGGTCGCGATCCACCATGCCGCAGAGGAGATCGAAGGTGAGCCAGCGGCGCCCGTTCTCGTGCTCGGCCTGATAGGCCAGCATGGGCGTCGAGAAGGTCTTGCCCATGTCGTCTGTCTGCACGAGCCCGGCCGCAGGGTTCACCTCCCGGATCGCGCGCATGGACAGCACGGTCGCCTTGCACTCGGCGACGAGCATCTTCAGGAAGGCCTCGTCCGAGGTGCCGTGCGGATACCAGTGGCCGTAGAGCCCGGAGAAGCGCGAGGTGGTCAGCGGCTCGTTGACGGGCGTGTAGAGATCGAGATGGGGATAGCGCCCGGCGACGTTGGCGGCATGGCGCGCCAGCAGCTCGGGCCAGGCGGGATCGAGCATGTTGGTGTAGCGCGGCCCGCTGCCGTGGTGGCAGAGCCCCGCGATGGCGCGGACGCCGAGCTGCTGCAGCCGCGCGAGGCGCTCGTCGGTCCAAGAGAAGTCGGTCTTGTCCGGGGTGTCAGGGGAGATCGCCTCCCAGAGCACCGGATAGCGCAGGGTGCGGATGCCGAGATCGGCGATCCGGTCGAGATCCTCGATGCGGTCGCGGTGACCGGTCTCGAGGCTCTGGTCGCGGTAATCGTCACCGATCCGGGCGATCGTGCATTCCAATCCGCCCCACACTTCCAGTGGCTTGCGTTCCATCCACCCAGGCTCCTTCGTCGACGTCTGGTTTCACCCTGACCGGCGCGGACCCGGATGGCTGCTGGAGGCAGCCTCGAAGCCCGCGCAAGCGCCCGTCAACTTGCGCCAGTCCGCTTTTGATCCAACGTGGCCGCAGGGTTTCGCCGCGCCGCGCCGGAAACGTCGCAAAGCCCCTCGCTTTTGGGCGAAGGGCTTTGTCGTAGGTTAATGGCTTACGAGGCCAGAGCCGCCGAGGCCGAGACCACCGGGACCGAGGTCGTGTCGGCGCCGACCGGC
>DASZAZ010000099.1:0-3762 GCA_035944635.1 Microvirga sp.
CGAGAGCGACTTGCACCCGAGCGGCGCGATATTCTGACGGACGCATGGCCGTGGCCGCCTTGAAGGCCCGGGCGAAGTGAGCGGCATCGGAGTAGCCAGCCACGAACCCAACCTGCGTGAGGGGGAGATCAGAACCGGCAAGCAGGCGTGCTGCTTCGCGCAAGCGCGCGAGCGCCACAGCCTCTGTCAACGAGAGGCCGTCCTCCCCAAGCCGGCGCTGCAGCGTGCGTGGGCTGCACCTCAGCTCGGTGGCGAGGCCAGCCAGCGTGAAGCGGTGTGGCGGGTCCGCGGCAACGCGCGCCAGCACACGGCGTGCCGTCGGGCCAAGACGGGATCGCTCAATAAGGCCCAGCTCTTCGCCGCTCTCAACCGCCGGCGCTCTCAGCGGTGGATCTGCCGACCACACCAAACGCCAGCGATCGGTGTCCTCCTGCTCCCACCCTTGTGGTAAGCCCATGAACCGTCCGTGCTGGACCACTAACGCGAGGTGGCCGCCGTCCGACGCGAGATGCAAGCTCACGTCCTCACAGCCTTGGGCGCAGAGGAGGCCGGTCAACACTCCCGCGACGAGCAGGCTCTCAGCGGCAGCCGGAACTGCATCGCCTCGACCCACGTGACGCAGGTCAAGACAGCGTTCCGAAGCTTGTTCAACGATGATGCGGTGGTGCGAGTGTTGGTAGCGCTCCAGCCGCATCCAGCGAGCGATCAGGTCGGCGCCCGTCGGGGCGCGCAGCAGCATGTGCGCGACCGGGTCGAACGGGGCTCCGCGGATGCTCTGGCCGACAAGCAGGAGCGGCTCCGGACCGTGCGTCGCGAGAACCGCATCGAGAAGCCTCCTCTTCTCGCTGAGCCGGGCGTGCGGGGTGCGCTTCGGGAGGGGTAGCGAACCTCGCTCGCCGATCTCCGGCACGCCGAGCCCCTGCTGGTCCAGCGCGCGTCGGATCAGGGCAACGAGCGCAGCCGAGCTATAATCCTGCATCGCCCCATCCTCATCCAGCACCGCGCTGCCCGTGAAGGGGCAGTCGTCTCACAGCCTCGGCGCGATCACCTGCGAGGGCATTAGCGATCGCTGCGGCAGCGGCCACGATCGCGGTCTCGCCTGCTCGGCTGGGCGCCTCCCCGCCCTGAACGAGGTCGATCGTCATGGCGGGTACATCGGAGAAGCGGGGTAAGGCGTAGTCCGTGAAGTAATCCGTACCGATGCGCCCGTCTCGCACCTGAAGTTCCTCGCCCAACGCCATCCCAAGCCCCCAGACAAGGTTGCCCTCGACCTGTGCCCGAACCTGGTCAGGGTTGATCACGAGACCGGAGTCATGCGCGCACCAGAGCCGGGTCACCCGAGGGGCGCTGCCCACACGTCCAACAGAAACCTCGGCGACGACGGCAGCGTACGCCGTCTCCTTGTAGACACCGCACGCGAGGCCGTAACGGCGTTGGCCAGCGCGCGGCCGACCGGCCCAGCCCGCGCGCTCCGCTACGCGCTCCAGCACGCGGCGCAGGCGCGCTTGCGAAGCGTCAAGATTGTTCAGCCTGAACGCCAAGGGGTCGAGGCCTGCGCGGCGCGCGAGCGTGTCGATCGCGACCTCAATGGCGAATACATTCGGTCCGGCTCCGAGACCACGCCAGGGGCCAGTCGCAACGGGAAGCCGGACGTCGGCGAACTCCACCCGCGCTGCACGGCGCACAGCATACGGCAGGTTCGCGCCGCGCCCGACTCCTGGATCGGCGACAAGGCTCGTGACGGTCTGGAGCAGGGGCGGCATCGCAGCGGAGGTAAAGATCACGTGCCCTGACGCGAAGGCATGCCACCAGTCCAGAATCCGGCCTTCGGCATCGAGGCGCCCCCGGATGCGGTGGGAAGACGGTGGGCGGTGAAAGCCATGCTGGAACTCGTCGGGCCGGCTCCAGCGCACCTTCACGGGCCGCCCGATCTGACGGGCGAGCTGGGCGGCCTCCAGCTCGACCGTGCAGATCGTGCGCCCCCCGAAGCTGCCCCCTAGCCGCATCGAATGGACAACGACGTCTGCTTCCGAGAGGCCGAGCGCATCCGCGAGCACCGCGCGAACGTAGAAGGCATCCTGGGTGCCGGTCCAGACCTCGAGCCGCGGAGAGCCATTCGTGCGGAACTCGGCCACGGCGCAGCGTGGCTCGATTCCAGCGTGGGCGGCCATGGGCACGTCGACGCGCAGGTCCACGTCCCAGGGCGCCTGTCCGCTGCCGAGGCGCCCCTGCCGAAGGACGCTGTGCTCGAGCGAGCCTGCTAAGAGATGCTTGTCGATATCGATCGCAGCGTCGACCGCTTTCTGCGTGACAGGCTGGTCCGGGACGGACCACCGGGCATCAAGCGCTGCAACGGCCCGCTCCACCGCACCGCGGGTTTCCGCGACTACAGCGACGCCCGTGGCAAGCGGCAAGGCAGCTATGAAGCCAGGCACCAGCCGCGCCGGTCGGTCGTCGAATCCTCTGAGACTAGCGCCAAGCTGCGGCGGGCGCACAAGCGATGCCTCGACGAGCCCCGGACGGGTGACATCGCCCGCATAAAGCACCTCGCCGCCACCCACGATGGCTTCGATGCGGTCTGTCGGAACGGAGCGACCGACGATCCGCCTCGGGTGCTCGGGACCGCTCATGGAGCGCAGGACCATCCCGGGGAGAGCGTCTGCAGCTGTCACGACCCGACCCGACGTCTGAGCGAGAGCAGCGAAACCCACCCTTTCGCCATTAGGCAGGCGAAAGCCGCCGGCTGCCTCCTCGACCGAGGAAGCGGCAACACCAGCTCGCTTCGCCGCGCGCGAGCGGAGCGTCTCGCGGAGGGTAGCGGCCGCTCGGGCAAGCAGGGGGCTGTACTCAGCCATGGAGTCGCTACCCACCGTGGATGGTGTCACCGGCAGGAGATCCGTGCGAGGCAGAATGAGCAATACGCGGTCGAGGGGAACCCCGAGCTCCTCGGCCACGATCTGGCGGAAGGCGGTGGAGACGCCCTGCCCCATCTCCTGCCTTGGCGACAGGATCTGAACCAACCCGTCCGGGCGCAGGCTCACCCAAGCCGACGCCTCGCGAGAGCCAGGACGGCTGCGCGGCGGGAGCACCGGCAGGATGCCGGCGCGGGCAGGGGTACCTGTGTAAGCCGCCACAGTGAGACCGGCGGCGCTCCAGCCGCACGCCTTCAAGAGCTTACGGCGCGAGAGCGTCACGGCCCGCCTCCTGCAGACTGCCTGCTGGTGCGCGGGAGAGCAGGGCTGAGGCGCGTCGTATGGCGCGACGGACACGGGCTTGCGTACCGCACCGGCAGAGCACCTCGTCCATCACCCTGGTGAGTTCCGCATCACTCGGGTGGGGATTGCGGGCCAGCAGAGCCGCGGCCTGCATGATCTGTCCGGCCTGACAGTAACCACACTGGGGCACGCTCTCAGCGATCCAAGACTGCTGGACGGGGTGGAGGGCACCGCTCTGAGCCAATCCCTCAATGGTGACGATGCGTCGTCCCGCGACCTCACGGGCGGTCGTCACGCAGCTACGCCGCGCCTCGCCATCCACATGGACCGTGCAAGCCCCGCAGGCTCCGATACCGCAGCCGTACTTGGTTCCGATGAGCCCAAAATGGTCGCGCAGAACCCAGAGCAGGGGATCGTTAACTAGGGATGGTGGGACCGTCTGCGGCCAGCTGTTCAGGGTTATCGCGATCACGTTGAACTCCTCGCTTCGGACGAGGCTAGACCCGGACCGACGATCTGGCTTGAACCATCACGCCAAAATGAAGGG
>DASZAZ010000100.1:0-41008 GCA_035944635.1 Microvirga sp.
GGGCGATCCGGCCGGAGCTGAAGGTGCTGCTGACGTCCGGCTACCCGGAGGAGGTGTTTGAGCACCACGGGCGGCCCGATCCCGCAACACCCCTCCTCAAGAAGCCATACCGCAAAACCGAACTCGCCGAAACCATGCGCAAGCTCATCGAAGGTCGCTGAAAGCGCTCCAGGGGGCGCTGTTCCGGCCGGTGTCTTCTGCTATGGCGGCTCTGCGCTCCCGATGCGACGGCTTGCCGACGCGGCCGTCGCGATCTCCCGCTCCTGCTTGAGGACTCTCCATGACCCTGAAGATCTACGGCGTGCTGCGCTCCCGCGCGTCGCGCAATGTGTGGCTCGCGAAAGAGCTCGGCATCCCCTTCGAGCACGTGCCGGTGATCCAGGCCTACCGCCTCGCCGATCCGGGCGCCGATGCGCCCCTCAATACGGCCTCGCCCGCGTTCCGCGCCGTGAACCCGAACGGGCTCGTTCCTTCCATCGAGGACGACGGTCTCGTGATGCACGAGTCGCTCGCCATCAATCTCTACCTCGCCAAGAAGCACGGCGGCGATCTCGCGCCGCGCGACCTGCGCGAGGACGGGCTCATGACCATGTGGGCGCTGTGGGCGGTGACCGAATGCGAGCCCCACACGTTGCAGATCCTCTACCATCGGGTGGCCAAGCCCGAGGCCGAGCGCGATCCGACGATCGTCGAGAACGCCATCGCGACCCTGCGGCGTCCGTTCGGCGTGCTGGAGGCGGCGCTCCGTGAAGGCGGGGGCCATGTGGTCGGCGGGCGCTTCACCGTGGCGGACGTCAACCTCGCCGAGATTTTCCGCTACGCGCAGCCGGCTCCGGAACTCTTCGCCGATTTCCCGGCCGTGCGGGCCTGGCTCGAAGCCTGCCAGGCACGGCCGGCGTTCAAGGAGATGATGGCCGAGCGCAACGCCGAGCCGGTCTAGCGGCCGAACGCGCGCCTCCCTGCGGCTGTCGCCCGGCCGACGCCGAGCCGGCCTAGCTCACGCCTTCCTGCCGCTTCTCGCAATCGCGCCGCGGCGCCTGCTGCTGCGGCCGCTCCTGGGCCACGACGGTCTCGTCGGGGCGCTCGGTGCTAAAGGCGGGGGCGGCAAGGCCCATCAGGGCCGCGAGGACGAGAAGGCGGATCATGGTGGCTCTCCGTTCGCCCCCAAGCCTAGCGCGCCTGGGCGGCAGGGGCCAGGGACCTTGTGCGGCGATCGGTCTTGGCCCGTGGCGTTGAAGGGGGCTGCCGCCGCGAGATAACCCCTCCTCGGTCGTGCGGTCGAGGAGCGGAATGCGGTTCGTTGTGGTTCTGGTTCTCGTGGCTCTCCCGGGAGCGGGCTTGGCGCAGGAGGCCTCCAGGCCCCCGGCGGGCGCGGCGCGGGACGGTTCGCGCCCCCTGGAGGTGACCGTCAATCCTTCCGGCGTCGAGAACCCCGAGGACGAGGCCCGGCGCCGGCAGGAGCGGCTCGAGGCGCGCATGCGGCGCAACGACTTCCTGTTCCGCTCGATCTGCCGGACCTGCTCGCCCTCGGACAAGTTCGAGAGCGGCGCCCCCTTCAATCCGCAGGAGGCCCTGCGCGGGCAGCCCTGAGCCCAGCTTGACCGGGCGGCGGGCCCTCGCTAGGCAGCGGCCCCCGCGGCGCGGATCCTCGGGCCGCCGACAAGAACTCTGTGCTCCCATGCGCTACCGCCTCATCATCTTCGATTTCGACGGCACGCTCGCGGACAGCCGCGATTGGATGCGCGGCGTCTTCAACGGGGTGGCGCGCCGCTACCGCTTCCGCACCATCAGCGAAGCCGAGATGGAGATGCTCCGCGGGCACGATAACCGCGCCATCCTGCGCTATCTCGGCGTGCCGGGCTGGAAGCTGCCCTTCATCGCGAACCACATGCGCCGGCTCATGACCGACGACCTCGACCGCATCGCCCTTTTCCCCGGCGTCGACGGGGTTCTGCGCCGCCTGTCCGATGCCGGCGTGACCCTCGCGATCGTGAGCTCCAACAGCGAGGAGAACGTGCGGCGGATCCTCGGTCCCGCCAACGCGGCACCGATCGCGCACTACGCCTGCGGGGCGTCCCTGTTCGGCAAGGCCGCGAAGGTCCGGCAGGTGCTCAAGCGCAGCCGCATCGCCTCGTCCGAAACCCTCTGCATCGGCGACGAGGCCCGCGACGTGGAGGCCGCAGTCGCCTCCAAGACCGCCTCCGGGGCGGTGACGTGGGGTTATGCCACGGCCGATCTGCTCAAGGCGCAGAAGCCCACATTGATGTTCGACGCCCTTGACGAAATCGGCGCGCTGGCGATCTGAAGCTGCGACGATCCCGTCGATGGTGAAGAGGTGAGATGTCCCGCAAAGCCGTGTTCTGCATCCGTCACGGGGAATCGACTTTCAACGTGGCCTTCCGGGAAACCGGCATCGACCCCCTCCATCCGGATGCGCGGCTCACCGAGGAGGGCCTGCGCCAGGTGGAGGCCGCGCGGGCGCGCCTGCACGACATCCCCTTCGAGCTCGTGGTGACATCCCCCTTCACGCGCGCGCTGCAGACCACGGCCGGCATCTTCGCGGACCATCCCGCCCGGCCCGCGATCCTCGTGGAGTCCCTTCACCGGGAGCATGGCGGCAGCAGCTGCGACATCGGCCGCGCGCCCTCGCTCCTCGCCGCGGAATTCCCGGCCTTCACCGTGGATCATCTGCCGGACATCTGGTGGCACCAGGACGATTACCCCGACGAGCACGGCATCTGCTACGAGTCGCACGAAACCCTGATGGAACGGGTCGACGGTTTCCGCCTATGGCTGAAGGAGCGGCCCGAGCGCACCATTGCCGTCGTGGGCCATGGCACGTTCTTCTTCCATCTCACCGGCCAGCGCCTCGCCAATTGCGAAGTGACCGAGCTCGACCTCGATCGAACGGGCTAGGCGCAATTCCCGCCGGCCGACGCGCGGCTTCGAGGTCCGGCTCTCCTGCATAGGGCACCGACCGGATTCGCGGGCCTCGCAGTTGGGGTCGAATGCTAGGGTGGCTCCTTCCTTGCGAGACGAATCCGTGCCCTCTTCGACCGCCCGCGGCCTTGCCTCCCCGTCCGTGCCGGCTCAAGTGCCCGCTCCAGACCGGTCCACGGACCGCCCTCTGAGGGGCATCCTCGCCGTTCTGGGCTCGGTTCTCTTCTTCGCGTGCTCCGACGCGGCCGCCAAGTCGCTCATGGACACCATGCCGGCGAACCAGGTCACCTGGATCCGGTTCGCGGTGTTCGCCCTCGTGATGGTGCCGGTGCTCGTCGTGAAGGGACCCCTGGCGTGGCGCACGAGCCACCCCCGCCTTCAGGTCGCCCGCGCGTTGGGCGCGATGGTGTCCGCCATTCTCTTCATCGCAGCGCTCCGTGTTCTGCCGCTCGCCGAAACGACGGCCATGGCCTTCGTCTCGCCCCTGTTCGTCACCGCCCTTTCGGTGCCGTTCCTCGGCGAAAAGGTGGGCTTGCGCCGCTGGGCGGCGGTGATCGTCGGCCTCGTCGGCGTGCTCATCATCGTCCGCCCGGGTTCCGACGCCTTTCATCCGGCCGCCTTCCTCCCGCTGGCCGCGGCAGCGATCTGGGCCGCGTCGCTCGTGATCACGCGGTTGACGAGCGGCGCCGACAGCCCTCTCGTGACGCTCACCTACACGGCCTTGGTGGGGTGCGCCTCCGCGACCCTGACCCTGCCCTTCGGGTGGACGACCATGGGCTGGCGCGAGGTCGGGCTCGGCCTGCTGACGGGGCTCACCGCGACCGTGGCGCAGATCCTCATCGTCCTCGCCTACCGCTATGCGAGCGCTTCCCTGCTCTCGCCGTTCTTCTACAGCCAGCTCGTCTGGTCCGCGGCCTTAGGATTCGTGGTGTTTGGCCACATGCCCGACGGCTGGAGCTTTGTCGGCGCGGCGGTGATCATCGCAAGCGGCCTCTACACGGCTCATCGCGAGCGGAGCCACGCCAAGGCCGGCGGTTGAGCCCCGTCCTCGCGCCGGAGGGAGCGGCCGGGACGGGCGGTTGAGCCGCGCCTTTGAACCGCGGGGAAGCGGCTGGGGCGGGCGTGACAGGGACCGGCAGACGTGAGATGCACCCAGGGTCCGCACTCCGCCTTTTCCTGAGACCCACCCCTGTTGGACAGCATCGAAGACCTCCAGGCCATCGTCGCCTACAGCGATCAGCTGGGCGAAGCCTTCTTCGCCGTCGATCGCGACTGGCGCCTCGTGGCGGCAAATGGCATCGCCCTGCGCTTTGCCGGCATGACGCTCGATCAGGTGGTCGGCCGTACCTACTGGGATCTCATCCCCTCGCAGGCCGGCAGCAGCAACGAGGCCATGCTGCGGAACGCCATGGCGGCGCGCACCCGCAGCGAACTCTTGGCGGAGTCCCGCCTTCACCCGGGCCGCTATCTGCGCGGCATCGCAATCCCCCTTCGCGACGGGCTGGCGATCTCGTTCCGCGACGTCACCGAACAGCGGGCCCTCGAGAGGGAGCGCGAGGCGCAACTCGTCCGGAGCGAGAACCGCCTGCGCTTGGCCCTCGACGCGACGCAACTCGGCACCTGGGACTTCGACCCGCAGACCCAGGAACTCTCCTGGGATGCCCGGTGCCGAACGCTCTTCGGCGTGCCGCTCGACGCACCGGTCAGCTACGAGACCTTCGTGCAGGTGCTTCACCCGGACGATCGCGACGAGGTGCTCGCCGCAGCCGCGGCCGCTCTCGATCCGAACGGGTCCGGCGTGCTCCGCGTGGAGCACCGCATCTGCGATCTCGGCACCGGTGAGGAGCGCTGGATCGCCGGGCGGGGGCAGGGCTTCTTCGAGGGCGGTAGGCCCGTGCGGCTCATCGGCACGTCCTACGACATCACCGAGCGCAAGCGGGTCGAGCGGGCGCTCCGCGAAAGCGAGGCGCGCCTTCGCACCATTGCCGACAACATCCCGAACGGCATGGTCTATCAGGTGATCCGCGAGACCGACGGCCGGGTGCGCTTCACTTACGTGAGCCAGGCGGTGGAGCGCCTGCACGGGATCAGCGCCGAGGCCGTCATGGCCGACCCGGACGTGCTCGACCGGCAGATCCTCGACGAGTTCCGGCCGGCCCTGGAGACCCTTCGCCGGGAGGCCGACACCGCCAAGCAGGAGATCAGCATCGAGATTCCGATGCGGATGCCGTCCGGCGAGGTGCGCTGGTTCCATCGCAGCTCCGCGCCCCGGCCGCTGCCCGACGGGTTGAGCGTATGGGACGGCGTCGAGATCGACATCACGGAACGCAAGCGCTCGGAAACGGCGCTGCGCGAGAGCGAGACGCGTCTGCGCCTGGCCCTCGATGCGGGCCGCATGGCCGTATGGGCCTGGGACGGGCTCACCGGAACCCTGAAGACCTCCCCCGAGCTCAACCGGATGCTCGGCTTCCCGCCCGATCACGTTCTCAGCATCGAGGAGGCACGCTCGCGCTATTATCCCGGCGAGGGCGAACGGATCCGCGGCGCGGGCCAGGCCGCGATGGCCCGCGGCGAGCGTTACTTCGAGGTCGAGTATCGCAGCGTGATGCCGGACGGCGAGCTCCGCTGGCTCATGCTGCGCGCCGAAATCAGCCTGACGCCCGAGGGTACGCCGGCGGGTGTCGTGGGCGTGCTCCTCGACGTGACGGACCGCAAGGCCTCGGAGGAGGCCTTGCGCGAGCGCGAAGCCGTTTTGCGCGATGCGCTCGGCGCCGCCGCCATGGCGATCTTCGACGTGGACCATCTGACTGGACAGGTGCGGCCCTCGGCCCGCCTCAACGAGATCTACGGCTATCCGCCCGATCGCCCGCTCACCGTCGAGGACCTGCGGGCGCGCTATCACCCTGAGGATCGCGAACACCTCCAGGCGGTGTTCGCGGCGGCAAACGATCCCTCCGTGCGCCAGTTCGAGATGGAATTGCGCCTGCTCATGCCGGACGGCACGCCCCGCTGGATCGACGGGCGCGGCGAGTATGTGCGCGACGAAGCCGGCCGCGTGCTGCGCTCGCGGGGCGTTCTCCTCGACATCACCGAGCGCAAGCGCTGGGAGGAGCGTCAGCAACTTCTCGTCAACGAGCTGAACCACCGGGTGAAGAACACCCTCGCGACGGTGCAATCCATCGCAAACCAGTCGTTGCGCAACGCGGCAACGCCGGCGCAGGCTCGGGGCGACATCGAGGGGCGGCTCATCGCCCTCTCGCGGGCCCATGACGTGCTTACCCGCGAGGGCTGGGAAGGTGCAAACCTGCGCGAGATCGTGGCGCACGCAATCGAGCCGTTCGGCCAGCGCTTCGTGGTGCAGGGGCCGGATCTGCGGCTGTTACCCCGCATGGCTCTGGCCCTTGCCATGGCGCTGCAGGAGCTTGCCACCAATGCGGTGAAGTACGGCGCGCTGTCCAACGAAACCGGCGAGGTGGAGATAGCCTGGACGGCGGATGATCATCGTCATCTTGCGCTCACCTGGACGGAGCGGGGCGGGCCTGCGGTGGCGCCGCCGAACCGCCGCGGCTTCGGCTCGCGCCTCATCGAGCGGAGCCTCGCTTCCGATCTCGGGGGCACGGTAGCCTTGCGGTTCGAGCCCGGAGGCGTGGTGTGCACCATCGCGGCGCCGCTTCCGGACCCGAGCGCCTCCGACGTCGCCGCGTAGCGCGAGGGCTACATCACGCTGTTCTGAAGCGCCGCGCGAACGGTCCGGTCGGTACCGATCTCCCCCACGTCGTCGAGGTGAAGCAATTCCGCGAGACGCGAGCGGGCGCGGTTCACCCGGCTCTTGATCGTGCCGAGATGCGTGTTGCAGACCCGCGCGGCCTCCTCGTAGGAGAGCCCTTCGGCCCCCACGAGCAGCAGGGCCTCGCGCTGATGCGACGGCAGCTTGGCAAGCGCGATGCGCAGATCCTCGAAATCGAGCCGTCCGCCCTGTTCGGGCAGGGAGGCGAGCCGGCCCGCCATGATGCCATCCGGGTCCTCCACCTCGCGCCGCCGCTTGCGGTACTCGGTGTGGAACAGGTTGCGCAGGATCGTGAAGGTCCAGGCCTGCAGGCTCGTGCCTGGCTGGAACTTGTCCAGGTTGCTCAAGGCCCGCAGCAGGGTTTCCTGCACGAGATCGTCCGCATGATCGAGGCTGCCCGTCAGCGAAATCGCGAAGGCGCGTAGATGCGGAATGACCTTGAAGAGCGTCTCGCGAATGTCCGGCTCGACGCTCATGAGCGGTCCTCCTGGGGTGTCTCGTCGAGGCGCTTGAGGATGTCGAGGAAGCGATCCGGCACGGGGCGCTTCAGGAGATCCCCATACATGCTGCGCAGGAGTTCGCCGAGGGCCGCCTGGGTGTTCTGGTCGAGCGCCGGCTCGGGCCGGGGGGGCTGCTCGGCCAGAAGCGTGTCCAGCGCGAGAGGGCTGTTTTCCTGGATGGTCATGGGATTAAGCAACTCATGGTTTTGAGCAGGGTCAGCTTCGGCTGGCGCGCCACGGACGCTTGAGGGTACGATGCCAACGGGTCCGGGCAACGGGTTTCGTGACGCCAGGACGCCAGCATCGGTCTCATGGCTTCACAATCGGGGCGGGGAGCCGTGGGCGCATTAACGTGCGCTAACAGGGCTTCCTCCCAGGAGCCCAGCTTGGCGGCGCCACGTTCTAAATTAACCGCAGGCCGTGATGTCTGAAAGCGATCTCGCTGCAGGTTGCTACAGGTTAAAGCCCACCCTCTTCCCTTGCGTTAAGAGGGAGATGCTGCTCCACCGTCCAAGCGTTGGAGCAGCATGCTTTTGGGCGATGGCCCGTCCGCGCCGTCGTTCCCCTTGAAGCCCCGTCCGCTAACCCAGCGTGGCGGGGTTCTTTCTTGGAAAGGCAAGCTCGGCTATGGGCCCGGCTCCAGGACCCCGGAACGCCACCGGGGTTGCCGGACAAGCTGTGCTGTGAAACCTGCGGCGACCCCCGCGAGTTGAGGGGCTGAGCCGTACAACAACATCAAAGAAGGCCTGCGTAATGGTGTATCGCCCCCGTTGCCTGATCGTGGAGGATCAGGCGCTCATCGGAATGTCCCTCGAGGCCTATCTGGAGGATGCCGGCTACGACGTGATCGGTCCGTTCATGCGCCGCGCCCAAGCGCTCGCCTGGCTTGAGACCGACACCCCGGAACTCGCGGTTCTCGACGTCATGCTCCCCGACGGGTCGAGCGTGGACCTCGCCCGGGAGCTGAGGAAGCGCGGTGTGCCCTTCGCGATCTATTCCGGCCTCAAGCCCGCCACCGACACCCCCGAATTCCACGGCGTGCCGTGGCTCGAGAAGCCCATGTCGCGGGTGGCCCTGAAGGAGGTGCTGGCCCGCCTCCTGCTGGTGCCGGATCAAACCGCCGCCTGATCGACCGCATGGGAAACCTGCCCCCGTATCCGGCGTTGCCCTAGGTCACGGCATTTTCGCCGCAACGGAGGTTCAGCATGGACGACGATCGCGCGAAGGGCAGCATGAAGCACATGAAAGGTTCCCTCAAAGAGGGCGCCGGCCGTGTGATGGGCGATTCCAAGCTTCAGGCGGAAGGCCAGGCCGACAAGGTCGAGGGCCGCTTCCAGAACTTCATCGGCAGCCTCAAGGACATGTTCCGCGGCCGCCGGTAAGCCGTTCTCGGTTTCCATCGTCGAGAAAGGCCCGGCTCAGCCGGGCCTTTTTTCGTCTCGGGGCTTCAGGCCCGCTCCGCCTTGCGGATGCGGAAGACGAGCGCGCGCTCCGTCGCGCTTTGCTCCTCGAGGGCGTCACCGGTCTCCCGCAGAAGGTTCGGGATGTCGATGGCGGCGAGCGGGTCCGTGCAGGTCACGACGAGTTGATCGCCGCCTTTCAATCCCTGCAGGGCCTTGCGGGTCTTGAGCGCCGGGAGCGGGCATTTGAGGCCGGAAAGATCGAGCTGCGTCTCGGACATGGGGCTGCCGTACTGGACAAGGGTGGCGCCGCCACACAACAGTACCCGGCTATTCCTGTAAACGCCCCGCGTCCCCATGCCCGCCGCCCCCTCCCTAAGGCCCTTGCCCGACGTGCTGGCGGAGCTGATCGCGTCCTGCGCGCCCGTCGAGCCCCGAACCCTGCCGCTCGCTGAAGCCCTCGGCGGCATCCTGGCCGAGCCCCTCGCCGTGCCCGCGCCGGTGCCCCCTCAGCCGATTGCGCTGAGGGCCGGTTACGCCGTCGCGTCCCGCGATCTCGTCGGGGTGTCCTCCTATGCGCCCCTCATGGTCCCGGAGCCGCCGCCCCGGGTGGAGCCGGGACAAACGCTGCCGGGCGGCTGCGACGCCGTGCTGCCGCCGGATGCTCTCGTCCGCACCGGCCCCCTCGCCGAGATCGTGGCCGCCGTGGCGCCGGGCGAGAATGCCCGCCGGGCCGGCGAGGACGGACGGGGAGGGGACGTGCTCGCCCAAGCGGGAACCGTTCTCCACCCGCTGGCGGTCTCGGCTGCCAGGGCCGCAGGGCTGACGGAGGCGAGGGTTCGCTTCGTGCACCTCCATGTGGAAGCCGAGGACCCATGGGCGGGGCCGGTGCTCTCCCGGCTCGCGGGCGTCCGGCACGCCACCGCCGCCGCGGACATCACCCTCGTCCTCGCCGACCGGCCCGCCGCCGGAGGGTCGGACCGCCTCGTCGCCTCGGGCCTCGCCCTCCAACCGGGCGACGCCACGCAGGTTTTCTTGCGCGGCACCCATCCCGTGATCGTCGTGCCGCGTCGCCTCGACGCGCTCCTCGGCGTGTCCCTCACCCTCATCGCACCCCTCGTCGCGCACCTTGCCGGCCAACCCCCTCAAGGCCCTTGGCGCTGCGCCCCGCTCATCCGCAAGCTCGCCTCCCGCGTAGGCTTCACCGAGGTGGCGCTGCTGCGTGAGACAAAGGGCGGCCTTGAGCCCCTGGCGCTCGGCTCGTTAAGCCTCTCGGCCATGGCGGCGGCCGAGGGCTGGCTGGCACTTCCGCCGGAGAGCGAGGGTTTGCAGGCCGGCGACCTGGTCGACGCGCACCGGCTTTGAGGAACGGATGAACCAACCCGCAACCCGGCTGCCGAACCGCGATTGCGCCGATACAGGCTGGCTTTGAGGAACGGATGAACCAACCCACAGCGCGGCTGCCCGTGAACGAGGCGATCCGGCAGGACCAGTTCCTCACCGTATTGCCACGGGACGAAGCCGTGCGCCGCTTCCGCGAAGCGTTCCAGCCGGCGCCGCTCGGCACCGAGACGGTGATCCTTGCAGCAGCGCTCGGACGCGTGCTCGCCGAGGACATCGCCTCGCCCACGGACGTCCCGCCCTTCGACCGCTCGGGCGTCGATGGGTTCGCGGTGCGCAGCGCCGATTGCGGCGAGGCCGGCGACGCGCATCCCGTGACCCTGACCCTCAACCCCGAGGTGATCGCCTGCGGGGTCGCGCCGCGCCTCGCGGTCGCGCCCGGCACCGCAACCCCCATCGCCACCGGCGGCCCTATCCCACGCGGCGCCGATGCGGTGGTGATGATCGAGCACACGGATGCGGCCGAGGGCGATGCTGCCATCGCGTTGCGCCGCGCGCCGGCGCCGGGCGCCTTCGTGGCCTTCGCGGGCTCCGACATCGCCCGCGGCGAGACGCTGCTGCGGCGGGGCACCGTGGTGGGTTCGCGCGAGATCGGCATGCTCGCGGCCTGCGGCATCGCTCAAATCCCGGTGTTCCGCCGCCCCCGCGTCGGGGTTCTCTCCACGGGGGACGAACTCGTGGCGCCGGGCGAATCGTTGCGGCCCGCCGCGATCTACGACGCCAACGGGCCCATCGTCGCCGCGGCGGTCGCCGAGAACGGCGGCGAAGCGGTGTCCTACGGGGCCTTTCCCGACGAGGAGGCGGCACTCGATGCGGCGCTGCGCCGGGCCTTCGCGGAATGCGATGCGGTGATCCTCTCGGGCGGCACCTCCAAGGGTGCGGGCGATCTCACCCACCGCCTCGTCGGCCGCCTCGGCGCGCCGGGGATCGTGGCGCACGGCGTCGCGCTCAAACCCGGCAAGCCCCTGTGCCTTGCGGTCTGCGACGGCAAACCGGTCGTGGTGCTCCCCGGCTTTCCCACCTCCGCGATGTTCACCTTCCACGATGTAGTCGCGCCTGTGCTGCGGCAGATGGCGGGGCTCCCGGCGCGCAACGAGGCGCAGGTGGACGCCCTCGTGCCTGTCCGTGTTCCGTCCGAACTCGGGCGCACCGAATTCGTCATGGCGGCGCTGGTCGAGCGCGAGGACGGCCTCGT
Source organism: Microvirga sp. (assembly GCA_035944635.1). Lineage (GTDB taxonomy): Bacteria > Pseudomonadota > Alphaproteobacteria > Rhizobiales > Beijerinckiaceae > Microvirga. The sequence continues at coordinate 11,224 of DASZAZ010000100.1, forward strand.
GGCCTATCCGAGCCCCAAGGGCTCGGGGTCCATCACGGCCTTCACGCAGGCCGACGGGTTCCTCACCATCGACGCGCTCGCCGATCACCTCCCCGCCGGCACGCGCACGAGCGTCACGCTGCTGAACCCCCAGGTTCGGGCGCCCGATCTCGTGATCGTCGGCAGCCATTGCACGGGGCTCGATGCGGTGGTCGGACGCCTCGCGGAACGCGGCGTGTCGGCCCGCCTCATGGCCGTGGGTTCGCTCGGCGGATTGGCGGCGGCGCGGCGGGGTGAGTGCGATCTTGCGCCGATCCACCTCATGGATCCGGCAACGGGCACGTACAACGAGAGCTACCTCGCCCCCGGCCTCGAACTCGTGCCCGGCTGGCGGCGCATGCAGGGCATCGTCTATCGCTTGGGCGATGCCCGCTTCGAGGGCCGCACGCCGGACGAAGCGGTGGCGGCCGCAATCGCGGACCCCGCCTGCCTCATGGTGAACCGCAACCAGGGCGCCGGCACCCGCATCCTGATCGACCGCCTCCTCGCCGGCGCGCGGCCCGAGGGCTATTGGAACCAGCCGAAATCCCACAACGCGGTGGGCGCCGCCGTGGCGCAGGGCCGCGCCGATTGGGGCGTCGCCATCGCGCCGGTGGCTGGGGCTTACGGCCTCGGCTTCCTGCCGCTCGGCGAGGAGCATTACGACTTCGCGCTCGTGAGCGAGCGGCGCGGCAAACCCGCCGTCGCTGCCCTCCTCGAAAGCCTGCGGCAACCCGAAACCGCAGCGCTGCTTGCGGCGCTCGGCTTTCGCGCCGCCTGATCGGAGACCACGATGCTGCGCTTCGTTCTCGCTCTCCTTCTGCTTGCTCTGCCGACTCTGGCAAAGGCGGAGTTGCGCGGCCATGGCGGGCCCGTGCGGGCCCTCGCCGTGTCCCCCGACGGCCGCCTCGCGCTCTCGGGCTCCTTCGATCAATCCGCGATCCTGTGGGATCTCGAGCGCGGCGCCGCGCTGCAAGTCCTGCGCTTCCACGAGGGCGCCGTGAACGCGGTGGCGGCCCTGCCCGACGGGCGTTTCGCGACAGCCGGCGAGGACGGCCGCATCGCCTTCTGGCGCCTGGGCCGGCCCGAGCCCGAGAGCACCGTCGCGGCGCATGGGGGCCCCATCGTGGGCCTGAGCCTCTCGCCGGATGGAGGGTGGCTCGCCTCCGCGTCCTGGGACGGCACGGCACGATTGACGCCGCTCGCCGGCGGCGAGGCGCGCGTGCTCGAAGGCCATCAGGGCCAGGTGAACGCGGCCGCGTTCATGGGCGATGGGCGCGTGGTCACAGGAGGGTACGACGCCACCTTGCGGATCTGGCCCGCGCAGGGCGCGCCTGCGGTTCATCAATTGCCGACGCCCCTCAACGCCGTCGCGGTCGCTCCCGACGGTGAGATCGCGGCGGCCGGGGCCGACGGTATCGTTCGTGTCTTGAAGGCGGACGGTGCGATCCGCGCTGAGGTCGAAACCGGACCGCGTCCGGTGATCGCGCTCGGACTCTCGCCCGACAATGCGCGGCTCGCGGCGGCCACCGTCGGCGGCTCGGTCGCGGTGATCGAGCGTGCGTCGGCCAAGCCGCTCTTCAGCCTCGTCGGGCCCGGGCTCCCGGTCTGGTCGCTCGCCTTCAGGCCGGATGGCGCGGAGATCCTGACCGGCGGCAGCGACCGGCTGGTGCGGCGCTGGAGCCTCCGAAACGGCGAGCATATCGGGCCCGTGATCATGGCCCGCCCCACCGATTTTCTCGCGGGCTTTCAGGGCGAGCGGGGCGCCGAGGTGTTTCAGGCCTGCGCGGCCTGCCACACCCTCACCCCCGACGACGGCAACCGCGCCGGCCCGACCCTGCACGGGATCTTCGGCCGCCGCATCGCGACCGCGCCGGGCTACAACTTCTCGCCGGCATTGAAGAACCTCGACATCGTCTGGAATGCCGAGACCATCGCGAAGCTCTTCGAGGTGGGCCCGATGCAGTACACGCCGGGCACCAAGATGCCCGAGCAGGTGATCACGAGAGCCGAAGACCGCGAGGCGCTGGTGCGGTTTCTCGAACGAGCGACGCGCTAGCGTTCCCTGAGGGCGGTGCCGCTCCCACCCTCCTCCTCATCCTGAGGAGCTTCGCGTCACCGAAGCGTCGCGAAGGATCCTTCCAGAACCCGCGCTGGCACTGGAGCCCTCCTTCGAGACGCGGCTTCGCCGCTCCTCAGGATGAGGGGGCGGAGAGCCTGCTCTCCCGAGCCGCCCCTACTCCCCCGTCGCCTTCGCCTCGCGCTCGCGGAAATAATCGTCCGACGTGCGCGGGTTCGGCCGCGGCACGGCATGCGGGTCGAAGCTCTCGTTCACCACGGCCTCGACGCGGCAATCTTCGCACATCATCAGCACGCGCACGCGGTCCTGTCCGCCCTGACCCGCGAACATCCAGTGCTTGTCCTGGAGCTTGCGGACGACGCGCTCGATGGTGGAGCGGGTGCCGAAGGGCTTGGCGCAAGCGATGCAATGGAAGGGCTCTTCTTCCTTCACCAGCCGCTTCGGGTTCTCCCACGCCTTGAAGTCCACCTGGGGCACGAGGCCGATCACGTCCTCGGGGCAGGTGGCGGCGCAGAGGCCGCATTGGACGCACAAGGATTCCGTGAAGCGCAGCATCGGCTTCTCGGCATTGTCGGTGAGCGCATGCGTGGGGCAGGCCGAGACGCAGGAGAGGCAGAGCGTGCAGTTCTGGGTCTCGAACGCGAGACCGCCGAAGGGCGCGCCGGGAGCGAGCGGCACCACGTCGACGGGCGCCGGCGCGGCGCGGTGCAGTTCGCGGAACGTGAGTTCGAGCACGCCGCGCTTGGCGCCGTGGGGCTGGAAGCTCGCGGGCGTCCTGGTCGCCTGGCCGAGAGGCGCCCGATCGAGAGCGGCGCGCAAGGCATCCGGATCGTCGGTCTCGATCACGCCGACGACGCCGAGCCCGTAGCCCAACCCATCGAGGATCGCATTCGCGGTGCCGACCACCCGGTTCAGCCCGGCGGGATCGTGCTTCGGCTTGGCGCGGGCGAGAAACCGCACGCCCGCGGCGCCATAGGCGAAGAGGGCCGCGATGGTCTCAGGCCCCACCTGCGTGATCTCGTTCACGCGGACCGGCATCACGTTGGCGGGCAGACCGTCGCCGAAGCGGGCGAGCGCATCGATGAGCGGCTCGCCGTGATCCGTGTCATGGAACAGCACCACCCCGTTTCGCCCACCCGCAAGCGAATAGGCCTGCATCAGCGTGCGCAGCTTGCGGATGAGGGCATCGGCGGCAGGCAGGGCGTAGGACGCCGCGCCCGTGGGGCAGGCGGCCGCGCAGGAGCCGCAACCGGCGCACACATAAGGATCGATGGCCACGTGATCGCCGGCCGGGCTGATCGCGCCCGTGGGGCAAAGATCGAGGCAGCGGGTGCAGCCCGTGATCTTGGAGCGGGAATGGGCGCAGAGCCCTTCCTTGAAGTCGATGAAGCGGGGCTTGTCGAAGGTGCCGACGAGATCGCCTGCCGCCGCGATGGCGCGCTCGACGGCCAGGGAATCGCGCGGGTCGGCGCGCAGATAGCCGCTGCGCAATTCGTGCGCGGGAAAGAGCGGCGTGCCGCCCGTGAGATCCAGGATGATGTCGCAGGACGAGGAGGCGCCGTTGCGCGGCTCGCCGAAGACGAGGCGCTGGCGCGAGGAGGGCGAGGGGAGGGCGTAGTCGTCCACCTTGAGCTCGAAGGCCCCGAGATGGCCCTTGGCGCCCGTGACCGTGCCCTTGAGCACCGGAAAGTCCGTGCTGCGCGGCGGCGCGACTTCGCCGGGCCGCGACAGCAGCACCGTGATATCGAGGGTGTCGGCCAGGCGACGCGCGGCGTCCAACGCCACCTCGTCGCGGCCGTAGACGAGGGTCACGCCCCGGCTCTCCATGGAGACGAGGCGGATGGGATCGGCGGGCTCCGCCGCAGCGGCGAGGAGCGCCGCCATCTTAGGTGCAGCGAGGGGGGCTTCGTTCGACCAGCCGGCGGTCTCGCGGATATTGGCGAAGAGCACGTTCGCCTCGGCACCGATCTCCTCGGCGGCCTCCGTGAAGAGGGGGCTCTCCTGGGTGCAGCCGATGGTGAGCGGGGCGCCGGTGGCGAGGAGCCGCTTCACCCGGTCGAGTTCCAGGCGGCAGGCCTGCGTGCAGGCTTCCACCCGCGCGCCGGTGCCGGCCGTCAGAGCCTCCGGGCTCAAGGGCATCGTGCCCTCGCAGGAACAGGCCACCACGATGCGGTTGGTTGCGCTCACGCTTGATCCACCCTTCTCGGAGGCGTTTTGACGCCTCTCGCGTATCCAGAGAAGGGTCTTATACTAGAATTGGTCTAAACGACGACGCACCTTCAGTCGCAGGAACCCCTGAACGCCTATGGCCGCCTCCGCCGCGCCGTCCATCCCCACGCTCCAGCTTCCGCCCGCCTATCGGCTCGTGTCCTTGCGCGAGCATGCGGACGCGCTTGAGCACGCCAAAAGCATTGCTGCCCAGGAGGGCGCCGGCACCTTCGTGTGGGTGCGCCGCTTCGACGTGCTCGAATTCGCCGTGGTGCTCGAACCCGAGGAGCCCTTGGCGGCAGCCCGGCGCGCCGTGTTCGCCGGCATGAACGCCATGGCGGACGCGCTCTCGTCCTTCGCCCCGCCCGACAAGCCCGTGGCCTTCGCCTGGCCCGCGACCGTTCACGTGGACGGGGGTCGGATCGGCGGCGGGCGGCTCGCCTGGCCGGAGGATTGCGCGGAGGATCAGGTGCCGGACTGGCTCGTCTTCGGCGGCATGGTGCTGGCGGTCCCGGTCGGGATCGACCACACCGGGGATTATGCGGCGGTCACCTGGCTCCAGGAGGAGGGGTTCGAGGCGGACGAGCATCTGGCCGTGGTGGAAAGCTTCGCCCGTCATCTCATGGTCGCCTTCGATGCCTGGGGCGAGCGCGGTTTCAAGGCCGTGGCCGACCCCTATCTCGCGCGGCTGCCGAAGGAGAAGGCGGGCGTGCGGCGCGGCATCGACGGCAACGGCGATCTGCTCCTGCACCATCAGGGTTCCGCCGAACGCGTGCCGCTGCTTCCGGCGCTCGAGGCGGCGCATTGGTTCGATCCCGCGACCCGCCTGCCGCGGCTCACCCCATGAAACGCCTGTTGCGCACCCTGCGCCTCGACCCTTCCGACACCTTCGTGTTTCCCCGCGCCGCGGAACCCGGCGAGTGGGCCGTGCCGGGTTCGGTGCTGTTCTGGGGCGCGGATCCGGCGGCGCTCGAAGGCAAGGAGCGGGCGGCGTTCCGGGCCGGCTTCGTGGGTCTGGCCTCGCTCGGCTTCTCGACGCTGGTCGAAGTCGCGGAGATCGAGCCGGGTGAGATCGAACGGATGACGACAGGGTTTGCCGACCGTCTCCTCACTGAGGCCGGCGCTCCCGATCGCGAGGCCGCGATGGCGGCGGCGCGCGACGAGATCGCCTTTGCAGAGTCGCTCTGCGACCATCCCGTGGGCACGGTCATCGCCATGCACCGCACGCTCCAGGATGGGGCCGTGCGCGAGCAGTTCCGCACGCTGCACCGGCGCGAGGGCACGGCGCCGGGCGCCGACCGGCTCCACGCTTTTGCGCGGGCGTTCGAATTCGTGGAGGTGGAGGAGCCCGAGGAGCGGGTGGATCTCACCGGAATGCTGGAGAAGAGGTGATGCGCGAGTTCTGGGTCTCCTCCGGCCATCACCTCACGCGCCGCACGGATGGCGGGGGCCTCGCCGTCACCGACGAGTTGCTGCTCGCCTATCTCGCGCGACCCGAGCTCATGCCGCCGGACGAAGCCTGCGACGCCGAGCGCGCGCTGCACGCCGCCCTCATGGCCGATCCGCGCCGGCCGGTCTCGGCGGCCGAGATCGCGGCGCTCGCGGATGAGGATGCGCGCGAGAACTGGACCTTCATGGCCGGCTTCCGCGACCGGCTGCTGGCAGCCCCGAGCGTAGAAGCCGCCTATCTGGCGCTGGTGCGGAGCGGGGCCGCCGGCATCCCGCCGCTCTTCCTCAATCAGCTCGTGCATCTCATCCTGCGCAATGCGCTCGACACCTGCGAGGACCCTTACGTCCTACGCGCCGCGGAGCTGTTCTTTCGCCCGCAGCGCGCCTCGCAGCACGAGGGCACGATGCTCCTGGCCGACTCTGAGATCATCGAGGAGCACGAACTCGGACGCTCCCAGTCGCCGCTCGTCGCCATGCTCGGCAAGGAGCCCGCGAGCGCCCTCGACATCCTCGACGACGCCAATGCGTGGACCTATTGGAGCCGCTCTGACGCCTTCACCATGGCCCTCAACATCGGCTCCAATCCGCGCAGCCGCGAGGGGCTCGCGAGGGTGATCGAGGTGTGGCTGCGCCATCTCCTCGGCATCGAGGCGAAAGTCGAGCCGCAGGAGCGCATCGAGGACCGGGATTGGCGCTGGTTCGTGGGCCTCGACGCGGAGGCCACGCGCATCGGCAACGCCCTGTGGAACGGCGATGCCATCGATGACGATTCCTCCGCCCGCGTCCTCGCGCTCTTCCGCCTCACCTTCGCCAAGGGCACGCCGGTGGCACCCCGCGCCGCAGGGCACCCGGTCTATCTTCTCCTTGCCATGGCGCCGGACAAGAGCGTGCGCGTGAAGCCGCAGAACCTGATCGTCGGGCTGCCGCTCGCCGCCAATGCGAAGGCGGCCTGAGCCATGGCACGGGAGGTTTTTTCGGTGGGCGTGGTCGTGGCCAAGCGGGCGCTGAAAGGGCCGTGGGCGAGCCATGTCTGGTTGCCGGTCGCCATTCTGCCGAGCGTGCCGCCGATCCCGCCCGGCACGCGGCTCACGGCGACGCCGGAGGAAACCTATTACCTCGGCGCCGCGGAGATCGACCTCCACATGCGCGCCACGGCGCATTACCGCGACAACCTCACCGCCGCGCAGCCCTCCATCTGGGTGCACCTGCGCCCGGTGGGCGACGAGGTCGAACTCGCGGCCGTCACGGCTGACCCCTACGAGGGCGAGGGCTTGGCCGAGATGGCGAGCGAGTTCGTCGAGGCCCTGCCGATGCCCCCCGACGTGCAGGCACGCATCCAGGCCTTCACGGATGCGAATTTCTTCGCGGAAACCTTCGTCAAGCGCAAACGCGATCGCGCGGACCCGGAGGCGCTCGGCCGCCGCGGCCGCGTGGGCGGCGGGAGGCGGGGAGAGGACGAATGAGCGAGGACGGCGAAGGCTTTCTCGCGCGCTGGTCGCGCCGCAAGGTCGAGATCCAGCGCGAGGAAGCGCGGGCGCCGGATCCCCTGCCCGAGGCGCCCGAGCCCGTCGAGGCGGAGCCCGAGATCACGCCGGAGGAAATCGAGGCGCTGCCGAAGGTCGAGGAGCTCACGGTCGACACCGACATCTCCGTGTTCCTGCGCAAGGGCATCCCGGAGGCGCTGAAGAACGCGGCGCTGCGGCGCATGTGGACCCTCGATCCCGCGATTCGCGATTTCAGGAGCGAAGCGCTCGACTACGCCTACGACTGGAACGTGCCCGGCGGCGTGCCCGGCAACGGTCCGTTGCTCCCCACCGACGATGTGGGGGCCATGCTGCGCCGGATCCTCGGCGATCCGCCTGCCGAGGCACCCCCTGAGGCGCCGCGCGGCCTCATGTCACAAGATCGTGAGCCGGCTGCCGAAGCCGCGGTCGAGGGCGGCGAGGACGCGGCGGATGCGGAGGCGGCTCAAGCCTCTCCCGAAGAGCCGAAACCCTTGGCGGAGCATTCCGTGCGCCTGGGGCGAGGCCTCCCAGAAGCCGGCCCCTCCGCCCCCGCCGAGGAGGCGGAAACGGTGCCGATCGAGGCCCCGAAACCGGTCCAACGGCGTCACGGCGGGGCAAAGCCAGTTTGAAACCCTTCCAAAGTGGGCTTGCCCCTAGGGTATAGCCTTCTATTATGCCCTTCAAAGAAGGCGGGGCGGACCACAAGGCCAAGCGCCGCAAGCACGGGATGGAAATGCGAGAAGGCGGTCTCGATCAGGCGATCCGAGCAGCCGGTGGCGTTGGCGCGCTGGCGCGAGCGCTCGGCATTTCGCAGCCCGCCGTTTCCAATTGGCAGAAGGTTCCCGCCGAGCGTGTTTTGGCTGTCGAGTCCCTTACAGGCGTGCACCGCTCGGCGCTGCGCCCCGATCTCTACCCGATGAGCGATTCCCCCGATGCGGCGCCCCACGAGGTCGACGAGGTCGATCTCCTGCGCTCGCACGAATACGGCCTGCTCGCGGTGCTCCTCGGCCGGGCGCCCACCGCGGAGGTGCTCGCGGCGATCGCGGGGTTGCAGGGCGATGCGAGCCCCTTGGGGTTGGCGCATATTCGCCTCGCCGAGGCCGCGGCGGCGGCCGATCCCGATGCGGTGTCGCGGGAGTTCTTCGATCTCTTCATCGGCGTCGGGCGCGGCGAGTTCCTGCCCTACGGCTCCTACTACCTCACGGGCTTCCTGCACGAGCGGCCCCTGGCGCGGGTGCGCGAGGACCTGATGCGGCTTGGCATCGAGCGCTCGGAGGAGCAGCGAGAGCCCGAGGACCACATCGCGATTCTCTGCGAGGTCATGGCCGCTCTCGCGACCCGCCGCTTCGATACGGACGCGGGCGCCGATCGCATGTTCTTCGAGCGGCACCTCAAACCCTGGGCGGCCCGCTTCTTCGCGGATTGCAAAACGAGCCGCCAGGCCCGGTTCTACAAGGCGGTCGGCGCGGTCGGCCGCCTCTTCATGGAGGTGGAGGCGGAAGCCTTCGCGATGGACGCCTAAAGAGGCTTCGGCCTCCCGGACGCGTGAGCGAGCGCATCCGGCTTCTCGACGTTTCACGGGCGGTGTCGCGCCGCCGGCGAGGGGAAGGGCCTTAGGGGCGCTTCTCCTGAGGGAGGATCCGATGACGGACAAGACCAACAAGGCGATGGACCGCCGCAACTTCCTGCGCGGCGTCGGCGGCGCCTCCACCATCGCGGTGGCCGCCGTGGCCTCGCCGCTGACGGCGACCGATGCGGAGGCCTACAACCCTGGCCCCGACGAGACCAAGGCGCGCTACCGCGAAACCGAGCACGTGAAGGCCTTCTACAAGACGAACGGCTACGAGACGCTCAAGAAGTGAGCCGCCGGACCCCGAACGCCACCCAGATTTTTCAAGAAGTGAGCGCACCATGCTGATCAAGCGCAAGAGCGGCGAGGCTGGCCGCAGCAAGCTGCAAGCCATCACGGCGGGTCTGGCCTCCGGCACCCTCGACCGTCGTACCTTCCTGAAGCGCTCGGGCCTCGCGGTCGGCGGGCTCGCCGCCGTGGGCTCGCTCCAGCTCGGCTCCGTCAAGAAGGCGGCCGCCGCGGGCGAGCGCGTTCCGGGGGCGCCGATCCAGATCAAGAAGAACATCTGCACCCACTGTTCGGTGGGCTGCACGGTGACGGCCGAGGTGCAGAACGGCGTGTGGATCGGGCAGGAGCCCTCCTGGGAGAGCCCGATCAACCGCGGCACCCACTGCGCCAAGGGCGCCTCGGTGCGCGAGATCGTCCATGGCGACCGGCGCCTCAAATACCCGATGAAGCTCGTCAACGGCGAGTGGCAGCGCATCTCCTGGGACGTGGCCATCAACGAGATCGGCGACAAGCTCCTGCAGATCCGCCAGCAATCGGGCGCCGATTCCGTCTACTGGCTCGGCTCCGCCAAGTTCACCAACGAGGGCGCCTACCTCTTCCGCAAGCTCGGCGCCTTCTGGGGCACGAACTCGGTCGACCACCAGGCCCGCATCTGCCACTCCACCACGGTGGCGGGCGTCGCCAACACCTGGGGCTACGGCGCGCAGACCAACTCCTACAACGACATCCGCAATGCCAAGACCATGCTGGTCCTCGGCGGCAACCCGGCCGAGGCGCACCCGATCGCGGTGCAGCACCTGCTCGCCGGCAAGGAGATCAACCGCGCCAACTTCATCGTGGTCGATCCGCGCTTCACCCGCACGGCCGCGCACGGCACGGAATATGTCCGCATCCGCCCCGGTACCGACATCGCCTTCCTGAACGGCATGATGTGGCACATCGTGAAGAACGGGTGGGAGGACAAGGAATTCATCCGCCAACGCGTCTACGGCATGGCCGATGTCTACAAGGAGATCGAGAAGTATCCGCCGGACGAGGTGGAGCGCGTCACCGGCGTGCCGGCCGAGCAGATGAAGCGCGTCGCCGAGAAGTTCGCGAAGGAGAAGCCCTCCACCCTCATCTGGTGCATGGGCCAGACCCAGCACACGGTGGGCACCGCGAACGTGCGCGCCTCCTGCATCGCGCTGCTACTCACGGGTAACGTCGGCGCGCCGGGCACGGGCGCCAACATCTTCCGCGGCCACACCAACGTGCAGGGCGCCACCGATCTCGGCCTCGATATCTCGAACCTGCCCCTCTATTACGGCCTCACGGAAGGCGCCTGGAAGCACTGGGCCCGCGTGTGGGACGTGGAATACGAATGGCTCCAGGGCCAGTTCGACGAGGTGCCCGCGAAGGCCGGTCGCAGGCCGCGCACCCGCAAGGAGAACATGGAGACCCCCGGCATCACCTCCACCCGGTGGTTCGATGCCGTGAACCTGCCCGAGGACCAGATCGACCAGCGCAGCCTCATCCGCGGCATGGTGGTGTTCGGTCACGGCGGCAACACGGTGACCCGTGTTCCGGAAGCCGCGAAGGGCCTGGAGAAGCTCGACCTCCTCGTGGTGGCCGATCCGCATCCGACCTCCTACGCGCAGATGTCGGAGCGCAAGAACAACACCTACCTGCTGCCGATCTGCACGAACTTCGAGACCGACGGCTCCCGTACGGCGTCGAACCGTTCGCTGCAATGGGGCGAGCAGGTTGTGAAGCCGATCTTCGAGTCGCGCGACGACTACGACGTGCTCTACCGCCTGGCCAACAAGCTCGGCTTCGCCGACCGGATGTTCAAGAACATCAAGGTGGTGAACGGCCGGCCCGAGCCCGAGGACGTCCTGCGCGAGATCAACCGCGGCGGATGGTCGACCGGCTATACCGGCCAGTCGCCGGAGCGGCTGAAGGCGCATATGCGCAATCAGGGCAAGTTCGACCTCGTGACCCTGCGCGCGCCCGAGGACGATCCGGAAGTGGGCGGCGATTATTACGGCCTGCCCTGGCCGTGCTGGGGCAAGCCGGAACTCCGCCATCCGGGCAGCGCCATCCTCTACAACACGAACCTGCACGTGAAGGATGGCGGCGGCACGTTCCGGGCCCGCTTCGGCCTGGAGCGCAACGGCGAGACCCTCCTGGCCGATGGATCCTTTTCGGCTGGCTCGGAGATCACCGACGGTTACCCCGAATTCACCATGGGCGTCTTCAAGAAGCTCGGGTGGGACAAGGACCTGACGCCGGAGGAAACCGCCATCATCAACCGCATGGGCGGCAATCAGGTCGATGCGGTGAGCTGGGCCACGGATCTCTCCGGCGGCATCCAGCGCGTGTGCCTCGAGAAGGGCGTCTCTCCCTTCGGCAACGCCAAGGCCCGCGTCATCGCCTGGAACCTGCCCGACCCGGTGCCGACGCACCGCGAGCCGATCTACACCTCGCGTCCGGATCTCGTGGCGAAGTACCCGACGCGCGGCGACGAGCGGCAGTTCCGCATGCCCAACATCGGCCACTCGGTGCAGAAGGCCGCGGTGGAGCGCAACGTCGTCCGGGAGTTCCCGATCGTCCTCACCTCGGGCCGTCTCGTGGAATACGAGGGCGGCGGCGAGGAAACCCGTTCGAACCCATGGCTTGCCGAATTGCAGCAGGACATGTTCGTCGAGATCAACACGGCGGACGCGGCCGATCGCGGCATCAAGGACGGCCAGTGGGTGTGGGTGAGGGGCGTCGAGAACCAGGCCCGTTCGCGGGTGAAGGCGCTCGTGACCGATCGCGTAGGACGGGGCGTGGCCTTCATGCCCTTCCACTTCGGCGGCTGGTGGGGCGGCGTCGACATGCGCAACCGCTATCCCAAAGGCTCCGATCCCATCGTGCTCGGCGAGAGCGCCAACTGGGTCGGCACCTACGGCTACGATCCGGTCACCGGAATGCAAGAGACGAAGTGCACGCTCGTCCAGATCCAGGCAGCGTGAGAGAGGGATAAGCAACCATGGCCCGCATGAAATTCCTGTGCGACGCGGACCGCTGCATCGAGTGCAACGCCTGCGTCACGGCCTGCAAGAACGAGCACGAGGTGCCGTGGGGCATCAACCGCCGGCGCGTCGTCACGCTCAATGACGGCAAGCCCGGCGAGCGCTCCATCTCGATGGCCTGCATGCACTGCACCGACGCGCCCTGCGCGGCGGTGTGCCCGACGAACTGCTTCTACACCACGGCCGATGCGGTGGTGCTGCACTCGAAGGATCTGTGCATCGGCTGCGGCTACTGCTTCTACGCCTGCCCGTTCGGCGCGCCGCAATATCCGCGCGTCGGCAACTTCGGCTCGCGCGGCAAGATGGACAAGTGCACCTATTGCGCTGCCGGCCCCGAGGCCGACGGTTCGACGGCCGAGTACATCAAGTACGGCTCGAACCGCCTCGCCGAAGGCAAGCTGCCGCTCTGCGCCGAGATGTGCTCCACTAAGGCGCTGCTCGCCGGCGACGGCGAGATCATCGCCCGCATCTACAAGGAGCGTGTGGTCCAGCGCGGCTACGGCTCCGGCGCCTGGGGCTGGAAGACGGCCTACCGCGAGACGGTGGCGATCTAACACGTCCCTCTCCCCGGATCTCGGGTCTACCCGAGATCCGTTCTTGGGATGCGCAAGTCGGGAACACCCGACTTGCGATGGGAGAGGGACAGCACGCGAAGCGTGCAGGGAGAGGGGGCTGTGAATGCCACTCCCTCCAAAAACGTTACAGCGGAGCCCACGCTGGAGATGGTGGCCTGACTGCCCCCTCTCCCGGTCGGCTTCGCCGACCACCCTCTCCCTCCCGGGGAGAGGGAAAGAAACAAGAGTAGGGAAGGAAGCCCGAATGTTTGTTGCCCGGATGCGCGGCCTGATGGCTGCCCTCGCCCTGTCCCTCGCAGTGGCGGCGCCCGCGCTGGCGCAGACCACCTCCACGTCTCAAGGGCCCGCGAACAGCGGCGGCACCACGGCCAACATCGTGCAGGGGCAGCCGAACGCCGCGAACCCGACGGCAAGCGCGGTCTCGGAGGACCAGCTCTTCCGGCAGCTCGACCGGCTTTCCGGCCGCGTCAGCATTCCGGATTCCAAGGCCGCGATCCTGCAGCAGCCCCAGGGGCGCGATTACCGCGGCTTCCGCGAGGACGTGCTGCCCTGGCTCGGCGGCCTCTTCGTGCTCGGCATGATCGTGGCGCTCGGGATCTTCTACTTCACCCGCGGCCGCATCCGCCTGGACCACAGCGAGGAATCGGGCCGCAAGATCTTGCGCTTCAACGCGCTCGAGCGCTTCACCCACTGGATCACGGCGCTGAGCTTCATCGTGCTCGCGATCTCGGGGCTGAACTACATCTTCGGCAAGCGGCTGCTGATGCCGATCATCGGCGCCGACGCCTTCGCGGTGTGGTCGCAATACGCCAAGTATGCCCACAACTACCTGGCCTGGCCCTTCATGTTCGGCCTCCTCGTCATGATTGTGGTGTGGATCCGCGACAACGTCCCGGACCGCACGGACGTGCGCTGGCTGCGCGAGGGCGGCGGCCTTCTGGGCAACGGCCACCCGCCGGCGCGCCGGTTCAACGCGGGTCAGAAGATGATCTTCTGGTCGGTGGTGCTGGGGGGCCTCGCGCTCTCGGCATCGGGCATCATCATGCTGTTCCCGTTCGGCTCCACGGGCTTCACGGGCCTGCAGTTCGACATCAACGGCATGCAGCTCGCCCAATACGTCCATGCCACCGTGGGCGTGATCCTGATCGCGATCATGATCGCCCACATCTATATCGGCTCGCTCGGCATGGAGGGCGCCTACGACGCCATGGGTTCGGGTGAGGTGGACCTCGCCTGGGCACGGGCCCACCACAGCCTGTGGGTCGAGGAGCAGCAGGCCAAGACCGCGAGCGGCCCCCAGGTGGGCGGCGGCGGTGGCGGCAGGCCGGCGCCGGCCGAGTAAGGCCGCTCTTCGAGCATTGCCGAAACCGCCCGGAGCCCGCCGCGCACGGCAGCCCTTCAAGCATTGCGGAAACCGCCCGGAGCCTCTGGCCTCCGGGCGGTTTCGTTTCTACAAACCCCCATGCACGTGATCGGATTGGCCGGCTGGAGCGGAGCGGGGAAGACCACCCTGCTCGTGAAGCTCATCCCCCTGTTGCGGGAGCGGGGGCTTGCGATCTCGACGCTGAAACACGCCCACCACGCCTTCGAGATCGACCGGCCCGGCAAGGATTCCTTCGAGCACCGGCAGGCCGGAGCCCAGGAGGTTCTGATCGCTTCCAGCGGGCGCTGGGCGCTGATGCACGAATTGCGCGACGAACCGGAGCCCGGCCTGCCCGACCTGCTGCGCAAGCTCGCCCCCGTCGATCTCGTGATCGTGGAGGGCTTCAAGGCCTATGCGCATCCGAAGATCGAGGTGCACCGGGCGGCGAACGGCAAGCCGCTGCTCACCCGCGAGGTCCCGGGCATCCGCGCCATCGCGGCCGATACCGCCCTGGCCGACGCCCCCGTGCCGGTGATCGATCTCAACGACGCCGCCGCGGTCGCCGACGCGATCCTGGCCAACGCCGAGCCCCTTGCGGATGTGCTCCGCGCTCTCGACGCCCTGCCGACGCCGGAGCGCCTCGTGCTTCGCCGCTCCCGCTCGTCTTGACGCCGGCCCGCCTCGCCCGCACTGAGGGCGGGCGCGGGATCCTGAGGCCATGGCTCAACTCTCGAACGATTGCTTCGCCTTCGGCGGGCCGCTGATGTCCGTGGACGAGGCGCGCGCGCTCATCGCCGCGCGCCTCCAGCCCGTCACGAACGTCGAGCGGGTGCCGCTCACCGAGGCGGATGGGCGGGTGCTGGCCGAGACGATTCTCGCCCCCGTCGATCTGCCCCCCTTCGCCAACTCCGCGGTCGACGGCTACGCGGTGCGCTTCGCGGATCTCACCCCCGGCGCGCCGTCCCATCTCCCGCTCCAGGGGCGCGTGGCCGCGGGCGCGACGCTCGCGGGGGAGGCGGCAGCCGGCCAGGCGGTGCGGATCTTCACCGGCGCGCCGATGCCGGCGGGGCTCGACACCGTGTTCATGCAGGAGGACGTGGAGACCTCTGCCGACGGCGTCTCATTGCCCGCGGGCCTCAAGCGCGGCGCCAATATGCGCCCCGCGGGCGAGGACCTCGCCAGAGGCGCGGTGGCGCTCGAAGCGGGCCGGCGCATCACCCCGCGCGAGATCGCGCTGCTGGCAGGGCTCGGGATCGCGGAGGTGCCAGTCAGAACCCGCCTTCGCGTGGCGGTGTTCTCCACCGGCAACGAGATCATCTCGCCGGGCGAGCCTTTGCGCCCGGCGGCGCTCTACGACGCCAACCGCTTCATGCTGATCGCGGTGCTGAAGCGCCTCGGCTGCGCGGTCTCGGATCTCGGCATCCTCCCCGACCGGCGCGACGCCGTCACGGGGGCCCTCGCTGAGGCCGCCGAGAGCCACGATCTCCTCATCACCTCGGGCGGCGTCTCGACCGGCGAGGAGGACCACGTGAAGGCCGCCGTCGAGGCCGCGGGCGCGCTCACCTTCTGGCGGCTGGGCATCAAGCCGGGGCGGCCCGTGGCCCTCGGCGTCGTCGGCGGCACGCCGTTCATCGGCTTGCCCGGCAACCCCGTCGCCGTGTTCGTCACCTTCACGCAGGTGGCTCGCGCCCTCGTCGCGCGGCTCCAGGGCGAGGCCTTCACGCCGCCGCCGGCGCTCACCGTGCGCGCCGGCTTCGCCTACAAGAAGAAGGAGGGCCGCCGCGAATATGTGCGCGTGCGCCTCCTGCGCGAGGCGGACGGCATCCTCACGGCACAAAAACACCCCCGCGAGGGCGCGGGGGTGATCACGTCGCTGACGGAAACCGATGGACTGGTGGAACTGCCCGAAGCGATGACGCGCCTGGAGCCGGGCGAGCCCGTTGCCTTCGTGGCCTATGCGAGCCTGCTCTAGCTCTTCGGTTGCGCGGGCTGGTTCAGCCCGTTCCAGTTCGGGCCCACGAGATTGTGGCCCGGATCGCGCACTTCGGCGCCGGAGCCCGTGAAGGCGCGGTAGGCCGGCTCCTGCTCCATGTTGAGCACGAACGACGCCAGATAGCCGAGCAGCAGCGCCGCCACCGCCGACAGGATGATCACCTTCACGAAACGCCTCCCAAACGCTGTTGTTGGACTAGATGTGACCCCAAACCGCTGAGGTTTCAAGCATCACGCGTCCGGATGCGCCGCAATCACGCCCTCGGCCGCCGCGATGTCGTCCGGCGTGTTCACGTTGAAGAACGGATCGTAAGGCTCCGCCGGCCACTCGGCGTGCGCGATCCCGTGCCGCGCCGTCCAGCGGTCGATCTTGCGCATGTCCTCGACCACGAGGGCGTGCCGTAGATCCTCCCGCAGGGCCACGGGCCAGAGCGCGTTCACGGGATGCGCCTGCCCCCCCGATTCGGCGCAGGCGAGGGGCGCGCCCGCTTTCTCCCGCGCCGCATGCAGGCGGGCGACGAGGTCCTGCGGCAGGAAAGGCGTGTCGGCTGCAGCGCTGACCACGAAGGCGATCTCCGGCCGGTGCGCCGCCGCCCATTCGAGCGCCGCCAGGATGCCGGCAAGCGGCCCCGCGAAATCCGGCACCGTGTCGGGCACCACCGGCAGCGCGTACGACCCAAAGCGCGCCGGGTCGCCGTTGGCGTTGAGGATCAAGCCCTCGCATTGGGCGTTAAGCCGCGCGATCACCCGCTCCAGCATCGGCCGCCCGCCGATGCTCCGCATGGGCTTGTCGCCTCCGCCCATGCGCCGCGCGAGGCCGCCGGCGAGCAGAACTCCCAGCGTCCGCTCACTCATCGGCCGCGCCCTTCCGCCGGTGCTTCGCGCTCTCCTCCTCCACGTAGGCGAGGTCCTGGTCGAAGACGATGCGTTCCTCGCCGGCGAGCGCGAGGAAGCGCTTGCCCTTGGCGCGGCCGATGAGGGTCAGGCCGCATTGGCGGGCGAGGTCCACGCCCCAGGCCGTGAAGCCGGAGCGGGAGACGAGGATCGGGATGCCCATGCGCACGGTCTTGATCACCATCTCGGAGGTGAGCCGGCCCGTGGTGTAGAAGATCTTGTCGGCGCCGCTCTCGCCGTGCCGGAACATCCAGCCCGCGATCTTGTCGACGGCGTTGTGGCGGCCGACATCCTCCATGTAGACGAGCGGCCGGTCTTCCCGCGCCAGCACGCAGCCATGGATCGCACCCGCTTCGAGATAGAGCGACGGCGTGGTGTTGATGGCGTGGTTCAGCCGATAGAGCCACGAGGTGTGCAGGGGCGCATCGGCGAGCTGCACATGCTCCAGCGCCTCCATGAGGTCGCCGAAGGCGGTGCCTTGGGCGCAGCCGCTCGTTTGCGTGCGCTTCTTGAGCTTCGTCTCGAAATCGGTCTGCCGCTCGGTGCGCACCACCACGACGGAGAGATCGTCGTCGTAATCGACGCCCGTCACCACGTCGTCGGGGAGCAGCATGTTCTGGTTGAGCAGGTACCCAAGCGCGAGGTCTTCCGGGTAGTCGTTGATCGTCATCATGGTGACGATCTCCTGCGCATTGAGATAGAGCGTCAGCGCCCGCTCCACCGGCACCGCGGTCTCGACCCGCTCGCCCGCCTCGTTCACGCCCACGACCTTTTGCGTGAGGCGGGGATCGTCCGGTTTCGGGGCAACGAGGAGGCCGGGGCGGTGATGGGTCATGGGAGAAGCATACACGGAAGCGGGCCCGCGTGGGATCTCCGCGCGACCCGCGTCTTGAGCCCTCATCCTGAGGGTTCGCGCAGCGAACGTCTCGAAGGACGAGGGCGCCTCTAGGAGAGCTCAACCGTCCCGCAACCCTCGTCCTTCGAGACGGCCTTCGGCCTCCTCAGGATGAGGGTTGCTGGCGTTCACCCCCGCCGGATCAGCGTCCCCGCGCCGTGGTCGGTGAAGAGCTCCAGCAGGACCGAGTGGGGCACCTTGCCGTCGAGGATGACCACGGCTTCGACGCCGCGCTCGAGGGCGTAGATGCAGGTCTCGATCTTCGGAATCATGCCGTCCGTGATGGTGCCGTCCGCGATGAGGCGGCGGCAATCCTCGATGGTCATCTCGGGGATGAGGTTCCGGTTCTTGTCGAGCACCCCCGGCACGTCGGTGAGGAGCAGGAGGCGCTTCGCCCCCATGGCGCCCGCGATCGCGCCCGCGAAGGTGTCGGCGTTGATGTTGTAGGTCTGGCCCTCGTCGCCCACCGCCACCGGCGCCAGGACCGGGATCAGCTCGGCTTTCAGCACCGCATCGAGAACGCCGCGGTTCACATGCTCGGGCTCGCCCACATAGCCCAAATCCACCGCCTGCTCGATGTTGGAATCGGGGTCCATGACCGTGCGCGTGGCCTTGCGGGCCCGCACCATGTTGCCGTCCTTGCCCGACAGGCCGATGGCCCTGCCGCCTTCGGCCGAAATCCAGCCCACGATCTGCTTGTTGATGGAGCCCGCGAGCACCATCTCGACCACCTCCACGGTGGCCTCGTCGGTGACGCGCAGGCCCGCCTTGAACTCGGACTTGATGCCGAGCTTGTCGAGCATGCGCCCGATCTGCGGCCCGCCGCCATGGACCACGATGGGCTTCACGCCGGATTGCTCCAGGAGCACGATGTCCTCGGCGAAATCCTCGGCCGCGGCACGGTCGCCCATGGCGTGGCCGCCGTATTTGATCACCACGACCTCCTCGTCGTAGCGCTGCATGTGCGGCAGCGCCTGAACCAGGATTTCGGCGCGGACATGCACGTTCGGAAGCGGATCGGTCATGGGGCTTTGCTCTGATCGCAGGGAGTCGCGGGGCTTCTAGCGCAGGTGAGCCGCGCCCGGAAGTGCAAGCAAGGCGTTCCTGATCGAGGCGGCACGCCTTTCACCCTCTCCCCGCAGGCGGGGAGAGGGGAGTGCACTACCCCAGCAGCAGAGCCCCACGAGGAGGCCGCTACCCCCGTCGCAGCAGAGCCGCCACGAGGATCAGGAGCCAGCCCGCCATGAGGGCGAAGCCCCCCGTGGGTGCCGCCCAGGGAAAGAGCGGGCGGGAGAGAAAGTCTCGGGCCGCAAGATCCCCGCAGAAGAGTGCCAGCCCAAGGAGAAGCGCGACGCCCGCGAGGGTGCCGGTGCGCTCATGGACGAGCCCTGTGCCGAGCAGCGCCGCGAGGCTCAGGAACGCCGGCGCGTGAAAGAACAGGAACTGCGCCACGGTCTGCAGATAGGCCGCGCCCGTGGCATGCCGTGCCATGGCCGAAAGCGCGACGCCGAGGAAGCCCGACAGGGCGCCGAGGACGATGAGGGTGCGGACCATGAACCATGCCTTGTGTCGCGGGAACGGCACCCTTAGCGGGCTGCAGGGGATCCCTCCAGGGCCTGAGCCTCACGTTGGCGTCGCACGGCCCGGCATGAGGCGGCGTGCGCCCGGTCCCATTCAGGTGTCCGCCCGCGGCGGTTCCGTGTCGGGGCCGGGAGACGCCAACCGTGACTGCGCATAGGTTTGGGCGACCCAGGTGAGCGCGGGCTCCTCCCGCCAACGCGCCAGCGTGTCGGCCACGGCCGGCGGGTAGCGGACCTCCCGATAGAGGCTGCGAACCGGGCAGCCCGCCGGAGCGGCGAGGGGTGCCAGAAGGCTTGCGGCGGTCAGGTCGGCGCGGCCGAAAGCGGCGTCGGAGAGATGGGGACCCCGCTCGCGCAGGACCTGCTCGAACCAGGCGAGGCATTCGGCCATTCGTGCCGTCAGGTCGGGCAGGTGCACGGGCTTCGCCTGCATGCCCTGCATCATGAGCCGTCGCAGGCCGGGCCAGATCAGGCGGCCGATCGCTGCCTGCCGCGGCGGGGTGCCTGCCAGCAGAACGTCGCGGACTCCCGAGCGCGGATCGCCCAGAAGCGCCGCATAGACGAACTGGCGCACGAGCGGACCGATCTCGTGCTCGAACCGCCGTTCCAGGGCCGGGTCCCCGCCCGCAAGCCCAGTCCAGTCCAGGATGCGCCCGCTCCCTTGGATCGGGCGTCCATCCCCGAGATCGAGAATCGGTGTGGTCGTCGCCCGCAAGCCAAGCCGCCGTGCCAGCACCGCATGCGGCCCCGGCGCCCAGCGCTCCTCGCGGTAGGCAAGGCGCACCCGGTCGAGAGCCCAGCGGGCGCGCTCACCGTAATGCGAGGGGGCGAAGACGATGAGTCGTGGAACGGGTGCCATGAACCGGAGGAGGAGAGATCGTCCTCGTCATACGCTCACCCGCCGGCGCCGGATCGACCCTTCGCGCTCCACGCGCTGGCAGCCCCCACCACTGCCCTCACCCTTGCGCTCCGAGAGCAGCTGGGCGATGCCGGCGCGGAGCTCCGAGATAAAAGTTCGTACCACCGTCCTAGCCATTCCATTCAGAGAGTGGCTGCGCGATGTTGGCATGGCGCTCCGAGATGCAGTTTCGCACCCTTGCCTTAGCCCTCGCGCTCTGAGAGCAATTGAGCAATCCCAGCGCGAAGCTCCGGAATGCCGAGGCCTGAGCGGCTGGACGTCGGTTGGATGACCGGGAAGGCCGCCGCGCGCTTGGCGATGCGGCCGGCCGTGTCGGCGATGCACTTCTCCAATTCGCCCGGCTTCAGCTCGTCGGCTTTCGTGAGCACCACCTGGTAGGACACCGCCGCCTTGTCGAGGCTGTCGAGGATGCCGTCGTCGACCGGCTTGAGGCCGTGGCGGGCGTCCACCAGCACATAGACCCGGGCGAGGCTCGCCCGGCCGCCCAGGTAATCGTGGATCAGCTGCGTCCAGGCCTGCACCTTGTCCTTGGCGACGGCGGCATAGCCGTAGCCCGGCATGTCGATGAGGGCCATGCGCCCGCCGATATCGAAGAAGTTGAGCTGCTGCGTGCGGCCCGGCGTGTGCGAGGTGCGTGCGAGCGTGTTGCGTCCCGTGAGCGCGTTGATGAGGCTCGATTTCCCCACGTTGGAGCGCCCCGCGAAGGCGATCTCGACGTGTTTCATCGGCGGCAGGTTCTTGATCGAATCCGCGGCCCAGAAGAAGTCGGCCGGGCCGGCGAAGAGCTTGCGGCCGGGTTCGATGAACGGATTGTCGTCGGCGGGGGTATCGGTCATGGGCGGGTTATCGGCTCTCGAGAGCCCGTCGGCAAGGGCACGTCTCGACGGGCGGCTCGCAGGCTTCAAGAACACCCACGCGTCCTGGCCGGACCTGGTCCAGCCATCCATGACCTTACGATGGGTGCAAAGACGTGGATGGCCGGGATGATCCTCGGGTCGAGCCCGAGGACGGCCATGACGGGGGAGGATATCGACGAGACTTTGCTGGTGCCTCCCCACGGTCCGATCCCTGCCCAACGCCGGAAGTGAGAGCAGAACATCGACCCACCTCCTCATCCTGAGGAGCGGCGCAGCCGCGTCTCGAAGGATCCTCCAGGACCCGCGCTTGGCACTGGAACCCTCCTTCGAGACGCACCCTTGCGGGTGCTCCTCAGGATGAGGAGGTGGGTGGGAGGGATGGCCCTCGTTTCGCCGATCGGCGCGCTATTCCCAGAACGGCTTCACGGCACTCAAGCGCCGGTAATCTTTCTGCGCCCGGGCGATGAGGTCGGCGACGCGGGGATCTTCGTCGCGGCGGCCCTCCTCGGCCTCGGCGCCGAGCAGGCCGCCGCCGACCGCGATGTCGTTCAACTCCCCCAGCAACTCTTGGAGGCGCTGCAGGGCTTCGAGGGCGTCCTTGCGGCGGGTCTTGGAGCGCTGGCCCGGATAGAGGCCCTGGAAGAACTCGGCGCCGTAGCGCAGCTTCTTGATCTCGATGCGCACCCGGTGCCGCGCCTCGGGGTCGAGTTCGGCGAGGCGCTTGGCGCGCTTGAGCACCCGCTTCCAGCGCTTGGCGAGTTCGCCCGTGGCGCGCTCCTCGATGGGCTGCTCGCGCACCTCGCGCGTCTCGGGATCGTCGGAGGTGAGCCAGTCGCCGGCCTCGATCCAGGCCGCCGTCGCCAGAATGGCGCGACGGTAGCGGGGGCCGTCGAGGTCGGCCATCATGGCGCGATAGGCCGCCTGCCGCCGCTCCTCCGCTTCCGCGAGGACGCCTGCCTGCTCCGGATCGTCCGCCTTGCCCAGGCGCTCGACCAGAACGTCGAGGTCGCGCACGGTGCCGAGGTCGTGGCTGATGGTTCGCAGACCGGCCCGGATGCCGTCGCTTTCGGCATCGTCGAGCAGGTCCTTGAAGAGGGAGGTGGCGGCCCGCAGGCGCCGCAGACCCACGCGCAGCTGATGCAGGGCCGACGAATCCTGCGTCGCCCTGACGAGCGCCTCGTTGCGCAGGGCCTGCGTCAGGCAGGAGCGGGCGATGGCCTGGAAGGCCTCGCCGGTGGAGAGACCAGAGGGGAGGTCGATGCGCTCGGCCTTGAACGCCTTCGGGGCTTCCCTCTCGACCAGCGCATAGCCGCGCTCGGCCTTGGTGGCGAGGGAGAGGCGCAGGGGTGCGGATTCCACGAGATCGAGGGCGAGCTTGAACAGGGCAGGGGGCTCGCCCGCCTTCAATTCGAGCTCCACCTCGCCGAAGGTCACCGAGCGGTCGCGGGCCTCGATGGTGGCCCGGTCCACCACGGCCTCGATGGCGGCGCCATCCCGCTTCACGAGAAGAGCCTGCCGCTCCGTGCGGACCTCGAAGGCCGGCTTGATGCGGCGCTTCAGGTCCCTTTCTTTCAGGAGATCGCCCAGGGCCGTGCCCTTGGCGGCGGCGAAATCGAGGGCCGGACCCTCGACGGGGGTCTCCCACTCGCTGCGGTCGAGGACGAGGCCGCGGCCGGCCGTTTCGGCCTTGATGGTCTGGACCCAGCGCTCGCCCTGCCGGCGCACGCGAACCGACAACCCCGCCTTTCGCAAGCTGCCGTCCTTGGTGTCGAAATAGATCGCGTGGAGGGGGCCGCCGGCCTCGGGCGCGGGCTTCGCCTCCTTGAGGATGGGGCTGTCGAGAAGCCCCTGCGCGGCGGCGGGGTCGTAGGCGAGCTTCAGCTCGATCTCGCGTGGTCCGGGGTTGTTCGCGCGTTCAACCTTTTTCGACGCCTTTCCCCTCTGCGGATCGTTCGTCGCTACCCTCTTTCGAACGGCCATTGCTCACCTGGCTCTTCTCGCCTCTACTTCGGCAAGACTTAGAGGCGCGAAGAACAGCGGGAAGGGCGCGGAGCCGGCTAAACAGCCGGCCGGCTCCGCGGGAGCCCTAGCCTTTGGCTGGGGCCTTCTTGGCGAACATGCCGCGCAGGTTGTCCCAAAGCTCCACCTTCACGCCGTTCTTGCGCATGATGAAGTATTGCTGAGCGATCGAGAGGGCGTTGTTCCAGGCCCAGTAGATCACGAGGCCGGCCGGGAAGGATCCGAGCATGAAGGTGAAGATGATCGGCATCCAGGCGAAAACCTGCTTCTGCACCGGATCCGGGGGCTCCGGATTCATCTTCATCTGCAGCCACATGGTAATGCCCATGATGATCGGCCACACGCCAAGCATCAGGAACGGTCCCAGCACCGGCACGGCGCCCGGATTGTAGGGGAGCAGGCCGAAGAGATTGAAGATCGAGGTCGGGTCCGGCGCCGCAAGGTCGCGAATCCAGCCGAAGAACGGCGCATGGCGCATTTCGATCGTGACGAAGAGCACCTTATACAGGGCGAAGAACACCGGAATCTGGATCAGGACTGGCCAGCAGCCCGCGACCGGATTGATCTTCTCCTTCTTGTAGAGCTCCATCAGCGCCTGCTGCTGCTTCATCTTGTCGTCCGCATAACGCTCGCGGATCGCCACCATCTCGGGCTGCACGGCCTTCATCTTGGCCATGGAGGCGTAAGACTTGCTGGCGAGCGGAAAGAAGATGAGCTTCAGCAGCACCGTCACGATCAGGATCGAGACGCCGAAATTGCCGAACATGCGGTAGAAGAAGTCGAGCACTTTGAAGAGGGGCTTGGTGATGAAGTAGAACCAGCCCCAGTCGATCAGGAGATCGAAGTTCTTGATGCCCAGGCTCTGCTGGTAGCCGTCCACGACCGCGACTTCCTTGGCGCCGGCGAAGAGCCGGTTCGTGGTCTCGGTCGTAGTACCGGGCTGCAGTGCGCGGGCGTCGCCCAGCATGTTGGCCTGGTAAACCCGGCCCGTTGCTTCCTGGCGCGACGTAAACGAGCCCGTATAGGGCTGCGCCTGATCCGGCACCACGGCCGCGGCCCAGTATTTGTCGGTAATACCAACGAACCCGCCGGTTAGACCATTCCAGGTCTTGCCCCGGGTATTCTGCCCCGGCACGGCCTCCTGCTTGTCGACGTTGTCATACGTCCACTCCTGCAGCCCCTGATCCCCAAGAACACCGATCAAACCTTCGTGGAGAACGTAATAGCCAAGTGTTGCCGGCTTCCCGTGACGGGAAACAAGGCCGTAGGGGTAAAGAGTAACAGGTGCCGAACCCCGGTTTTCGACCGTATCCTTTACGGTAAACATCGAGCGCTCGTCGACGCTGATCGATCGCCGGAAGACGAGGCCCTGACCGTTGTCGAACGCGAGCGTCACCGGCCGGCCGGGAGCCAGCGTATTGCTGTCGGCCGTCCAGACCGTGTCCGGTCCTGGCAGGGTACCGGGCTGACCGCCAACCCACCCGAAATCGGCATAGTAGGGAGTCTGCGAGCCGGCTGGGGAGAGCAGGACGATGTTGGGGCTGCGGGGGTCGACGGTCTCGCGATAGGTCTTAAGCGCCACGTCGTCGATCCGCCCGCCACGCAGATTGACCGAGCCGCGGATCGTCGGGGTGTCGATGGTGACGCGGGGCGAACGGGCAAGGGCTGCCTCTCGCGGCTCGACTACCGGAGCGGCTGTTGCCGGAACGGTTCCAGGAACGGGCACGGAAGGCCCGCCCGCCTGGCTTGGGGAAGGAGCCCCCGTCGGCACGGCCGTGCCCGGCTGATTTGGCACGGTTTGGGCAGCGTCTGTGCGGGGCGGTGCGGGCGGCGGCGCGAAGAACACGTTCCAGCCGAGCAGCACCGCTACCGAAAGCACGATGGCGAGGAGGAGATTTCTGTTGTCTTCACGCATGGGAGCTTCCGCGACGTTCGCCGTCGGTAGGAGGAGTGGGCTGAGCGGGATTGTGGGGGCGCTGCGTCTTCGGCTTGGTCACCGTCCGCAGAGCCCGTTGCAGATCGTCGATCAGCATCTGGTAATCCGCTGCCAAGATGTCACGCCGCCCGATCACCACCACGTCCGCATCGATCGTCGCATGCTGGGGCGCGGCATCCTGGATTGCCGCGCGCAGGCGCCGCTTGATCCGGTTCCGCTCCGTTGCATGGCCTACCTTCTTCGTGACCGTCAGGCCAAAGCGGAGCCCCAGCCCGTCTGCGCCGCGAATGCGGCCCTGCACCGACATGCGCTCGGTATGAAAGCGGCGGCCCGAGGCCGCCGCAAGGAAGTCAGGTCGTTTCGTCAGCCGCCCGAGTTTCGCGGCGCTTGGTCCGCGCACGGGCTCGAAACGAAGCTTTAAGCCGAGAGGCGCTTGCGGCCGTGGGCGCGACGGGCCGCAATCACCTTACGGCCGCCCTTCGTCGCCATGCGGGCGCGGAAGCCGTGCCGCCGCTTGCGGACGAGCTTGCTCGGTTGATAGGTCCTCTTCATCGCACATCTCCGGTCACAAAAGGGCTGCGGCGGCACACCCGGCTCGCGCCCACTGAGGGGTTCTAGGACCCCGCCATGTCTCGAAAAAACGATCAGCGCCCGAGATGAGCGCTGCCAGTCGGCGGGCTTATGCAGGAATGAGCCCTCAAAGTCAACGCTGCCATAGCCTTTCGCTCGGTCATGACACACATGCTGGGCAAGGCTCGCGCCAACGGCTCGGCTGGACACCGTAGGCTGTCAAACGAGCGTGACAGGTTGGGTGTCCCGGCTTGGCTGGCGTACAGCAGAGCACAACGAACTGAGCGAGGCAGCGTGACAGCGGGGCAGCGGAGCGACGGGCAGGATCCGGGTCGAGGAAGCCTTTGGCGCTTTGCACCCCTCGCCGTCGTGCTCCTTGGGGCATCGGCCGTGTTTGCGACAGGTGCGCACCAGTACCTGAAGCCTGAAGCGCTCGTCGAGAACCGAGAGCGGCTGCAGGCTTTCGTAACCGAGCACCGGGTCCAGGCCATGCTGGCCTATATGGGCATTTACATCACGGCAGTGACGCTTTCGATCCCGGGCGCCGTATTCTTGACAATCCTTGGCGGCTTCCTCTTCGGCTGGCTCGTGGGCGGGGCCGCTGCCGTGATTGCCGCTTCCATCGGTGCAATCGGGATCTTCCTCATCGCCCGCACCTCCATCGGCGATGCCCTGTTGCGTCGGGCCGGGCAGCGCATCCAGCGTTTGGCCGAGGGGTTCCGGCAGGACGCCTTTTCCTACCTCCTCTTCGTCCGCATCGTTCCCCTGGTGCCTTTCTGGGTCACGAACCTCGCGGCAGCCTTCTTCGGCGTGGGGCTTCGCACCTTTGCCCTCGGGACCATGATCGGGCTGATCCCGGCGACGTTCACCTTTGCCGTCGCGGGCTCCGGGCTCGATAGCCTTATCGAAGCCCAGTTGGAGGCGCAGAAGGCGTGCCTTGCGGCAGGCAATCCGAACTGTCCGCTCAACCTCGGTCTGCGGGACCTTGTAACGCCGCAACTCCTCGGCGCCCTTGCTGCATTGGGCCTTATGGCGCTCGTGCCCGTCATCCTCAAGCGCTTCTATAGCGATCGGATCAAATGGCTTGGCGGCACCGGCTCCACGCGCGACACTCCGCCCTGAGAGGGCGAGCGCGGCCCCAGGAGCGATGTGTTGAGCGAACTTCTCAAGCCCAACCTATGCGTGATCGGTTCCGGCTCGGGAGGCCTTTCGGTTACTTCGATCTGGGCATCCGCCATGCTCATGGAGCGCGCCCGCATGCGGGGAGGCCGCCACAACGATGGCATCACCGCAAAGTCACCGATCGCCGGTAACAACGCCGTGCTCTATCCCCACACCAAGCGCATTCCTGCGATGGGGCTCGAAGCCGGCTGTACGGACCAGAAGCCGGCTGCATCGGTTCGTCCGAGAGGCGGCCCGTGAACATCGAGTCGCCCCGTCTCGATGCTCCTCTTGCCGCCCGCTCCTGGCGTCGCCGGGTGTTCGGGCGGGTGGGGCTCTCGGCGCGACTTCTCCTGCTGACCCTGCTTTTCGTCATGCTGGCCGAGGTGCTGATTTATGTGCCGTCGGTCGCGAACTACCGCCGCAGCTGGCTGGAGGACCGCCTCGCAGCGGCTCAGATCGCAGCCCTCGCCCTCGAGGCCTCGCCCGAGGAGCGCCTCACCGAGGAACTGGAAACGCGGCTACTCGAGGGTGTGGGCGCCCAGGCCATCGCGCTTCGGGGCGGTGGGAGGCGCCGGATCATCGCGGCCGGCTTCGTACCGGCCGAAGTCTATGAAACGGTCGATCTGCGCAACGCGCCCTGGCCCGATCTGATACAGGATGCGTTCCGGATTCTGATCTCGCCCTCGAACCAGTCGCTGCGCGTCATCGGCCCAGGCACGGGGCCCGAGGTCGAGTTGGTCGAACTCATTCTCGATCAGGCGCCGCTCCGACAGGCGGTGCTCGACTTCTCCCGCAACATCCTGTTTCTCTCGCTCTTCATCTCTGGGATCACAGCCGGCCTTGTCTATCTCACCCTGCAATGGGTGATCGTCCGACCGGTAAGGCGCTTGTCAGGCAATATTGCCGCCTTCGCCGGCAACCCCGAGGATGCGTCGAGGGTGATCCAGCCCACTGATCGGGCGGACGAGATCGGCCTCGCGGAGCAGGCCCTTGCTCGTATGGAGGTGACACTTGCCGAGGAACTACGGCAGAAGCGGCGCCTCGCCGAACTCGGCCTTGCAGTCAGCAAGATTAACCACGAACTGCGCAATATGCTGACAACAGCTCAGCTCCTGACGGATCGCTTGGAAGGGGTGAGCGATGAATCGGTGCAACGCGTTGCGCCCCGCCTCGTCGCCACGCTCGGTCGAGCCATCGCCTTCTGTGAGGGTACGCTGGCTTATGGCCGGGCGACAGAACGTCTGCCTCAGCGTCAACTCGTGCAGTTGTCCTCTATCACAACCGAACTCGAGGATCTTCCGGGCCTTGCCCCGGGCGCCGGCATCAGGCTCGACCTTCGCGTGCCCCACGATCTGATCGTGGACGCAGACCCCGACCAGTTGTCTCGGGTGCTTGTAAACCTCGTGCGCAACGCCGTGCAAGCCTTAAGCCAAACCGGCAGCAGCGATGGCCAGCCTCAGATCACGGTTACAGCCGGCCGGGAGGGGCGCGCGGTCGTTCTGGAGGTCTCGGACAACGGCCCAGGCATGCCCGACCGGGCGCGTGCCAATCTGTTCGCACCTTTTCAGGGCTCTGTGAGAAGCGGTGGCACGGGGCTTGGTCTTACCATCACGGCTGAACTCGTGCGCCTCCACGGCGGCACGATCTCTCTCGAAAGTGCTACAGCGGGGACGCGCTTCAGGGTCGTTATCCCAGATCGTGAAGCGGCGGTGGCTTGAGGATGGCGCGCCTGTCCCTGGCGTCCTGCCGCCGATAGGCGGATCCAATTACGTCACGGGACGGCTCAAAAAGGGTTGCCAAGGCAAGTCAGAGGCGATAGATGACCGCCTCCGGCCAATTCGTGCCTCCCGCGAGGCACCGCCGACAAGCGCCCGTAGCTCAGCTGGATAGAGCACCAGACTACGAATCTGGGGGTCAGAGGTTCGAATCCTTTCGGGCGCGCCATTCTTTTCAATGACTTAGCGGGCATGTTCGCTCCCGCTGCTTACCAAAGCGTTGGCCCGGTAATCATCTGGTAAGCAGAGCCGCACAAATAGGCTGCTCCTTTGAGCTTCTGAGTGTCTTGGTCTGGGCGTGTCACCGGGGCATGTGGCCATGCACTTTAGTTATGCGCCCGCAGCCGTGTGGAACCGCGTCGCCTCCTCCGGATAGCTGCCGCCCTAGGTCGAGCCGTTCAGGTAGACCCGAACCACATCACAACGAACCACTGCAACACAGCCCCATGCCCCGTGCCCTGAAGCCGAAGACGCTGACCCGCATCACCCCTGCTCGTGAGGGCAGCACCTACCAGCTTGAGGTGGAGGATGAGGCCGGCAAGCGGTTGCTCTTCGAGCTCACCTCTGACCAGGCGCTGCTCCTCGCGGAGCAGCTCGATGGCCTTTTGGCTGACGAAGAGGATGAGCTGCATCCAAGGCCAGCAGCGTTCGCTCAACCCATCTCCTCAGTTCCAGCAGGGGAGGGGAGCCTTGGGACGGTGAAGTGGTTCAACCCCACCAAAGGCTTTGGCTTTGTGACACCCGATGGAGGAGGCGAGGAGCTCTTCCTCCATCGTTCTGTCCTGGTGCAGGCGGGTTTACGTGATCTGGCTGAGGGCACTCGCGTGCGCGTGCAGACAAGCGAAGGCGCGAAAGGGCCACAGGTCAGTGCTCTGAGCCTCGCCTAGATCAGCTGGAGTTCACAGCGGCGCACGGCGAGCAGAGCAGCTGTCTCTTAATCAGCGGGTCCAAGGTTCGAATCCTTGCACACCCACCAATGATTTCAGAGACTTAGCTGATCTGGTCCTCCGCACGATCTGGCTCTAGGTAACACCTCAGGTAACACTTGGGCGCGTTATGGAGTGTTACGGCT
>DASZAZ010000101.1:0-11123 GCA_035944635.1 Microvirga sp.
TCGGATGCTGATTGGGATGAGCCAGGAGAAGCTGGGGGAGGCTCTGAAGATCACCTTCCAGCAGGTGCAGAAGTACGAGAAGGGCACCAACCGGGTCTCCGCCTCCCGCCTCCAGCAGATCGCTCAGGTCCTCGGCGTCACCATCGACTTCTTCTATGAGGGCGCCACAACGGACGGCACCGTGGCCGCGCCCGATGCCACCGCCGTGCTCCTGACCGAAGCGCTGGCCTCCCCCGAAGGCCTCCAGCTCATTCGCAGCTTCGCCCGCATTTCGGACCACAATGTGCGTCAACGCCTCGCCGATCTCGCAGAAGCCCTGGCCGACGGCTCCAAGTCCAACGGCGAACACCCGAAGAAGCGCGGCCGCGCAGGGTAGGGCGCTGCTGCGCCCATGACCTCGCCACCAGTGTTGGTGCGCGGTCCGGATGCTCCACCAAGCTCGTTCTTGAAGGCTGCCGCCTGGGCCGGCGCTGCCCTCGACGGCTCCGATGCTTGGCGGTAGAGCGGGGGCATGAGCGACACGAAGAGCGATCGATTGGGAGCCCGGCGCGGGAAACGTGCGGCAGGGTTGGACCGGATCGATGTCGCCATCCTCGAGGCGCTGCGCGAGAACGGGCGTATGACCTACCAGGCGCTCTCCGAGCGGGTGGGGCTCTCCCCACGACCCTGCCTCGAGCGGGTGCGGCGGCTGGAGGAGCGGGGCGTCATCCGCGGTTATACAGCGCTGATCGAGCCCGCCCGCGTCGGCCACCACATCATCGCCCTCGCGGAAATCGCCATGCGCGACCCGTCCGCTGCCACGCGGCAGCGGCTGGAGCGGGCGCTCATCGCCCATCCCTGCGTGGTCGAGGTGCAGGTGGTGAACGGAGATTACGATTACGTCGCTCGCGTCGTCGCGCCCACGCTCGCGGCCTACGAGGAACTCACCGACGCGTTCCTGACCGATCCGCGCTTCGGCATCGCCCGGGTGCATTCCACCTTCGTGCTCAAAACCCTCAAAGCCTTCGACAGCTATCCGCCCGGCGAGGCGGAGGACTGAGCGGTCTGCCGTCCGCCAGGCGAGGGGGAGACCTAAACAGAATCGAGAGATTCGGCTCGCGGCCACGCTGCCGCAGCGGCAAACGCAGGCTCGGCACCCTCGGGCAGCCGAATCGGCTGCCAAAGCAGCCGATTTCAGCATCAGGCGCGGCCGCGCTTCCTTATGCTCACCTCATATCCCAGGCAAAAGCCCCGGCTTCAACACCGTGGGAGCAGAGGGTCCAAGATGAGCGCGACGAAGACGGCGATCGATTTCGAGAAGAAGGTGGCGGCCACGAATTACGACCCGCTGCCCCTGGTGCTCACCGAGGCCAAGGGCGTTTGGGCGAAAGACGCCGACGGCAAGCGCTATCTCGACATGATGAGCGCCTATTCCGCGGTCAGCATGGGCCACGGCCATCCGCGCATTCTGGCTGCCATGATGGACCAGGCCCAGAAACTCGCCGTGACGAGCCGCGCCTATCACACGGAGGTGCTCGGGCCGTTCCTCGACCGCCTCGTGAAGCTCACGGGCCTTGATGTGGCGCTGCCCATGAACACGGGCGCCGAAGCGGTCGAGACGGCTATCAAGGCCGCGCGCCGCTGGGGCCACCACGTGAAGGGCATCGCGAAGGATCGCGCCGAGATCATCGTGGCCGAGCAGAACTTCCATGGCCGCACCACCACGATCATCGGATTCTCGTCCGACGAGTCCTATCGCGACGGCTTCGGGCCGTTCACGGGCGGCTTCAAGGCCGTGCCCTTCGCGGACGCGGCTGCGGTCGAGGCCGCCATCACCCCGAACACGGCCGCCGTGCTCATCGAGCCCATCCAGGGCGAAGCCGGCATCATCGTGCCGCCGGACGGCTATCTCACGCAGTTGCGCGAGATCTGCACACGCCACAACGTCATGCTCATCGTCGACGAGGTGCAGGCGGGGCTCGGCCGGACGGGCAAATGGTTCGCGCATCAGCATGACGGCATCCGCCCGGATGGCCTGATCCTCGGCAAGGCGCTCGGCGGGGGCGTGTATCCGGTCTCGGCGTTCATCGGCACCCGCGAGTTCATGCAGGTGTTCAATCCGGGCTCGCACGGCTCCACCTTCGGCGGCAACGCTCTCGCGGCCCGGATCGGCCTCGAGGCGCTGAACGTCATCGAGGACGAAGGGCTCGTCGAGAATAGCCGCGCCATGGGCGAGTACCTGTTCGAGCGCCTTAGCGCCATGCGGAGCAACTTCGTGGTCGATGTCCGCGGCCGCGGCTTGTGGGTCGGCGTCGAGGTGGACCCCGCCGTCGTGTCCGGCCGCGCGGTGTGCGATGCGCTGGCGCGCGAGGGCGTGCTGTCCAAGGACACCCACGGCACCGTGCTGCGCTTCGCGCCGCCGCTCACCATCACCCGCGCGGAGATCGACTGGGGCATGGAGCGCATCGAGCGCGTCTTCGCCCAGGGCGTCGCCCGCAAGGCGGCGTAGGCCAGCACACCCGGAGCGTCGCCCCATCGAGGCGACGCTCGGCCGATCTTGAGGCGCCTGCCGTTCGTCGACGTCCGGCAGCGTCCACCTCCCTCAGACGTCCGATCGTGAACACTGCCTAGGGCAGGAGGGAAGTCATGTCCTCACAAGCAAAGCTCAACCCCACCGCTCGCGAGCAGCGCCTTGCCGCGTACCAGCCGCTCTCCGGCATGGTCGTGCCGCGCTTTGCGGGCATCTCGACCTTCATGCGCCTGCCGCACATCGACCCGTCGCTTGCGCCGGGCGAGATCGACATCGGGCTCGTCGGCATCCCCTTCGACGGCGCGACCACCAATCGCCCCGGCACGCGGCTTGGGCCGCGCCAGGTGCGCGAGGCCTCCTCGCTCATGCGGCTCGTGAATTACGGCACGCATGTCGCGCCCTATGAACTCGCGGCCTGCGCCGATCTCGGCGATGTCCCCGTGAACCCCATCGACGTGGAGGATACGCTCCGCCGCATCGAGGCGCAGATCACCCATCTACACCAGGGCGGCGTGACCCCGCTGTCCATCGGCGGCGATCACCTGATCTCCTATCCGATCCTGCGCGCGCTCGGATCCAAGCGCCCCCTCGGCATGGTCCATGTGGACGCCCACTCCGACACCGGCGACACCTTCTTCGGCGGCCAGAAGCTCACCCACGGCACGCCCTTCCGCCGCGCCATCGAGGATGGCGTGCTCGATCCGAAGCGCACGGTGCAGATCGGCATCCGCGGCACGATGTATTCCACGGACGAGCGCGATTGGGCGCTCGATCAGGGCATCCGCATCATCGACATGGAAGAGGTCGCCGAGAAGGGCATTCCTTACGCCATCGCCGAGGCGCGCCGCGTCGTCGGCACGGCGCCGGCCTACTTCACCTTCGATATCGATTCCATCGATCCGGCCTTTGCGCCGGGCACCGGCACGCCGGAGATCGGCGGCTTCACCTCGCGGGAGGCCTTGCAGCTCGTGCGCGGCTTCCGCGGCCTTGATCTGATCGGGGCCGACGTGGTGGAGGTCTCGCCGCCGCTCGACCAATCCGGCAACACCGCCCTCGTCGGCGCCTCGATCGCTTTCGAGCTCCTCTGCCTGCTGGCCGAGGCTCGCGCGGCCCGCGAGCAGCGGGCTTCCGGCGAGGCGAAGCTGCGGGCCGTGCGCGCCTAAGGCGCCCGCGGCACCGATCCCGAGAGGCAGGCCTGCGCGATCCTGTTCACGCGCAGGCGCTCCTCCGGGTCGAGGCGGTTGGCCAGAATACCCTGCCATAACCCTTCGGGCTTCGAGCGCTCGGCGGTGCAGGAGCACGCCGTCCGGCAGAGCGCTTCGTCGCCCCGGGTTTCCACACAGCCCACCGTGCATTGGCGGATGAAGGGCGCGGCCTCGGCCACGGGATTGGGACCGGTGATCTGCAGCACGCCATAGAGCAGCGCCAGCAGGAGCGGCTGGTGCACGAGATAGATCGGCAGGCTCCAGCGGCCCGCCTGCACCAGGAGGCGCGACAGAGGGCTCTCGGCCCGCCATCGCGTGAAGGCGAGCCGCTCGCGGTGGCGCACCAGCGCTTGGCCCGCGAGAAGCCCGAGCAGCACCACGCCGAGCCAGGGAAACAGCGGCACGTAATCGTTGGTGATCGGCTCCTCCCGTCCGAGCCCGAGCCATTCCAGCGCCGGATGATCGAACCCGGATTGCGTCAGCACGCGCGGCGCCACGAAGCAGGCGAGCGCCGCGAGAAGCGTCGCGAACCACGGCGCGCGCAGGAAGGGCAGGGCGATCACGCTCGCCGCCGCGATGCAGTGCAGAATCCCGAAGAAGATGTAGCTCTGGGGAAACGCGATCACCGTCGCGACGGTGACGAGGAGCGCCGCGCCGCCGATCTTGGCGAGACGCTTGAGGAAGGCCGCCTGCCGGACCCCTTGGGCATGGGCCAACGCCAGGCCGACGCCGACTAAGGTCAGGAACGTGCCCGCAATGGTGCGCGCGAACGCCTTCCAGCCCGGATCGGTGATCGTGTTGGTGACGATGAGCTTGAGGAAGCTCAGATCCCAGGCGAAATGGTAGACCACCATAGCGGCGATCGCGATGCCGCGGGCGGCATCGACGGCATCCCAGCGCGCGGATTGCGCCGAAGGGCTGTGGGCGTCCCAGCGTTGGGATTTCGGAGGAGCAAGGGAGGTCACGAGGTTCCGGGGCTGGGTCGCGGGCAGGGGCGTTCTATATCGCAGTGCCATGCCCGAAAACCTCGCCCCCGTCATCGAAGAGCTGAAACAGCGGATCGCCCGCGCCCGGGTGGTCGCCGGGTTCACCGGGGCCGGTATCTCGACGGAGAGCGGCGTGCCGGATTTCCGCTCGCCGAACTCGCCCTGGACCCGCAACAAGCCGATCCCGTTCGAGGCCTTTGTGAGGAGTGCCGAGGCGCGGCGGGAGGCTTGGCGGCGTAAATTCGCGATGGATGATCTCTATCGCGGCGCGAAGCCGAGCCGCGGCCATCATGCGCTGGGAAGCCTCGTGCGCTCTGGCAAGATGCCTGCCGTGATCACCCAGAACATCGACGGACTGCACCAGGATTCCGGCATTCCGCCCGATCAGGTGATCGAGATCCACGGCAACGGCACCTACGCGACGTGCCTCTCCTGCGGCACGCGCTACGAACTCGACTGGGTGCGCCCGCGCTTCGAGGCCACGGGCGAGCCGCCCGACTGCCCGGCCTGCGGCGGGCACGTGAAATCCGCGACGATCTCGTTCGGCCAGGCGATGCCGGAGGAGCCCATGCGACGGGCCCAGGAGGTGACGCTCGCCTGCGACCTCTTCCTCGCCATCGGCTCGTCCCTCGTGGTCTACCCGGCTGCCGCGCTCCCCCTGGTGGCGAAGCGCAACGGGGCGCAACTCGTGATCATCAACCGGGAGGCCACGGAACTCGACGAGGTCGCCGACCTCGTGATCCGCGGCGAGATCGGTCCGGTGCTCGAACCCTTCGCCACGTTGTCGGCCTGAGCGCATCCGGAGGCGCTCGGCCTAGGCCAAATGGCCGAGCTTAAAGGAGTCTTTCGCGCCACACTCGCCTTTGTTTGAACGCACAAGCGCCAGGCAGCGCTCCTTTCAGGCTTCCCCGGATTCCGGGCTCTGGTTATCTTCTTTTCATGAATCGCGGGGCGTGATTCGAGTTGGGTTCGGCGATGTCTAACGAATTCGGTACCAGTACTGTTGAGACGAAGCAGGCCCCTTCCCTAGAGGCAGGTCGCCGCGAAACGCCTCTCAACCTCCCCGGCGAGCAGCCGGTCGAACTCGTCCAGGTTGCCGGCCGCATCAAGTGGTTCGACGTCGCCAAGGGCTTCGGCTTCATCGTGCCCGACAACGGCATGCCGGACGTGCTCCTGCACGTGACCTGCCTGCGCCGGGACGGCTACCAGGCCGCCAACGAGGGCGCCCGCATCGTGGTGGAGGCCGTGCAGCGGCCCCGCGGGCTGCAGGCCTTCCGCATCGTCTCTCTCGACGAGTCGACCGCGCTGCACCCCTCCGAACTGCCGATGCCGCGCACGCACGTGACCGTGACGCCGACGAGCGGACTCGAAGTCGCCACCGTCAAATGGTTCAACCGCCTGCGGGGTTTCGGCTTCCTCAGCCGCGGCGACGGCACGCCGGACATCTTCGTGCATATGGAGACGCTCCGCCGCTACGGCATTGCGGAGCTGAAGCCCGGCGAGCGCGTCCTCGTGCGCTTCGGCGACGGCTCCAAGGGCCTCATGGCCGCCGAAGTGCGCCTCGAGAACGCGACACTCCCGCAGTCGCACTAAACTCTCTCGCATCCTCGCCGTCGGCCGGTCGTTCCGCCTTCACGCCTTCGTGACGGCGGTCGCTCCTCGTTCATGACGCGTTCAAGGGCGCGCGCCTAAACACCCCTGAGCGATGCAGCTGCCCCCCGCTGGCTGCCTGGCTCCTCGGTAAGAGCGTCAGCGCCCCCCGGCGCTCTGCCGCGACGGCTCCGCCCCTCCACGGGCGGAGCCGGACGCTGCCGGTCCACCGGCAGCGGACGTGCCGCACCCCCGCCATGCGCGAACGCGATCCAGAGCCCCATGAAAATCACATGGAAGCTAACTCATGACGCATCTCCGCTGCCGAGTGAGCACCCGCATCCAACTCACCACGCATCTGTACGGTCTGGCGAACTCCCTCTGCCCGATTTCACCGCTTTCGACGCCGACGAGCCCATCGGGCGCGTGTACCAATTCACGGATGGCGCCGAGCGGGGGCTGTGGGTGTGGAACCTGACGGCCATCCGTCCGGGACCTACGAGCGATGCTCCCACCTCCGGCGTTGCGACCGAGCGCGGCAAGGCCGGGCTCGCCCTGACCCAGGCCTATCGAAATTTGGTGGAGCGCAGCTGGCGCGGGCGCATCAAGCCTGAGCGTTGATCGCCTCCATGAGACGGGCGGCACCCCCAGACGAAAGAGACCCCCCACGTTCCTTGCAGGCTTCACGGAAGCGTGACAATTTCGCCGGGATTCCTCTGGAGGCCCCATGCGCGCCCTTTCTGTCGTTACCGCTGCTGCTCTGTTCTGTCTCGCGCCTTTCGGGGCCTCAGCCCTGGAGGGGCAGTACCGCGTGCAGGGCGCGAATCCCGGCGGCGCCGACAAATACGCCGGCACCGTCACGGTGCAGCGCACCGGCGACACCTACAGCGTCGTCTGGCAGATCGCCGGCGCCCGCTATGTGGGCACGGGCATCGGCGGACCCGAGGGGTTGGCCGTCACCTATCGATCCGGCAATGACACGGGTGTGGCGATCTACACGCCCGCGAGCGGCGGCGGCTACGAGGGCGTCTGGACCTACGCCGGCGGCCGCCAGATCGGTGAGGAGCGCTGGAGCCCCCGCTAGGGGCTTCAAAGGCCGGCGAGCGCCTGTGCGGCCCAGCTCACGGCCATGAAGAACCCAACGCAGACGCCGACCACGATGGCGCAGAACGCCCCGAACAGGGCCGTGATGGTTGCGAGCGCTTTCGCTTGACGCATGCTGGGTTCCTTGGCTGGCCGGCCACTCACGTGTGTACATAATAGGATCGCTTCACCCGGCCCGCGAGCCCCTTCCAGGGTGCATCCCCGGAAGCGGACGCCCTGCGCCTTCGGACGGGACCGGCTTGCATCGGCCCCCGAAAGACCCTATCCCGCTGGGGTCCTTCGGGCCATGTCGGGGTGTAGCGCAGTCTGGTAGCGCATCTGCTTTGGGAGCAGAGGGTCGCAGGTTCAAATCCTGCCGCCCCGACCACCGGCCGGAAGCTCAGGAGCGGTTCGAGGGCCGCGGCACCGATGCCCTGCAGCCTTTGACGAGCCTTTCGCGTTTTGCCATGAGAGCGGCACGCCGCCGTCCCGTCCGGATCCTCACGAACCATGCCCGCGCGAATCTACAAGCCTTCCAAATCTGCCAACCAGTCGGGCCTTGCCCGCACCAAGCAGTGGCTCCTCGTTTTCGAACAGGACAAGCCCCGCGAGATCGAGCCCCTGATGGGCTGGACCTCGTCCGGCGACACGCACCAGCAGGTGCGCCTGTGGTTCGACACCAAGGAGGAGGCCATAGCCTACGCCGAGCGCGAGGGCATCGCCTACCGGGTGGAGGAGCCCCACGAGGTGAAGCGGCGCACGCTTTCCTATTCGGACAATTTCAAGTTCAACCGCGTCGGCCCCTGGACGCATTAGCGCCACGCTCGCGCGGCCTGACCCCGGGCTGGCCTTGTGCTACAAAACGCCGGCCCCTTGGCCCCGTAGCTCAGCTGGATAGAGCAACTGCCTTCTAAGCAGTAGGTCGCAGGTTCGAGCCCTGCCGGGGTCGCCAATCTTTTCAATCAGTTAAGCCTTCACGCCGGGATATGTGCTTCCCAGAGCACCAGATTGGGAAGCACATGGGAAACACGATCGCAGCAACTCGCGCAGCGAACGCTTATTGCGAGCGTCCCTCGCATGCTCCTCGAATCAGTGGAGAGCATTTACGAAGCTGCTGGCCGCTGCCTGTCTCCGTCGGTCTAGTTGACCTAGTCGCCTGAACGCACATCGATCGGATCACCCCACCCAGACCCATGCCTCGTGCTCTGAAGCCGAAGACACTGACCCGCATCATGCCTGTTCGGGAGGGCAGCACCTACCAGCTTGAGGTGGAGGATGAGGCCGGCAAGCGCCTGCTCTTTGCGCTCACCTCAGATCAGGCCCTGCTCTTGGCGGAGCAGCTCGATGGGCTCTTGGCCGCTGAGGAGGATGAGCTGCACCCCCGGCCTGCAGCCCCTCTGGCTGCCCGACCCGCGCCTGCAGGGCAGGGGAGTGCAGGGCAGGGGAGTGCAGGGCAGGGGAGCCTTGGGACGGTGAAGTGGTTCAACCCCACCAAGGGCTTTGGCTTTGTCACGCCTGATGACGGGGGCGAGGAGCTCTTCCTCCACCGCTCCGTGCTGGAGCAGGCGGGCTTCCGTGACCTGGCTGAGGGCACGCGCGTTTGGGTGCAGACCAGCGAGGGCAAGAAGGGCCCACAGGTCTGCGCTCTAGCTCTCGTGTGAACCTGTGGAGCCCCATCTGGGGTGTATAGACCCACCACGACTACTCGCCCATCATCGCACACTCCACCAGGCGTCCTGGGAAGGAGAGAGCCCGGGTGATGAGCGGCATCGTCAAGCGCTCGGTTGTGATCGCCGGCCATTCAACGAGCGTGTCGCTTGAGGAGCCGTTCTGGGAGGCGCTGCGTGAGATCGCGGCAGCCCGGGGGCGCTCCGTGCAGGCGCTCATCGGTGAGATCGATGCTGAGCGCGGCGGACAGAACCTGTCCTCTGCCATCCGCGTGTTCGTGCTCACAGCCGCTCAGGCGCATGGCAGTGGGCCGCGCACCAACAATTAAGCGCCTTTGGTGAGCTACCGGTCGCATATGCGCATGAGAAAGCCCGCTGCGGCGGGGCCGAGCGGGCTCTGAGAAGCATCCTTGCGGATCGGTTCGGGGTTTATGAGCCGCTAACACTCACGCCGTTCGGTGCTCACGATCGTGCCGTTGGGGCGCTGCCTCTGAGTGATGACAACGCGGCATCGGCGACCGCGCTCCTCGACGAAGCGATACCGCGGCGGCAAGGTTCGGAGGATGATGGTCTCTCGGCTGCGTCTAAAATCGCGACCCCGGTCCCAATCACGTCCTTGGCCATAATCACGACCCCGGTCCCAATC
The DNA here is from genome assembly GCA_035944635.1 of Microvirga sp. GTDB lineage: Bacteria > Pseudomonadota > Alphaproteobacteria > Rhizobiales > Beijerinckiaceae > Microvirga. The sequence goes on from DASZAZ010000101.1 coordinate 9,687, forward strand.
ACGTCCACCACGATCCGGACGGGGCTCGCCGACTGCAATTCCTTCGCGGCCGCCACCACGACCACGGCGGTTGTCGTCTTCTTCGATCTCGACAGCTCCGCCTCGGTCACGGTTACGGCCACTGCGTCCGGCGCGAACATCGTCTTGCTCGATCTCAATGGCTCCGCCACCAAGGCCGCCTCCGCCACCAAACCCCTGTGCCATGGCAAGTCCGCTACTAGCCATCAAGGCCACAATCGCGAGGGAAACGTATTTTTTCACAGGGCATACCTTCTGTTCTGGCGTTCAACGTGCCCGCATAAGACGAGTTCGAGCCTGAACGACAGATGACGCAACGGTACAGCCAGGTTTCTCTGCTACAAGCCACTCGGCGGGTATGGGGCTACTAGAATCAACTACGCTGCGGGAATGCATTCGTGGTCCCGCTGAAACCCTCCTAGCTCTAGGATCGTTCACCCCTAGAGCAGACCGTTGTTGAGTGTGACCGTGATGAGTGCCAGCCTTCGCCTTGAACTCGCCCGCAACCTTGTGCGCCTCTATCGCGAGGTCTTGGAGCAGCCCGTACCGGCAGAGCTTGTGACCCTGCTGAAGCGTCTTGAGGCTCAGCAGGGGGTGCGGCCATGATCCGATTGGCGCTCCTGCACCTCTGCTGCCTCGCACTCGTTCTTGAGATGGCCCATCGCGCTCCCCTGCTGGAAGAGCACGACTAGGTTGCTGTCCTGTTGCTAGGGCAACTCGACAGCTCCCAGCCTGCTTCTTCATCCGCAACAAGGAGCATGCCATTTATGAGGATCCCTTGGCTCGCAATCAGTGTACTGGCGGCACTCATCAGCACTGATGCGTCCTCTCAGCCGGTTCGGGACGCCACTCCGCCTCCAGAGGTCAAATCGCCTGAAGTTCCTCGAACAGCTCGGCGCATTGTTTACGATGCCTCTGGGGTGTTCATTCTCCCGGATGGCACGACTGTTAAGCGTGAACCGTCGGGTGGCTTCACCCTTCCTAATGGGGACAAGGCTGCATCAGATGGAGACAGCGGTCTGATCCTGCCTACCGGCGAGCGGTGCGGCTCAGACGGGGCGCAGGGCTATATCTGCCCGTGAGATTTGCCATCGACGCGTATAGCGCAACAACTCTCATTGTCTGTGGCGTGGAAGTGTACGCACCGAAGAGGGTGCTGGAGATCGCCTGGGACCACGCCGGCACGGCCGAGCTGACCGGCTACGGTCCCGGTGAGTGGGAGGGCACCGTCAAAGCTGCCAAAGACTGGCCACACAGAACCGAGGCGCTCTCTTCCTGCGCCGTCCGCACCATTCCTGGGGCTGTGTGTTGTTCCGCACCGCTGACCCGGAGGAGCTGAGGCTAACGTCTCCTCAACGATGGTCGCGCATCATGAGAACCGACCTGCGTTGCGTTCCTTGGCTGGAGACGGCTCATGTC
>DASZAZ010000102.1:0-161150 GCA_035944635.1 Microvirga sp.
GGGTGATCGCCGGCACCGATTGCGGTTTCTCGACCTTCGCGGGCTTCGGCGCCGTGGATCCGGAGATCGCCTGGACGAAGCTCGCCGCCCTGGTGGAGGGTGCCGAACTCGCAAGCCGCCGCATCGGGAAAGCTGCGGCCTGAGGTACGCACACGCCTCCCACGGGAATGATGTGCGAGGCGCCCGTTCGGACCGGACATCGTGGCCCTGTCGCACGCATCCGACATCTGAGTTGGCATCATTCTCGGCGCCGCACCAGGGAGGGCCGGGTGACTGCGGTGCTGGAGGAGGCGCCTTCGCGCCGCTATGCCTGCATCCAGCAGATCAAGGATGTGCCATTAGGGAACAGCCAGTGCGACACCGTCGCCAGGGAGCATGGCCTTAAGCGGCACCGGCATGATCCTTTCGCTCTGCTCGGCTGCGACAGGTTCAGGCATCCCGGACGACCTCGGGCGAAAGGCTGCCCAACAGCGCCCGGCGCACGACAGATCTACGAACGAGACTGTATCGATCCCTTGGACAAGAGCGGTAGAAGGGAGGAGGCTCTCTCCCGGCAAGATTGATCGTTCAAGGAGCTTCGCGGACAGGGGAGCCGAGGATTCCATGACCATCAGCAATGTATCCCCGATGGGTCCGCGCGTAACCGATTCCCCCAGCGCATGGTTGCGACTCGCCCTCGCCGTGGTGCTGAGCACGATCGGCGGCGTTGGGATGTGGTCCGTGGTGGTGGTGCTCCCGGCTGTCGAGGCCGAGTTCGGTAGTGCGCGGGCCGGTGCCTCCCTCCCCTATGCCCTCACCATGATCGGCTTCGCCTTCGGTGGCGTGGCCATGGGGCGCCTTGCGGATCGTTTCGGCGTGGCCGTTCCGGTTGCTCTCGGAGCCGTCGCCCTTGCGGCGGGTTATGCTCTGTCGGCTGCCACAGCGAATTTATGGCAATTCGCTCTCGTCCATGGCGTGCTGATCGGCTTCCTCGGCAGTTCGGCGACCTTCAGTCCCCTGCTGGCGGACATCACCCATTGGTTCGAGCGCAGACGCGGTCTCGCCGTCGCCATCTGCGCGTCCGGCAATTATCTCGCGGGCACCCTCTGGCCGCCTGTGGTCCAGCACTTCGTCGAGGTTGTCGGATGGCGTCAGACCCATCTCGGCATCGGGCTCTTCTGCATCGTGACGATGCTGCCCCTGGCGTGGATCCTGCGCCGGCGTGCGACGGCGCGGCGGACGATTGCCCAGAGCCTGCCGCCGGCGCCACGAGCGGATGCATCCGCTCTCATGCCCGCCCCCATCCCGGCCAACGGTCTGCAATTGGTTTTGGCCTTTGCGGGACTTGCCTGTTGTGTGGCCATGTCGATGCCGCAGGTGCATATCGTGGCCTATTGCGGGGATCTCGGCTACGGCGTCGCACGGGGCGCCGAGATGCTGTCGTTGATGCTTGGCTTCGGCATCGTGAGTCGGATCGCATCGGGCTGGATCGCCGATCAGATCGGCGCTCTTCGAACGCTGCTGCTGGGATCGTTCCTCCAGGGCTGCGCCCTCTTCCTCTATCTCTGGTTCGACGGCCTCACATCGCTCTACGTGATCTCGGCTCTGTTCGGCCTGTTCCAGGGTGGCATCGTGCCGAGCTATGCGCTGATCGTGCGCGAATACTTCCCGCCCGCGGAGGCCGGCACTCGCGTCGGGCTGGTCATCATGGCGACGCTTTTCGGCATGGCCCTCGGGGGCTGGATGTCCGGGCTCATCTTCGACCTGACGGGATCCTACCGCGCCGCGTTTGCGAACGGCCTGTTATGGAACTTCCTCAACCTCTCGATCGTGCTCTGGCTGCTTCAACGGCCGAACCGGCCCGCAGGGATGACCGACGTATCGCAGGTCAAGCTGCGTTGACCGCACTGCTTCGATGAACTCCCAGCACCGGCTCCTCGCGCACAGCGCCCCATTTATGAATCCAATGACCTCTATTCCGCACTTGGCCTTCCACCAATGATCTGACAGGCGTATTTCACCCGAGTCAGCGGCATGCAGCTGGAGAGAGATCTCGCTGCCATCCCGAGCCTGACGGCACAGAGCCTCGTCCAGCACCCCATGTCCCTTGCCGATCTCCTGCAGTCGAACCTCCTGTCGCCGCCCGTGCTGTGCTTCGTGCTCGGCGTTTGCGCGGCCCTGGCGCGCAGCGACTTGCGCCTGCCGGAGCCGATCTTCCAGGCCCTGTCGATCTACCTCCTCCTCGCCATCGGCCTGAAGGGTGGGGCGGATCTGGCGCAGGCTGATCTCGGCAGCGTGGTGCTGCCCGCCCTGGCGGCGGTTGGGCTTGGGCTCTCGATTCCCTTGTGGATCTACGCTTTCCTGCGCCGCTTCGGGGGCTTCTCCTCGGCCGATGCGGCGGCGCTCGCCGCGCATTACGGCTCCGTCTCGGCCGTGACTTTCATTGCGGTGCTGGGCTATCTCGACGCCACGGGCACGGCCTACGAGGGCTTCATGACGGCGCTGCTCGCCCTCATGGAGGTGCCGGCCATCCTGGTCGCCCTCGTGCTGGCCCGCTGGGCCGGCGCCGGCGAGTCCCAGACCGGCTTCGGCGCCGCGCTCGCCGAGGTGGTGTCGGGCAAGAGCATCCTGCTCCTCGTCGGCGGCATGGCGATCGGCTTCCTCTCGGGGCCGCAGGGCCTCCAGCCGGTCAAACCCCTGTTCGTCGACCTCTTCCGCGGCGCGCTCTGCCTGTTCCTGCTCGAACTCGGCATTGCAGCCGCCGGCCGCCTGCGGGACCTGCGCCAGGCGGGTCCGGTGCTGGTGGCGCTTGCCGTCGGCGCGCCCCTCGTCCATGCCATGCTGGGCTTGAGCGCAGGCTACATGGTGGGGCTCTCCATGGGCGGCGCCATCGTGCTCGCCACCCTGGCCGCCAGCGCCTCCTACATCGCGGCTCCGGCGGCCGTGCGCATCGCGCTGCCGAAGGCCAATCCGGGCTATTACCTCGGTGCTTCGCTCGGGGTCACCTTCCCGTTCAACATCGTGGTGGGCATTCCGCTCTACGCCGCAGCGGCGCATCTCCTCTACGGCTAGAGGCTGCGGCCGCTTGGCTTTCGGGCGGTCGGCACGCTAAGCCCGGGAGCCACTCATCCCGGAGAGCCCGCCCGTGACCCGCCCCGACCTTTCGGCCCGTGCCCGCGACTGGGCGATCTGGCTTACCGAGCAGCCGTCGGTCACGGGAAGCGAAGGCGAGCGCCTGCTCCCGGAGCGGCTGAAGGAGCGCATCGCGGCAACGCCTGCGCTCCGGGAGGCCGCCGTGTGGCTCATACCGGCGGACGATGCGCTGGGCCGCGCCTGCCTTGCCGTGCTCGTGCGGGGCCGAGGCGCCGAGACCGTGCTGCTCACGGGTCATTTCGATACGGTGGCGGTCGAGGATTACGGGGCGCTTGCCCCACTCGCCACGCAGCCCTTGGCCCTGCGCGAAGCCCTGCTGGCGCGGCTCGCCACGGCCGCAACGCCGGCCGAGCGGCGCGCGCAGGCGGACCTCACGAGCGGCATCTTCCTCCCGGGCCGGGGCCTTCTCGACATGAAGGCGGGGCTCGCCGCGGGATTGGCTGCGCTCGAGGCCTTCGCGGCCGATCCGGAGCGCGAGGGCAACCTGCTCTTCGTGGCGGTGCCCGACGAGGAGGTGAATTCCGTCGGCGCCCGCGCGCTGGCCCGCGCGATCCCGGGGATCGAGGCCACCGAGGCCATCCGGCTCGTCGCGGCCGTCAACCTCGATGCGATCGCCGACGACGGCGACGGCTCCGAGGGCCGCTCGATCGCGCTCGGCAGCGTCGGCAAGGTGCTGCTCACGGCGTTCGTGGTCGGGCGCAGCGCCCATGCCTGCTATCCGCTCGCCGGCCTCAATGCGGCGGCCCTCGCAGGGGCCATCGCCGCGGCGGTGGAATGGTCGCCGGCGCTGGCCGACCGGACAGGTCCCGAAGCCGGCATGCCTCCGACCCTCCTCACGCTCAAGGACGGCAAGGTCCATTACGACGTCACCACGCCGGAAACGGCATTCGCGGCCTGGAATGCGCTCACGCTCGGGCGCTCCGCGGAGGACGTGCTTGCGGCGTTCCGCGACACAGTCGCGGAGGCGGTCGAGACCGCCCGCGCCGCTCTTGGTCAGCGCGCTTCGATGCTAGGCTCGGAACCGGCTGTTCCTGCGGTCGAGATCATCGAGGCCGGGATCTTGCTCGGCGAGGTGATGGCGCTCGACGCCGACGGTTTTGGTGCGCACGGCGAGCGGTTGGCGCAGGAGGGGCTCGATCTCCCCGAGCAGTGCCGTCGTCTGACGGCCTGGGCCTGGGGCCGCACCGGCCGGAGCGGGCCCGCCGTGGTGATCGGTTTCGGCTCCCTGCCCTATCCGGCCGTTCGCCTCGGCGAGGGCCCCTTGGCCCGGCGCCTCGCGGAGGCCGTCGAGGCGGCACGTCTCAAGGCTCAAGCCGCCTCCGGCGAGAGCCTGCGGGTCATCGCCTTCTTCCCCGGCATCTCGGACATGAGCTTTCTCGGCGAGGCCGACACCGCGGGCGTGCAGCTCATCGCCGCCAACACGCCGGCCTGGGCGAGCGGCGTGCGCTGGTCGGGCGAGGTGGGCGCGATCCCCACCGTCAATATCGGCCCCTGGGGGCGGGATTATCACACGCCGATCGAGCGGCTCCACGCGCCCTTCGCCTTCGAGGTGCTGCCGGCCCTGGTGCTCGACACGGCCAAGGAGGCGCTCAGGCGCGAGGCCTGAGCGTCCGGCTCACGGTCACGAGCGGCCGAATTCGGAAGGCGACGGCAGGCGGCCCTCCGGGGTGTAGCGGTCCACGGCTTCGGGCAGGTTGCGCGAGAGGCGGGACAGGATCTCGTCGCGGGAGAGGCCCGTCTGCTGCGTAAGGTTCGCGAGCACGTCGGGTCCGATGGCGCGCTCGAGCTGATTGGGCTGGATCGGCTGATTGGGTCCGGTCCGAACCCAGGATTCCGCGGTCTCCCCGTGGCCGTTGCGCTTGAAGTTGTCGACGAGTTCGTTGAGCCCGCCGCCGAGCAGGCCGCCGAGACCGCCGCCGAGACCGCCGAGCAATCCGCCGAGACCTCCCTGGGCCGACGCGGCGCCGCCACCGAAGCTGCCCGGCGCACCCGTGCCGCCCCCGAGGCCAGGGGTGCCCGGCGCGTTGGCACCGCTGCCGCCGCTGCCGCCGAGCATCTCGGCGAGCTTATCGCGATTCTGGTAACCGGCGACGGCCAGAAGCCCCAAGAGGGCTGTCATAGACGGAAAACCACTGTTCACGGCATCGCTCCTTGCGTTGTCGTCGGGGCAACAGCAAGGGGCGGGGATGGTTCCGGCGGGGTGTTAAGGGCGCCCTAGGTTCGGTCCTGCATCGAGGTGAGGCTCGGCGCCCGCAGGACGACTCCAACGGCCAACCCCGTGCCGGCCAAGAGAGCCAGGAGGCCGACCGCAAACAACGCGGATCCGAAGTCCGGAAAAGCAAGCACATCGAGGTTGAGCCGCATGCGCGCGAGGTCCGCGGCGCAGCCCGCCGCACTCGAGAAGTCGTAGATGGGCATGCCCTCCTTTTGGGTGCCGCAGCCGGAGAAGAACAAGGCGTGCATCGCGGCGACCAGGGCGAGGAAAACGGGTGGGTACGCGAGCAACGGCGCCATGGCCCATCTCAAGCCGCGTGTGCCCATCGCCCCGGCCAAGCCCCAGGCGATCAGGGGCCAGAGAACCGGCAGAAACGAGTGCAGGTACCATGCCGGAGACGGCGCTCCGGTCCGCGCGATCAGAATCAGGGAGTACGAGAGGAGCGCCCCCAGCAGCAGTGCGGCACTCATCGGCGCGAGCCATTCGATCCCCCTCAATCCTCGCTGGGTGAGATAGATCGCGGCGCCAACACCGATCACAGCCCACGCGGCCAGGAGTGGGAGAAACCAACGCAGGGGCGGCACCAGGAACGACCATGTTCCAGCCCAGACGACCGTGTTGGTCCAACTCCATGGGATCTGGCCGAAGACCTGGAGCGAAGCGCGCTCGCGCAGCCCCTGCCACAATCCGCCCGCGTGGCCGAGATGGATGGCGTCGGTCGAGCCCGTGAGGCTCCCGGTCGTGATGAACTGAGCGATGTACCACCACCCCGCCATCGCGAACGCAACACCGGCCATCCAAGCCATGTTGATCGCAGCTCTGTGGCGGTTCTCACGCGAGACGCCGCGCCAGAACCACACGGCGAGCAATCCTGAGACGGCAGCGGCGAGCGGGATGAACGTCGCCTTGGTGAGGAGACCGAGGCCGAGCACGAGCCCAAGGCCCAAAGAGGAGCGCCAGCCCCCTTCGGCCGCCATAATGCGAGCCACGAATAGCCATGCGAGGGCGGCGAGAAGAACGACGAGGCTGTCGTTGCCGAGACGTGCCATTTCGGGAAACCACATCGGCAGGAGCAGAGGCCAGAGAACCGGCGCCAGCACGAAAGGTTCTGCGCTCACGCCTCGCGCTCGCGCCAACCGAAAGGCTGCGCCGAGAGCCAGGGTAACGCCTGCGCAGGCCAGCGTGTAGGACAGGGCGCGCAGGAACAGCAGTTGCGCTGCGAGGCTCCAGTTCTTCGAGAGGTGAAAGGTAGGCGCCAAGAGGACGTAGTAGAGCGGCGGGTGTTGAGCCTGCCAGTTCCCGATGCGCCCGAACTGCCAGCGCTCGTGATCGGATCGCGGCGCGTGAATGGCCGCTCGACCGGCTTCGACGGTTTCAACGGGCGCCGAGAAGAAGCCGCGATAGCTCCACTTCGCCTGCATGGCGCTGGCTGTGGGAGCGGCCGCCAAATAGGCATCGATGTCGGCAGACATGGTATCGCCGTGGCGGGTCCATCGTCCTGTCAGCGCGATCTGGCGCAGATAGGAGTAGTGACCCGTCTCGTCGAAGCCCTCGAAGGGGGGCAGGACGGCGATGTGGGCGAGCCCGATGAGGTAGATGCCCGCCAAAAGCAGCAGCAGGCACCAACGCGTTCCTCTCGACAGGGCAGGAACCTGCCGGTTGACGGGCGCTCGTGAGAGCACGCCTCACCTCCCGATGGCGTAAGCCTGCATGAGGCGCGCGGTGGCGGCGGCGTGCAGGAGGCCACTCGCGTCGCGGCTCGCCGCCACCAGACGGCTCACCGTCCAGGCCGGCGCCACCTCGAGATCGTGGCCGCGGCCGCGCAGATCCTCCACGACCTCCGGCTCGAAGCCTCCCTCGAGGAGCAGGTGACCGGGCTTCTGTTCGCGGAGGTAGAACGAGGAGGGAAAATGCAGGGTGTTGGCCATGGGCAGGTCGACGGCTTCCTGCAGGTTCATGCCGTGGTGCACATGGCGCAGGAAGAACAGCATCTGCCATTGCTCCTGCTGGTCTCCGCCGGGCGAGCCGAAGACGAGGTAAGGCTCCCCGTCGCGTTCCGCGAGGGTGGGGGTGAGCGTGGTGCGCGGGCGCTTGCCGGGTGCGAGGCTGGCGGGCAGCCCAGGCTCCAGCCAGAACATCTGCGCGCGACTGTTGAGCATGAAGCCGAGCTCGGGAATGACGGGCGAGGACTGGAGCCATCCGCCGGACGGCATGGCCGCGATCATGTTGCCGTGCCGGTCCACCACGTCGATATGCACCGTGTCGCCGCGCCGCGCCGAGCGCAGGGCGCCTTCGCTCGCAGCGCCGCCCGAAGCCGCCCGCATGGACGCCATGGTGGGCCCGCCCGCGACCTTAACGTCGCTCGTGGAGAGGCGGCCGAGCGCATCCATCATGCGCGCGACCTGGTCCTCGTAGCCCGGCACGCGGCCTGGCCGCAGCGCATGGGAGGCCTCGTGCGCGATGAGCCCGCGCCTCTCGTCGTTGTAGGCGTCGGAGAGCAGCGCCTCGATGGGCACGTCCACGAAATCGGGGTCGCTGTAATAGGCCTCGCGATCCGCGAAGGCGAGTTTCATGGCCTCGAAGACCGTGTGGATAAACGGTGCGCTCACCGGCCCCATGGCCGCGAGATCGAACCCCTTCAACAGCGCCAGGGTCTGGAGGAACACGGGTCCCTGCCCCCAGGGGCGGATCTTGTTCACGCGGTAGCCGTGGTAATCGTAGGTTTGCGGCGCATCGTAGGTGGCCTGCCACGACGCCATGTCGTCGGCGGTGATGACGCCGCGATGGCGCGCGCCGCTCTCGTCCATGGCTTCGGTGGTCCGCGCGAAGCGGTCGATCGCCTCCGCCACGAAGCCCCGGTAGAACGCGTTGCGCGCGGCCTCGATCTGCCGTTCCCGGTCCCCGCCCGCCGCCTCGGCCTCGCTCAGGACCCGCTTCCAGGTTTCGGCGAGGGGGCGGTTGCGGAAGAGGTGGCGGGGCTGGGGGACGTTGCCGCCGGGGAGATACAGTGCCGCGGAGGTCGGCCACTCGGCCTCGAAGAAGGCCTTGAGCCCCTGGATCGTGTTCGACACCCGGGCGAGCAGGGGATGGCCGTGTTCCGCGTAATGGATCGCGGGCTCCAGCACGTCGCGCAGGCGCATCGAACCGTGGTCGCGCAGGAGCAGCATCCAGGCGTCGAAGGCGCCCGGGACCACGGTGGCAAGGAGGCCGTTGCCGGGGATGAGCGTGAGGCCCTCGCGCCGGTAATGCTCGATGGTGGCGCCGCGGGGCGCCACGCCCTGGCCGCACAGCACCTCGACCCGCTTCGTGCGCGCCGAATAGAACACCGCCGGCATGTCGCCCGCGGGGCCGACGAGATGGGGCTCCACCACCTGGAGCACGAAGGCGGTAGCCACGCAGGCGTCGAAGGCGTTGCCGCCGCGCTCCAGCATCGCCATGCCGACCGCTGAGCCGAGCCAGTGGGTCGAGGTCACGACCCCGAAGGTGCCGAGAATTTCCGGGCGCGTGGTAAACATGCGGGCTCCTGGTCGCGGGGTGCGAGGCTTTAGGACGAGTTCGGCCGCAACGCCAGCCGATCCCACCACCGGGCCCGTGGAGCGGCGGGTTTCAGCCTGGGTCTGGGATCCAACGGCGCCCGCCGGGCGTTGTAGAGCCAAGCTTGACCGTTGCCAAAAGCGGCCCGGCGTTCAACAAACAACAACTTCCCTAGCGTCAGATCGCTGACGCCACTTCCCTCCCGGAGACCCCCGTTGCACCCCTCGGACAACGAGACCCCTACCCTCGAACGCCCGGCCGCCGGCCGGACCGGCCTGGCGCGAGCCGCCACGATGCGCGCCGCCGTGCTCACCGGACCGGGACAGATCCGCATCGACACCGTGGCGCGGCCGGAGCCCGGCCCCGGGCAGGTGCGCCTGCGGCTTGAAGGCTGCGGGGTCTGCGCATCCAATCTCACGCCCTGGGCCGGTCCCGAATGGATGCAGTATCCCACCGAGCCCGGCGGTCTCGGCCACGAGGGCTGGGGCGTGGTGGATGCGCTGGGCGATGGTGTCGAGGGCTTAAAAGTCGGCGACCGGGTCGCCGCGCTCTCCTACAAGGCCTACGCGGAATACGACCTCGCGGAGGCCGACGCGGTGGTGCCTCTGCCGGCGACCTTGAAGGACCAGCCCTTCCCGGGCGAGCCGCTCGGCTGCGCCATGAACATCTTCAAGCGCAGCGAAATTGCCGCGGGGCAGACGGTGGCCATCGTCGGCATCGGCTTTCTCGGCGCCATCCTCACCCGCTTGGCGACGGATGCCGGCGCGCGCGTCATCGCGATCTCGCGCCGCCCGTATTCGCTTGATGTCGCGCGCCAGTTCGGCGCCGCGGAGGTGATCCCGATGGAGGATCACAACGGCATCATCGGGCAGGTCAAGGAACTGACCGGCGGCACCTTCTGCGACCGGGTCATCGAGGCGGTGGGCAAGCAATGGCCCCTCGACCTCTCGGCCGAACTCACGCGGGAGCGCGGCCGCCTCATCGTCGCGGGCTACCACCAGGACGGACCGCGCCAGGTCAATATGTGGCTGTGGAACTGGCGCGGCCTGGACGTGATCAACGCCCATGAGCGCGATCCCAAAGTCTACGTGCAGGGCATCCGCGAGGCCGTGGACGCCGTGGCCTCGGGCCGCCTCGACCCCTCGCCGCTCTACATCCACGCCTACCCCCTGGAGCGGCTCGACGATGCGCTCAACGCCACGCGCGACCGGCCCGACGGTTTTCTGAAAGCCCTGGTGAATCTGTGACGATGCAAGCTCTCGCCCAAAAGCTTCCCGAATCCGGACTTGCCCGCCCTCGCCTCGGCTTTCTAGGCGTCGGCTGGATCGGCCGCCACCGCATGCAGGCCATCGTGGAGACGGGCGCCGTGGACGTGGCGGCCCTCGCCGATCCCTCGCCCGAGATGGCCGAGGAGGCCGGCAAGCTCGCGCCTGAGGCGGAGGTCGTGACCGATCTCGATGCGATCCTTGCCACCGGTGTGGACGGCGTGGTGATCGCGACCCCGAGCGCCCTGCACGCCGAGCAATCGATCCGCGCGCTGGAGCGCGGCGTTGCGGTGTTCTGTCAAAAGCCGCTCGGGCGCACCGAAGCGGAAGTGCAGGCCGTCATCGATGCGGCACGCGCCGCGGACCGGCTGCTCGCGGTCGATCTGTCCTATCGCTTCACGGCGGGCATGCAGCGCATTCGCGAGATCCTGCGCTCCGGCGAATTGGGCGAGATCTACGCGGTCGATCTCGTGTTCCACAACGCCTATGGGCCCGACAAACCGTGGTTCTACGATCCCGCATTGTCGGGCGGCGGTTGCGTCATGGATCTCGGCGTGCACCTCGTCGATCTCGCGCTCTGGGCCCTCGACTTCCCCGCCGTCGCGGATGTGCATGCGAAGCTCCATGCGGGCGGTGCGCCGCTCGCCGGGCGCACGGACCGGGTCGAAGATTACGCCGTTGCGACGGTCGGCCTCGAGTCGGGGACTGCGGTGCAGCTCGCCTGCTCGTGGCGCCTGCAGGCTGGGTGCGACGCGATCATCTCGGCCGCCTTCTACGGCACGCAAGGCGGCGCGGCGCTCCGCAACGTGAACGGCTCGTTCTACGACTTCACCGCCGAGCGCTATCGCGGCACCGCGCGCGAGACCCTGAGCACGCCGCCCGATGCCTGGGGCGGTCGCGCGGCGGCCGATTGGGCAACGCGACTGGCTGCCGGCGAGCGCTTCGATCCGGCCTCGGAGCGCCTCGTCGACGTGGCCAGGGTGCTGGACCGGATCTACGGGCGCTGACGCCTATTCGATCCTCACCAGCACGCTGTCAGTGGCGCCCTGCGCGTCGATTACCGATACGCGGGCAAAGCCCGCCCCATCCGGGCTCCAGGTGGATTGACGGCGCAGGGCCGGCTCGCTCACCGGCGCGCCGTTCACCATCCAGGTGAGCGGCAGCACGCCGCCGGACGCCTTCAGCACCAGGGTGCCATGCAGGTCCGTGGCACGGGTGAAGCCGAGTTCGACCCGCGCCCCGTCGAGCGGAAACGCGATCTTAAGCGGCGCTTGCGTGGTGGCGGCCACCGTCTTCGGGATGTCCTGGCGCAGATGGCGCAAGGGCGGGGGCAGGGTCTGCGTTGTCGCCACCAGCGCATGGGGCGGCCGCTCCACGGATTCGGGAACGATGCCCATGCGCGCGAAGGCGTCGAACAGGATCGGCGCCGCCACCTGGCGCCCAACGAGGCCCGGCACGGGGTTGCCATCCGGCCGCCCGACCCAGACGCCCACCGTCACCTTGCGGTCGAAGCCCACGGCCCAGGCATCGCGAAAGCCATAGGACGTGCCGGTCTTGAAGGCGATCTGCTTCCCAAGCGCGTGATCCGGCGGCGGCGCGCCGCGGAGCACATCGGCGACGTACCAGGCCGCCAAGGGGTCGAGCACCCGGGCACGGGGTCCGGGCGCGGGCTCGCCGACGCGGCGCGCGAGGTTCGGGATCTCGCCGCCATTGGCGAAGCCGGCGAAAAGGCGCGTGAGATCAGTGAGCGTGATGCCGAGGCCACCAAGGCCGACGGCCAATCCCGGCGCGGCGTCGTTGGGCAGCACCACGCCGGTGCCGACCTGACGCATGCGGGAGAGGAAGCGCGCCGGCCCGATTTCGGCCAGAAGTTCGACCGCCGGCACGTTGAGGGAGAGCTGCAAGGCGCGCCGTGCCGTGACGGTGCCCTGGAAGGAAAGGTCGAAGTTCTCCGGCGCATATGAGCCGTAGCGCGATGGGCGGTCGTCGAGGAGCGTTTCGGGATGGGCGATGCCGCCGTCGAAGGCGAGGCCGTAGATCAGCGGCTTCAGGGCCGAACCCGGCGAGCGCACGGCGTGAGCCATGTCGATGGCGCCGGCCCGCTGGCGGTTGAGGATGTCGGGACTGCCCACATGGGCGCGCACCTCGCCCGTCAGGTTGTCGATCACCACGATGGCGGCGGACACGCGCTCGCCCTGGCGCGCGACGCGGGCGCGCAGCAAGCCCTCCAGCCGCTCCTGCCAAACGGCATCGAGCGTAAGCCGGTGAACGCGCTCCGCCGGCCGCTCGGTCACCGATCGTTCCGCCGCATGGGCGGCGAGCATCGGGAAGAGCTGGCGTCCCGTCGGCACGGGCTCCGCGCGGGCGGCCGCGGCCTCGCGGGGGTCGATGAGGCCGCGTGCTTCGGCACGGGCGAGCACCCGGTCCCGGGCCCGACGCGCGGCGCCCGCGTGACGGTCGGGCCGGCGCGCTTCCGGCGATTGCGGCAGAGCGACGAGCAGCGCCGCCTCGCCCCAGGAGAGGCGCTTGGGCTCCCGTCCGAGATAGGACAGGCTCGCCGCGCGGATGCCCTCGAGATTGCCCCCGTAGGGCGCGAGCACGAGGTAGAGCCGCAGGATCTCCTCCTTCGAGAAGCGCTGCTCCAGCTGCACGGCGCGCACGGTCTGGCGGAGTTTCGCTGCGAGCGTGCGCTCCTCCCTGGGTTCGAGAAGGCGCGCCACCTGCATGGTGAGGGTAGAGGCCCCGGAGACCACGCGCCCATGCCGGAGGAATTGCCCGGCCGCGCGAGCGACGGCGAGCGGATCGATGCCGCGATGGCTGTCGTAGCGCTGGTCCTCGTAGGCCTTGAGCAGGGCGAGAAGGTTCGGGTCCACGTCGGCGACCGCGACCGGCAAGCGCCAGCGCCCGTCCCCGGTCGCAAAGGGCCTGAGCAATCGACCCTCGCGGTCCACGACCACCGTGGAATGGTGGTCAACGCCGCCCAGATCGAGGGGACCCAGGTCTTCGACGAAGCGCGACAGGCCGTAGGCCCCGGCACCGGCCACGAGGCCGAGCGCGAGGCCGGCCGCGGCGAGCAAGCGCGGCCACAGCCGACGGCGCGGTATTCGAGCCTCCTCCACGAGCGCCGCCCTAGTTCGATGCCGGCGCCACCTCGACCGAGCCGAAGCCGGTGCGGCCGAAGCGGTCGGGCGCGTACATGTCCTCGATCAGCGCCGGGGGATGCACGTAACGGCCGGGCGCCACGGCGCGAACCATGTAGGCAACCGTGAAGGCCGGTTTCAGCTCCGAGGACCGGTCGAAGGCCGCCACGAAGCGGTCGTCGCGATACTCCGCGTGGGCGGGCTCCACCTCCATCTTGAGCCAATCGAGGGATGCGACCGCGCCACCGTCCACGAGCTTCGGGTTGTCGATCTCGAGCCCCGCGGGCAGGCGATCGACGAGCAGCAGGCGCGCAGCCCGCGGCGCGGTTTCCGTGACGTTGAGCACGGTGACGAAGCGCTCGTTTTGGCGCACCTGGGCGAGGTCCACCTTGGTGCCGTCGAGTTTGTAATATGCCCGCTCGACGGTGAAGCCGCGCGAGACCGCCGGTTCGAAGCCGATCGGGTTGCCCGCGATGCCCACCACCATCTGCACCGGCGCGGAGCCGTTGTTCACGATCACCGTCGGCTGCTGGAGAGCGGCTTCGCCGAAGGTGCGATAGAAGGCACCGCGACGCGCCGTGCCGTTGACGGTGAGCGCGACGTTCTCTGACTCCTTCGCGAGGGCCTGCGCGGCCAGCACCATCCAGGCATTGTCCTGCGTGCTCGTGTAGGTGCGGGCTTTGCGTTCTTCTTCGATCACGCGGCTTGCCACCGGCAAGGTTTGCGGGCCGCTGCCGGCTTCGTAAGCCAGCGTCAGCACCGCAGCGCCATCGCGCAGACGCGAGCCGTAATCGGCCCGCGACGTGTTGGCATCGCGCGCCTCCTTCAGGCGTTCCAGGGCGGAGGCAAACGCGGTCTGGGCGCGACCGCGATCACCCAACAGCGCCAGCGCCGCTGCGATCTGCGCGCGTGCCAGGGGCGTGCGCACGCTGGAGAGCTGCGTGTCGGCGAGATAGCGCAGATCCCCCATCACGGGCCGCCCGTTGCGGGCGAGCACATAGGCCGCATAGGCCAAGCCCTCGCCGTATTGCGCCACGTCGCTCGTGTTCGCCACCGTGTTGCGCAAGCGGTCGAGGCCGAGCGTCAGGGCCAGCTGCGGCACCGTGAATCCCCGCTCGCGAGCCCGCGTGAGGAAATCGATGGTGTAGGCATCGAGCCACACATCGTCGCCGCCGGCGGACCACAGACCGAAAGACCCGTCCGAGCCCTGGCGCGAGAGCACCCGCTCGACGGCCTCGCGCACCCGCTGATCCACGCTGTCGTCGAGCGCCAGAGCCTCGCGGGCCGCAAGCGCATTCACGTAGAGCAGCGGCAGGGCACGGCTCACGGTCTGCTCGGTGCAGCCGTAGGGGTAGCGGTCGAGAGCCTGGAGCAGGCTCGGCACGTCGAGGGCGGTGAGGGGCGACACCGCCACCGAGACCGCGCCGGTGCCCGGCAGGATATCGGCGAGGAGATCGCGGTTCACGGTGAGGCTGCCGCCGGGCTCCAGCGTCCGAACCGTGCGGTTCACGAGGGACGAGGTGCCGGGCTGGACGCGGAGCGCAAAGCTCTGGCCGGCCTCGACGCCCGGGCCCTTGATGGTAACGCCGATCTGCGCCAGCCCCGGACCTGCCGCCGCGATAGGAAGGCTCACCGAGGCCTTGCCGCCGGGTTTCAAGTCAACCCGCCGACGCAGGGCATCGGCCGCCGCCACCACGGGGCCGCGGATATCGAGGTCGATGGTGTAGGTGCCGGCCCCGCCCTCGACGTTGTCGATGGTGAGGTGGATACGGGACTGGTCGCCCACATTAAGGAAGCGCGGTAGCGTGCCGGCCGCGACCACCGGATCGCGGATGACCACGTCCTGCGTGGCATGCCCGACCCGATCGCGCGTCCAGGCCACCGCCATCACGCGGGCGGTGCCGTTGAAGGCGGGGATGTCGAACGTCACCTCTGCGGTGCCGTCGGGGCCCACCTTCACGACGCCGGAATAGCGCGCCAACGGCTCCTGCGCCGGAGGCGAGCCCTCGATGGCGCCGGCCCCGTCGCCGCCGGAGCGGATGGCGCCGCGGGTACCCTGCGTGCCGTCGATGAGGTAGCCATAGAGATCGCGGATTTCGGTCGAGAGCGCCTTCTGGCCGAAGAAGTGCTCGCCCGGATTCGGTGCCTCGTAGCGGGTGAGATTGAGGATGCCGACATCCACCGCCGCAACGGTGATGCGCGCCTCCTCGCCGGGTTGCAGGCCCGCCACCCGCACGGGAATCGCGAGCGGTGCACGCGGACGCATCTGCGCCGGTGCGGCAAGCGAGACTTCGAGCTTGCGCTTGTCCCGATCGACCTCGAACCAGGCGAGCCCCAGCGCGCGGCCCGGCTGGCGCTTCGCCTCCACGTCGAGGGGACGGTGAGCCATGGCGACGAGATAGGCGCCGGCGCCCCATTCGGCCTTCACGGGCACGGACACCGTGGCGCCGCCTGCGGGCACGTCCACGACGCGGATGTCGTGCACCCGGTCGCTCACCACCGCAAAGGTGGCCTGACCTGCGAAACGCGGGGCAAGGCGAGCCTGCAGGGTCTCGCCGGCGCCGTAGGAGGCCTTGTCCAGGCGTAGATCGAGAAGGTCCGGCACGTCGGCGCTCTGGTCGCCCGACCAGCCCACCGTGAAATCGACGCTCGTCTGCGCCGTCGGGCCCATCGCGTCGACCTTCACGTCGAGCCGGTAATTGCCCCATTCAACCGGGGCCGAGATGCGGGCGGGATCGCCGGTGCCGAGATCGATGCGCCCGTCGGCGACGCGGCGCACGATCTTTACGGGCTCGTAGCCCCAGCGGCCATCCTGGTTGTACCATTGATAGCGGCTCTCGACCTTCGAGAGCGTCCAGGGCACGTCCTTGCGAGCCATTCGCGTGCCGTCGGGCTGCGCCAGCACGACGTCGAAGGTGGCATTGGCGCCCTCGCTCAATTCCGTGAAGGTCTTGCGGATGCCGACCACGGGTCCAGCCGGCAGGATGGGAAGCGTGACGGCGCGCTCCACCGCGCGACCGCCGCTTTCCGCCACGCGAAGCAGGATCTTGGCTTCGAGGGGGAACGGCGCGGTGGCCTCCTGGACCGGAACCGTCATGGTGACGCGACCCTGGGCATCCGTGGTGGCCACCTCCTCGATTTCCACCGTGGTGGATTCGAAGGACTCGTCCTCGAGCCCGACCGTATAGGCTTCGAGCCCCTTCACCGCAGGCTTTTCGGCGGCCTGCACGACCACGTCGCCCGAGACCTCGAGGTCGGCGCCGGGGGCACCGAAGAGATAGCGGGCGGAAACGTCGATCTCGGCGGCCTCGTTCGGCTGCAGCGCGGGCGCCTTAGCCTTCAGCTCGATTTCGAGCCGCTCGGGGACGTAATCCTCGACCAGGAAGCTCGCTTCGCCGACGGCCGAACCCTTCGGATCCGTATAAGCGACGACCCGCCAGGTGCCGTGCTGCGCGCCGGCAAGGATCGGCAGCGAGAAGGCGCGCCCGCCGAGGCCCTGATCCTCGACCTGCGCACGGCGATACTCCACGCCGTCGGGGCGCTCGACCACGAGCGTGAGGGGAAGCCCCGGCACCGAAACCCCCTTCGCGTCGCGCAGGAGCGCCGTGACCTGCACGGTCTCGCCCGTGCGGTAGACCCCGCGCTCCGGGAACACATAGGCCTCGACCAGGCCCGGCGCCTCGCGGCCTTTCACGCCGCGATCGGTGAGATCGAAGGCGGAGCCGCCGAGATCGAGGAAGCCGTAATCCGTGCCCGAATTCGCGACGATCAGGTTCGGGGCCATCCCGCCCTCGCCGCGGGCGAGACCCGGATCGAAGTCGATGTGACCCAGCGCATCCGTGCGCTTCGTGGCCAGCACCTCGTTGTTGCGGGCGACGAGACGCACCTCCACATCGGCGAGCGGCTTGGCGCTTGCGAGCGAGCGCAGGAACACATGAACGCCGTCGCCGCCCTTGAAGGCGGTGAGGCCGAAATCCGACACCACGAACCATTGCGTGGCGCGGGTCTGCCAGCTCTCGTCGTCGCCGGGCGCGCCCTTCGGTTTCGCCGTCATCACGTAGACGCCGGGCTCCAGGCGGCCGACCGCATCGAGCACCGGGAAAGCGGTGGTGACGTCGCGGTTCAGCTCCTGCTTCGCGGTGAGCGTGCCGCTCCAGATCCTGAAGCCCTTGGCGTTCGCGATCTCCTCCGCGGAATAGCCCGAGAGCTGCGAGAGGAAATCCTCCGAGCGGATCGTCGGCAGCAGGCTGCGGTCGCCGATGCGGTAGACCTCGACGCCGATCTCGCTCGCGTTCACGGACACGACCGGGATGCCTTCCTGGCCCGTCCGCGGGAGCACATAGTTGCGGCCGGTGAAGCGCACCATCGGGGCGCGGTCGCGCACATAGATGTTGTAATCGGCTGCCGCCACGAGTTCGTCGCCCGACGCGGCCGGCAGGCCAGGGCGCAGCACGATGGAATAGCGGTCGCCGTGCTTCAGCCCCTCGACGCAGAGCTGCGCGGCCTCTGCCGTGATGGCCGGTGAGGCGATGCCGGAGACCGTCACATAGGGGCTGAAATCCACCTTGCCGGTGGCGAGCGCCTCGGGAAACTGGAAGCACGCCCGGGGCGAAGCGGTGTCGGAATCGACTGTGTAATCCTTCGGCTTGAAGCCGTGGCGCCCCTGCAGATCCTCGTACGAGGCGCGCAGGCGCGGTGTTTCGTTGGCACGCAGCGCCATGCGGTAGGCTGCGAGCGCGCGGCCGAACTGGCTCTGCGAGGTGTAGGTTTCGGCGAGAACCGCGAGCGCCTCCGCCTCTTCAGTGCGGTTCGCGGCGCGCTGATAGGCGATGTAGGCCGCGGCGATCGCGCGCTCCGGCAGGGTGGCTTTCTCGGCCGGCGTCTCGTGCGAGAACGACATGGCCGCACGCGCATAAGCCAGCCAATGGCCCGCATTCATGGGCTCGGCCGCGGCCGCCGAGGCGAGGAAGGGTAGCGCCTCGCGGGGATCGTTGCGCCGCACGGCCGCCTCGCCTTCCCGGCGCAGGGCTGAAGCCGCGCCGACGCGGCGCTCGCCCCGGAAGCGGTCCTCGACCGATTTCGCCGTGAGGGCGAGGTCCTCGCGCACATAGGCCTTCGAGCCTTGCGCGGCGGCGCCCGTGAGGGGCGTGCCCACCACGAGCGCCAACACGGCCGCCTGGCCGAGCCGGCGGGTCCACGGGCCCAGAGCGGACAGGGAGGTCCCCGGCACGGATGCAAAACGCTCGATCATGATCATCCCCCGATGCGGACCGGCCCCGGCTTGCTTTTATGGGGTGCGGCAGCCCGATCAATTCATACGGCAAGCCTATCACCGCCCGGGCGGTGCGGATACCGGCACGCCGGGGGAGCCGCCTCTCGCGCTTCATGGCAAGGTCTGCAAGACTGGGCGGCAGAGCGATCCGGAGAGGCGCCATGAGGATTGGGGGAAGGCAGGACGCTGCCCTAACGGTACGTTGGGGGGCGGGGGCTTGCGCGGGTTTGGCACTGTGGCTCGGCGCGACCGCGGCCCTGGCGCAGCAGCCGGCGCCCTCCTCGCCCCAGCCGGTTGGCCAGCAGCCGGCGCGGACCGATGCGGGTCTCGACGCGGCGAAGCGCGCCTATGAGGCACTGCCCCTCCCCGAACGGCAGGCGGTCCAGGATGCGCTCGTGTGGACCGGTGACCTCAATGGAACGCCGGACGGCACCTTCGGACCGCGCACCTATGAGGCGATCCGTGCCTACCAGACACGGGCGAAACTGAACCCGAACGGCATCCTCGATCCGGCCGGCCGCACGGGCCTGATCCGGGCCGCCGAGCAGGCGCGGTCCGCCGCCGGCTTCAAGATCGTGGCCGATGCCGCCACTGGAATTGCGATCGGCATTCCCGAGCGCACGCTGCCGAAGCGGGACGCCAATCCGCGCGGGGGCAGCCGCTGGCAGAGCGCCGACGGGAAGATCACCCTAGATACCCGGGCGATGGCCCCCGGCGAAGCGGAACTTCCGGCGCTCTATGAGCGCAACCTCGCCATCCAGACGCCGGGCCGGCAGGTGACCTACAAGCTGCTGCGGCCGGATTTCTACGTGATCGCGGGCGAAACGGCGGGCGGCAAGTTCTACACCCGCTACGCCTCAGGCCCCGAGGGCATCCGCGGCTTCTCCATCGGCTACGACAAGACCGTTTCGCCCGATTTCGAGCGCCAGGTGGTGGCGATCGCGAACAGCTTCGTGGCCTTCCCGAGCGCCGCGCCGGCCGTTGCCGCCGCTCCTTCCGCACCGCGACCGGCTCCCGCACCGCCACGTCCCACAAAGCCGATGCTCGTCGCGACGGGACTCGTGCTCGCGCCGGGGCAGGCGGTGACCGGCCGTGCGGTCGACGGTTGCCCGGATCTGCGCGTCGCCGGCGCAAAAGCGCAGATCGCGCAATCGGACCCGTCGGGCCTGCGGCTCCTCACCTTCCAGGGCCCCACCAAGCCGGCCGCCCTGCTGCGTCGGACGAATGCGCCCGATGCAGAAGTTTCGGCTGTCGCCATGACGATCGCGGCAAGCTTCGGTCCGGCAGCGCCCGTGGCGGCCTCCGGTGCGATCGGCACGGACGGGCGCCTGAACGCCGCGCTTCAGGGCGGCGTTTCCGGCGCGGCGGTGTTTGATCGGGGCGGCGCGTTCGTCGGTCTCATCACCTCACCCCCCGCCGCCCCGCGCCAGGTGGCCGGCCTCGTACCGCCGATGGCCTACGAGATCGTCGGTGCCGGCGACGTGGGCCGCCTGGCCGGCCGCGATTTCGGCGCGGCGTCAGGGCCGGACGATCAAAGCGCCGCCGACCTTGCCGCCGCCGTGTCCGACGCCCTGGTTGCGGTCGAGTGCGTGAAATAGGCTCTAGCGCCTATTCGGCCGCCAGCGCGCGATTGGTTTGCGAGCCATCGCCCGCGGCCTCTTCGGCTCGGCCGTAGCCGCCGCCGGTCGGCGTTACCACGGTGATGGTTTCGCCGGCCTCCAGCACCGTCTGGGCGCAGCCGCCGAGTTCCTCCACATGGCCGTCCAGGCGCCGTACGAGGTTGCGTCCGGTCTGGCCTGGTTCGCCCCCATGAAGGCCAAAGGGCGGCATGCGACGGTGGCCCGAGAGGATCGCGCAATCCATGCGCTCGCGGAAACGGATGGTGCGGCTCGTGCCGTCGCCCGCCTTCCAACGCCCACGACCGCCGGAACCGGCGCGGATGTGGAAGTCTTCCAGCACCACAGGGAAGCGCGACTCCAGGATCTCAGGGTCCGTGAGGCGGGAATTGGTCATGTGGGTGTGAACGCCCGACGCGCCGCTGAACCCCTCGCCTGCCGGCGCGCCGGAGCAGATGGTTTCGTAGTACTGGTAGCGCTCGTTGCCGAAGGTAAGATTGTTCATCGTCCCTTGAGCCGCGCCGAGCGCGCCGAGCGCCCCAAAGAGGCAGTTCGTCACCGCCTGGCTGACCTCCACGTTGCCGGCGACGACCGCCGCAGGCCATTCGGGCGACAGCATGGAGCCCTTCGGCACCACGATGTTGATGGGCCTGAGGCACCCGGCATTCATCGGGATGTTGTCCTCCACCATCACGCGGAAAACGTAGAGAACCGCCGCGCGAGTCACCGGCTCCGGCGCGTTGAAGTTGTCGGCCCTCTGCTCCGAGGTGCCGGTGAAATCAACGGTCGCCTCGCGGCGCTCGCGATCGACCGAGATACGCACCCGGATCGCGCAGCCCTGGTCCATGGGGTAGGTGAACTCCGCGTCGCCGAGGCGCTCCAGCACGCGGCGCACGCTTTCGGCGGCGTTGTCCTGCACATGGCCCATATAGGCCTGCACCACGTCGAGCCCGAACTGGTCCACCACCTTTCGGAGTTCCGCGACGCCCTTCTCGTTGGCGGCGATCTGGGCTTTCAGGTCGTTGACGTTCTGGACCACGTTGCGCACGGGGTACGTCGCCCCCGTCAGCAGTGCCACAAGCTCGCGCTCGCAGAAGCGGCCCTGATCCACGAGCTTGAAGTTGTCGATATAGACGCCCTCTTCCTCGATGGTGCGCGCATCCGGCGACATGGATCCCGGCGCCGTGCCGCCCACATCCGCGTGATGGCCGCGGGACGCCACCCAGAACAGCACGCGCTCGGCGCGGTCGTCGAAGACCGGCGTGCAAACGGTGATGTCGGGAAGATGCGTGCCGCCGTTATAGGGCGCGTTGATCGCGAACACGTCGCCGGGGCGGATCACCGGGTTGTTGCGGATGATGCTCTCCACCGAGCGGTCCATGGAGCCTAGGTGCACCGGCATGTGCGGCGCGTTGGCGACGAGCGCCCCGGTCGAGTCGAACACCGCGCAGGAGAAATCGAGCCGCTCCTTGATGTTCACGGAATAGGCCGTGTTCTGGAGCGTTACGCCCATCTGCTCGGCGATGGACATGAAGAGATTGTTGAAGATCTCCAGCATCACCGGATCGGCCTCGGTGCCGATGGCGGTGCGTTTCGGCAGCGCCACCACGCGGTCGAGCACCAGATGGTCCTTGGCGGTGAGCGACGCGCGCCAGCCCGCCTCGATCACCACGGTCTGATTCGGCTCGATCACGAGGGCGGGCCCCCGCACGGCCTGGCCGGGTTTGAGGGCCTCGCGACGGTAGACCGCCGCATCGTGCCATGTGCCGTCGGCGAAGAGCGGCGTGCGCAGCGACGGCTCCGGCGCGGGCGCGTCGGTGAGCGGGCGCTCCGCTTCGCTCGCGCGCGTGCCGCCGCCGACGGCTTCGACGGAGACCGCCTCGACCACGATGGCTTTCGTCTCGTCGATGAAGCCGAAGCGCGCCTTATGGGCCGCCTCGAACACCCGGCGCATGGCCCCGAGGCTCATGGCCGCGGCGGCAGCCCCAATGGCGGTGCCGCCCGGCGCCGCGAAGGCGGGCACCTCCAATGCCGTATCGGTGCCGGCATAGCGAATATGGGCGCGCACATGGGTGACGATCTGGGCCGGTCCGATGCCCTGCGCCTCCACCTCGCCGCGGGCTTCCGCGCCAAGCGTTTCCGCGGCCCCAGCGATCGCCGCCAGCACGGGCGTGTCGAAGGGAGCCTCGATGGACACCTGGCGGATGGAGCGGATGTCGGCGAGGCCCATGCCGTAGGCCGAGAGCAGGCCGGAATAGGGGTGGATCAGCACCTTGGTCATGCCGAGCGCATCGGCGACGCGGCAGGCATGCTGGCCCGAGGCGCCCCCGAAGGCGTTCAGCGCATAGCGCGTGACGTCGTAGCCCCGCGCGATGGAGATCTTCTTCACCGCCTCGGCCATGTTGGCGACCGCGATCTGGATGAAGCCGTCCGCTACCGCTTCCGGCGAGCGCCCGTCGCCGATCCGCTCCGCAAGCTCCGTGAAGCCGGCGCGCACCGCCGCCACATCGAGGGGCTCGTCCTGGTTGGGCCCAAAGATCGCGGGGAAGAGATCGGGCACGAGCTTGCCGACCATCACGTTGGCATCGGTCACGGCAAGCGGCCCGCCGCGACGGTAGCAGGCGGGACCGGGATTGGCGCCGGCGGAATCCGGGCCGACGCGCAGCCGCGCGCCGCCGAAATGCAGGATCGAGCCGCCGCCCGCCGCTACCGTGTGAATCAGCATCATGGGCGCGCGCATGCGCACGCCGGCCACTTCCGTTTCAAAGGCACGCTCGTATTCGCCGTCGAAATGGGCGACGTCGGTCGAGGTGCCGCCCATGTCGAAGCCGATCACCTGGGGAAAGCCGGCCTCGATGCCGGTTTGCGCTAGCGCCACCACGCCGCCGGCGGGGCCGGACAGGATCGCATCCTTGCCCTGGAACAGGCTCGCGGCGGTGAGGCCGCCGGACGACATCATGAACATCACGCGGGCGCCGGTGCGCTCCACATCGAGTTCTTCCGACACCTGGGCGACATACCGGGAGAGGATCGGCGAGAGATAGGCGTCCACCACCGTGGTGTCGCCGCGCCCGACGAGCTTCACGAGGGGCGAGACCTCGTGGGAGACCGACACCTGCGGGAAGCCCATCTCGCGGGCGATGCGGGCGACCATACGCTCGTGCTCGGGGTACTTGTAGCCGTGCATGAACACGATCGCGACGGCGCGGTAGCCCTCCGCGCGAAGGCTCTCCAGGGCCGACCTCGCCTCCGCCTCGTCGAGGGCCTGTTCCACGGTGCCGTCGGCCAGCACGCGCTCGTTCACCTCGGCGACGCGGTTGTAGAGGAGTTCGGGCTTCCGGATATTCTTGGCGAAGATGTCGGCTCGGGCCTGGTAGCCGATGGCGAGCGCATCGCGAAAACCCCGGGTGGTGACGAGCGCGGTCGGCTCGCCCTTGCGCTCGAGAAGCGCGTTCGTCGCCACGGTGGTGCCCATGCGGACATCGCCGATGATGCCGGCCGGGATCGCATCGCCGCTCTTGAGGCCGAGCAGGGTACGGATGCCGTGGACCGCGGCGTCGCGGTAGGCCTCCGGATTCTCGGACAGGACCTTGCGGGCCTGGAGCGTGCCGTCCGGAGCGCGGCCGATCACATCCGTGAAGGTGCCGCCCCGGTCGATCCAGAAATCCCAAACACCCGACATGGTGGTCTCCTTGGCAAGCCGAGCGGCGCCGTTCCGCGAGACTATCGCGGCGCCGGCTTCGGCCGAAGCAGGGGGTTGGCTACAAGCTGTCGCGGCGAAAGACCAGGACAGGTTTTTTACGGGAGCTACATCCCGAGATAGGCGCGGCGGATCTCCGGGCTGCTGCCGACCTCCGCCGAGGTTCCGGAGAGCACCACCCGGCCGGTCTGCAGCACATAAGCGCGGTTGGCGATCTCCAGGCTCTCGGCCAGGCGCTGCTCGACGATGAGCACCGTGACGCCGGTGTCGCGGATCGCGAGCACGGCCTGGAAGATCTCGTCCACGAGCTTGGGCATGATCCCTTGCGAGGGCTCGTCCAGCATCAGGAGGCGCGGACGGGTCATGAGCGCCCGGCCGATGGAGAGCATCTGCTGCTCGCCGCCCGACAGGGTGACGGCGCGCTGCGGCAGGCGTTCCTTCAGGCGCGGGAAAAGGCTGAACACCTGCTCCAGCGGCGCTTCGCGGTCCGCCTTACTCCGGTGAAGGTAGCTACCCAGGCGCAGATTGTCGGCCACGGACGGGCGCGGGAAGAGGCGGCGGTTCTCCGGCACATAGGCCAGGCCCCGCGCCGTGATGAGATGGCCGGGCTCCGTGTCGATGCGCTCGCCCGCGAAGGTCACGGTGCCCGAGCGCGCCCGCTCCAGGCCGGCCACGGTCTTGAGCAGCGTGGATTTGCCGGCGCCGTTGGCGCCCGCAACCGCAACGATCTCGCCCGGATGGACGTCGATGGAGATGTCCGAGATGGCGATCAAGCCGCGATAGGCAGTGGTGAGGGAGCGAACTTCGAGGAGCGCCGGCCCGGCCGGGCGAGCGGACGGTCCGGAGGCCGCGGCGGGGGTGGAGGAGGGCATCTCA
Source organism: Microvirga sp. (assembly GCA_035944635.1). Lineage (GTDB taxonomy): Bacteria > Pseudomonadota > Alphaproteobacteria > Rhizobiales > Beijerinckiaceae > Microvirga. The sequence goes on from DASZAZ010000102.1 coordinate 24,751, forward strand.
AGCAGCACGGTAGCGGTCTCCCAGATAGGCGCCGATCACGCGCGGGTCGCGGACCACGTCCGCGGGGCGGCCCTCGGCCAGCACGCGGCCGAGGTCGAGCACCACGGCGCGGTCCACGAGGGGCATGACGATCTCCATCACGTGCTCGACCATCACCACCGTGATGCCGCGCTCGCGAATGCGCCGCACGAGCTCGACGCCGCGCTGGGCTTCGTAGGGCGTGAGGCCCGTCATGACCTCGTCGAGCAGCAGGAGCTTCGGGTCTGTGGCCAGAGCGCGGGCGACTTCCAGGCGCCGCTTCTCGGGCGGCGTGAGTTCGGCGGCCACCGCTCCGGCGCGAGGAGCGAGACCCACGAAGTCGAGGGTTTCGAGGGCGGCCCGGCGGGCGGCCGCAGCCCCGGATTGGCGCACGAAGCCCGCCACCACCACGTTTTCGAGAACGCTCATGGTGTCGAAGCTGCGCGGCACCTGGAAGGTGCGGGCAATGCCGAGCTGGCAGCGTTTCGGACCCGGCAGGCCCGTGATGTCCCGCCCGTCGAACAGGATGGTGCCGCTGGAGGGCGGGAAGGAGCCGGCGATCAGGTTGAACAGAGTGGACTTGCCGGCTCCGTTCGGCCCGATGAGCCCCACGATTTCGCCCCGTTCCACGGTGAGGCTCACGTCGCTGTTGGCGACGAGGCCTCCGAAGCGCCGGGTGACGTTGCGGACTTCGAGAATGGATCCCTGGCTCACGATTGGGCCCTCCCCTGCGGCGAGCGGCGGAAGAGGCTCAGCAGGCCCTCGGGCTTTGCCAACGCCACTACCATGATGAGGCCGCCGTAGATGATGAGATCGAGACCCGAGCCCGAGCCGCCCATATAGGAGCGCGTCACCTCTGTGAGGGGAATGAGGATCGCGGCCCCGAGCGCCGGGCCCCAGAGGGTGCCGATGCCGCCGAGCACGGCCGGCAGCGCGAAGAGGAGCGAGAAGCGGAAGGTCATCACGCTCTCGGGATCAATATAGGCCACGAAGGCCGCATAGAAGGCGCCTCCCACGGCCGTGAAGAAGGCCGAGACCGCGGCGGCCGCCATCTTGGACTGGAACACCTCGACGCCCAGGCTTTCCGCGGCTTCCGGGTTGTCCTTCACGGCGCGCCACCAATAACCCCAGCGGGAATCCTCGATCAGGAAGGTGACGAACCAGACGACGATGAAGAGGCCGAGCGCGAAGTAGAAGTAGGGCACCTTGTTGCGGGCGAATTGCAGGGTGGCCCAGGAATCCGGCGAGAAGGGCCACTGGATGCCGAGCGCGCCGCCCACGAAATCCCAGTTGTGCACCAGAAGCAGCCCGATCTCCGCGATCACGATGGTGGCGATGGAGAAGTAGTGGCCCTTCAGGCGAAAGCAGGGATAGCCGAGTGCGAGAGCAAGCGCCGCCGAGAGGATGCCGCCCACCACCATGCCGAACCAGGGCGAAACCCCGTAGGTGACGAAGAGCACGGAGGTCGCGTAGGCCCCAATGCCGAAATAGAGCGCGTGGCCGAGCGAGATCTGTCCGCAATAGCCGCCGAGAATATTCCAGCTCTGCGAGAGCGCGGCGAACATGAGGGTCAGGACCAGCACGTTCTGGAGGTAGACGTCCTTCACGAGGAGGGGCAGCGCGGCGACAGCCGCGAAGATGAGGCCTGCGGTGAAGAGCTGCTGGCGGCGCTTGGCCGCGAAGGCGTCGGTGACGGGCGCTGCGGCGGGCGCCACGAGGGTTGCATCGCTCATGGGAGCCTCCGGAAGGCGTGGGGGACGGCGTGCATCAGAGCCTCCCGAAGAGACCGCTCGGGCGAATGAACACCACGGCGAGATAGAGGGAGTAGACGCCGATCGATTTCAGCGCGGGCGGGAAGATCATGGCGGTGAGCGCCTCGACGAGGCCGACGATGAGGCCCGCGGCGAGGGCCCCGAACACGGAGCCGAAGCCGCCGAGCGCCACGGTCACATAGGCGATGAGCGCGAAGGGCCCACCCACCTGCGGGTGGATGTAGTAGAACGTCGCCATCACAGCGCCAGCCAAGCCGACGAGGGCGGCGCCGAGCCCCCAACCCAGCGTGAACACCCGGTTGCGGTCGATGCCGACGAGCGCCACAGCGCCCTGATCCTCGCGGGTTGCCTCGAGCGCCTTGCCGAAATCGGTGCGGCTCATGAGGAGATAGAGGCCGCCGAAGGCCGCCACCGAGACGAGGCCGCCGACGATCTGCGGCAGGGGCAGGAAGATGCCCGCGAACTCCACCGTGCGGCCGCCGAGCCAGGTGCCGGTGATCGAGCGGTAATCCGGTGTGAAGAAGTACTGCGCGACGCCCTGGATCAGGATCGCGAGGCCGAAGGTCGCGAAGATCTGCACCATGCCCACATTGGCGTCGACCCGCATGGCGTGGCGCACCACGCCCATATAGGCGAGCGCCCCGAAGGCGAAGAGGAAGGCGGTCACGAGGGGCGCGAGGAGGATGGGGTCTAGCGTCGTGAGAAGCCAGAGCCCGAAGGCGGCGTACATAGCGGTCATGAGGAACTCGCCATGGGCGAAGTTCACCACATCCATGAGCCCGAAGATGAGCGAGAGGCCGACCGCGATGAGAGCGTAGATCAGCCCCATCAAGAGCCCGCTCGCCAGCACCTGAAGCAGGGCTTGCAACGTCATTGGTTCAATCCTTATGGCGGCGCGTCGGGAGAACCGGGGGCTCTCAAGCCCCCGGCCGCTGAAGCGGGATGCGCGACGGCTTTACGACGCGTTCATCGGCCATTGCGGTGGGGCAACCGCCACCGCGGAGGGGAACACGGTCACGAACTTGCCGCCGACGTACTGAATGAGCACCGGATCGGCGTGCGGGTTCTGCCCGTCCTCGCCAAACTTCACCCGCGCCCAGGGCATGATGGTGCGCTCGCCCGGGATGTCGGTGGCGGCGAGCGCGTCGCGGATGGCCGGCCCCTCCGCGGATTTCGCGCGGTCGATGGCATCCGCCAGGATGAGGAGGGCCATGAGCTGGCGCGAGGTGTTGTCGTTGAGATCCTTGCCGGCGCGGGCCTTGAAGAGATCGTTGACGACGCCCACGCTCTTTCGCTTCGCGGCCATGTCGACCGAGAAGCTCGCGCGGGAAATGAGGCCGCCGAGGCGGTCGCCCACCACGTCGAACACCGCCTTCTCCGAGAATCCCGCGGCCTGGGCCAGGATGTTCCTCGGCTTGTAGCCGAGTTCGCCCATGGTCTTCACGAGCAGGATCGCATCCGTGGTGTAGCTCGACGGGAGGAGCACGTCCGGGTTGGCGCTCTTGATCTGCTGCACCTCCGAGGTGAGCGACGGTGTGTTGGCGCGGTACTTGATGTCCGACACCACCTTGTAGCCGCGCTCGGTCGCGAGCTTGCGCTGCACGTTCGAGGAATCAGTGCCGAAGATCGTGTCCTCGAAGAAGAGACCCACGGTGTCGATCTTCTGCCCCGCCTTCTTTTGCGCATCGAGGAAGTCGAACATGGCGGCCGAGAACATCTCGTCGTGCGCGGCCGGGCGGAAGAAGAAGCGCATGTTGCGCCGATGCAGGCTCGGCGAGGACGAATCCGCCGCAATGTAGGGCACGCCGTAGCGTTCCGTGGTCGCCGAGACCGTGGCCGACACGGAGGAATGAAACGCGCCCACGATGGCCGACACCTTCTCCTGGGTGATGAGGCGCTCGGCCTCCGCGCGGCCCTTTTGCGGATCGGCCTGGTGGTCGGCGAAAACGAGGCGGATCTTGGCACCGCCGAGCCCCGCAAGGCCTGCGGCTTTCGCCGCCGGCAGATCGAGGTCGTGGGCGTTGTTGACGAGTTCGAGGGCGGTTTCCAGGGCGTGGCGGGCATCGACGCCCACCTGGGCGCTCGCGCCCGACATCGGGTAGATCACGCCGATGGTGATCTCCTTGGTTTGAGCGAAGGCGCGGGTGGCCGCTCCGGTGCTCGCGAGGGAAACGGCGGCCGCGCCGCCGAGAAGAACCTGTCTGCGATTGAACATCGGTTTATCCTCTGGAGGTTGGCGGGCTTCTTGGCGGTCCCGTCCGTGGTGAGCGGCCCGGTTTCGCGAGCCGAATGCTGTGGCGGTCGGCGGCCGGTTTCACGGGCCGACGGCATTGGTGGCTAGATCACCGCGTATTCGCTGTTGCGCCGGTCGGTGACGAGCATCGAGCCCGGAGCATGGGTGATGGCGAAGGGCACGCGGGCGGCGGCGATGACGGCTTGGGGCGTCACCCCGCAGGCCCAGAACACCGGCACCTCGTCGGGGCGCACCTCGACGGCCTCGCCGTAATCGGGCTTCGCGAGATCGGGGATGCCGATGAGCTCCGGCAAGCCCACATGAACGGGCGCGCCGTGGACGGCCGGGTAGCGGGAGGTGATCTGCACGGCGCGGATGGCATCGGCCGGCGACAGCGGGCGCATGCTCACCACCAGGGGCCCCGCGAAGGCGCCGGCCGGCGCGGTCGCGATATTGGTGCGGTACATCGCGATGTTGGCATCCTGATCGATATGGCGGAGCGGGATGCCGTCTGCGACCAGCGCCTCCTCGAAGGTAAAGGAGCAGCCGATCACGAAGGCCACGAGGTCGTCGCGCCAGTAGCCCAGCACATCGGTCGGCTCGTCCACGAGCGCGCCGTCCCGCCACACGCGGTAGCGCGGAATGTCGGTGCGCAGGTCGAGGTCGGCGCCGAGTTCGGGGAGGCGCGCCTGGCCGGGCTCGGAGATGCCGATGAGCGGGCAGGGCTTCGGGTTGCGCTGGCAGAAGCGCAGGAAGTCGGAGGCGAAGCTCTCGGGCAGCACCACGAGGTTGCCCTGGACGTAACCCGGCGCCAGGCCGGCCGTGTGCCCCGTGAGGGCGCCGGCGCGGGCTTGGTGGCGGACGCGGCGGCTGGGGCTCGGGTCTTCGGTGCGGGTGGGAAGAGGGATCAGCATCGGGTCCACTCATGCCTTGATGACGCTAGGGGACCATGAGCACACGATAGGGCCAAATCGTCATTGCCGATGAAAACCGATAAGATCTCCTTATTGTGGGGCCGCCGTACTCGTCTCCCGGGCGATCTCGCAGGCCAGCAGCGCGAGGGGGTGGGCCAGCGACCCGTCCGGCGTGATCGGTAAGGTGGCGGTGAAGAAGAGATCGGGCAGCGCGAGCTCGGTTTTGACCAGCCGCAACTCGCCCCGCTCCAGCTCCTTGGCGATGACGATGGGCGGAATGACGCTGAGGCCGATGCCGTCCACCGTCATGCGGACGATCGTGGAGAGGGACGAGTTCGAGTAGATCCGCGGCGGCGGCAGATCGGAGCGGCGCAGCATCTCGCGCACTGCGAGGTAAGGCCGCGTGGTCTTCGGATAGGTGATGATCGGAACCTGCACGAGGGCGGCGAGCGGCACAGGCTCCTCGGGCAGTTTCAGCGAGGGGCTCGCCACGAAGGACGTCGCGTAGCGGCACAGATCGTGGTTCTGCATCCGGGGCTCGCTTACGGGGCCCAGCAGGAAGGCGAGGTCGATCTCGTGATCGACGAGCGCGTTGCGCAGGTTCGGCGAAACATCGACCTCGATATCGAGGGTAACGGCGGGGTAGAGCGCATGCACCCGCTCGATGAAGCGGGCGAGCCAGGTGTGCACGATGGTCTCGGCCACCCCGAGGCGCAGAACCCCGCTCATGGCGCTCGGCGTCGCGACCACCCGCATCATCTCGGCGCGCAGGCGCAGCATGCGCTCGGCGTAGTCCAGCAGCTCGCGACCCTTGGGCGTCAGCGCGACGGAGCGGGAGTCGCGATCGAACAGGCGCACGCCGAGTTCCGCTTCGAGCGCCGCGATGCGCTGCGAGACGGCCGGCTGCGTGGTATGCAGGTGCTCCGAGGCGCGCCGGAAGCTCTCCAGCTGCGCGACCCAAAAGAACACCTCGAGACTGCGCAGATCAGGCATGGGACCGGAGGGCGAGAGGTTTCACGCAACCTGCCGCAGGGCGAGGGCCAAGTGCAAGGGAGCTATGACGCGCTCGTGTGCGGCGTGGCCCAGGGGCGGCGTTGCGCATCGGCCTCGGCGAAGGAGGCGATTGCGTCGTCGTGGCTCAAGGTGAGATCGATGTCGTCCCAGCCGTTGAGGAGCTTGGTTCGCCAGACGGGGTCGATCGTGAAAGCGACGGTGAGATCGCCTGCCGTGACGGTTCCGGCTTCGAGGTCGACGGACAGCTCGCGCGTGCCGGCCTGGATCGCGGCGATGAGCGCCTCGCCGTCGGTTTCGGACACGCGCGCCGGCAGCAGACCGTTGTTCACGCCGTTCGACGCGAAAATATCGCCAAAGCTTGGCGCAATCACGCAACGGATGCCGTAATCGACGAGCGCATAGACGGCTGCCTCGCGCGACGAGCCCGCGCCGAAATTGCGCCGCGCGACGAGAACGCCCGCGCCCGCGCAGGCGGGATCGTTCAGGGGGAAATCGGGTCGCGGCGCACCGCTCTCGTCGAAGCGCAGATCGTGCAGGAGATAGCCGCCATAGCCCTCTGCCCGCGAGCGCTTCATGAAACGGGCGGGGATGAGCTGGTCCGTATCGATGGAGGAGAGCGGGAGCGCGCAGGCGCGTGCCGTCAGTTGGCGAAACGGGGTCATGGCGTGCGCCCTTCGACCATTGGGCGCACGTCGGTGAGACGACCCGTCACCGCAGCGGCCGCCACCATGGCGGGCGACATGAGGTGGGTGCGGGCGCCGGGGCCCTGGCGGCCCTTGAAGTTGCGGTTGGTGGTCGAGGCGCAGCGCTCGCCCGGCGGCACAAGGTCACCGTTCATGCCGACGCACATGGAGCAGCCGGAATCCACCCATTCGAGGCCGGCCTCCTTAAAGATGCGGTCGAGACCTTCCTCTTCGGCCTGCCGCTTCACGAGCGAGGAGCCCGGCGAGACGAGCCCCGGCACGCGCGCCTTGCGCCCGGCGAGCACGGCGGCGGCAGCCCGCAGGTCCTCGATGCGCGCATTGGTGCACGAGCCGATGAACACCCGGTCGATGGCAACATCCGACAGGGGCTGGCCGGGGCTCAGGCCCATATAGGCAATGGCCTCGCGGATATGAGCGGCGCGTCCGGGATCGGGTGCCCGCTCGGGGTCCGGCACGGTGAGCGTGATCGGCAGCGCATCCTCGGGGCTGATGCCCCAGGTCACGACCGGGGCGATCTCGGCGGCGTCCAGCACGACCTCCCGGTCGAAGGCGGCATCCGGGTCGCTCGGCAGCGCGCCCCAGGCCTCGACGGCCCGGGTGAAGGCATCGCCCTGCGGAGCGTAAGGGCGGCCGCGCAGATACGCGAAGGTGGTCTCGTCCGGCGCCACCATCCCGCAGCGCGCGCCGCTCTCGATCGAGAGATTGCAAAGGGTGAGGCGCCCTTCCATCGAGAGAGCGCGGATGGCGGAGCCTGCATATTCCAGCGCATGGCCCTGCGCCCCGTCGGCGCCAACGCGGGCGATGATGGAGAGCGCGACATCCTTGGCACCGATGCCCACCGGGAGCACGCCCTCGACCCGCACCCGCATGCGCTTCGGCCGCCGCTGCCACAGAGTTTGGGTCATGAGCACATGGGCGACGTCTGAGGCGCCGATCCCGAATGCGATGGCCCCGAAGGCCCCGTGGGTCGAGGTGTGGGAGTCGCCGCACACGACGGTCAGCCCCGGCAAGGTCAGCCCCTGCTCCGGCCCCACCACATGGACGATGCCCTGGCGGGGATCGTCGAGGCCGAAGAGGTGGACCCCGTGGGTGAAGGTGTTCTCGTGGAGCTGCTCCACCATCCGGCGGATGCCCTCGTCCGCAACGCCGCTCAAGCGGCGGGTGGGCACGTAATGGTCGGCCACCCCGAAGGTGAGGTCCGGCCGCGCCACCGGCGCGTTGCGACTTCCAAGCTTGGCGAAGGCGTGGTGCGACCCCTCGTGCACGAAGTGCCGGTCGATCCAGAGCAGGGCCTGCCCGTCCTCGCGGGTGAGAACCGCGTGCTGGTCCCAAACCTTGTCGAAGAGGGTGCGGGGCTCGCTCATGGGGGTCATCTGGGGCTTGGGCGATCCTGCATCAAGCGGGGCCCTTGACGCAAGCTCCTGTTCTATCCATCATACAGCTTCCTGTTCCCTGGTGCATGCAGTCATCCAGGAGCCGCTCCCACATTGGATGCCGTTTCAGAACCCCTGAAGGCCCGGCGGATCTATCTTCTGCTGCGGGACCGGATCGTGAGCGGCGATCTCAAGCCAGGCGAGCGGCTGCCCGGCGAGCCGCAGCTCGCCGTCGAGCACAACGTCTCCCGCGTGACGGTGCGCCGTGCCCTCGATTCGCTCGCCCAGGAAAGCCTGGTGCTGCGGCGGCCGGGTGCCGGAACATATGTGGGAACCCCTGCCGCGCGGCCCCTGGTGGCGGACCTCTCCAACGTTCTCTCGCATCTGGTCGAGATGGGGCGCTCCACCGGCGTCCGGCTCCTGTCCTTCGGCTATGGCCAGCCGCCCGAAGCGGTCGCCGAGAGCCTGCATCTCGATGCGGGCGAGCGCACGCAGCGCTCCGTGCGCGTGAGGCTCATCGACGGGCAGCCCTTCTCCTATCTCACCACTCATGTGCCGGAGCGGATCGGGCTCACCTATTCGGAAGCGGATCTTGCGGCGACCCCCCTCCTCGAACTCCTGGAGCGCTCCGGCGTCATCGCGGAACGCGCGAGCCAGACGATCAGCGCCACGCTCGCGGGTCCGGAGGCCGCCGACGCCCTGCAGGTGGAGATCGGCTCGCCGCTCCTCGCCATGACCCGCGTGGTGCTGGATCGCGAGGATCGGGGTGTCGAACACCTGCACGCGCTCTACCGGCCCGACCGCTACCTCTTCCACATGGACATGGTGCGCTCCGGCGAGAGCGGTGCCCGCTGGTGGAGCCCCATCGTGCCGGCCGATGCCGCGGAGCACGTGCATCCGACGGATCGTAAGCCGCGTAAGAGAGCCGGTGCGCCGGCGCCCAAGGACAACCAGAAGAGCACCAAGAGAGGCGCCGCATCGAAGCGCGTATCAAACGGACCGGACAACAAGGGAACAGCCGGCCGGTCCCTAGCCAGCCGTCGGGGCAAGGCCCGACCGGCAAAAGGAGGAGTGCGATGACCAAGGTTCTTCCGGGCCTGACCCGGCGTTCGGTTTTGAAGACCACCGCGCTCGGCGGTGTCGCGACCCTGGCCCTGCCGGGTTATCTCAGAGCCCAAGGGGCGCCGATCAAGGTCGGCATTCTCCAGCCCGTGACCGGTGCCCTGTCCTATTCGGGCCAGCAGGGCCGGCTCGGTGCCGAGGCCGCGATCCAGGAGATCAACGCAGCCGGCGGCATCAAGTCCATGGGTGGTGCGAAGCTCGAAATGGTGTTCGGCGATGCCCGCTCGACACCGGACGGCGGCACGCAGGAAGTGGAGCGCATGAACGGCGAGGGCGTGGTCGCCATCGTGGGCGGCTTCGGCAGCTCGATCTGCCTCGCCGCGAGCCAGGCCGCCGCCCGCTATGACATCCCCTATCTCGTCGATGTGGGCGTCGCGGAGACCATCACCGCGCGGGGCCTGAAGAACACGTTCCGCTTCACCGCTGGCCTCAACCAGGTGGTCGAGAAGGGCATAGCCAACCTCATCGCCTTGAACGAGAGCGCCGGCTCGCCGCTCAAGACCGTGATGATCGTGCACGAGGATTCGCTCTTCGGCTCCGGCATGGCGAAGGCGCTGAACGATGCGCTGCCCGGCAAGGGCTACCAGATCCTCTCCACGATCCCGCACCCAACCCCGATCCGCGACTTCAATAACGTGGTGCTGCAGATCCGGGCCCAGAACCCCGACATCATCATTCCATCGAACTACTACAACGAATATGTGCTCCTCGCCCGGGCGATGGTGCAGCAGCGCGCACGGCCGAAGGCGATCTACTCGATCCTCGGCGGCGCGGCCTCCTCGCCGCGCTTCGTGAAGGAGTTCCCGGACGCCGCGAATCTGGTGATCGATTGCAATCACTGGATCAATGCCAAGAACCCGCGCGCGGAAGCGCTGAAGACGAAGATCGAGAGCGGCGGCAACTTCTTCACCTACGAGGTGTTCAACAACTACTCGAACGTGCTGCTGCTCGCCGACGCGCTCGAGCGGGCAGGCTCGGCGGATCGCGGAAAGCTCATCGAGGCCATCGCCGCCTCGACCTTCGAGGGTCACATCATGCCCTACGGTCCGACGAAGTTCGTCAACGGCCAGAACCAGGGTGCGCAGCCGGTGGTCACGCAGGTGCAGGGCGGCGAGATCAAGGTGGTGCGCCCCGAGGAATTCGCCAACGCCAAGGCCGTGTTCCCCTTCCCGCCTGCTTAAAACACGAACCGCGAGGGCAGGCACCGTCCTGCCCTCGCCTTCATCGAGCGCCGATGTCCCTGCTCTCGCCCGAAATCCTCCTGGTCGCCGTGCTGAACGGCGTGATGGTCGGCGCGCTCTACGCGCTCGTCGCCGTCGGGCTGACGCTGATCTACGGCGTGCTCCACATCATCAACTTCGCCCATGGCGCGCTGCTGACGCTGGCGCTCTTTGCGGTCTACCTCGCCCATTCCCAGCTCGGCCTCGATCCCTATCTCGCCGCCGCCCCGCTCGCAGTGCTGTTCTTCGGATTGGGCTATGCCCTGCAGCGCTGGATCATCACACCGGCGAGCCACGGAGAGGATCGCAATATCCTCCTCGTCACCCTTGGGCTTGCGATCATTATCCAAAACCTGCTGCTCTACCTCTTCCGCTCCGACACGCGCACTATCGACTTGCCCTATGCCTCCGACGTGGTGGATCTTCAGATCACCTTTGTCGCGATGTCGCGCCTCATCGGGCTTGTGGGCTCCCTCGTCGTCGCCGCCCTCCTGTGGTTGTTCCTCACCCGCACCGATACGGGCCGCGCGGTGCGCGCGGTCGCCAAGGAGCGCATGGGCGCGGCGCTGCAGGGGATCGATGTGGACCACATCTACGCCGTCACCTTCGGCCTCGGCACCGCGTGCCTGGCTGTTGCGGCGGCACTCCTCATCCCGAACTTCTACGTCAATCCCCGCGTGGGCGAGGCCTTCGTGCTCATTGCCTTTACGATCGTGGTGCTCGGCGGCATGGGCTCGGTCCCCGGCGCTCTCCTGGGCGGCCTCCTCATCGGTGTCGTGGAATCCCTCGGCGGTCTGCTGCTCGGCGAAAGCCTCGGCCAGCTCGGCATCTTCCTGATCTTCATTCTGGTCCTCATGTTCCGCCCGCAGGGTCTGTTCGGGGCGAAGGCATGAAGATCCGCGATTATACCCTCATCGTCGCTGTGGCCGCCGCGCTGGCGCTGGTCCCGCTCGTCGTGACCTCCTCGACGGTCCTCAACTTCCTTGTGTTCACGCTCCTCATCGCGCTGGCGGCCCAGGGCTGGAACATCCTCGGCGGGTATGGCGGGCAGTTCTCGTTCGGCCACGCCGCCTTCTTCGGCACGGGAGCCTATGCGACCGCGATCCTGCAGACCCGCTACGGCGTGAATGCGTGGGCGGGATTTGCCATCGGCATCGCGCTGGGAGCGCTGGTCGGCTGGATCATCGGCTTTCTCACCTTCCGGACTGGCCTCAAGGGTTCCTACTTCGCCCTCGTGACCCTTGCGTTTGCGGAAGTCCTGCGGGTGCTCGCCAATTCCTTTGCGCTCACGGGCGGAGGTGCCGGCGTGCTCATCGAGCTCGACGTGCGGCCGGAGAACTTCCAGTTTGCCAGCCGCGCCATCTTCTACTGGATTGCGCTCGCGCTGGTGATCGTCGCCATGCTGATCTCCCGACGCGTCGAGACCACGCGCTTTGGCGCACAGCTCGCGGCCGTGCGCGAGAACGAGGCTGCAGCCCAAGCGCTCGGCGTCGATCCGTTCTGGGTCAAGATGCACGCCATCACGCTCTCGGCCGGGATCACGGCCGCCGCCGGCGCCTTCTACGCCCAGTACTTCCTCTTCCTCGATTCGGGCATCGCCTACGGGGCCTGGATCTCGGTCGAGGCCCTGCTGGCACCGATCATCGGCGGGCTCGGCACCGTGTTCGGGCCCCTGCTCGGCGCGCTGGTGCTGCATGGATTGGGCGAACTCGCCAAGTATCTCGGCGGCGCCGCCACCGGCATCAACCTCGCGGTCTATGGTGCGCTCCTCATCCTCGCCGTTGCCTTTTTGCCGAACGGCGTCGCGGGGCTCCTGGGCCGCTTCAGGAAGCCTGCTCCCCTCCCGGAGGCGCGCCGTGCTGAAGGTTGAGGGTCTCACCAAACGCTTCGGCGGCCTCACGGCGGTCGACCAAGCAAGCTTCGATGTGCCCGCGGGCTCGATCACCGGCCTCATCGGCCCGAACGGCGCCGGCAAGACCACCGTGTTCACGATGATCGCCGGCTTCACCAAGCCCAGCGCCGGCACGATCCTGTTCGAAGACTCGTCCATCGCCGGCGAGCCGCCCCACGCCCTGGCGCGCCGCGGCATTGCGCGCACCTTCCAGATCGTACAGCCCTTCGCGGGGCTCACGGTCGCTGAGAATATCGCGGTGGGCGCGCATCTGCGGCATGCCAGCCGGGACGAGGCGCTGGCTCGGGCGCACGACGTCGCCCGCCGCGTCGGCCTTGGGCCCGAACTCGAAAAGCCGGCGGCGAGCCTCACGGTCGCGGGCCGCAAGCGGCTGGAGCTCGCCCGCGCGCTCGCAACCGAACCAAAGCTCCTCCTGCTCGACGAGGTCTTGGCGGGCCTGAACCCCTCCGAGATCCGGGACATCGTCCCGATCATTCAGACCATCCGCGCCGGTGGCGTCACGATCCTGATGATCGAGCACGTGATGCAGGCGGTGATGTCGCTCTGCGAGACCGTGCATGTGATCGCTTCGGGCCGCATGATCGCCAGCGGCCCGCCGCCGCAGGTCTGCCGCGACCCCCGCGTGATCGAAGCCTATCTCGGCAGCGGGGCGGAAAAGCACCTCGCCACATGGGAAGCCGCTCATGCCTGAGGTGCTGCTTCAGGTCGACCGGCTGCGGGCGGGCTACGGCGCCACCGAGATCCTGCGCGGCATCACCATGCAGGTGGAGGCGGGCGCCATCGTCGCTGTGCTGGGCTCCAACGGCGTCGGCAAAACCACCCTCAACAAGGTGCTCTCCGGGCTGCTCAAGCCCTCCGCGGGCGAGATCCGTTTCGGCGGCCGGCGGCTCGACGGCGCGAAGCCCCCTGCGGTCGTCGCCGAGGGGCTGATCCACGTGCCCGAGGGGCGCAAGATCTTTCCCAACATGAGCGTGCGCGAGAACCTGGAACTCGGCAGCTACCGCCGGGCCAAGGCCAACCGGTCGCGCAATCTGGAGCGCGTGTTCGCCATCTTTCCGCGCCTGCGCGAGCGGCATGCCCAGTTCGCCGGCACGCTGTCGGGCGGCGAGCAGCAGATGCTCGCCATCGGGCGCGGGCTCATGGCGGAGCCGCGCCTTCTCATTCTCGACGAGCCGTCGCTCGGCCTCTCGCCTCTCCTGGTGGAGGAGATGTTCTCCCTCATTCGCACCATCAACGCGGAGGGCTTGGCCGTGATGCTGGTGGAGCAGAACGTGGTGCAGTCCCTCGAAATCGCCACGCACGCCTATGTGCTGGAAAACGGCGTGTTCCACCTCTCGGGCCCCGCCTCCACCATCGCGGCGGACCCGGAACTGCGCCGCGCCTATCTCGGCATGTGATCGAGGAGACCTATGCAAGCCGCTTCCGCCCTCGCGTCCCAGCGCCGTTCCATCGATCCGACGACCCTCGCGGTTCTGAAAGGCCGCCTCGAAGAGATCGCGGCCGAGATGGACGCAACCCTCGTGCGCAGTGCCTTCAACCCGATCATCGCCGAGGCCCACGATTGTGCCCACGGCCTCTACGACGCCGAAACCGGCGAGACCCTGGTCCAGGGCAAGAACGGCCTGCCCGTTTTCGTCGGCACCATGGCCTTCGCCACGAAGGCGGTCATCGAGCGGGCGAAGCGCGACGGCGATCTCGGACCGGGCGACGTCTATGTGATGAACGACCCCTATGACGGGGGCACGCACATCAACGACGTGAAGCTCCTGCAGCCCCTCTTCCGTGATGGTCAGGTGTTCTGCTGGCTCGCCTCCGTGGGTCACTGGCTCGACATGGGCGGCAATGTCGCCGGCAACTACAATCCTCGCGCCGTGGAACTCGCGCAGGAAGGATTCTGGTTGCCCGTCGTGAAGCTCGCCCATCGCGGCGTGCTGCGGCAGGACATCATCGACATCATGCTGGCCAATACCCGCTTGCCCCAGATGGCCTTCGGCGACCTACAGGCGCAGCTGAACGCGCTCCGCGTCGGCCAGGCGCGCATGACGGAGCTCCTCGATCAGACCGGCGACGAGACGGTGGCAACCGTGTTTGCGGAGCTGAAGGAACGCGCCTCCCGCATGATGCGCCACCATTTCGCCGCCCTGCCCGACGGCACCTATTCGGCGGACGATTACCTCGACAACGACGGTTCGAGCGACGAGCCGATCCGCATCGCGCTCGACCTCACGATCCGCGGCGAGGAGGTGACCCTCGATTTCTCGCGCTCCTCGCCGGAATGCGCGGGGCCCCTCAACACCGCCCGCTCCACCTCGATCGCCTCCTGCTATGTGGCGATCAAGCACCTCTTCCCCGACGTGATCGCCAATTCGGGGGTGCTCGAACCCATCACCTTCGTGATGCCGGAGGGCTCCATCGTGAACGTACGGGCCCCGCGTCCCACCGGCGGCTATACGGAAACGAACCTGCGCATCGTCGATGTGGTGTTCCAGGCCTTCGCTCAGGCCACCCCCGAGCGCGCGAGCGCCTGCGCCTACGGCACCATCAGTGCCCTCGCCCTGGCGGGACGCAGGCCGAACGGCGCGCGCTGGGTGATGTTCTCCTTCCATGGCGGGGGACACGGGGCGCATCCGGCGGGAGACGGGCTCAACCACGGCAATGCGCCGCTCTCCATGGCGACCATGCCGCCCCTGGAGATCACGGAGGCGAACTATCCTGTGATGTACCGCCAATGGGCCCTGCGGCCCGACAGCGGCGGGCCGGGGCAGCACCGCGGCGGACTTGGGGCCATCTATGAAATCGAGGTCCTCGACGGACCCGTGGATCTCACCCTGTTCTGCGACCGGGGCAAGTACCCGCCGCCTGGCGTGGTCGGGGGCGGGCCGGCGGCACGGGGCCGCTATACCTACGTGAAAGACGGTGTGACCCATCAATTGCCTCTAACCACCAAGGTCGTCGGTGTGAGCCTCAACCGAGGCGACCGGGTGCGGCTCGAGAGCCCGGGCGGGGGCGGCTACGGCCCGCCGGAGCGGCGCGACGCCGCTCGGGTGGAGCGCGACCGCCGCGACGGCTACGTCATGGAGGCAGGCCGGTGAGCGGGCCTGCCACCATTGTGGGTGTGGATGTGGGCGGCACCTTCACCGACCTGTTCTTCCTCGACGCGGGGGCCGGCCGCTACGCGACCGCGAAGGTCGCGACCACGCTGGAGAACCAGGCGAACGGCATCGTGCAGGGTGTGATGAGCCGAGGCACGGAGATCGGCGGCATCGCCACCATCGTGCATGGCACGACGACCGCGACCAACGCGCTGCTCGAACGCAAGGGTGCCCGCATCGGCCTCATCGCGACCCGGGGCTTCCGCGACGTGCTGGAGATGCGCCGCCGCGACCGGCCGAAAACCTTCGGTCTCACCGGCTCCTTCGAACCCGTGGTGCCCCGCCATATGCGCCTGGAGGTTACGGAACGCGTCCTGGCCGACGGCAGCGTGCACACGCCCCTCGACCGCGACGAGGTGGTGGCTGCGGCCCGCCAGCTCGTCGCCGAGGGTGCGCAGGCCATCTGCCTGTGCTTCATCAATTCCTACGCCAACGATGCCCACGAGCGTGAGGCGCTGGATGCCGTAAAGGCGGTCTTTCCGGATCTCTACGTGCAGCGCTCGAGCGAGATCCTGCCCGAGATCCGCGAGTTCGAGCGCACTTCCACGACGGCGCTGAACGCCTATCTGCAGCCCGTTGTCTCGCGCTACTTCGACCGCCTCGAAGGATCGCTGCGCGACCAGGGCTTTGGCGGGCGAGTGCTCATCGTGCAGTCCAATGGCGGCGTGATGACGGTGGAAACCGCTAGCCGCCTGCCGGTGCGCACGGCGCTTTCCGGGCCGGCCGCCGGCGTGATCGCGGCGAGCGCGATTGCCAAGGCGGCCGGCTATCCGAACGTGATCACGGGCGACATGGGCGGCACGAGCTTCGATGTGTCGCTTGTGGCAAACGGCGAGGCGGCGGTGCGGGCGCAGACCGCCATCGAGTTCGGTCTCGTGATCCGCACGCCCATGATCGACATTCACACCATCGGTGCCGGCGGCGGCTCCATCGCGCAGGTGGATGCGGGCGGGCTGCTGAAGGTCGGGCCGGAATCGGCGGGCTCCAATCCCGGTCCCGCCTGCTATGGGCTCGGCAACGAGCATCCGACGGTCACGGATGCGAATGTGGTCATGGGGCGCATCAATGCCGAGCGGCCTATCGGCGGCAAGCTGAAGCGGCTCGACGTGGAGGCCGCGCGCGCCGCCATCGAGCGCCATGTGGCGCGACCCCTCGGCCTCGACGTGATGGCGGCGGCGGAGGCCATCGTCGATGTAGCCAATGCCCAGATGGCGGGGGCCATCCGCCTCGTCTCCATCGAGAAGGGCTACGACCCCCGCGATTTCGCCGGCATGCCCTTCGGGGGCGGGGGCGCGCTCCATGCGGGCGCGCTCATGCTGGATGTGGGGCTCAAATGTTCCATCGTGCCGCGCTTTCCCGGCATCACCAGCGCCCTCGGCTGCGTGATCGCCGATATGCGCCAGGATGCGGTGCAGACCGTGAACCTCGTCCTCGGCTCCGCGGATCTGAGCGCGCTCGGCGAGCGCCTCGGAACCCTCGCCCAGGACGGGCGTGCGCTCGTCGAGGCATCCGGCGTGGCGTTCGAATCCGTCGATACCCTCGTCGAGTTCGACATGGCCTATGTGGGCCAGAGCCACACCATCGTGGTGGAGGCGGGCGCAGACCCCGCGAGCGTGACGGAAGCGGACATCGGTGCTGCCTTCGACCGGGTCTACGCCGACAAGTACGGGCAGACGCTGCCGGGATTGGCGAAGCGCATCATCAATCTGCGCGTGATCACCATCGGGCGGCGGCCGAAATTCGATCTCATGGTGCTGGCGCCGCAGGGCGACGTCACCGTGGAGGGCGCCAGGCTCGGCAGCCGGCCTGTGTGGTTCGGCGGGCGTTGGTACGAGACGGCAATCTATGCCCGTCTCGACCTGCCCGTGGGCGCGGTGATCGAGGGCCCGGCGATCCTTGAGCAGCCCGACACCACGATCCTCGTGGAGCCGGACCTCACGACTCTGGTCGATCCCTTCGGCAACATCATCCTGTCCCGGGGGACGTGACATGCCGGCGCTCGCCATCGATCCCGCGGATACCGCCGTTCTCGTCGTCGACATGCAGAACGATTTCGTGCACCCGGACGGCGCCTATGCCCGTGGGGGCATCGATGGGCCGGGCATCGCGGCAATCGTGCCGCGGCTCGCGGCCGTGACGGCGGCGGCGCGGCGCGCGGGCGTGCTCGTGGTCTCGACCCATTTCACCCTCGTGCAAGGCCGCGGCGGCGAGCCCTTCATCGCGGCGCATCTGAAAAAGCTCCGCCCCTTCCTGCGCGCCGGCGATTTCGCCTCCGGCTCCTGGGGTCACGGCAACGTCGCGGAGATCGAGCCCGTGGATATCCGCGTCGAGAAGGTGGCCTATTCGGCCTTTCACCAGAGCCGCCTCGAATGGGTGCTACGCCATGCCGGCATCCGGCGGCTCGTGGTCGGCGGCATCGTCACGAATGGCGGCGTGGCTTCGACCGTGCGCGGGGCGCAGGTGCTGGAGTTCGAGTCCGTCGTCCTCTCGGACGGGTGCGCGACCATCGATCCGGCGCTGCACGAGCCCAACATCGCAGCGCTGAGAGGCGTCGCCACGGTCGCGACCTGCGCGGAGGCGATTGCTGCGCTCGACGCGCTGCCCGCGCGGGCGGCATGAGGAGCGGCCGATGAACGTCGTCGTCGATCCGCACCACGCCTTCGCCGACCGCGTTCCCGTCGCGATCGTCGGGGCCGGAGCCTGCGGTCTCACCGCAGCGCTTGCGTCAGCGGAAGCGGGTGTCGAGACGGTGGTCTTCGAGCGCGATGCGAAGCCCTACGGGCTCACCGGGATGTCCACCGGTCAGATCCCCGCCGCCGGCACGCGCTTCCAGCGCGCCAAGGGCATCGAGGATTCTCCTGATATCCTTGCCGCCGATCTCATCGCCGAGGCACGCGGCGAGAACGATCCCGCCATGGTGCGGGCGGTGGCGCGGCTGTCCGGGCCCACGGTCGAATGGCTGGCGGAGCGCATCGCCATGCCCTTCGAGGTGATCGACAACTTCACCTATCACGGCCACACGCGCCTGCGCATGCATGCCACGCCGAACCGCAGCGGCGAGGAATTGCATGGCGCGCTCCTCGCTGCCGTCGAAGCCGCCGGCGTGCCGATCGCCACCGAGGCCCGTGTCGAGGATCTGGTCGTGGACGACGCGGGCCGGGTCTTGGGGTTACGCGTGCAGCGCTCCGGCGGGGAGATCGAGGAGATCGGCTGCAACGCGTTGGTGCTCGCCTGCAACGGGTTCGGGGCCAATCCGGATCTCCTGCGCCGCTTCGCACCCGATATCGCGGAAGCATTCTATTTCGGCCACCCCGGCAACACCGGTCATGCCATACATTGGGGCGAGGCCTTGGGTGCGAAGCTCGCCGATCTCGGCAGCTATCAGGCCCATTCCAGCATCGCGGCTGCTTTCGGACTCCAGATCACCTGGGCGACCATGCGCGAGGGCGGCGTGCAGGTGAACGCTGAGGGCGAGCGCTTCGCCGACGAATCGCGGGGCTATTCGGAGGCCGCGGCCGACGTGCTGAAACAGCCCGCCGCGCAGGCCTTCAACATCTACGACCGGCGGGTGCATGCGGTTGCCATGCAGGTGGACGATTACCGCCAGGCCCACAAGGCCGGCGCCATCGTCGAAGCGCCGGATGCCCGCACGCTGGCGGAGCGCTTCGGCCTCCCGGCCGATCGCCTCGAGGCCACCCTTCGGGAAGCCGATGCTCTGGTGGTCGCGAACGGCACCGACCGCTTCGGCCGCACCTTCGAGGCCGGGAAACGACTCGTGGCGCCCTATGTGGGCGTGAAGGTCACGGCGGCCCTGCTGATGACGCAAGGGGGCCTATGCGTCGACGAGGAGGCGCGGGTGCTGCGGGCGGATGGGAGCCGCTTCCCGAACCTCTTCGCCGGCGGCGGCGCGGCCCGCGGGCTCGCAGGTCCCGGCGGCTGGGGCTATCTCTCGGGCGCGGGCCTTCTCAACGCGGTGGTGCTCGGCGCCGCTGCGGGACGCGCCGCCGCGCGGGTCGCGCACGAGAGCCTGGTGGAGGCGCCATGAGCGAACTTCGCAAGGATCTCGCCTCCGGGAGGTTCGTCCTCGCGCCCGGCTGCTACGATGCCATGAGCGCGCTGCTCATCGAGCAGGCGGGCTTTCGCGCGGCGTACCTGTCGGGTGCCAGCATCGCCTATACGCGCTTCGGCCGCCCCGATATCGGCCTCATCTCGATGGCCGAGGTGGCCGAGGTGGTGAGCCAAATCCGCGAGCGCATCGCGCTGCCGCTCGTCGTCGACGCGGATACGGGCTTCGGCAATGCGCTCAACGTGATGCGGACCGTGCGGCTGCTCGAAGCGCGGGGCGCGAGCGCGATTCAGATCGAGGACCAGACCCTGCCCAAACGCTGCGGGCACTTGGCCGACAAAGGCCTTGTCTCGACGGCCGAGATGGTCGGCAAGGTGAAGGCGGCGCTCGATGCACGGCAGAACGAGAGCACGGTCGTCATTGCCCGCACCGACGCCATTGCCGTGGAGGGATTCGATAAAGCGCTCGAACGGGCGGAGGCCTACCGGGAGGCGGGCGCCGACGTGCTCTTCGTCGAAGCGCCGACATCGGAGGCCAAGCTTCAGACAATAGCGACCCGGTTCAAGGGCCGCGTTCCCCTCCTCGCCAATATGGTGGAGGGCGGCGCGACGCCGATCCGCAGCGCGGAGCAACTGCAGGGCCTCGGCTTTTCGATCGCGATCTTCCCCGGCGGCACGGTGCGGGCCCTCGTTCATGCCCTGCAGGGCTATTTCGCGAGCCTGCACGCCCACGGCACGACGGCCCCCTATCGCGACCGCATGCTCGACCTGCAGGGCCTCAACGCGCTGCTCGGGACGCCGGAGATGATTGCGCTCGGGCAGCGCTACCAGGACTGACGGGCTTCTCGTAGCGCACGAAGGCTCGGGAGCGGCCGAGGAAATCGCGCTCGTAGCCTCTCGTCAGCGTCCAGCCCTGCCGCTCGTAGAAGGCGCGGGCCGGGTGGTTGTCGCGGAAGCATTCGAGGCTGGTGCAGCCCTCGCGCTCCACGAAGCGCAGGAGGGCGCCGCCCGCTCCCGTTCCCGCGGCCGCGGGATCGACGAACAGCATGTCGAGATGGGCGTCCGTCACCAGGGAAAAGCCGATCACCGCGCCGGCATGCTCCGCCACGCGCATGCGCGGCCATGAACCCCGAAAACGCTCGGCGAAGAAGGGGGCGTCGCGGGCAGCCAGCACCTCAGGTTCGAGGATCGCAGCAAAGGCGCCCCGGTAGGAACGCTCGGCGACCGCGGCCATGGCGGGAATGTCGGCGGGTGCGGCCTCGCGCACCGCGACGGGGAGGCTCACCCCTGTCCTCTGAGGCGTGGATCCAGGGTGTCGCGCAAGGCGTCGCCCAAGAGATTGAAGCCGAAGGAGAGAAAGAGGATCGCGAAGCCTGCGAACACCGCGCTCCAGGGGGAGAGCAGGAGGAAATTGCGGCCCTCGGACAGCATGAGGCCTAAGGAGGGTGTAGGCGGCTGCGTTCCGAGCCCCAGAAACGAGAGCGAGGCTTCGACCAAGATCGCGGCGGAGAGCAGAAGGCTCGTCTGGACCAGGATCACCGAGGCGAGGTTCGGGAGCACGTGGCGAAAGAGGATGCGGGCGTCCGACGCACCGATGGCGCGGGCGCCGGTGACGTATTCGCTCTCGCAGATCACCAGGGCCGGTCCGCGCAGGAGACGAGCGAAGATCGGGGTGTAGACGACTGCAATCGCGATGGCGGCGCTCGACGTATGCGGCCCCAGCACCGCGATGACGCCGATGGCGAGCAGCATCACGGGGAAGGCGAAAAGCACGTCCATGATCCGCATGACCACCCGGTCGAGCCAGCCGCGGTAATAGGCGGAGAGCAGGCCCAGCGTGCCGCCGACGAGGAGCGCGATCCCGACCGCGATGGTGCAGGCGAGGAGCGAGGTGCGATAGCCGTAGAGAATGCGCGCCAGCACGTCGCGGCCGAGCTGGTCCGTGCCGAGCCAGTGGGCCGCGCTCGGCCCCTTCAAGCGCTGAATGATGCTCTGCGCCATGGGATCGTAAGGAGCGACCCAGTTGGCGCCGAGCGCGAGGATGACCTGGAGCGCCACGAAGGCGGCCGCGAAGGCGAGGAGCGGGTGCTTGCGCATCAGACGCATCCCCGCTGGTGGGCTGCATCCATGGCCGCGATCAGAAAGGCGGACCGGCGCATCACGCCCGCACCCGCGGGTCGATGAGGCCGTAGAGCACGTCGACCAGGAAGTTCACCAGCACGAAGCCTACCGTCACCACGAGAATCGTGGCCTGGATCAGGGGATAATTGCGCTCGGCGATGGCGCCGAGGATGAGGCGCCCGAGACCGGGAATGGCGAACACCTGCTCGACCACGATGGCGCCGCCCAGCAGATAGCCCGTCATGATGCCGACCGACGTGATGAAGGGGATGAGCGCGTTGCGGAGCGCATGCTTGTAGACCACGAGCCGCTCGGACGCGCCCTTGGCGCGGGCGGTGCGGATGTAATCCTGCCCCAGCGCATCGAGCATGGCGGAGCGCACGAGGCGGGAGAGATTGGCGAGGATCGGCAGTGCCAGCGCCAGCGCCGGCAGCAGCATGCGTTGCAGGTTGCCTAAGGGATCCTGCGTGAAGGGTACATAGCCGAGCGAGGAGAAGCCCGGCGCATAAGTGGCGATCAACAGGATCAGCACGATGCCGAGCCAGAAGGACGGGATGGTGAGCCCCGCGATGGCGCCGATCCGCATGGCCACGTCTGCGCCGCGGCCGCGGGTCTGCGCCATGAGGCAGCCCACCGGCACCGCGAGACCTGCGCCGAAGGCGAGCGCGAGCAGCGTCAGTTCCAACGTCGGCCACAGATGGACGAGGATCTCACCAGCCACGGGACGCCCGGTCCACAACGACGTGCCGAAATCGCCCGTGAGCGCCGCGCCGGCCCAGCGCAGATATTGCGTGACCATCGGCTGATCGAGGCCGACGCGGGCGCGCAGCTCCGCCATGCGCTCCGGCGTCACCTCCGTGTTGGCGCCCAGCATGATCGCCACCGCATCGCCGGGGATGAGGCGGATCATGAGGAACACGATCACGGAGACGCCGAAGAGCACCAGCGCCAGATCGGCAAGCCGGGAGAGGATGAGGCGTTTGAACATCGGTTAGCCGGAGGAGCCTGAGCGCGCCCTCTCCCCCCTTGTGGGGGAGAGTTGGAGAGGGGGGTATGGTGACGAGAGGCGATGCCGCAGAATAGTTCGCTCCGCGAGCGTTCCTGCGGAACGCGGTACCCCCCTCCCTACCCTCCCCCACAAGGGGGGAGGGGGGCAGCTGCATGGAGGGCTCGCGAACACGGCTGGCCGAACCGCTGGCGCGTTCACTATTGGCTCGTCGACGCGTTCTTCAGGGTCGAGAGCGAACGGTTCGCCAGGATGTCGTAGCCCTGCAGATTCGGCCGCGAGGCCGAGAACAGGGTGCTGTAGGCGAGATGCGCCACGGGGCCCTGGCAGGCGAGCTTCGTCTGCACCTCGTCGTAGGCCGCCTTGCGCTGCGCCTGGTCCTGCAGGGTGCGGGCCTTGTCGAGGAGCGCGTCAACTTCCGGGTTCGAGTACTTGAACACGTTGGTGGAGCCGCCGGTCCGGAAGGTGCGGTAGAAGTAGTCGTCCGGATCGGCGCTGCCAGCATTGGTGGAGGCGAAGAGGTCGAAGTTGGAGTTGCGCCAATCCTGCACGAACTGGCCGAGCTCCTGGTTCTTCAGCTCCACCTTGAAGCCCGCCTTGTTGAGCTGCTCCTGCACGACCTGCGCGATGTCCTTGATGTCCTGGCGCGGCAGCACGCTCATGGTCACGGCGACGGGCGTGGTGACGCCGGCCTCCTTCAGAAGCGCTTGCGCCTTGGCGGTGTCGGGCTTGTAGCAGGGATACTGCTTCACATCGACGGCCCAGGCTTTCAGCGCCGGCGACAGCGGTCCGCCCGGCACGCCGGCGCCGAAGAGCGCGGCCTGGATCACCTCGTCGCGGTTGATGGCGTAGTTCACCGCCTCGCGGACCTTCGGGTTGTCGAAGGGGGGCTTCGAGGTGTTGAGGCCAATCAGCGTATAAGCGAGCTCGAGGGTCTCGGTGAGCTTCACGCCAGGCTTGCCCTTGAGCTGCAGGGCGGTCGCGGCATCGATGTTCGGGAGCAGCGCATATTGACCGTTGGTGAGGCCCACCTGACGGGTGGCCGATTCCGGCACGATGTTGAACTTCAACCCTGCGAGCTTCGGGGCACCTTGCTGCCAGTATTTGTCGTGGCGCGTCAGCAGCACGTAGCCGTTCGGCTGCCATTCCTGGAACTTGAAGGGGCCCGTGCCGACCGGCGTCTTCTGCAGCGCGTCCTTGTTGGCCTCCATGGATTTCGGCACGATCATGATCGTGGCAAGCGAGGTGAGGAGGGGCGCGGAAGGCTCCTTCAGCTTCATCTCGACGGTCTGCGGATCGGTCGCGGTGACGCTGTCGACCACGGCGACGCGGCTCGCCAGCGGCGAGGCGATGTCCTTCGACTGCACCCGACGAATCGAGGAGGCCACATCCTCGGCGGTCATAGGCGTGCCGTCGTGGAAGGTCACGTTGGAGCGCAGCTTGAAGGTGTAGGTCTTGCCGTCCGGCGCCACGGTCCAGGATTCGGCAAGCGCCGGCGCCACGCGCAGGTCCTTGTCGACGGCGGTGAGACCCTCGTAAATCGTGCCGTTCACGATCTCGAAGCTCGCGAAAGCCGTGATGATGTGCGGGTCGAGGCCGGCCGGCGATTGCGGCACCGCGATTTCGAGATTTTGTGCCAGCGCCGGCGCCACGGAGAGCGCGAGGGAGCCGGCGAGCAGCGTGGAGCAGAGCAGTTTCTTGAGCATTTGGGCTTCCCCGTCGTTCTTGAACCTTGGCGGGCTCCCGTCCGCGCTGGACCGCCGGAGCCGGCATCGATACGATTTAAGCCCACGGCATCCCACGGGTCCAGCATGAGTTCTCCGGCTTCCAATCTCACCCGGGCTATCGAGGTTATCGCATGAATTCCCCAGCCTCGAACCTCACTCGCGCCATCGGCGTCATCAGCGGCACGTCCATGGACGGCATCGACGTGGCCGTGGTGGACACGGATGGTGACCGGCGGGTGGAGGCCGGCGCAGGGCAGACCTACCCTTACCCGCAGGCCCTTCGCGACAAGCTCTTGCGCCTCATCGCCGAGGCCGAGCGGGCGCAGACCGAGCCGCTGGAAGACCTCGAGGCCGAGGTCACGGAGGCCCATATGGGCGCGGTCCGAACCTTCATGCAGGATCACCGCATCGCGCCGGGCAGCGTCGGCCTCGTGGGGCTGCACGGGCAGACCGTGTATCACCGCCCGGAAGCCCGCTTCACCCGCCAGCTCGGCTACGGCGAGCGCGTGGCGCGGGGGCTCGGCATCGACACGGTGGCGCGCTTCCGCCACGCGGACGTGGCCTCGGGCGGCGAAGGCGCCCCCTTCGCGCCGCTCTACCACCGCGCGCTGGCCACGAACCTGGAACAGCCCCTGATGGTGCTGAACCTCGGGGGCGTCGGCAACGTCACCTATCTCGACGGCGACACGGTGATCGCCTTCGACACGGGGCCGGCAAGCGCGTTGCTCGACGATTTCGTGCTGCGCCGACGCGGCGTCCCTTACGATGCGGGCGGTGCCATCGCGGCGTCGGGCCGAGTCGACGAGGCGCTGGTCCGGGAGTTCATGGCCAACCCCTTCTTCGACCGGCCCGCGCCGAAGTCGCTGGATCGCAACGACTTTCACCGCCGCGCGCAAGGGGTGGAGCGGCTCTCCGACGAGGACGGCGCCGCGACGCTCGCGGCCTTCACGGTGGAGTCAGTGGTGGCGGCCCTGCGTCATGTGCCGGGAACGCCGAAGCGCTGGCTCGTCACCGGCGGCGGGCGCCAGAACGCCCATTTCATGCGCCGCCTGCACGAGCGGCTCGGCGTCCCGGTCGAGCCCGTGGAAGCCGTGGGCTGGAACGGCGATTTCCTCGAGGCGCAGGCCTTCGGCTACCTCGCCGTGCGCTCAAGGCGGGGGCTCCCCTTAAGCCTGCCCACCACCACAGGCGTGCCGCGCCCCATGCCCGGCGGCGAGTTCTTCCAGGCCGCATGACCCTCGCTTCCCGCCAGTTTGGCACCCGAACCGAAGCCGCATGACCCTCGATTCTCGCCAGCTTGGCACGCGGACCGAAGCGGCATGACCTCACCGCTTCTCTCGGTCGAAAACCTCTCCATCGCCATGGGCGGCAAGCCCGTGGTCGAGGCGGTGTCGTTCGCGCTTCAGCCCGGCGAGATGATGGGGCTGGTCGGCGAATCGGGCTGCGGCAAAACCGTCACGGCGCTCTCCATGATGCAGCTCATCCCGCATCCACCGGGGCGGATCACGGGCGGGCGGATTCTGTTCAAGGGGCAGGACCTGCTGCGGCTCGAGGGCGAGGCGTTGCGGCGGCTGCGCGGCGATCGCATCGGCATGATCTTCCAGGAGCCGATGACCTCGTTGAACCCCGTGTTCACGGTGGGCGCGCAGATCGAGGAGGCGGTGCTGCTGCATCGCTCGGTCGGCACGGCGGCGGCGCGCAAGCAAGCCATGGACCTCCTCGATCTCGTCGGCATTCCGGCGCCGGCCCGTACGCTTGAGCGCTATCCGCACCAGCTCTCCGGCGGCCAGCGCCAGCGGGTGATGATCGCCATCGCGCTCGCGAACGAGCCCGACCTGCTCATCGCGGACGAGCCCACCACGGCCCTCGACGTCACCGTGCAGGCCCAGATCCTCGACCTCATCGACCGCCTGCGGCGGGAGCTCGGCATGGCGGTGCTGCTCATCACCCATGATCTCGGCGTGGTGGCCGAGTTCTGCGACCGCGTCGCGGTGATGTATGCCGGCCGCATCGTCGAGACGGGACCGGCCGGCGAGGTGTTCCGCGCGCCCCGGCATCGCTATACGGAAGCGCTGATGCGCACGATTCCCGCCACCAACCCGCCGGGCGTGGCGCTCCCCTCGATCGCGGGCTCCGTGCCCCGGCCCGATCCCGGCCGCTGGCAGGGCTGCGCCTACCGCCCGCGCTGTCATGCGCCGGTGGAGCCCTGCGGTGAAGTGCGGCCCGCCCTTGACGGGCCCGCGCATCGGGCCCGCTGCTGGAACCCCGCCTGGGGCCCGGTCTCCGCTCCCGACACGCCCGCGGCCGCCGCATGAGCGCGCTCCTCGACATCCGCGAACTCTCGAAAACCTATCCCGCCCCCGGCGGCGCCGAGGTGCGGGCGGTGAACCGCGTGAGCCTCACGCTCCAGCGTGGCGAAGTGCTCGGAATCGTCGGCGAATCGGGCTGCGGGAAATCGACCCTCGGCCGGGCGCTCCTACGCCTCATCGAACCGTCCGGCGGACAGGTATTCTTCGAGGGCGAGGAGCTGACGGGACTCGACCGTGCGGCCCTCAAACGGCGCCGGCGCGACCTGCAGATCGTGTTCCAGGACCCCTTCGGCTCGCTGAACCCCCGCCACCGGGTCGGCGCCATCATTCGCGAGCCTCTCGACGTGCACCGCGTCGGCACGAGCCGGGAGCGGGCGGCGCGCGTGCGCGAGTTGCTAGGCATCGTCGGGCTCCCCGAGGATGCGGCGGAGCGCTATCCGCATGAATTCTCCGGCGGCCAGCGCCAGCGCATTGCGATTGCCCGCGCGCTCGCGCTCGAACCGAAGCTCATCGTCGCGGACGAGCCGGTGTCGGCGCTCGACGTCTCGATCCAATCGCAGATCATCAACCTCATCGCGGAGCTGCGTGCCAGGCTCGGTCTCTCGATCCTGTTCATCTCCCACGATCTGTCTGTCATCCGCCATGTGAGCGACCGCATCGCGGTGATGTACTTGGGCTCCATCGTGGAGACCGGCCCGGCGGGCGCGGTGATGGACAAGCCCACGCATCCCTACACGCAGGCGCTTCTCTCGGCGATCCCGCGCCCCGATGCGACGGGTCGGCGGCAGCGCATCGTGCTCAAGGGCGAGTTGCCGGACCCGGCCCATCCGCCGAGCGGCTGCGCCTTTCACACCCGCTGCCCCTTCGCGATGCCGGTCTGCACGCAAGACCCGCCCGCCCTCGTGCCCCGCCGCCACGACGACCAGATCCGCGAAGCGGCCTGCCACCTCTACGAGCCCGCATGAGCGCCGAAACCATTGCCGAAGAGGCCTTCCGTCCCGCTGCTGACGCGGTTTCCGAGGGCCGCATCCCCGGCGCGGTGCTCGGAATCGTGCTCGCCTCCGGCGAGCGCGCGGTGCGCTTCGCAGGATGGGCCCAGATCGAGCCCACCCGCGAGGCGCTTTTCCGCGAAACCTGGTTCGACCTTGCCTCGCTCACCAAGGTGATCTTCACCACCACCGCGATCCTCAAGCTCGTGGAGGCGGGCCGCATCGCCCTGGACGATCCGCTCACCAAGGCGATCCCGGATCTGCGCCAATACGACCTGAATGCCGCCGAGCGCCGGCTCACCTTCCGCCAATGCCTCGCGCACCAGACGCATCTGCCGGCGGTGGAGCCCCTCTACACCTACGGCCAGGACCCGCAGACCTTGCGGGCCTTCATCCTGCAGCGGGTGTGGAAGTCGGGACCGCCGGTCTATTCCGACATCAACTTCCTCCTGCTCGGCATCGCCATCGAGCGGCTTACGGGTCGGCCCCTGATCGACCAGCCGCTGCCCCAAGGCCTCACCTTCCGGCCCGATCCGGCGTCTTGTGCCGCTGCCGAGCGCGACACCTGGCGCGGCCGCGTGGTGCGGGGCGAGGTGCACGACGAGAACGCCTATGCCTTTGGCGGCGCGTCCGGCCATGCGGGATTGTTCGGCACGGTGGACGGCGTGCTCGATTTCGCGGCCTCCCTCCTCGACGGCACGGCGCTGTCCGAACCATCGCTCCGCGAGATCCGCACCCGCCAGTCGGCCACCCGCACGGTGGGCTGGGAGGCGCCGCACGAGAACTGGTCCGGCGGCAATCTCTGCTCGGATGACACCATCGGCCATACGGGCTTCACGGGCACGGGGCTTTGGATCGATTTCGCCCGCGGCGTCGCCTGGACGCTCCTCACGAACCGCGTCCATCCGAGCCGCCACGTGGACACCGGCATCGTGGCTTTGCGCCGCGCGGCCGGGGAAGCGGTCGCGCGGGCGATGGCGTGAGGGACTCCGCTGCAATAGCCATCCAACCAACCCCCTCATCCTGAGGAGCGGCGAAGCCGCGTCTCGAAGGAGCCCTCCAGTGCCAATGCGGGTGCTGGAGCCCTCCTTCGAGACGGCCTTTCAGGCCTCCTCAGGATGAGGGTTGTGGGTGGGACGAGACTTCAGATCAGGCCCAATGTCCCTAAAGCGGCTTCAGCCGCCGCTCGATCTCGGCGCGCCGCCCCTCGAGGAACGGCGGCAGGGCAAGCTTTTCGCCCAAGGTTTCCAGGGGCTCGTCGGTCGCGAAGCCCGGGCCGTCCGTGGCGATCTCGAACAGGATGCCGTTCGGCTCGCGGAAATAGAGGCTCTGGAAGTAGAACCGGTCCACCGGCCCGCTGGAGGGCACCCGGAGATTGCGC
The DNA here is from genome assembly GCA_035944635.1 of Microvirga sp. GTDB lineage: Bacteria > Pseudomonadota > Alphaproteobacteria > Rhizobiales > Beijerinckiaceae > Microvirga. The sequence goes on from DASZAZ010000102.1 coordinate 53,783, forward strand.
AAGCGCTCGGCACAGGCCCGGTAGGTGTCCTCGTTCGGGGTGCGGAACGCCACGTGGTGAACGCCGCCGGCACCCGCTTGAGCAGGCGCGAGATCGGGCTCGACGCGCACATGCAGCTCCGCGGCCGGACCGCCCGCGCCCATCTCGTAGACGTGCACCGTGCGGCTGTCGTGGCGGAACTCGCGGGCGTGACGCATCTCCATCACGCGGGTGAGCACCGCATCGGTGGGCGCAAGATCCGGCACGCTGATCGTGATCGGTCCGAGCCCCCGGATCTGGTGCTCCGCCGGGACGGGGCTGCGCTCCCAAGGGTGCGCGTCGCCCGCGCCGCCATCGTCCACAAGGGTGAGGCGCTGGCCTTCCGGGTCCTCGAAATCGAGCAGAAGCCGCCCGCCGCGCTCGCGGATTTTCCCATGCGAGACGCCCCCGGCCGCGAGCCGCTCCGCCCACCAGCGTAAGGAGGCCTCGCCCGCCACGCGCAGGCCCGTGCCCACGATGGAATGGGTGCCTCGCCGCTCGCGGCCTACGGGCCAGTCGAAGAAGGTGAGGTCGGAGCCGGGCGAGGCCAGCGCGTCGGCATAGAAGAGGTGGTAGGCCGAGGTGTCGTCCTGGTTCACGGTCTTCTTCACGAGGCGCATGCCGAGCGTCTCCGTGTAGAAGCGGTGGTTGCCCGACGCGTTCGCCGTGACTGCGGTGAGATGATGGATGCCGGTGAGCTGCATGGGGGCCTCCTGGAATCGCTAGGCCTAGATAGACGGGTGCCCAGGCGCTTGCGACGGCGGCGCTTGCAAGGGGAGTTTGCGTATCTGCCCGCAATGAGCAGGTGCCGTGCCGACTTCTATGCAGCCAGCACAGCGCTCCCGTGCGTGAGGGGCCCTACCACGCCGCCCGCTTCGGGCACACCTAATCACGATCTTCATCGTGAATAGGCCATAATCAACATGATTAGAACGTGGTTTAGCCGTCCGCTCTGGCAGCGGGTGGCGGTCGCCTTTGCGCTCGGCATCCTGGCCGGGGCGCTCGTGGGCGACAAGGCAACCGTGTGGTTCAAGCCGCTGGGCGACGTCTACCTCAACCTCGTCCGCATGGTCGTGATCCCGCTCGTGTTCTTCACCATCGCGTCGAGCGTGGCGCGCCTGGCCGAGGCCGGCAACGCGGCGCGGCTCGGGGTGCGGACGCTCGTGTGGTTCGCCCTCACCTCCGCCATCGCAGTCCTGGTCGGCTTTGCCTTCGGCCATCTCGTCGATCCGGGCACCGGCCTCGCCAACCTGCCGCTCGGCGAGGTGAAGCCTCGCACGATCCCGACCCCGCTCGAAGTGCTCATCGGCATGATCCCGACGAACCCGATCAAGGCCATGGCGGACGGGAACGTCCTGCAGGTGCTGGTCTTCGCCGGCATCGTGGGCGCGGCTCTCGTGGCGGTCGGTGAGAAGGCGGCCGGCATCCGCGGCCTCGTCGATCAGGGGACGGCGCTTGTCTTCCGCATCACCAAGTGGGTGCTGCAGCTCACGCCCGTCGGCACCTTCGGCCTCATCGCCTGGGTGGTGGGCCGCTACGGGCTCGCTTCTCTCGCCCCGCTCGCGAAGTTCATCCTCGCCATGTACCTCGCCTGCCTGTTCCACATCATCGTGGTCTATGGCGGTCTCCTGAAGCTGCACGGGCTTTCGGCCACGCGCTTCTTCAAGGGCGCGCTGCCCGCGCAGCAGATGGCGTTCGCCACGTCCTCCAGCTTCGCGACCCTGCCCATGACGCTGCGCACCGCGGTGGAGCGCCTCGGCGTGCCGACCTCCTACGCCAGCTTCGCGGTGCCGCTCGGGGCGAACGCGAAGATGGACGGCTGCGGCGCGATCTATCCCGCCATCGCCTCGATCTTCATCGCGCAGTATTTCGGGCTCGAGCTCTCGCTCACCCAGTACGTGCTGATCGGGCTGACGGCGGTTCTGGGTTCGCTCGGCACCGCCGGCGTGCCCGGCACCTCGATCGTGATGCTGACGCTGACGCTCAACACCGCGGGCCTGCCGCTCGAGGGCATCGGCTACATCATCGCCATCGACCGCGTGGTCGACATGATGCGCACCGCGACGAACGTGACGGGCCAGCTCCTCGTCCCCGTGGTGGTCGCCAAGGAAGAGGGCATCCTGGACGAGACGATCTACAACGGCGGCGCGGTGGGCGTTCCGGCCGAAGTGGAGCGTCGTCCGGGCGTGCTGGCTCCGGCGGAGTAAACGCAGACCACTTCATGCAACGACGCCCCGGATTTCGGTCCGGGGCGTTTTCGTTTTTGGCATTGCAGGATGATGCGAGCGCTCGGCGCTGACTCCCCTTATCCCAACCATCCCCTCATCCTGAGGAAGCCTGCGGAGCAGGCTGTCTCGAAGGAGGGTTCCAGTGCCAACGCGGGTGCTGGAGCTCTCCTTCGAAACGGCGCTTCGCGCCTCCTCAGGATGAGGGATGTGAGTGTGAGGAGGGGTGCTGAAGCACTTTGCTCGGGCGCACCCCTCCCCCCTTGTGGGGGAGGGTAGGGAGGGGGGTATGCATCCCGCAGGGATGCTCGCGGAGCGAACTCTTCTGCGGCATCCGCTCTCGTCACCATACCCCCCTCTCCAGCTCTCCCCCACAAGGGGGGAGAGGGCAAGTCGCGGTGCCTTCTGCACCGGCCCTCTCACCGGCAATCCGCCCGGCTCAGCTCGGCAGCACGATGCACGCGCCACCGACCTGGCGGATGCGGGTGCAGAGCTGGTCCGCGGCCTGGCGGGTCGTCGCCGGCACGCGCACGCGGTAGAAGGTGCGGGTGCCGCGGCTGCGCAGGCGGGTGCCGATCACCATGGGGCGTACGTCGCCGAGAAGAGACGCGTAGCTCTGCCGCGCCCGGCCGTAGGTTCTCAGCGCCAGATCCTTCGAGAAATTGCCCGCGAGCTGCACGCCCCAGGGGGCGAGCGGCGCCAGCGCGATGCTGGGACCGCCGATGCCCTGGCCCGGACGGCGGAGCGACGCCACGACCTGCAGGCACGAGGTGGCGCGAGCCGCCGAGGCCGTCCCGCCGGGCCTGCCCTCCTCCTTGCGTGCGTCCCCGCTATCGGCCGCTTCGGCGCGGTTTTCGGGCCGCTCGCCGGGCCCTCGCTCGGCGGCTGCCGCGGGAGGAGCCTCCTCGGCCTGGCTTTCGGCACTGGCGCTGCGGCGCTCCTCCGCCCAATCCTCCGCCGAGCGTCCGGTGATGCGGTAGACGTAGTTGCGCGTTTCCTCGGGCAAGCCGCCGCGTTCCGCGAGCCAGTTCGCGACGCGGCCCGGCCCGCCGTTATAGGCTGCGGCCGCAAGCCCGATATTGCCGAAGCGGTTCACGTGATCGCGCAGGAGCTCCGCCGATTTTGGGATCGCCTGCTCGGGATCGAAGGGATCGAGGAGCCCTCGCTCAGCCGCCGTGCCCGGCATGAACTGCGCGATGCCCTGCGCCCCGGCCGAACTCACGGCGCCGGTGCGAAAGCTACTCTCCTGCCAGATGAGGCGCGTGAAGAACTCCACCGGCAGCCGCTGCGCGCGGGCGGAATTGTCGATGAGCCGACAGATCGCCTGGGCCACGGATTCCGTGCCGCCGGCGCTCTCGGCCGGCGCCGTGGCGCCTGTCGCGGCGGGCTCCGGCGATTTCGGCGAAGCTGCGGGCGGCACGGCCTCCTGCGCCACCGCCGCCCAGCCGCCGGCAAGAACGCAGCACACAGCGAGCCGCCACCGCATCGCACCGTCCTTCCCGTGAGCACTCCCGGCACGCTAACTCACGAGCGGGGCCGTGGGTCCACATCCGAAGGTATCGCCCCGCCGACCCGACGGGGCGACTCACGAAAGATCGGCAGGATCACTCCGCCGCGACCCGCACCGGCGAGACCTGCACGGCGCAGAGCTTGAATTCGGGGATCTTGCCGAAGGGATCCAGCGCCGGGTTGGTGAGGAGATTCGCGGCCGCTTCCGCATAGCAGAAGGGCATGAACACCATGCCTTCCGGCACGTCGCGGTCGGCGCGCACGCGGGTCTCGATCGCGCCGCGTCGGGTCTGGAGGCGGATCGTTTCGCCGGCTTCCAAGCCCAGCCGCGCGAGCTCCTTCGGCGCAAGGAAGGCATAGGGCTCGGGCTCGATAGCCTCCAGCACGTCGGCGCGCCGGGTCATGGAGCCCGTATGCCAGTGCTCCAGTATGCGCCCTGTGGAGAGCACGAAGGGGTACTCCGCATCCGGCACCTCGTCGGGCGGCGTCACCCGCGCCGGCACGATGCGGGCGCGTCCGCTTTGCGTCGGAAACCCTGAGGCGAAAATGATCTCGTTGCCGGGCCGGTCGGGCGCATCCACGGGATAGGTGACGGCGCCCTCCCGCTCCAGGCGCTCCCAGGTGATGTTGCGCCAGGCCGGCATCACCTGGGCCATGTCCGCGAACACGTCCTGGGGTCCGGCATAGGTCCAGTCGAGGCCCATGCGGCGGGCGATCTCCTGGATGATCCACCAATCGGGCTTGGCGTCCCCTGGCGGCGCCACCACGGGCCGCGCCATCTGCACGCGGCGATCGGTGTTGGTGAAGGTGCCGGATTTCTCGGGGAAGGCCGAGGCCGGCAGCACCACGTCGGCGTGGAACGCCGTCTCGGTGAGGAAGAGGTCCTGCACCACGAGGTGATCGAGTTTCGCCAGCGCCTCGCGGGCGTGGTTGAGGTCCGGGTCCGACATCGCCGGGTTCTCGCCCTCGATATACATGCCGCGGATCTGGCCCGCATGGATCGCGTCCATGATCTCGACCACGGTGAGACCGCGCTTCGGATCGAGGCTCGCGCCCCAGAAGGCTTCGAAGAGCTTGCGCGTCTCCTCGCGCTCTACCGATTGGTAATCGGGATAGACCATGGGGATGAGCCCGGCGTCGGACGCGCCCTGCACGTTGTTCTGCCCGCGCAACGGGTGCAGCCCCGTGCCGGGGCGGCCGATCTGGCCCGTGACAAGCGCCAGCGCGATGAGGCAGCGCGCATTGTCGGTGCCGTGCACGTGCTGCGACACGCCCATGCCCCAGAAGATGAGGGAGGCGCGGGAGCGCGCATAGGCGCGCGCGACCTCGCGCAGAGTCTCGGCCGCGATGCCGCAGACGGGCGCCATGGCTTCCGGCGAGAAGTCGCGGATGCTCTCGCGCAACGCCTCGAAATTCTCCGTGTAGCCCGCGATGTACTGCGCGTCGGTGAGGCCCTCCTCGATGATGGTGTGGAGCATTGCGTTCAGCATCGCGACGTCGGCGCCCGGCTTGAAGGCGAGATGCCGCCAGGCATGGCGCGAGAGCTGCTGCCGGCGCGGGTCCATCACGACGAGCTTTGCGCCGCGCTCCCGAACGGCATTCTTGATGAAGGTCGCAGCCACGGGATGGTTCACGGCCGGATTGGCGCCGATGACGACGATCACTTCCGCGTCCAACGCCGCCGCGAAGGGCGCGGTCACGGCGCCGGAATTGAGCCCCTCCATGAGCGCCGCCACGGACGAGGCGTGGCACAGCCTGGTGCAGTGATCGACGTTGTTGGAGCCGAACCCTAAGCGCACCAATTTCTGGAAGAGATAGGCCTCCTCGTTCGAGCCCTTGGCGGAGCCGAAGCCCGCAAGCGCGCGGGGCCCGTGCTCTTCGCGGATGTCCTTGAGGCCGAACGCCGCCACCTCCAGCGCCTCCTCCCACGAGGCCTCGCGAAAATGCGTGAAGGGGTTCGCGGGATCGACGCGGCCGTGGGCGTGCTTCGGTATGCCCTCGCGCCGGATCAGCGGCCGCGTGAGGCGGTGCGGATGAGCGATGTAGTCGAAGCCGAAGCGGCCCTTCACGCACAGGCGATTGTGGTTCGCCGGGCCGTCGCGGCCTTCCGCGGCCACGATGCGCTCGTCCTTGACCGCATAGGTGACCTGGCAACCGACGCCGCAATAGGGGCAGAGCGAATCGACCTTACGATCCGGCCAAAGGTTACGGCTCTGGTTGTCGTCGAGGTAAGCGGCCGGCATCAGCGCGCCGGTGGGGCAGGCCTGCACGCATTCCCCGCAGGCCACGCAGGTGGATTGGCCCATGGGGTCGTCGAAATCGAACACCACTTTCGACGCCGCATTGCGGAAGGCCATGCCGATCACGTCGTTGACCTGTACCTCGCGGCAGCCGCGCACGCACAGGCCGCACTGGATGCAGGCATCGAGATTGACCCGCATGGCGGGATGGCTCGGATCCGCGGGCCAGCGTTCGGCTGACGGGAAGCGGCTGTCGCTCACACCCACCGCATCGGCCTGGGCCCAGAACGCGGAAGTTGGATCGGGCGACGTGGAACGCTCCGGCTGATCCGCGACGAGGAGTTCCATGACGAGCGCCCGCGCGCCCTCGGCCCTCGCGCTCGCGGTCGTCACGCGCATGCCGGGTTGCGGGGTGCGGATGCAGGAGGCGGCGAGCACCCGCTCGCCCTCGATCTCCACCATGCAGGCGCGGCAATTGCCGTCGGGCCGGTAGCCCGGCGCGGGCTTGTGGCACAGATGCGGGATCGCGGTGCCAAGCCGCTGCGCCGCCTCCCAGATCGTCTCCCCGGGCCGCGCCTCGACCGCGACGCCGTCGAGTTCGAAGGCGATCACGGCAGGGGGTTTCACGGGCGCGTTCATGCTTGGGCTCCCGCAAATTCCTCAGGGAAATAGCGCATCAGACAGGTGAGCGGGTTCGGGGCCGCTTGGCCGAGGCCGCAGATCGACGCGTCGCGCATCACGGCGGCGAGTTCGGTGAGGAGGGGCGTGTCCCACACGGACCGCTCCATGAGCGCCACGGCCTTTTGCGTGCCGACGCGGCAGGGGGTGCATTTCCCGCAAGACTCGTCCTGGAAGAAGCGCATGAGGTTGAGCGCCGCGGCTTTCAGATCGTCGCGATCCGAGAGCACCACGATCGCGGCCGAGCCGATGAAGCAACCATGCGGCTCCAACGTGCCGAAATCGAGGGGGATGTGCCCCATGGAGGCCGGGAGAATCCCGCCCGAGGCACCGCCTGGGAGATAGGCGCGAAACGTGTGTCCCTCCGCCATGCCGCCGCAGAACTCGTCGATGAGTTCATGCACGCTGATGCCGGCGGGCGCGAACTTCACCCCGGGCTCGCGCACGCGGCCCGAGACCGAGTAGGCGCGCAGGCCCACACGGCCGTTGCGCCCGTGACCCCGCCACCAGGCGCCGCCGCGTTCGATGACGTCGCGCACCCAGAACAGGGTCTCGACATTGTTGACCAGCGTCGGCCGCCCGAAGAGGCCAACCTGGTACGGATAGGGCGGCTTGTGGCGCGGCTGACCGCGCTTGCCCTCGATCGATTCGATGAGCGCCGATTCCTCGCCGCAGATATAGGCGCCGGCGCCCCGGCGCAGATGCAGCCGCGGCAGGCCCGCCGGCAATGCCGCGATCTCGCGGGCGAGGATCGCGCGCGCCGCCGGATATTCGTCGCGGATGTAGAGATAGACATCCTCGGCGCCGATCACCTGCGCGCCGATGAGCGTGCCTTCGAGAAAACGATGAGGATCGGTGTTGAGAAGGTGCCGGTCCTTGAAGGTGCCGGGCTCGCCCTCGTCCCCGTTCACCACCATGAGCCGAGGCCCTGGCTCTGCGCGCACGGAGCGCCATTTGCGCCCCGTCGGGAAGCCCGCGCCGCCCAAACCCCGCAGGCCCGCCTCGTCCAGGATGTCGAGCACCGCATCGGCCGAGAGTTCGCCCGCGCGCATCCGGTCGAGAAGCGCGTAGCCGCCGGCCGAGCGATAGGCGTCGTAATCGACATAAGCCGGGATATGCGGATGCGTGTCGCCGGCCTCCACGGCTGCCTCGAGCCCGGCGTGGTCCGCGCGTTGGACGAAATGGTGGCCGACCTCCGCGACTGGCGCCTGATCGCACAAGCCGACACACGGCGCGCGCACCACGCGCACGCCTGGCCCGAACGCGCCGTCGCGATCGGCCAGCAGCGCCTCCGCGCCCGCCATCATGCAGGGCAGGCCGTCGCAGACGCGGATCGTGATCGGCGGCACCGCGGGATCGCCTTCGCGCACCACGTCGAAATGGGCGTAGAAGGTTGCGACCTCGAACACCTCCGCAAAGGCCAGACGCATCTCGTCCGCCAGCGCGGCCAGATGCGCGGCGGAGATCTGGCGGTAGGCGTCCTGAATGCGGTGCAGGTGCTCGATGAGGAGATCGCGCCGGCGCGGCGCATCGCCCAACAGCACGCGCACCTCGGCGAGCGCCCGGTCCTCGATCTGGCGGCCCTTCGGCGTGGCGCGGCCGGCGCGGCCTCCCGGACGATCGGTCACAACAGCAGGGGCGGCGCTCACGGGGTGCGCCCCGTGGCGGCTTGGTCTCGATTCATGGCGTCTCCTCGGCCCAGACCATGCCCCGCGAGCGCTTCCAGAACAATCGGCCGGGCTGACGCGGCCCCATTACGCTGCCGCCCGCTGCACTGCTTGAGCCAGCCCCATCACGCCGCCGCCTTCTGGGTGGCTTCGGCCAAGCCGCGGATCCAGCGCGCGAAGGCCTGCACCTTGGGGAGTTCGGCCGCGGCCGGGGGGTAGACGAGGTAGTAGTCGTAGGGGCTCGGCACGTCGGGGCCGAAGGGGCGCACGAGGCGGCCCTTGGCGAGATCGTCGCCGATGAGCACGCTGGTGGCCATCGCGACCCCCTGCCCGCCGGCCGCCGCCTGCAGCGCCAGAAAGGTATGGGTGAAGCGCGGTCCCCGGCGCGGATCGATCCCGCGCAGGCCCGCGATCGCGAGCCATTCGGGCCAGCCCACCGTGCCCGGAATGAAATCGCCCGCATCCTCGTGCAGGAGCGTGTGATGGGCGAGATCCGGGGGCTCGCGCAGGGGATGCGGCCCATCGCGGATGAGCGCCGGGCTGCAGACGGGAAAGAAGCTCTCCTCCATCAGAAGTTCGGTGTGGAGACCGGGATAGCCGCCGCGCCCGTAGCGGATCGCGAGATCGACCTCCTCGCGGGCGAAATCGGTGAGCCCGTTCGAGGCCACCACGCGCACGTCGAGGCCCGGCTCCGCGGCGCGAAACGAGGCGAGCCGCGGGATGAGCCATTGCGCCGCAAAGGAGTGAATCGTGCTCACGGTGAGCACATGGGCATTGTCCTGCGCCATCAGACGGCGGGTCGCGTCCGCTAGTTCGTCCAAGATGCCCGAGAGCGTCGCGGCATAGCGCTGGCCGGCTTGTGTGAGCACCACGCCCCGGCTCGGCAGGCGGCGAAAGAGGGGGAGGCGAAGCCAGGCTTCCAGCGACTTCACGTGCTGGGCGACGGCGCCGGGCGTCACGGCGAGTTCGTCGGCCGCCGCGTGGAAGCTCTCGTGCCGCGCCGCAGCCTCGAAGGCGCGCACGGCGTTCAGCGGCGGCAGGCGGCGGCGGTCGGTGGGCGGTATGGCGGACATGGTGCTCGGCCCAGTTTTTCTGCGGCAGCTGACGAGAACTTCTCGTTTGCCGAAGGGCGGGAAGAGGCAGATCCTACCCTTCATCGGGCTCCATTGCCACAGGTGAACTATGCCGAACACCATCGCTCTCCGGACATCGTCCCCCACCCGCCCCGTGGTTCGCACGGTCGCGCGGGTGAAGCCCGCCGCCGAGCAGGCGCTCCGGGCGCCCGCCGCTCGCGCCGTCGTGCGGGTCACCCCACGCGTGCCGGCGGCGCGCCCCTCCGCGCCGAGCCTGATCGCGGATCTCAACCGCGCGCTTCTGGTCGCGGTTGAGGTCGTGGAAGCCTGGACCGAGCGCCGGGCGCAGCGCCGCGCCCTGCGCGGCCTCTCCGACCAGATGCTCCAGGACATCGGCCGGTCTCGGTCGGAGGCCGAAGCCGAGGCCAGCAAGCCGTTCTGGATGGTTTGAGCGTGCCTTCCCTTTCCCCTGAGGGGAGGGAGAGGGGGACGCCCGCGATGCGGCTCGATTCACTCTCCCTCCCCTCAGGGGAGGGGTAGGGGTGGGGTGTTCGCCGCAGGCGAGCTCTAGGCCCAATGATGCAGGATGCGCTGCGCGCAACACCCCACCCGTCACGCTTACGCGTGCCACCCCCCTGAAGGGAGGGATGAGCCGTTGGTGCGTTGTGACTGTCGCAAAGACGTGGATGGCCGGGACAGGCCCGGCCATGACGCGGGAACCGAGCCGACCGTCCACACCGCGTGCCGCTTGCGTCCGGGCATGCGCTCGGCATGATGCCGCGATGCATGCTCCCTCCATCAATCCCCTCGTCGCCGATGTCGGGTCGCCGCCCATTCCCGAAGCCCAGGCCTGGACCCGGCGTTACGACGGGCGCCTCGGGCCTCTGATCGATCTCTCGCAGGCGGTGCCGGGCAACGCGCCGCATCCCGAGCTTCTGGCGCGCATGGCGGCGAGCGCGGGCTCGGCCGCAGGCGCCAAATACGGGCCCATCGGCGGCGATGCCGATCTGCGGAGCGCCTATGCGGCCGATCTCTCGAACACCTACGAGGGCCGCATCGCGCCCGCGGACGTGGCGGTGACCGCGGGCTGCAACATGGCGTTCTTCGCGGTCATGATGCTGTTGGCCCGCGCCGGCGACGCGGTACTGCTGCCGACGCCCTGGTACTTCAATCACGAGATGTCGCTCGCCATGCTCGGCATCGAGCCGCGCCCGCTGCCGGCCCGCCCCGAGAACGGCTTCGTGCCCCGCGTCGAGGATGCGGAAGCGCTGATCGACGAGCGCACCCGCGCGGTCGTCCTCGTGACGCCGAACAATCCCACGGGCGCGGTCTATCCCGCCCATGCGATCGAGGCTTTCGCGGCGCTCTGCCGGCGGCGCGGCATCCGCCTCGTCATCGACGAAACCTACCGCGATTTCCTCCCCGCCGGGGTCAATCGCGCCCATGGGCTGTTCGCGTCCGACGACTGGCGCGACACGGTCATCCAGCTCTATTCCTTCTCGAAATCCTATGCGGTGCCGGGCCATCGCACCGGCGCCGTGACGGCCGACGCGGCCCTCGTCACGCAACTCGCCAAGATCCTCGACTGCATCCAGATCTGCGCCCCGCGCACGGCGCAGGCCGCGCTGCCCTGGGCCATCGAGGGCCTGCGCGCTTGGCGCGAGGCCAACCGGGCCGACATCAACCACCGCATCGCGGTGTTCCGGCAGGCTCTGGCGCCGACGCCGGAATGGCGCATCGAATCCATCGGCGCCTATTTCGCCTACCTGCGGCATCCCTTTCCGGGCGAGACCGCCCAAGCGGTCGCGGAGCGCCTGGCGGTGGAGCGGGGGGTGCTGTGCCTGCCGGGCTCCTATTTCGGCCCGGGGCAGGAGGGGCATCTGCGCGTCGCCTTCGCCAATGTGGGCGCGGAGGTGCTCGCGGACCTGCCGAGCCGCCTGCAGGGCTTCGCCTGACGCGTGGCTGTCCAACGCGCCGAGCCGCGACCCGTGCTCAAGGGTGACGCGAGGGCACCGGGGCGCTAGGCTCTCCCATGAAACGGAGACCGCGATGACCGCTCAAACCCCGCGCGACCCCGAGACGGTCGGCGCCGCCGGCGCGCCGGCCGGGTGCTACTACAGCTCGTATCTGCGCCTCGATCAGCTGCTCGCCTCGCAGCTGCCCGCGAGCGACGCTGCCGGCAAGCCCGCGCATGACGAGATGCTCTTCATCACCGTGCACCAGGTCTACGAACTCTGGTTCAAGCAAATCCTGCACGAGCTGAACCGGATCGAAGCCGACTTCTCCGCTAACCCGGTGGACGATCGGGTGCTCGGGCGCATCACCCATGGGCTTCACAGGATGCACGAGATCCTGAAGCTCCTGGTGCATCAGCTCGACGTCATGGAAACCATGACGGCGCTGGACTTCCTCGACTTCCGCGACCTGCTCTATCCGGCCTCCGGCTTCCAGTCGGCGCAGTTCCGCGAGATCGAGATCCGCTTAGGCCTCGGCGCCGACAAGCGCCTCACCTTCGATCGCGCGCCTTTCGAATCGAAGCTCTCGGATGCCGACCGCGAACGCCTGAAGCGGGCCGCGGAACGGCCCTCGCTGTTCGAACTCCTCGACCGCTGGCTCGCGCGCACGCCGTTTGTCGATTGGGGCGGCACCTCGTTTCGCGAGGCCTACCGGGCCGCGGTGGTGCGCATGCTCACGACGGATGCCGAAAAGGTGCGGGGCGATGCGCATCTCTCCTCGCATCAGCGCGCCGCGGAAGCGCTTGCCATCGAGGGCGCCTTGAAGAATTTCGCGGCGATCTTCGAGACCGCCGAGGAGGGCTCCTGGCGCATGTCGGGGCGCGCCATCGAGGCCGCGCTGCTCATCACGCTCTACCGCGACGAGCCGGCGCTCAACCCCGCGTTCCGCCTGCTCCAGACCCTCATGGACGTGGACGAGGGCATGACGCTCTGGCGCTACCGTCACGCCCTCATGGTGAGCCGCATGCTCGGCGTGAAGGTGGGCACCGGCGGCTCGTCGGGGCACGATTACCTGCGCGCCACGGCCGAGCGGCACGGGATCTTCACGGATCTCTTCCGCCTCTCGACCTATCTCATCCCGCGCTCCGCCCTGCCGGAATTGCCCGACGCGGTCGCGCGCGGCATGCGCTTCGTCTACGCCGCGGAGTAGGGCAGTGCTCGCCGTGCATCGTCCCATCGCTCCCGAAGCCGACGCCGCGGAGTAGCCTTGTGTTGGACTTGAAAGCGCATTTCAGCCGCTTCCTGCAGGCGGAGCCCGAGCGGCTGCATCTCGCGGCCCACAGCCACCATTACTGGCCGGACGTCACCTTTGCGGCGCAGCAGCGCTGCTGGGAGGAGGCGGCGATCCATGCCGACGAGAAATGGGGTCCGGTCTTCTCGGACGTGATCCCGGCGGTGCAGCGCGGCATCGCGAGCATCCTCAACCTGCCAGACCCCGCTACCATCGCGGTGGCGCCGAACACGCACGAATTCCTGCGGCGGCTCCTCTCGGCCCTGCCGGCGAACAGGTCGAGCCGCATCCTCACCACGGACGGCGAGTTTCATTCCCTCACGCGCCAGGTCGCGCGGCTGGAGGAAGAGGGGCTCGTCGCGGTCGAGCGCGTGCCGGTCGATCCCGTCGCGACCTTCCCGGAGCGCTTCCGCGACGCCTGCGCGCGGGGCGGGCACGACCTCGTTTACGTCAGCCAGGTGTTCTTCAATTCGGGCGCGACCTGCGGTCCGCTCGACGCGCTCGCGGCTGCGGTGCCGGATCCCGAAACGCTCATCGCGGTGGACGGCTATCACGGCTTCATGGCGCTGCCCACGGACCTCTCCGCCGTCGCGCAGCGGATCTTCTATCTCGCCGGCGGCTACAAATACGCCATGGGCGGGGAGGGGGCGTGCTTCCTCCACTGCCCACCAGGCTACGCGCCCCGCCCGCGCGACACCGGCTGGTTCGCGGCCTTTGGGGCGCTCACGGCGAAGCAGAGCGGCGTTCCCTATGGGGAGGACGGCACCCGTTTTCTCGGCGCCACCTTCGACCCCTCGGGGCTCTACCGCCAGCGCGCGGTGTTCGATTGGCTGGGCGAGCAGGGCATCACCGTGGACGCCATCCACAGCCATGTGGTCGCGCTTCAGGAGCGCTTTCTCGCCGCCTTGCGGGAGCATCGCTTCGGGCCGCTCCTCGATGCACGGCTCGTCACGCCGGTCGATTCGCTCGAGCGCGGGCATTTCCTCACCTTCGAGACCCCACAGGCCGCGGGCCTGCACGACCGCCTCCTCAAGGCGCGGGTTGTCACCGATGTGCGCGGCGACCGCATCCGTTTCGGTTTCGGCTGCTATCACGAGGAGGCCGACATCGAGCGCGCCTTGCAGCGCATGACCCTGGCGGCCCTCGACGCGGTGGCCTGAGCGGTCCGCGCGGGCGTCCGCCCGCGTGGCACCCCGATGAGCGGAGTGTCGCTGCCCTTGGCATATCCGCAAAGCGGTGATTAGTCTTAGAGGAACGATCACTCAGGAACGCGCCGGCGCGGCGCGAGCGGGGCACCAAGGCTTGCCGATCAAGAGCGAAGCGATCCTCACCCGCGAAGCTGCCGCCGATGGCGTGTCGGCTGCCGCGGGTGCGCCGTCCGCTTCGCCGCTGCCGGCGTCCTGGACACCCGCAAAGCCGGTGGCGCAGGCGCGCCGCGCCCAAGCCTATGCGGCCCTCGACCTCGGCACCAACAATTGCCGGCTCCTCGTCGCCGAACCTTCGCATTTCGGCTTCCGCGTGGTCGATGCCTTCTCGCGCATCGTGCGGCTGGGCGAAGGCCTCGGCCACGGCAACCGCCTGAGCGACGGCGCCATCGAGCGCACCCTGGAGGCGCTGCGGGTCTGCAAGGCCAAGATGGAGGCCAAGGGCGTCGCCCGGGCGCGGCTCGTCGCCACGGAAGCCTGCCGCCTTGCCGAGAACGGCCCCGCCTTCGTGGACCGCATCCGCGACGAGATCGGCCTCGACCTCGAAGTGGTGGACCGGCGCACGGAAGCCTATCTCGCGGTGACGGGCTGCGCGTCGCTCGCCGATCCGAAGGCCCAGTCCGTGATCGTGTTCGATATCGGCGGCGGCTCGACCGAGATCGCCTGGCTCGACGGCCCGGCGCCGGGGCTCTTCGCCGACCCGTGCAAGCGCATCCGGGCCTGGGATTCGCTCCCGGTCGGCGTGGTGACCCTGGCGGAGCGCCACGGCGGCGTTGACGTGTCGCCGGAGGTGTTCGCCGGCATGGTCGAGGAGGTGGCTCAACTTCTCCTCAATTTCGAACTCATCGCCGCGCAGGCGGGGCGCGCGCCGCATTTCCATCTCCTCGGCACCTCGGGAACCGTGACCACGGTCGGCGGCATCCACCTCGAACTCCCCCGCTACGACCGCCGCCGGGTCGATGGCCTGTGGATGCGCGACGGGGACGTCACCCATGTGGTGGACCGCCTCATCGACATGCCCTTCGAGCAGCGAGCCGCGAACCCCTGCATCGGCCGCGAGCGTGCCGACCTCGTGCTCGCCGGCTGCGCGATCCTGGAGGCGATCCGCCAGGCCTTCCCGTCGCCGCGCCTGCGCATCGCCGACCGGGGCCTGCGCGAGGGCATCCTCATGACCATGATGCGCGAGGACGGCGTCTGGCGGCGCAACCGCGGTTAGCGGCACTTCTTCAGCCTCAAAACGTTGCTGTCCATGTTCGATCATCTCCGCACCCCAGGAGGCCCCCGTGGCCGATAAGGCCGGCTCCGGCGCCCGCAATCTGAAGCAGCGCCTCAAGACGGCGCGCAAGCGCACGCTCTCGTCCCAGAAATGGCTCGAGCGGCAGCTGAACGACCCCTACGTGGCTCGCGCCAAGAAGGAGGGCTACCGGTCGCGCGCGGCCTACAAGCTCCTGGAGATCGACGACAAGTACCGGCTCCTGAAGCCCGGCCAGCGGGTCGTGGACTTGGGCGCCGCGCCGGGCGGCTGGTCGCAGATCGCAGCCGCGCGGGTGGGCAGTGCCAACGGCAAGGGCCGGGTCGTCGGCATCGATCTGCTCCCCATCGAGACGATGACGGGGGTGGATTTCATCGAGCTCGACTTCCTCGACGAAAGCGCGCCTGGCCGGCTCGTCGAGATGCTCGGCGGCCCCGCCGACGTGGTGATGTCCGACATGGCCGCGAACACCACGGGCCACAAGAAAACCGATCACCTGCGCATCATGGGATTGGCGGAAGCCGCGATCTACTTCGCCCGCGAGATCCTCGCGCCCGGCGGCGCCTTCGTGGCCAAGGTGTTCCAGGGCGGCACCGAAAACCAGCTGCTCGCGGATCTCAAGCGCGACTTCGCCGTGGTGCGCCACGTGAAGCCGGCGGCGAGCCGGTCCGATTCCTCGGAACTCTATGTGCTCGCGACCGGTTTCCGGGGCGGGAACGACCACGCGGACCCCGACTAGGCCGCCTTCGGCCGGCATCGGCGCCGCGGCACGCACGAGGGCTCCATGGCGCATACCATCGGCATCATCGGCTTAGGGAAGATCGCCCAGGATCAGCATATCCCGGTGATCCGGGCCAATCCGGCCTTCCGTCTCCATGCGGTGTCGAGCCAGCGCGGGTTGAAGCCCGAGGGCGTGCCCCACGCCTTCACCTCGCACGAGGGGCTGCTGCAACTCGCCGATCTCGACGCGGTGGCGGTCTGCACCCCGCCGCAGGTGCGCCACATCATCGCCCGCGAGGCCCTGCGCGCCGGCAAGCATGTGCTGCTGGAAAAGCCGCCCGCCGCCACGCTGAGCGAATTGGAGGACCTGCGCCGCATCGCCGACGAGACGGGGCGTGTGCTCTTCACCACCTGGCACTCGCAATACAACCGCGGCGTCGACGAGGCGCGGCGCGCGCTCCAAGGGCAGCAGGTGCGCCGGCTGCTGGTCACCTGGAAAGAAGATGTGCGCCACTGGCATCCGGGCCAGCAATGGATCTGGGAGGCGGGCGGCTTCGGGGTGTTCGACCCCGGCATCAATGCGCTTTCCATCGTGACGAAGATCATGCCGGAGCCCCTCTTCGTGCGCCGCGCGGAGCTGGAATTTCCGGCAAACCGCGACGCGCCGATCGCGGCGACGCTGGACTTCGGCTCGAGCCGCGAGGGCGCGGACCTCAAGGCGGTGTTCGACTGGCGCCAGACCGGTCCGCAGAGTTGGGACATCGAGATCGAGACGGAAGCGGGCCAGCGCCTCGTGCTCGCCGAGGGCGGCAGCCGCCTCACGGTCGACGGCCGCCTCGTTGCCGAGGAGAAGCCCCAGGAATACGGGGGCATCTACGCCCGCTTCGCCGAACTGCTCTATTCCGGCCGCTCCGAAGTCGACCAGGACCCGTTCCGCCTCGTGGCGGATGCCTTCATGCTCGGGCGCCGGGTCGAGGTGGAGGCGTTCGAGGATTAGCGGCCATTCTCCTCTCCCCGCTGGCGGGGAGAGGTCGAGTCGCGCTTGCGCGACCGGGTGAGGGGGGCTCTCAGGATGGAGCTCCACGCGTCCGGTCCACCTCACCCCCGCCCTTCGGGCTTGCTTCGCCTGCCATTCCGCAGGCGAAGCCCTCTCCCCGCTCGCGGGGAGAGGAGAACGAGGCGGAGACATCGTGCCCCGCCGACCGGCCCCTCACCCCAGCCCTCTCCCCGTCAACGGGGAGAGGGGGAGGCGTGCGCTACCCCGCGCTTTGGCCGAGGTGCCTTTTGAAGAACGCCACGGTGCGGCCCCAGGCGAGGTCGGCGGCTTCCTTGTTGTAGCGGGCCGGGGCCGTGTCGTTGTTGAAGGCGTGGTTCACGCCCTCGTACATGTGGAGCTCGTAGGCCTTGCCGGCCGCCTTCAGCGCGCCCTCGTAGGCCGGAATGCCCGCATTGATGCGCTCGTCCAGGCTGGCGTAATGGAGCATGATGGGCGTCTGGATCTTGGCGACGTCCTCGGCCTTTGGCTGGCCGCCGTAATAGGCGACGCCCGCATCGAGCTTCGGCTCGTTGACCGCGAGGTTGTTGACCGCGCCGCCGCCCCAGCAGAAGCCCACCGCGCCGACGCGGCCGTTGCCGTTCGGATGCGCCTCGAGGAACGCCACCGCGGCCTTGCCGGAGGCGATCACGTCGGGCTGCTTCAGCTGCCCGATCATCTCGCGGCCCTTCTCCTCGTCGGAGGGCGTGCCGCCCATGGGGGAGAGGTAGTCGAGGCCCAGCGCCAGGAATCCTTCTGCGGCCATGCGGCGGGTGACATCGCGGATATGCGGGTTGAGGCCGCGATTCTCATGGATCACGATCACGGCCGGCAGCTTGCCCGAGGCGTTGGCGGGGCGAACGAGATAGCCCTTCAGCCCCTGCACGCCCGGGACATCAACGGTCTCCGCCGTGATGCGGGGGTCGTTCTCGGGCATCACCTGAGCGAGCGCGTAATTGCTCTGGAGGATCGGCAGGAGGGCGGCGCCCGCGGCCGCGCTGCCCGCGAGAGCCGTGAGACGGTCGAGGAAGTCCCGACGGCTCAAGTTCCCATGGGTGTAATAGTCGTAGAGATCGATGATGCGCTGGTCCATGAACGCTTCCCTGGTTTTTGGTGGCCTCAAGCTAACGCGCCTCGGCGGGGCGTCCAGCGCCAGGGCCGCCGATCACGGGAAGGTGTTGCACGCTCGGCGCTTGTTCACACCCCTGGATGAGCCCTAGCGCTCGTTCATCCCGTCGCCCATGCCACTCGACGGGGTTTTCTGCCCCACGGCCTGGTGGCCCGACATCTCCGCGCCCGCATCGGGCTTGAGGCCCCAGAAGCTGAAGACCGAGAACGCCGAGACCGCCGCCACGACGAAGAAGGCGGGCGCGAAGTCGGCGGCGATGAGCGTGCCGCCGCCCCGCCATTGCGCCGCCGCGTCGAGCACGAAGCCGCCGATCGCGACCCCGATGCTGAGGGAGAGTTGCTGTGCCACCCCCGAGATGCTGGTGGCCGAGCCCATGTCCTTCGAACTTAGATCCGCATAGCCGATGGCGTTGATGGAGGTGAATTGCAGCGAGCGGAAGCAGCCGCCCAGCAGCAGCACGGCGATCATGAGCCAGAACGGGGTCGAGGCCGTGAAGGTCCCATGCGCGGCGATGAAAGCGGAGCCGATGAGCGCGTTGACGGCCAGCACCCGCCGAAAGCCCCAGCGCGCGAGGATGGGCTTGGCGAGCGCCTTCACGAACAGCGCGCCGACGGTGGCCACGAAGGTGATGGAACCCGATTGCAGCGGGTTCAGCCCGAAGCCGAGCTGCAGCATCAGGGGCAGAAGGAAGGGAATGGCCCCGACGCCGACCCGGAAGAGCGAGCCCCCCAGGATGCTTGCACGATAGGTGGCGGTCTTGAGCAGGCCCAATTGCAGCAGCGGGTTCGCGGTGCGCCGCATATGCGGGATGTAGGCCAGCACCATGATGCCGCCCACGATCATGCAGGCGATGGAGGCCTCGATGGGCAACAGGTGCCGCCCGCTGGTGGCGAGCCCCAGCATGAGCAGCGCCATGCCGATCCCCGACAGGAAGAAGCCGACGATGTCCAGCGGCGGCGCGTCCTCGCGGATGTTGGGGATGTAGCGCAGCGTGAGGAAGATCCCCAGCAGCCCGATCGGGATGTTGATGAAGAAGATCCAGCGCCAGTGAAAGTAGGTGGTGATGAAGCCGCCGAGCGGCGGGCCCATGATAGGGCCGATGAGCGCCGGAATCGTGAGGGTGGCCAGCGCCTGCACGACCTCGGATTTCGGCACGCTGCGCAGGATCACGAGGCGGCCCACGGGGATCATCATGGCCCCGCCCATGCCCTGGAAGAACCGCGCCAGCACGAAGCCGCCAAGCGACGAGGCCGCCGCGCAGGCGAGCGAGCCTGCCATGAACACCGCGAGGGCCGCCGCGAATACGTTGCGCGAGCCGAACCGGTCGGCCATCCAGCCCGAGATCGGGATGAACACCGCCAGGCTCACGAGGTAGGACGTGATCGCAAGCTTGAGCGCGATGGGGTCCGCCCCGAGGTCCCCGGCGATCACCGGCAGCGACGTGGAGATCACCGTGGAATCGGTGTTCTCCATGAAGAAGGCGGTCGCGATGATGAGGGGGACGAGGCGCCGGTGGTGCATAACCTCTGGGCCCTTAGACCCTGCGACACCGCTTGGCTAGGCGATTGCCGACACGGCAGCTTTCCCGGGTTCACATGGCCGCAAGGGCCGCCGGGACCTATGCGAACCGTCACACGCGTGATACGGACCCTCGCCAACTCAAGGGGCGCCCCGTTCGCCCCCTCACATCCTTTCCCAGGAGTTGGCCCATGGCCCGCATCGTCGCCGATCAGCTCATCGAGGGCCTCACCTTCGACGACGTGCTGCTGCGGCCGGGACGCTCCGAAGTGCTGCCCTCAGATGTGGAGATCGGCACGCGCCTCACCCGCTCCATCCGCCTCAACATGCCGATCATCGCCTCGGCCATGGACACGGTGACCGAAGCCCGCATGGCCATCGCCATGGCCCAGAACGGGGGCCTCGGCGTCATCCACCGCAACCTCGAGCCCGACGCCCAGGCCGAGCAGGTGCGCCTCGTGAAGCGCTACGAGTCCGGCATGGTGATGAATCCGATCACCATCCATCCCGACGAGACCCTGGCCGATGCACTGGCGACCATGCGCCAGCACGGCATCTCCGGCATCCCGGTGGTGGAGCGCGGTCCCAACGGCTCCCGGGGCAAGCTCGTCGGCATCCTGACGAACCGGGACGTGCGCTTCGCCTCGAACCCGGGCCAGCCCGTCTCCGAGCTGATGACCAAGGACCGGCTCATCACCGTCCGCGAAGGCGTGGCCCAGGACGAGGCGCGGCGCCTCCTGCACCAGTTCCGCATCGAGAAGCTTCTTGTCGTGGACGACCATTTCCGCTGCATCGGCCTCGTGACCGTGAAGGACATCGAGAAGCAGGTGGCCTATCCGAGCGCCGCCAAGGATGCGCAGGGACGGCTTCTCGTGGCCGCCGCGACGACCACCGGTGAGGGCGGCTTCGAGCGCTCCGAGCGCCTCATCGATGCGGGCTGCGACGTGATTGTGGTCGACACCGCCCACGGCCATTCCGTGAAGGTGCTGGAGGCCGTCACGCGGGTGAAGAAGCTCTCCAACGCCGTGCAGGTGATCGCGGGCAACGTGGCCACCCGCGAGGGCGCGCAGGCGCTCATCGATGCGGGCGCGGACGCCGTGAAGGTGGGCATCGGGCCGGGCTCGATCTGCACCACGCGCATCGTGGCGGGCGTCGGCGTGCCCCAGCTCACCGCCATCATGGAAGCCGTGGAGGCGGGGGAGAAGGCCGACGTGCCGGTGATCGCGGATGGCGGCATCAAGTTCTCGGGCGACCTCGCCAAGGCGCTCGCCGCCGGCGCCTCCTGCGCCATGGTGGGCTCGCTGCTCGCCGGCACGGACGAGACGCCGGGCGAGGTGTTCCTCTACCAGGGCCGCTCCTACAAATCGTACCGCGGCATGGGCTCGGTGGGCGCCATGGCCCGCGGCTCCGCCGACCGCTACTTCCAGGCCGAGGTGCGCGACACCCTCAAACTCGTGCCGGAAGGCATCGAGGGCCAGGTGGGCTACAAGGGCCCCGTCGCCACGGTGCTGCACCAACTCGCCGGTGGCTTGCGCGCCGCCATGGGCTATGTGGGCGCCGCGAACCTCGAGGAGTTTCGCGAGCGGGCTCAGTTCATCCGCATCACCAATGCCGGCCTGCGCGAAAGCCATGTCCACGACGTGACGATCACGCGGGAGAGCCCGAATTATCCCACACGGTCTTGAGAAGTGGAGCTGGCCTCGGGGACACTTGGACTCCGTCGGCCGGGATCGGGTATCCTTCGCAAGCATGGAGTGGCGTCATGCCGAAGCTGACGATCGAAGACGCACCGGAAGAGACCCTGAGGGCGCTCCAAGCAATCGCCGACCGGACGCAACGCTCCCTGTCCGAGGTGGCACTGGACTTTCTGCCCAAGGGCGGAGCCCCTCCGCATCGCCGCCAACCTGCTCCGGTGAAGCCGCTCTCCGGCGGAGAGTTCGACGACTCGACCCCACTGATCCGCCGGCTCCGCGACGGCGTGTCCGACAACGAACTGACGCCCGAGGAGGCTCTGCGCCGCGTGCGAGACGTCAGGAGCACGGCTCCGAAGCGCGTCCTCCCCGACAGCACAGCCGGAATCCGGGCCGACCGCGAGGCGCGATGATCGTCATCGATGCGAGCGTCGCGGTGAAGTGGTTCGTCCTAGAGCCTGGAACGGCCGAAGCCGAGATGCTCTTCCAGGCTGACGACGAGCGAGCCGCCCCAGAGCATATTCTGATCGAGGTCGGCCAGGCGCTGCTGAGGCATCACTTCGCCGGGCTCATCACCGTCGACCATTGCCGTGCGGCTTTAGAGCAGATCCCTCGTCTCGTTCGGCTGTTTCGGACCGAGGCCCTCGCCGCGGACGCTCTCGAGATCGCCGCGAGCGCCCGCTGCTCGATCTACGACGCCGTGTATGTGGCGGCTGCGGACCGTTGGGATGCCTCGGTGGTGACGGCGGATGCGAAACTTGTTCAGCAGCTCGCCGGGAGCCCTTGGCAGAACCGCGCTCGCCTGCTCCAACCACAATCCCTTTGAGGGACAGTACGATCATGAGCATCCCCGCCGTTCTCGCGCCCGTCTTCGTCCAGGTGGCGCTCACCTTCTTCGTGCTGTTCTGGATGGGGCGCAAACGTTTCGCGGCGCTGAAATCCCGCGAGGTCCGGATCAAGGACATCGCGCTCGGGGAACGCGCCTGGCCCGCCCAGGTCACCCAGGTCTCCAACACCTACATGAACCAGTTCGAGGTACCGGTGCTGTTCTATGCGTTGGTTGCTTTCGCGCTGATCACGCAGAAGGCGGACTTCCTCTTCGTCGCGATGGCCTGGATCTTCGTGCTCTCCCGCCTTGTCCATGCCTATGTCTACACCACGACGAACCACATCCAGCGCCGCTTCGCGGCCTTCCTCGTGGGCTCCACGGTCTTGATGCTCATGTGGATCGTGTTCGCAGTCCGGATTCTTCTCAGCGCATGACCCCCGCCGCACGCCTGTCCGCCGCTATCGAGGTTCTGGCCGACATCGACGCACGCCGCCGCCCGGCCGCGGAGGCCCTGAAGGTTTGGGGCCTCTCCCACCGCTTCGCGGGCTCGAAGGATCGCGCGGCGATCGCCAGCCTCGTCTACGACAGCTTGCGCCGGAAGGCCTCGGCGGCTTTCGTGATGGGGGAGGGGACGCCACGGGCGGTTCTGCTCGGCATGCTGCGCCTCCAGCGCAGTATGGACCCTGAGGCCATCGCCGGGCTCTGCTCGGGCGAGCGCCATGCGCCGCAGCCCTTGAGCGAGGCCGAGCGCGACCGGCTCGCGAACGGGAGCCTCGAAGGAGCGCCCGCTCCCGTGGCCGGCGATTTCCCGGACTGGATCGAACCATCCCTCGCGCGGCTTCTCGGCGACGGGCTCGTGCCCGAACTCCAGGGGCTCGCCGCCCGCGCGCCCCTCGATCTGCGCGTCAACACCCTGAAAGCGGCCTCCCGCGAGGAGGCGCACGACGCCCTGCCGCATCTCGGCGCCGTGGAGACGCCCCTGTCGCCGCTGGGCCTGCGCATTGGCCCAAGCGAGGACGGCCGCGGCCCCGCCGTGCAGGCCGAGCCCGAATTCCTGAAAGGCTGGATCGAGATCCAGGACGAGGGCTCGCAAATCGCAGCCCTTCTCTCCGGCGCGAAGCCCGGCGAGCAGGTCGTGGACCTCTGCGCCGGCGGCGGCGGCAAGACTCTGGCGCTCGCGGCCATGATGGAGAACCAGGGCCAGATCTACGCCACCGACAACGACGCCCGGCGCCTCGCCCCCATCCACGACCGCCTCACCCGGGCGGGCGTCCGCAACGTTCAGGTCCGCACCCCGCGGGCCCGGGCCGATGCGGTCACGGATCTCGACGGGCGGGTGGACCTCGTGCTGGTGGACGCCCCCTGCACCGGGGTTGGTACCTGGCGCCGCAATCCGGACGCCAAATGGCGCCTGCGCCCGGGCAGCCTCGCGACCCGTCAGCAGGAGCAGGCGGCGGTGCTCGATCGCGCCGCCCGCCTCGTGCGTCCGGGCGGCCGCATCGCCTACATCACCTGCTCGATCCTGCCGGACGAGAACGACGACGCGCTGAACCGCTTGCTGGAGCGGGAGCCGGCCCTGCGGGTCGTGCCCGCTCGCGAGGTGCTGGCCGGTGCCGGCTTCGCCCACCTGGCCGACCTCGTGCACTTCACCGCCCACGGCCTTCAGATGACGCCGCTCAGGACCGGGACGGACGGGTTCTTCGTTGCTATGCTGGCCGGGAACGCCACATGAGGTCACGATGGGCGACATGACGATCAGGGGCCTTGAGGATCGCCTGCTGCGGGAGATCGAGCAGCAGGCCTCCGCGCAGGGGCTCGACCCACAGGATTATGCGGCCGAGTTGCTGCGGCAGTCCCTGGCCTCGCGGCGGCGCTCCCGGTCGGAGGTGGCTCGCCGGATCGTCGCCTCTCAGCCCACAATGGCCGAAACCGAGTCGGTGGTCTTCATCCGCGAGGATCGCGACAGCCGATGACGGCTTTGGTTCTCGACGCCAGCGTTGCCGTCAAATGGTATGTGAACGAGATCGGGAGCGAGAAGGCGCTGCGCCTTCTCGACGACGGCGACCTTCACCTTCTGACCGCCGATATCTTCCGACTCGAAGTCGTCAACGCGCTCTTGCGGCAGCTTCGGAGGGGCCAGTTGGAGGATGCGGTGTTCGCCGAGGCTCTCGATGATCTGGCGCTCAACATGCCCGAAATCGTGCCATCGACAGAAATTCTCAGCCGCACGGTTGCCCTGGCGCGTGCGATCGAGCATCCGATCTACGACTGCCTGTATCTTGCCGCCGCCGAGCGGCGGGATGCCCTCCTTCTGACGGCTGATGCCGAGTTCGTCCTGCGCTGCCGGTCGCGGCTCGGAGACGATCCTCTTGTCAAGCGCCTCCGCTTCTTCCACGACGAGCCATGACCCAATCCCACGACAAAATCCTCATCGTCGATTTCGGCTCCCAGGTGACGCAGCTCATCGCGCGGCGCGTCCGGGAGGAGGGGGTCTATTCCGAGATCGTGCCGTTCCATAAGGCCGAGGAAGCCTTCCGGGCCCACAAGCCCAAGGGCGTGATCCTCTCGGGCGGGCCGGCCTCCGTGACCGGCGAGGGCTCGCCCCGCGCGCCGCAGGACGTGTTCAATGGCGAGGTGCCGGTGTTCGGCATCTGCTACGGCCAGCAGACCATGGCGGTGCAGCTCGGCGGCGAGGTCGAGGGCGGGCACCACGCTGAATTCGGCCGGGCCGAAATCGAGATCCTGGCCGAGAACCCGCTCTTCAAGGGCGTGTGGCATGTGGGGGAAAAATACCCGGTCTGGATGAGCCACGGCGACCGGGTCACCAAGCTCCCCGACGGCTTCGAAACCTACGCGATTTCGCCCAACGCGCCCTTCGCGGTGGTGGGCGACGAGAGCCGGCAATTCTATGCGGTGCAGTTCCACCCGGAGGTGGCCCACACGCCCCACGGCGCGCTCCTCATCCGCAACTTCGTGCGCGGTATCGCGGGCTGCTCGGGCGATTGGACCATGCGCGCCTTCAAGGAGGAGGCCATGGAGCGCATCCGCCAGCAGGTGGGCAGCGGCCGCGTGATCTGCGGCCTCTCGGGCGGCGTCGATTCCGCCGTCGCCGCGGTGCTGATCCACGAAGCCATCGGCGAGCAGCTCACCTGCGTGTTCGTCGATCACGGCCTGATGCGGGCGCACGAGGCCGAGCAGGTCGTGACGCTGTTTCGCGACCACTACAACATCCCCCTCGTTCACGTGCAGGCCCAGGACCTGTTCATCGGCGAGTTGGAGGGCGTCTCCGACCCCGAGGTGAAGCGCAAGACCATCGGGCGGCTCTTCATCGACGTGTTCGAAGAGGAGGCGAAGAAGATCGGCGGGGCCGATTTCCTGGCGCAGGGCACGCTTTATCCGGACGTGATCGAAAGCGTGTCCTTCACCGGCGGTCCCTCGGTGACCATCAAGAGCCACCACAATGTGGGGGGCCTGCCCGAGCGCATGAACATGAAGCTCGTGGAGCCCCTGCGCGAGCTCTTCAAGGACGAGGTGCGCGCGCTCGGCCGCGAGCTCGGCCTGCCGCAGGCCTTCGTGGGCCGCCACCCCTTCCCGGGTCCGGGCCTCGCCATCCGCGTGCCCGGCGAGATCACGCGGGAGAAGCTCGATATCCTGCGCAAGGCGGACGCGATCTACCTCGAGGAAATCCGCCTCGCCGGCCTCTACGACGAAATCTGGCAGGCCTTCGCGGTGCTGCTGCCGGTGAAGACCGTGGGCGTCATGGGCGACGGCCGCACCTACGACCATGTCTGCGCGCTCCGCGCCGTCACGTCGGTCGACGGTATGACGGCCGACTTCTACCCCTTCGACATGAAATTCTTAGGCCGCGTGGCGACGAGGATCATCAACGAGGTGAAGGGCATCAACCGCGTCACCTACGACATCACCTCGAAGCCGCCGGGAACGATCGAGTGGGAATGATTCGCTGGGCCTCGAAGGCTATCGGTCCCGATCGCAATAACCGACCTAAGATGCTCGGATCGCAAGCCTTTTCCTACGATAGCTATCGCGGGCTATCGGTGGGCAGCGAAGCCGCGTGACGGCTTAATTGACGGAACGCCTTCGGCTTGATTTCGCGAACGCGCAGCCATACCGTCATTCTCAGAAGCTCGGATGACGGTAGTTTTTGCAGCGTAAGTGCCTGTCAGCGCTGCAGAAATGAGGGTGGTGGTGGCGCCGCTCCGGGGTGACGGTATCCTGATAAGGAGCCCGTTATGCTCACCGATGTTGCGCTCAAGAATCTCAAGCCGAAGGAGAAGCCCTATAAGGTCACCGACCGGGACGGAATGTACGCGTTCGTCTCGCCCGGGGGCTCGATCTCGTTCCGCTTCGACTACCGCATGCGTGGTCGGCGCGAGACGCTGACCCTCGGCCGTTACGGGCCCGCAGGACTGTCGCTGGCCCGCGCGAGAGAGAAATGCCTCGACGCACGCCGCGCCCTGGCTGACGGGCGCTCGCCGGCTCAGGAGAAGCAACGTGACAAGCGTCGGCTGCGAGAGGCCAAGAGCTTCGGCGAGTTCGGCGAGCGCTGGCTTCAGAAGGCGCCGATGGCGGACAGTACGCGCGCCATGCGGCGGTCCATCTTCGAACGCGAGCTAAGACCTGCTTGGCAGAAGCGGCTCCTGACCGAGATCCTGCCGGACGACCTCCGGGCGCTCTGTGCGAAAATCGTTGAGCGCGGTGCACCGGCGACTGCCATCCATGTACGGGACATCGTGAAGCAAATCTTTGGCTTCGCCATCCTTCACGGGGAGCGTGTGCCGAACCCAGCCGATGAGGTGGGGCCGTCGTCGGTCGCTACGTTCGTCCCTCGCGATCGATCGCTGTCCCCGGTGGAGATCCGTGTCCTGTTTAAGGTCATCGAGCAGGTCCCTACGCTGCCGACTATCAGGCTCGGACTGCGGCTGATCCTGCTTACGATGGTCCGCAAAAGCGAGCTGCAGGATGCGACCTGGGATGAGGTCGACTTTGAGAATGCCGTTTGGAGCATTCCAAAGGAGCGCATGAAGCGTTCGCGCCCTCACAACGTCTATTTATCAACGCAAGCGCTCGACATCATGATCGCGCTCAAGACCTGCGCAGGGAATTCCAAGTACCTCCTGCCCTCGCGCTACGATGCCGATGCACCGATGTCGCGAGCGACCTTCAATCGGGTCACCTATTCGGTCGTCGAGAAGGCCAAGGAACAGGGTCTGCCGCTCGCGCCCTTCACGGTTCACGACCTTCGCCGCACCGGCTCGACGCTGCTAAACGAACTCGGTTTTAATAGTGATTGGATCGAGAAGTGCCTTGCGCACGAGGACGGACGATCGTCTCGAGGCGTGTACAACAAGGCAGAGTACGAGCATCAACGGAGGCACATGCTCCAGGAGTGGGCGGATTTGGTCGACGCTTGGTGTGAGGGTCGGAAGCGAGCCCCCATCATCCTCCCGCCGTCGGCTCCGGCCGCGCTACTCGATCCAACGCTTTGACAGGACGCGTTCGGCGTTGGCGAACATCCGGCGCGCGCGCCCGCTCGATTGGGCGGGCGCGTCGCTCGGATAGCCAAGTTTCAATTTCGGCAAGGTTCCAGACGACGCAGCGAGGGCTGAGCGCATAGCGCTTCGGAAATTCGCCCCTCTGTTCCATCTCGTAGATTGTGCTGTCGGCGAGGGGGACAATCTGCTTCAACTCTTGCCGTCTGATAGTACGGGGCAGGTCGATCTTCGCTCTACTCATGAGTATACCTTCTCTTCCATAGCTTCCGCTGATGATTGTCATCGATCGTGAGCGATGGAAGGCGATGGTTCGGGGCGTAGTACAAAAACTAGTAATCGGCGGCGGATATGCCGGGTGAACGATAGGTGCTCTCTCCGCGCTCTCCACTGTTCGTTTTGCGTAGCGGGCAGCTCGTCGCGGGAAGCGCAGCGTCGACGGCGATGGTCCAAACTTCGCCGAGGTAAGACGTTTTGGTTCGAGTCGGACCGCCCGCACCAATGTTTCATCGCCCCTTTCGAAGATCGGCAACCGCTTCGGCGACAAGATCACGAAACCAAATCTGGGCCGGGTCAGCGTCGGTGCGGGCGTGCCAAGCGAGGGACACCTCGAAGTCGGGGGACGTCAGCGGCGGTGGGCTGAGTTCAAGCCCATACGTCTCGGCATAGTACCGGGCGGCGACTGACGGCATGTTGGCGAGCGCGCGCCGCCGTCTCAGGATATACGGCATGGTTGGGAAATGGGACACGGCCGCGATCACCCGACGCGAGCGGCCCATCTCGGCCAGCCGCTCGTCCATGAGCCCGTGCAGGTCTCCGGTGATTGAGAGCAGGAGATGCGGCACCTCGAGGTAGGTGTCGAGGTCGAGCGCGCCCTCTCGACCGAGCCGTTTGGCGTCGTAGAGCACCGAAAACCCATCGCGGTGCAGCGGCCGGATACGGTGCCGCCGCTCGATCCCGTTCGTCGGCGTCGCCGAGAGCGCGACGTCGGCGTCGCCCTCGTCGAGGCGCCCGAGTAGCGTGCGGAAGTCGGACGGGCGTACCACCAGCCGCACGCCCGGCGCCTCGGTCTCCAAGCGCTCCAGAAGTAGCGGCACCAGCACGAACTCCAGGTCGTCGGGCGCCGCAAAGCGAATGGTCAGATCGGCTGTCGCGGGATCGAAGCGCCGCAGCCCTCGGACCGCGAGCTCTATATTCGCCAGCGCCGGCTCCAGCTCGGACCACAGCGCCAACGCGCGCGGAGTCGGTTCCATGCCTGCGCTCGCACGTACGAACAGAGCATCGCCGACCGCGTCGCGCAGCCGCGTCAGCGCCATGCTGACCGCCGACGGACCTATAAACAGCCGCTTCGAGGCACGGCTGACGCTCCGCTCACGCATGAGGGCGGAGAACACCAGCAGCAGGTTCAGATCGAGCTTGCGCAGCTCAATCTCACTGAATTCGTGTTTCATGACGATCAACTTGGCTGAAGGACGGTTTCCTGTCACCTTCAACTCGTTCGAAGGAGACCCGACATGAACCGCCGCAACCTGCTCCTCTCCGCCGCTGGCGCACTGCTGCTCGGCGCCGTGCCGCTCAGCGGTCAGGCGCTCGCACAGAGGCCGCTCGCCACCGGCGTCTACACCTACCCGGGCCCGGGCACGGTCAACACGCACTGGATCGAGACGCCGGGCGGCGGCCTCGTCGTGATCGACGTTCAGCGCGACCTGGCGCACGCCCGGAAGGCGCTCGCCGCGGCAAAAGCGACGGGCAAGCCCGTGCGCGCGGTGCTCGTCACGCACGGGCACCCCGACCATTATGTCGGCCTTGGCATCTTTAAGGAGGCGTTCCCAAACGCCGTCATCTGGTCGTCGAAGACCACCTCGGAGACGATCCGCACCGATCCGTACGGCTTCAACAAGCTTGTTCAGGAGTTCGACCCGGCGAACGCCCCGAAGGTGTTCACGCTGCCCGACCGCACGTTCGACGGCGACGCGACGCTCGAGATTGACGGCCTCACCATCATCGCCCGCGAAATGGGCAAGGCGGAGGCGAACTCTGGCACCGCCTATTACGTGCCCTCGACCGGTGACCTCTACGTCGGCGACCTCGTCCTTAACTGTCTTCACGCGCTCTTCGGCGAGGCGTCGACGAGCGAGTGGCTGGCAGCGCTCGACCGGCTGGACATCCTGTTTCCCAACGCGCGCACTGTTCACCCCGGGCACGGCGCCTCCGGCCCGAAGCAGCAGCTGCTCGCCGACCAGCGCGACTACATCGTCGCGACGCGGCGCCTCGCGCTCGCTGAATATGTGCGGGCCGGAAACACGGCCGCCGCCAAGGCTGCGGCGAACAAGGCGATCGTCGCGCGCTTTCCTTACGAAAACCCGGCCGGAATGCGCGACATCGTCGCTCTCAGCGTCGACGGGCTCTTCACCGAGTTCGCCCGCCCCGAATTCGCGCCCGTGAAGTGAGGGCCAAGACAATGCTCGATCATCCCTTCTCGCTCACCGGTCAGACGGTGCTCGTCGTCGGCGCCTCTTCCGGCATCGGTGCTGCGACCGCAGCACTAGCCAATCGGCTCGGCGCCCGCGTGATCCTTGCCAGCCGCTCGACCGACGCGCTCGCCAAGGTTCGCGCCGGGATCGAGCGCCCGGGCGACGCCGAGATGATAGCGTTCGACTATCTCGATGCCGAGGCCGTTCGTGCCGCGCTCGCCCTCTTCGACCGGATCGACCATGTCGTCATCCCGGCAGTCGCGGATGAGAACAAGAAGCGGGGCGCCTTCCTCGAGCTCGACGAGGCTGTCATGCGCGCGAGCTTCGACAAGTTCTGGGGCCAGGTGAATGTGCTGCGCGCGGTTGTGCCAAAGATGCCGGCGGGCGGCTCGGCGACGCTTTTCGGGAGCATCGCGGGGCTGAAGCCCACAGGCAAGGACGCCGGCCTCTCGGTCATGAACGGCGTCCAGGCCGCGGTCATCCAGCTCGGGCGCTCGCTCGCGGTCGAGCTCGCCCCCTTGCGGGTCAACGTCATCGCACCCGGCGTCGTGCTGACGGGCGTCTGGACCGAGGCGCAGCGGACCGACCTCGCTGATTGGATGGAGAAGACGCTTCCGGCGCAGCGCGCCGGGCGCGCGGAGGACCTCGCGCAGGCGGCAATCTCGCTTGCCACTAATCCTTATGTCACCGGCGCCGTGCTGACGGTCGACGGCGGCCTCCACCTCGTTTGAGGAACGCCAACATGCAACAGCTCTTGCAGCGAAAGCTACTTGTCCTCGGTGGCTCGGGAGCGATGGGTTCGGCGGTCGCCCGGGCGGTCGTCGAGGCGGGCGGAGAGCCGATTCTCGTCGGGCGCGATGAGGCGAGGCTTCGAGCCGCAGCGTCCGCACTTGGCTCCCGGGCGCGCACGCTCGTTGGCGACTTTGCAGACGCCGGCGACGCCGCGCGGCTCTACGCGCTCGCAGGGCGCGTCGACCATGTCGTGGTCGCCTTGTCGGCGGGTGGGGCGCGCGCATCCTCCATCCCGGCAACCGATCTCGCCGGCTTCAAGGGCGCGCAGTCGCGGCTCTGGGCGTCCTACAACGCGGTGCACCTCGCACCCCGCTTCGTCGCGCCCACGGGCTCGCTGGTGCTTGTTTCGGGCTCGAGCGGCCGGCGTCCCGGCGCGGGCTTCGGCGTCTGGACCGCGCTCCACGGCGGCATCGAGGCGCTCGCGCGCGCCGCTGCGATCGAGCTCGCGCCGATCCGCGTCAACGTAATCTCGCCGGGCGGAATCGGTATGCGGCCGGACCGACAACTCGCCGAACACGCTGGCGCGCCGGACGACATCGCGGCCGCCGTGCTGGCTCTCATCACAAACCCCGCGATCACGAACGCCGTCCTCGATGTGGACGGCGGCGAGCGCCTCGGCCGCTGGTCGGGCGACGCGCGTGCCGCCTGACAGAAGGAGCATTCACATGAACATTGGCATCATTGGGTCAGGAAATATGGGTCGCGCGCTTGGGACCCGTCTGGCCGCGGTCGGCCACCAGGTCATGTTCGGCGCACGCCGGCCCGAGCAGGCCCACGCGGCGGCCGAGCGCGCCGGCTCTGGCGCTACGGCAGGCAGCAACGACGAGGCGGCTGCGTTCGGCGAGGTGCTCGTCTGGACGATGCGGGAGCCCGATCCGGCCGCTGTGCTCGTCAATCCTGCGCTGCTCGACGGCAAAGTCGTCATCGAGGTTAACAACCGCGACTACGCCAACGAGGCCCGTTCCGGAGCCTGGTTCGAGAAGGCAATCGCGGAGCGGCTGCAGGACAACGCGCCGGCGGCGCGGGTCGTGAAGGCGTTCAACACGATTGCGATGGAGAGCTTCGACACCACCCCCGAGGCGCTGAGGGAGTCAAGCGCTCAGACCTTTGTCGCCGGTGAGGATGGCGATGCGAAGGTGGCAGTCGCCAAGCTCGCCGCAGATCTTGGATTCCTAGCGGTCGACGTCGGATCAGACCGGGCGTCACTTCGTGCAGTCGAGGCGCTCGGAGATGTCATTCGCATCATCATGATCGATGCAGGACGCGGTGGGCGGGCTCACCTGAGTCTCAACACGCTGCCCGAGCCTAACCTTCGATCAGTCGGTGCCCGCGAGGCGTCCCTCTATCGGTGATCTGAGCGGCGAAGATGCCCCCAGTCACCTTCGCATCGGAACCCCGAGGGGCACCTGCATAGAGGTGAGTCTCACCGCTCCCGACCTTCTGTCCGGCAACCCGATCCAGCAGTGATGCCGGCAGAACAACAGTGAGTGCCGAACACGCATCGCCGATCTGGTTAGCTTGTCTGGCTCGACTCTCGATCGGGCTGGCATGGATCTCAAGGACCTCAATTCGTTCGTCGCCGTCGCGGAGGCCTATGGCTTCCGGAGGGCGGCCGAGCATCTCGGCATCGAGCAGTCTGCACTCAGTCGCCGGATCAGAGGGTTGGAAGATAAACTCGGGGTATCTCTCTTCGAGAGGCACCGTGGGGGCGTCCGACTAACTGTCGCGGGCCGGCGTTTTCTTGAGGACACCCGAAACGTCCTCTCGCATCTAGAAGCGGCAGTTCGGACGGTACGAGCTGCGGGGTATGCTGGCGAGGGTACGCTCAAGATCGGCGTGGTCGTCTCGATCTCCTCAAGCTTCTTGAACCGGTTGCTCCGAGTCTACCGAGCCGAGCACCCGACCGTCGCGATGGAGCTCGTCGAAGGAGAGCCTCGTGCGCACGTGGCAGATCTAGTCGGTCGGGTCTTGGATGTCGCCTTCCTGACTGGCAAGCCGCAGCCCCAGGGCTGCGATGCCGAGCATCTCTGGCATGAGCCGATTTTAGCGGCTCTTCCCGCCTAGGATGCTCGGGCAGGTGCGGGCATCGTCCACCTGTCTGATCTAGCGCAGGACCAGTTCATTGTTAGCCGCGCGGCACCCGGACCCGAGATCCACGACTTCATCGTCCAGCGACTAGCGACGCTCGGGTTCAGTCCTCGTATCGACCATCACCGCGTCGCGCGCGAGGCCCTCATGGCGATGGTCGGCCTGAATTTCGGCGTCAGCTTGATTAGCGGCGCGGAGGCCGGTGTCTCGTACCCACATGTCGCGTTTGTGCCCCTCGCCGGCGAGGTGCTGCCGTTCAGTGCCGTTTGGTCACCCGACAACGACAATCCGGCGCTGCTCGGAGAAAGCAAGATCGACGACCGGCCTTACCGTGCGCTGAGCAGGTTTAGCTGGCAATACGCCGGAATGAGCGTAGTTGTAGGGGCATCGACAGCCGATAAGTCCACCGCCACGACCTCAGCCGATCCGAGCTCCGCGTCTGGTCTGCGAGGAGCGCATGATATGACACCCTCAAGGTACGTGCTCAAGGTGGCTGGTGGCACATGGGCAAGTCCCCTTGAGGAGCGGCCGTGAGCGCGCCCGACATCCTCGCCAACATGAGCCGCGGCTGGAACCGCGATCCGATGCATATAGCGCTCGGTTCTGAACGCACGCCCCTAGCGACTGCTCTTTGGACCCACAACAACGACGATGTTCAAGAGGTATGGGCAGAAGCTCATGCGCTGCGGCACATCGTGTGGATCCCCCAGGTCGGCTTCGGCGCGGAGGTGTTGCTCGACGAGCGGCTCGCCTGGGGAAAGCAGATACCCGCGAGTAGCTGCGGGCTCGTCCCGGCCGGCGTACGCCCCCGCGCGGTGCACGTTGGAAGGTTCAGCGTCCTCCACCTCTACATGCCGGTGAACCTTGTTGTCGACATAGTCCGGGTAGAGGGCCTCGCTCAGACCGAGGGGGCTGTTGAGCTAGTCGACCCGGCCTGCACGGCGGACCCCATGATTGAGCGGATTGGCCGCGAGGTGTTGGTGGAGATGCGGGAGCTTCAAAAGAGCGCTGCGGGCCGACGTCACGGCTATTCACAGGATATACGGCTCGAGACTAAAGCGGCGGTGAGATGACCAACATTGAGGAGCGGCAGGCGAAAGAGCGACGAGTTTTTCTGAGCTACGCCCACCAGGATCGGGAAGTCGCGGCTCAGATCGTGTCAGCTCTACAGGGGGCAGGCCTGAACACGTGGCTTGACCAGTGGAGCCTCGCCCCAGGGGACTCGATCCTCGAGCGTGTCGAGGACGCCGTGGCATCGGCGGATGTATTGCTCGTGCTGCTCTCAGAAGCCTCCGTTAGCTCGCGGTGGATGCAAGCCGAGCTCAGCTCGAACTCGTTTGCACGGGCGCTCGCGGATCGCGCCGTCGCGGTCATCCCGGCGTTGATTCAGGACTGCCAGATTCCGCCCGCGCTGGCCGATCACCTTTATCTCGATCTGCGACACGACCGCCACCAAGCAATCGAGCGGCTCGTCGCTCAGCTGAAGACGGTATCTGACGTCGATCTGGCGCGCACGAGCCCAGTCGTATTCGAGCGGCTCGTGGCCGACCTGCTGAGCGATGTCGGCTTCGATATCGCCGAACGTGAAGAGCGAATCGATCGCGGATTCGACTTCGCGGCGACCTTCCGCGACCGCGACCCGTTTGGCGCCAATCGCACCACGAGTTGGCTCGTGGAGGTGAAGCACTACAAAAACGAGAGGGTCAGCGTATCCTCGTTGCAGCAGCTGTTCGGTTACTTGGCGGAACAGCCGGCGACGACGCAGTGCTTGCTCGTCACGAATGGCCGCTTAACCTCGGTCGCCCGGGACTTCCTGGAGGAGTCGGCGGCGAAGGCTGGACGGACCATAAGGGTTCTGGACGGTACCGAGCTAACAAATCTCCTGCTCGCTCGCCCCGACGTAGTCGAGCGTCACCTGCCGCGGGCTGATCGATGACCGGGTCGTGTCCCGTTGCGTGGTGTAGGAGCGCTGGTCCTCGGCAGGGTCCGAGGGTGATCAGGCGGCCACGGCGGACAGCCTGCGAACGGGATCATCGCTCAAGGCGGCGAGCGACTCCAGACTCATGTAGCGACGCGACACGGCCCACTCGTCGTTCTGCTCCAGCATGAGTGCGCCCACCAACCGGATGACGGCTCGCTCATTCGGGAAGATGCCGATCACGTCGGCGCGCCGCTTGATCTCTCCGTTGAGGCGCTCCAGCGGGTTCGTGCTGGCGATCTGCGGCCAGTGCTCGCGCGGGAAGGTCATGTAGGCCAGCACGTCCTCGCGCGCGCCGTCCATGAGCTCGGCGAGCTTTGGGAAGCGCTCCCGTAGGGTATCGGCAACCGAGGCCCACTGCTCGCGGGCGGCTTCCGCGCTGTCCTGGGCGAAGATCGTCTTGAGCATCGCCACCACAGCCGGCCGCTGCTTGGGTGGGACATGGGCGAGCGCGTTCCTCAGCCAATGCACGCGGCACCTCTGATGCGTGACGCTGAACACCTTCGCAGCGGCCGCTCGCAATCCCTTGTGATCATCGGCGACGACGAGCCGCACGCCCCGTAGGCCCCGGTCAGCGAGCGAGCGCAGGAAGGCCTTCCAGAAGGGCTCGGCCTCCGACGCGCCGGTCGCGACGCCCAGCACCTCGCGACGGCCGTCCGTGCTCACGCCCACCGCGACTATCACCGCCACGGACACGATGCGGCCGGCCTCGCGGACCTTCAGGTAGGTGGCGTCGATCCACAGATACGGCCAGGCGCCCTCGATGGGGCGAGCCAGGAAGGCGTTCACCCGTTCGTCGATCTCCTCGCAAAGCCGAGAGACCTGGCTCTTGGATACGCCCGAGCCGCCCATCGCCTTGACGAGGTCGTCGACGGCCCGCGTCGAGATCCCGTGCACATAGGCCTCCTGGATCACGGCGGTCAGCGCCTTCTCGGCTGTGCGCCGCGGCTCGAGGAACGAGGGCAGGTATGAGCCCTTGCGCAGCTTCGGGATCGCCAGGTCGATGCGTCCGGCCCGGGTCTCCCAGGCCCTCTCCCGATAGCCGTTCCTGTGGGTGAGCCGGTCGGCGCTGCGCTGGCCCGCGGGAGCGCCGGTGCGGGCCTCGACCTCCAGCTCCATCAGGCGCTCGGCGGCATAGGCCAGCAGCTCGCGCACGAGATCGCCGTCCGCGCCCTTCTCGATCAGCTCGATCAGGGCCATTCTGTCGTCGGTCATCGTCGTCTCCGGTCAGGTTCAAGCTTCGCAACTCGAACCCTAGCCGAAGACCGGCGATGACCACCTCAGCGGCAATCCGCTCCTACACCACTCCCAGGGACACGACCGATGACCGAGCCGCAGATGCTGCGTCGCCGGTTGCGGGACTGCCCGGCGGGGCGGGATGGTTGGCGCGACTTCGAGAACGTCTGCGTCGACATACTTAAGTACCTGTTCGTGCCGCCGCTCACCTTGCCGCTCGAGCAGCCAAGGACCTACTCGGGCATAGATCGACGCGACGCCGTCTTCCCCAACCGCAATCTCGAAGCATCCAACAACTGGGGCCGCCTTTATCAGGAGCTGGGTGCCCGAATCATTTTGTTCGAGTTCAAGAATTACGACGCGGAGGAGATCGGCAAGGAGGAGACAAACCAAACCCGCAATTACCTGACGAAACCAATGGGGCGGCTCGCGATCATGTGCTGCAACAAGGCACCGGATCGCTCGGCGCATATCAAGCGCAACACAATATTCAGCGAAGAAGGCAAGGTCATTCTTTTCGTTACAACCGAGCAGCTCGTCGAGATGCTCGCGATCAAGGAGCGGGGCGAAGATCCTTCCGACCTTATCCTAGACCTCTTGGAACGGTTCTACATCCAGCACGAGTGAGCTCGCGAAGCCTGCAGCGCGCCGGGTCCTTCGAAGCCGAGGTAAACGGCACGGCGCACCGCCCTTATGGAGACGAGCGTCGAAAGCAGGTCCGCCGAGGAGATGCGAGTCCGCGACATGGCTTCACTACATCCAGCACCAGATGTTGGCCGAGAGCACCCGGTCGTCGGGGCGGAACGAGCGCACGTCGGGGCCGGCCGCCTCGACGGTCCCGCTGGACTTATAGCCAAGGCAGATTGGGAGCGGCGGGCTATTGCCGACCCAGTCCCAGTCGCCGACCCAGGTATGCCAGTTGGAGCGACAGATGCCGTCCGCCTCGATCCGGATGATCACCTCCTCGGGGCCGGGTGTCGGGTCGGGCAGCGCCTCGATCGCGAGCGGCTCGCGTTGCGTGCGCAGAACAGCGGCCTGCATGCGGTCATTCCTTGGCCGCGGCCGGTTCTCCGCGTTCGCGGGACGGCCAGTTGCCGGGCCAGGTTTCGGCAAAGTAGGGAAGCGCCTCGACGCGCCGGCTCCACTCAAGGAGCCGGGGCCCGCGCACTGGCGCGAGGTCGGCTGCGGGAAAGTGCCGGCCGATATGGCCGATGAAGGCCAGGAGGCCGTACACCGTGAAATCGGCGACGGATGGTTCGAAGCGGCCGAAGAAGGGGTGCCCGAGCTCGCCCTCGAGCCAAGCCAGCTCGACGCGGCCGGTGTCGAGCGCCCGCTCCACGATAGCCGTCGAGCGATGCGCCTCTGCACTGAGGAACAGCTGATCGGCAAGCGGGCGGTAGACGCGCGCGCCGAGGTTCCCGTCAGCGGCGTGGGCGATCCGGCGCGCCAGCGCGCGGGCGTTTGGCTCAATCGGCCAGAGTGACCGACCGGCGCCGCGGTCCGCGCGCGTCTCCTCGAGATGCTCGATGATCGCGAAGCTCTCGGTGAGCACGAGGCTGCCGTCGACGAGCACCGGTACCTGGCCGCGCGGGTTGAGCGCCAAGAATTGAGGCGTCCGGGTGTCGCCGGCGTTGAACGACAGTCGCTCGACGCGGTGCTCGACGCCCAGGTGCCCGAGCGCGAGCCAGACACGCCACGAGGAGGGCGAGCCCGGGATCACGTAGAGGGTGAGCGGGCGTGCCGGCGCTTGCTCGGAGGTCATCGGATCGCCACTGGGTTGATCCACGAGCTCGACGCGCCCACCATCGGGAGCGGCGCCGCGACGAACAGGAACTCGCTCCAGCCGGCCTCGGCGAGGCGCTCGGTCGCGATGTTCTCGAGGATATAGATGCCGTGCTTGGCGAGAAGCAGCTGGTGCACTGGGAACAGTAGCCCGGTTCGCTCGTGCGGCATCGCCTCCATACTGCCGCTGTCGCCGCCGACCGCCACCACTTGGCGCCCGGCGAGCCACTCGGCGGCCGCGATCCCGGGGCCGGGCTGGCCACTGAGGAAGGTCTTAGTGTCGCCGTTCCTGAGCAGCGTGCGGTGGCCGGTGTGGAAGATCACGACATCGCCCGCATCGATCGCGGCGATCCCCTGCCGCTTCATCGCCGCCTCGATGTCGGCGGGGGTGACCACGTAGCCGATCGGCAGCCGCTCGGTGCCTTTGAGTCCCGCGATGTCGAGGAGCACGCCGCGGGTGACGATCGGCGGCGCGTTCTCGATGCCGTCCTTCTTCAGGCCCGAAACCGCCTGGATGTCAGCACCTTTTCGCCCGCCGAAGAAGTGGCCGTCGACGCCCATGTGCGCCAGCCCGTCGATCTGGGTGCCCGTGTTGATAGGTGCGGTGACGATGTCCTCGTTGTTGGAATGGCCGGTGCCCTCGTTTTGCGCAACGATCACCTCGAAACGCCGCCAGCCATAGGCGGGCGTGTCGCGAGAGAGCGGGACCGCGAGGCTGATGACACGCCCCTCGCGCACGAGGGTCAGCGCGCGCTTCACCACCTCGGGTGACAAGAGGTTGGCGTTGCCGCGCTGGTCGTCGGAACCGAAGCGGGACGATAGTGTCGCGGGGTCGACGACCCAGGGCGAAGGCGCCGCAGCCTGTTGAGCGGCAGCGGGTGCGGCAGCGATCAACGCCGTCGCAGCAAGCTTGAGCAGCAATCTATTCATAGCATCCTCCGGTCGCGCGGCGCTTCAGGCGAGCGGCGCGTAAAGTTCGATGAAATAGCCGTCGGGCTCGCGCAGAAGAGCGATGCGCACGCCGTAGTCGGGGCGCTCCACCTCGTAGTCGACCTTGACGCCTTCTCGCGTGAGATGCGCTTTCACCTCGTCCATGTCGCGAACGGTGAACCCGACATGCTTCCACCCGAGGACGCCGTAGTCCTCGCCGATGCTGGCGGGCGGGGGGGTAGCGGCCCGCGCGCGGCCGCCGCCGACGAGCTCGATGTGGAAGCCGTCCGCGATGTGGAGGGATGCGATGGCAGCATCGGGATCGATGTTGCCGATGCGGGATCGGCGCACGACCTGCGCGCCGAACACGCGGCTCCACCAATCGACCGCGCGCGCTAGATCGGTGACCCGCAGCGAGACGTGGTTGGGCCGGAAGAACAGGCCGGTGCGGCTCGGGTTCGGCAGCGGTGGGCCGCCCGTCGCGGCCGTCTGTGCCGGCGCCTGCGCGAGCGCGAGCGCGAGCGCGGGAGCGGCGACCGCAGCCGAGAAGGTCGCGCCGAGGACGGCACGGCGGTCGAGGGTCATAAGCGTTCTCCTGCGGGGGCCGAGACGCGCGCGGCCGCCTCGAATACGTGCCAGTTTCCTTCGCGCCAGCGCACCTTGAGGGCGAGCCGCGCGATACGCCACGCGTGGTCTGCGCCGCGGCGCAGACGCATGTCGTAGGCCCCGCCCATGTCGAAGGAGGGCGCGCCGCGGTCGTTGGCGAGGAAGTGACGCGCGGTCATCGAGGCGCGGGCGCGTGCTTCCTCGCCGGCGACATCGACCCTCGGGTTAGCGATGAGGTGCTGCGTCGCGTCCAGGCCGCCGAGCACGGTTCGCGCGGCGTCCGCATAAGCGCGGGCGGCATGCCGCTGCGGGCCGGGGCCGAAGAAGTACGGGTTTTCGACTTCGACCTCGGGCTCGAACAGGGCGGCGAAGCTGTCCCAGTCGCGCTCGTCGAGGGCGGCCGCGAAGTCGGCCAGCACGCGCTCGACCGCGCGCTCGTCGGCGAGCGTGCTCAGGGCCTGCGGAGCGGACGTCACTTCGCCTTCCCCGCGGCCTTGTCGAAGATCCACCAGTTGCCTTCGTTCCAGTCGATGTGCTGGACCATCTTGCGGAACCTCCACCCCTGGGGCGTGCGGATGAGCCAGTTCTCGTACCGGCCGACCATCTTCTGGATGGGCGCACCCTGCTTGTTGGGCAGGAAGTGCTGGGCGTGGAGCAGCGAGACGACATAGGCCTCGTCGCCCTTGATCTCGACCGAGAGCGGGTAAGCGATGTGCTGCGTGGCAGGCAGGCTCTCGAAGAAGGGCCTGACGCCCTTCACCCAGTCGTCGGCCGCCATCGTGGTCAGCCCGGCGCCGATCGAGGCGGAGAAGTCCATCTCGATGCGGTCGGCAAAGAGCGAGCGATGGAGCGCCCAGTCGCGACGGTCGAAGCTGTGGCCGTAGGCGACGATCGCCTCGCCGATCTCCTCGCGGTCGAGAAGGTGCTGCAACTTCTGCTCGACCGTCATCGCCCGCACTTGGGCGGGTGTCTGGGCGGCGGACGGCGTGGCCATCGCCACTGCAATGGCGGCGATCGCGATGCGGAGGGTCTTGGCGTTCATGGTAGGGTCCTTTCGAACGGTTGGGCTTGCGTGCGCTTCAGGAGGCGAGCGGGTAAGCGAAGGTCTCACGATGCTTGGCGATGAAGTCGCGCAGGCTCGTCGGTGCACGCCCTGTCAGCCGCTCCACCGTGTCGAAGACGTCCGAAGCCTCGGTGAGTGATCCATCGCGGGTGCGCTCGAAGACATTGCGTACGCAGGCCATGTAGACTGGGTCGGCGCCCGCGGCGGTCACCGCCTCGAAGAAGGCCTGCGGCTCGGCCGAGTCGTATCGCCAGGTTCGCCCTGTCTCCATCTCGAGCTGGCGCGCGATCTCCGCGAACGAGGCCGCCTCGGTGGCGAGCGGGTATGTTTGCCCGTTGTGCGCGGCGGGATCGCGCAAGATGGCGGCCGCGACCGCTGCTATGTCGGCGGTGTCGACCCAGCTCGGGCGAGCATCTCCGATATAGCCGGTGATCACGCCCGGCCGAGCGCTGTTGCGCCCGCCGTAGGCAAGCAGGTTCTGCATGAACCAGTTCGGGCGCAGGTTGGTGTGACCGAGGCTCGAGCGGGCGAGGCAGGCCTCAATCATCTGGTGCCAGCCGAGGTGGACGATCGTCGTGTCGTCAGCGGCGTAGGCGCCGAGGTGGACGACGTGGCTGACTCCGGCCGCGCGCGCGGCGTCGATGCTAGCTTTCGACTGGGCGAGCATGCGCACGTCGTAGCCGGTCAGCAGGAATACGCGGTCGACGCCGGCGAGCGCGGCGGTGAGCGATGCGAGCCCTTCGACCTCGGGGCGGTCAAGGTCGAGGACCCGGGCCTCGATGCCGCGGGCGCGAAGCGCGTCGGCCGCCGATGAACGGCGCACACCGGCGATGAGGCGGACGCGGCCCGCGGCATGGTCGGCTGCAAGCTCCTCGACAAGAGCGCCGCCGATCTGGCCTGAGGCGCCGAATACGAGGATGGTGGGTATGGACATGATGATCTCCTGCTCAGCGGACGACCGCCTGAGCGTCGCCCGGCGGTAGCACGACCGAGGACTTAGTCCCGAGCGTTCGCCGCAAGAAGACTTGCAATCGGCAAGTCAAAATTGCACAAACCGCAAAATGAGAGATGATCCGATTGCCGACTGGCGGCTTTTTCTCCGCGTGGTGGAAGCGGGAGGCATCGCGGCCGTTGCGGTGGAGATGCGCACCGAGGCCTCGACGGTAAGCCGTCGGCTGGCAGCTCTCGAGCGACGCTTGAGCGTGCGACTCGTCCAGCGCAGCACGCGCCGGTCCACGCCAACCGAGGCGGGACGCCTTTACTACGAGCGGCTGCGACACATTCTTGAGGAGGTGGATGCGCTCGAGGCAGAGGTCCGCGGCGAAGCAAACGGGCCGAGCGGGCTCCTCCGGGTCAGCGCCCCGGTCGACTTCGGCGCGTTGTTCGTCGGGCCCTGGCTGCTCGAACTCCACCGGCTGCACGACGGCTTGCGGACCGAGCTGCTGCTCGACGACCGCTATGTCGACCTGGTCGGTCAGGGTATTGATGTCGCGATCCGGATCGGCCGCCTCGCGGACTCCGGCCATGTCGCTCGCCGCCTCGGGGCGATGACGCTGGTGCTCGTGGCGACGGATTCCTACCTCGACCGGCGCGGTCGCCCCGAGCAGCCGGACGACCTCGAGGATCACGACTTCGTGCTCTACAGCTGGCTCCAGGCCCGCGATCAGCTCGCGCTGACCGGGCCTGATGGTGCCACCGCCCGGGTCCGCGCGCCGAGCCGGTTTGCCGTCAACAGCGCTGGCGCTGCGGTTCGAGTCGTCGAGGCGGGCGGCGGCGTGCACGCAGCGCCGCTCTGGCTTGTCGCCGATGCGCTCGCAGCCGGCCGCCTCGAGCGGGTGCTTCCGGGTTGGTCGCCGCCGACCTACGACGTGCACGCGCTCTACACCGGCGGGCGGCACGTTCCGGCCCGTGTGCGCGCTCTGGTCGACCATCTGGTTGCCAAGACGAGCGAGGTGCCCGGCATGGTCCGCTGATCGGGCAATCGCGGACGGCAACCGGCTGTGCATCGATCGGAGTAGGGGGAAATGCCGTGCCGCAGGCGTGGTTTGGACGGCGGCGGAACCGCTGGCTGTCCTGTAGATCCTGGCAAACCTCGCCATTCTTTATCGATCCAACGGGCGCGGCCTGGGGGGCGGCACGAGCGCCAAGGGCATGCCGCCATTCTGGACTTAGCGGAAAGCGGATCGAGGCGTCCGAGACGGATTGCGGTGAGGTTGCGCGGATTGCCGGAAACGAGCGGCGCGCTGACACTCAGAGCAAGAATTCGCGGGTTACATGTTGTAGTCTAGTCAGGCAGCGGCACCAGCATGGCTGCAGTTGAACGGCAGCGTAGGAGATCGACGGGGCGGAGATGAATTATCGGAGAGTTAGCGAGGTTAGTGCGCTCGGACCTAACCGGCCCGCGGCGTGGCACTTTTGCAACCCTGCAACGGCGTTTAGCAAGGCGCTTGGCGTCAGCCCCCGTCAGTACAGGCGGGAGCACCGGCCGTGAGTGTCGTCCCAATCTTCTACGAACATCAAGCAGGGTATTTCAAAGACGCGTCGTTGCGCGGTCCTTTGCTGGGCTGG
The DNA here is from genome assembly GCA_035944635.1 of Microvirga sp. Lineage (GTDB taxonomy): Bacteria > Pseudomonadota > Alphaproteobacteria > Rhizobiales > Beijerinckiaceae > Microvirga. The sequence goes on from DASZAZ010000102.1 coordinate 96,846, forward strand.
CTTGCCCCGATCGCCAAATTCTCGAGCGTGAGTGGGTTCGGTGAGGAAGCTTGGCTCCCCGCAGCGCCGGAGACGGTTATCGCCATACGTTTGACTGGCTCGCCCGTGACCAGCGAGGTCGGTCGCACGCGTCGGAGCACGCTTGGTCGAGATTCGGCACTGCAGCCGGCCGGCCTGCCCAACCATTTCTGGTGCAGGGGTCCAACGGAGTTCGTTCAGCTCTTCCTATCTGACGAGCTCCTGGACCGTGCGACAGCGTCAGCTGGTGAACCGCGCCTCAGCGGTCGGATGCGTGACGATCTCGTGTTCGCTAGCACTCCGGAACTCGACCGCAGGCTGCGCGACTGCGCTCTGGCTGCGTTCGGTGTCGAGCGCCCGAGCGGCCTTGAGATTGAAGCACGTGTTCTCCTCGTCCTCGATGAGCTTCTCCGGCTGCATGGGGTGCACGGGACGGGTTGGCGTACTGACAGCAAGGGCGGTCTTGCTCCCTGGCAGGTGAAGCGTGCGACCGAGTACATGGAGGACAGGCTCGCCGATGATGTGAGCCTCTGCGACCTGTCGAAGCTCCTAGACCTCTCGACCTTCCATCTCTGCCGTGCGTTCAAGCAGAGCACGGGCCTGCCGCCGTATCGCTGGCGGCTGCAGCGCTGCGTCGAGCGCGCGCGAGAGATGCTCGAGGGCACCGACCTGTCCGTGACGGAGGTTGCGGCGGCGGTCGGCTACGACGACCCGAGCCAGCTTGCAGCGGCGTTCCGGAAGGCGCTCGGGGTCAGCCCGACGCAGTACCGGCGGGAGCGGCGCACCTGAACGCGCGTGTCGCTTGGCGTCGGAGATCCGCGTTGCATCAAGGGAGCACTCACCTACGCAGGTCGCGACGCGCGAGTTTCGAGCGCGAGCGGTAGAAAAGTCGGGTGCCAGGCCGAGAGAGAAACCGGCCCATGCGCGAGAGACCACCGCCCTGTCCGAGTTCTGCCACCGAGTCGCGAATAACTCGCCGTTCTTGGCCGCCGTTCTCGCGCGCCGCCGGCGGCAGATTCACGTGTTGAGCACGGGCGAGATCCTCGACGAAGCGCTGAGGCTGTCGGGAGCTTGGCTTTGCTGTACCGTCAGCTTCACGACGGCGCGAGCGAGGACGACGTTGTGGACCTCGGCCGGCACTTATCCGGCGCCTGCGCAAGGTGATCAGCTCCGCCGCCCGGCCGCTACCGCCGGCGTCGGACACCCGCTATCAACCCCGAGGACTCTCGCAATGAACGCGGGACCGGCGGGGGGCAGGTCACGGTTACAATCAGCTCACGGAAGATCCAAGAAGCGCCGGATTTGTATTTCCTCGTGATGTACATGCCGGGTCGATTCCGACTGTCCGCACAATGACGTACCTGTCACCGCGGATCAGGCACGAAGAAGTGGGCTCGTTTATCCCCGCCGCTCCCGCCGGTACGCGCTCGGGCTAGTGCCGACTTCGGCCCGGAACATGCGGGCGAACGCCTGGGGCGTGTCGTAGCCGGTCGAGGCGGCGATATCGCCGACGGATAGGTCGGTCGACGACAGTAATGCCTTTGCTCTTTCAACCCGGAGCCGGCGCAGGTAGGCGTGCGGCGGTAGTCCCATAGACTGCCTGAAGGCTCGGGCGAAGTGGAATGTGGATAACCCCGCAACCCCGGCCAGCTTTTCCAACGAGACGTCCTCGGTAAGCTGGTCGGCCAGATACTCCGTAACGCGGCGTTGCTGCCAAGGCGCGAGTCCGCCTTTCTGGAGCCGGGGCCGTCCGTCGCGCAGCCTGAGAAGAGCTGCCGCGAGTTGCAGCAGCGCGCCGTCCGCCCAGAGCGCACCGTGCGGGTGTCGGCTCGAGCCTTCGGTCCAGAGGCGGTCGAGCAGGCACGAAACTTCGATGTCGCGGTGCAAAGCGGCATGGACTTGGCCGAAGTCGCCGTCTCGGGACAACCCGCTCTCGCTCCCGGCTAAGTCGAGGAGGCGCGTATATGGGATCGCGAGCATCTGGATCGCATGAGGGGCATCGAGGAGGAACGTCGTCGCGAACCCTGGCGGGATGACTACAAAGTCGCCCGGCGGCGCTCGCCCGATCCGGAAGCGTCCGGCTCCGACGTCGATCAGCGCCGAAGAATGTGCTCTTAAGGTTTGCGCGACAACCAGATCGGGCGTCGGCGCGTCCGACCAGTCGCCCGCGTCCTGTTCGGCACGGGTCATTGCGGCACCGGTGCGCCCCGCCGGTCGAACTCCCCGTACGGCGTGGCCGTAGACCTCACCATAGAACGAGGCGTGACTCTCGTAATTTTCGTCTCGAACGCGCGCGCTCACGAGCGCCGCTCCCGGCGGTACTGGTTGGGATTTGCTCCCACCTCGGCGCGGAACATTCGTGCGAAAGACCGGGACGTTTCATATCCCACCTGGACGGCGATCTCCGTGATCGGCAGGTCGGTGCCGGTCAGCAGTGCCTTGGCCTTCTCACAGCGAACACGACGCAGATAGGCGTGCGGCGGCTGACCCGTCGACCGCTTGAACTGGAGGCCGAAGTGGAAGGTGGACAGCCCCCCGACGCCCGCGAGCGTCGCCAAGCGCACGTCGTCTGCGATGTTGTCGGCCAGATACTCTGTCGCTCGCCGCTGCTGCCATGGCGCGAGGACTCCTTGCACAGTCTCTGCAGGCAGTGCACGCGTGCCTGCGGGATTTGACCAGCGCCACGGGAGCTGGATCGCGAGATCCTGGCCGAGCGCGTCGATGCGCAGACGCGATAACGGTTGGACGTTGCGCATCTCGGCGAGAACTTCGCGGCCGGTGCGTTCGATGGAGAGGTCCGACGCGTACAACGAATCCGACAACTCTACTGAATTTGCCGTTGTTCCGCAAAGACCGGCAACAAGCATCGGCGGAATGTAAATATGCAAGATAGCGAAGCCGTCATATTTTACAGCTCTGGGGCGCTCGCCGGCACGTACGCCCTGGATCGTACCCGCTGGTACGTACTGGTTCGTAGCCTTGATGGAGCCGTCAACTTCAAGCTCTGCTTTGGTGCTCTTCAACTGAAGGGAGACGATATGACGCAGGTCATCAGGTTCTGCATAAACCTCTTGCGCAGTATGGCAATTGCACGTCCATAGCGCAGCCGCCACCCTCGTCCGCTCCGTTCCAAGCGCTAAACCACTCGGGTCGCGGTTCCAGCCACGTCTCATGTTCGCGAGGATGTCGGGCGCGCTCACGGCGACGCCATTCTTGCCGCAGCAACGGCTACGGCTACCTGACTCTCGCCTGCATTGACGCGCCCGCGCATGTTAGCCTCCCGCCAAGCACCCGCGCCGGCCGTTCGGTCGTGCTGCCGTGGCGCTCGATTACATTCGGCCGGGATCGCCTTCCGCCAGCTATAGCACGCGAATTCAGTCCGATCATCCCTGCTGGCGCGAGGGGCTCAGAACTGCGCAATTCGCGGTCCGGAGCGCAAGACCGGGACCATGGGCCCTCAAGGAATCGGCGACGGATCGAGGTGGAGGCGCAGGTCCTGGAGCTGCCCGCGCGTGACCCGGGCTACCAAGGCGCAAGGGATGGTACAGAGCCGGCCCTCGCGATTTGTGAAGCGCACGTCGGTTTCCGCGTAGATCGCCTCGCGACGCCGCCACAGGTCGCAGTAGTGGCAGCCGAACCCCTCGATCCGCGCAAGGAAGGCCTGGAGCGCGTCTAGCGCGGCGGTGCGACCGGTCGCTGGCGGCGCGTTGGCTATGCGCAGGTGAAGGTTGGGGCTTGCGACCGCTTCCCAGAGCGCGCGGTCGAAGGGGCCGTGGAGCAGCGCCTTCAGCCCGAGGGCGGTCAGCGGGTCGGCGCTCTCGAACTTCGGCACGCCTGCAGTCTCCTCCGACGCGGCCTTTAGGCCGTCTCGTCCTTGTATGGCCCTCCTGGGCCAACGCGCGCGTTCCCGCACTTGCGGCGGAGGTCGCGGCCTTGCGCCGAAACAACGGCGTTCGACTGGCGGCCGCCGGCTCGGGCTGTCCGTGCACGGCGGATTGCGCAAGCGCTGGACCGTGGCCGCAACCTCTGGCGCGCGGCCGAACCGTACCGGCGGCATGTTCGCATCATGCCGACTCGCTCCACATCGACTAAACCGAACCGCGCCCGGCAGCGCTGCCGGGAAGGCACGCCCGCTTCAGCCGTCGCGCTTGAAGGCCGCGCGGTAGCGTGCGGGCGTCGTGCCGACCTCCTTGGCGAACGTCGTCGACAGGTGCGCCTGGCTCGAGAAGCCGGTCCGGACCGCGATCTCGGCGATTCGGGCTTCCCCACCGGACAGGAGGTCGCGCGCCCGGCAGACCCGGCGCTTCAGGATGAAGCGCTTCGGCGGGTCGCCCGTCATGCGCTGGAAGGCGCGCGAGAAGTGCGATCGGGTCAGCCCGGCGATCGCGGCGAGCTCCTCCACTCGGATCGTACCGTCGAGATGTTGGTCGACGTGCCGGACGATCCGCGCCAGCCGTCCCGGCGACAGCGCCTCGCCGCGCGCGGCGCCGCGATCGACCTCGCCCAGGAAGTGGCAATGCAGCCGGACGAGGAGCGCGTCGGCCAGCGACTGGAGATAGACGGGCTGCGACAGCTGGTCGGCCAGCATCGATCGCCGCATCTCCTCGGCCAGCGCGCTGATGGCCGGATCGAGGTGGTCGCCGATGGTGCGCGCGTGCCATGGTCCGCCGTTCGCCGTGACCTCACCCAGCAGGCGGACACGCTCGGGGTCGATGCTGAGCACGAGAAGCTCGATGGGCTCGGCCTGCTTCACGCGCACGCACGTCCCCGGCTCAACGAACAGGACGGTGCCGGCGCGCAGGCGTGTGCGGACCAGCGGACCGCCGCCGATCGAGAGGTCGCTCGACGCGGTGCCGAACGGCAGGAAGGCGACGTAGCGGTCCACCTCGTAGCTGAGCTCGAAGTCGATCGGCGGGTGAAGGATGAAGGTCGTCCACTCGCTTCGCACCGTGCCGCCCCATTCGGGCAGAACGACCGTGGGCTCGCCGTCGGCGGCGATCCGTCTCTCCCGCGCGACCGTCATCTCGATCATCCGACGCTCCTTCAGCTCTGTGCTCTCTGTGATAGTGCGACATGGCTTGTAGAACGAGAGACTGAGGCCGCCCCACGCCGTTTGTTTCCGCACAAAGCTGTAATGCGCGGCACCTTGTTGGAAGCCAGGAGGCGGACGGAGGTCCTAAGTGCGTCCTCGAGGAGCGGGGCTTGCTCCCGTCTGTTCTTGAGGAGGTGCGTCATGCTTGAGTTCAGGGACCGCGGCGCCCGCGGCAAGGCCGAGATGGGCTGGCTGTCGAGCCGCCACACCTTCAGCTTCGGGCACTATCATGATCCCAAGCACATGGGCTTCCGTGCGCTTCGGGTGATCAACGAGGACCGGGTGACGCCGGGGGCCGGCTTCCCGACCCATGCGCACGCGGACATGGAGATCATTTCGTACGTCCTCGACGGTGCGCTCGAACACAAGGATTCGCTCGGCACCGGCTCGGTGATCCGGCCGGGCGAGATACAGCGCATGTCGGCGGGGTCGGGCATCAGCCACTCCGAGTACAACGCCAGCACCGACACGCCGGTCCAATTCCTCCAGATCTGGATCGTGCCGGACGCGCGCGGGATCGAGCCCTCCTATGAGCAAAAGGCGCTGCCGCCGGTCGCCGAGGGCGAGAGCCGGCTCGACCTGATCGGCTCGCCCGAGGGTGGCGAGGACGCCGTGACCATCCACCAGGACGTGCGGCTCTACCGCGCGACACTGGCCGGTGGCGGCGAGCTCACCGTGCCGATCGCGCCCGGGCGCCACGTCTGGGTGCAGGTCGCCCGCGGCATCGCCGAGGTCGACGGCGTCGAGCTTCGTGAAGGCGACGGCCTCGCCGTCAGCGATGTCACCGAGCTGAGGCTCAGCTCGCCAATCGGGGCCGAACTTCTCGTGTTCGACCTCGCCTGACCTATTCCGCCAAGCGGATGGTCCGCCCGGCGCGAAGCAAAGTTGAGAAGGAGAAAACCAATGCCGACTGCAAATGCCAAGCCGGGCAAGGGGCTGATCAGCCCCAACGACCACACTCTGATCCTCATCGACCATCAGAGCCAGATGGCGTTCGCGACCAAGTCGATCGATGCGGTCGCGCTGCGCAACAACGCCGCGCTTGTGGCCAACGCCGCGCGCGTGTTTGGGGTCGACACGATCCTGACCACGGTTGCCGAGAAGAGCTTCTCGGGCCCGATCTTCCACGAGATCAAGGATGCACTCCCCAACGTCGAGGTGACCGACCGCACGACGATGAACACCTGGGAGGACGAGAACATCGCCGTCCGCGTCAACGCGATCGGCAAGGGCCGCATCGTGCTGGGCGGGCTTTGGACCAGCGTCTGCATCGTCGGCCCGGCGCTCTCGGCCATCGACCAAGGCTTCGAGGTCTACGTCATCGCCGACGCCTGCGGCGACGTCAGCCAGGAGGCCCATGACCGCGCCATGGACCGCATGGTGCAGGCGGGCGTGCGTCCGATGACGTCGCTCCAATACCTGCTCGAGCTGCAGCGCGACTGGGCGCGGTCGGAGACTTACGATCCGGTCGTGAACGTCGCCAAGGAACTCGGCGGCGCCTACGGCCTGGGCCTCATCTACGCCAAGACCATGCTCGGCGAGCACGCGTCCGAAGCGGGGCCGGTCGCCGTCGCGGCCGAGTAGTTTTGCGGGCCAGCGCTGGCGGAAACAGCCTCCCACCCGCCAGCGCCCTCGCCGTTTCGGGCCGGTCTGCCGCCCTCGCCCCCACCCCCGACGCGGTGGGCCGGCCCGAGTTCTTCATTCTGAGCAAGGACGCCGCCACATGAAGCCGTATCTGATCTCGCTCGGCGCCGGGCTTCTCGTCGGCGTCATCTATGCCCTCCTCAATGTCCGCTCGCCGGCGCCTCCGGTGATCGCGCTGGTAGGCCTGCTCGGCATCCTTGTCGGCGAGCAGCTGCCGCCCCTCGCCAAGCGGCTGTTCGCGGGCAAGCCGGTCACCGTCGCCTGGGCCAAGGAAACCTGCGCTCCGCACGTGCTCGGCCCGTTGTCCGGCAACAGCACCGCCTCGCAGCCGGAGCGCTCGGCATGAGCGGCCCGACCTTCACCCGCCGCGAGACCGCGGCCGGCGCGGCCGCGCTCGGCCTCGCCGCCGCCTTCAGGAGCCCCGCCATGGCCCAACCCACCGCCCCAGACCTCATCCTGACCAATGGGCGCTTCACCACGCTCGACCGCGCCAACCCGAACCCCGAAGCGATCGCGATCGCGGGCGGCCGCTTCTCGGCGGTGGGCGACGCCCGCGAGATCCTCCCGACCGCGGGACCGGGCACCCGCACAATCGACCTGCGCGGCCGGCGCGCCATCCCTGGCCTCATCGACAGCCACACCCACGTGATCCGGGGCGGGCTGAACTACAACATGGAGCTGCGCTGGGACGGCGTGCCGAGTCTGGCCGACGCCATGGCCATGCTGCGCGCCCAAGCGCAGGTCACCCCGCCGGGGCAGTGGATCCGGGTGGTGGGCGGCTTCACCGACCACCAGTTCGCTGAGAAGCGCCTGCCGACGCTCGCCGAGATCAACGCCGCCGCGCCGGACACGCCGGTGTTCATCTTGCACCTCTACGACCGCGCGCTCCTCAATCGTGCAGCCCTCCGGGCCGTCGGCTACGACCGCTCGACGCCGAACCCGCCTGGAGGCCTCATCGAACGCGACGCCGCGGGCGACCCGACGGGCCTACTCCTCGCCAAGCCGAACGCGCAGATCCTCTATGCGACACTCGCCAAGGGCCCGAAGCTCCCGCCCGAGCAGCAGCTGAACTCGACGCGCCACTTCATGCGCGAGCTCAACCGCCTCGGCGTCACCTCTGTGATCGACGCCGGCGGCGGATTCCAGAACTACCCCGACGACTACGCGATCATCGAGAAGCTGGCGGCCGACGACCAGCTGACGCTCAGGATCGCCTACAACCTGTTCACGCAGAAGAAGGGCGAGGAGGTTGAGGACTTTGCCCGCTGGGGCAAGCTCGTGAAGCCCGGCCAGGGCGACGACCGCTACCGCCACAATGGGGCCGGCGAGATGCTCGTCTTCTCGGCAGCCGACTTCGAGGACTTCAAGGAACCGCGCCCCGAGCTCGCGCCCGAGATGGAAGGCGAGCTCGAGGCAGTGATCCGGCTTCTCGTCGAGAACCGCTGGCCGTGGCGGCTTCACGCCACCTACGACGAGACGATCTCCCGCGCACTCGACGTTTACGAGCGCGTCAACCGCGACCAGCCGTTCGGCGGGCTGCACTGGTTCTTCGATCATGCCGAGACGATCAGTCCGAAGAACATCGACCGGATCGCGGCCCTCGGCGGCGGCATCGCGGTCCAGCACCGCATGGCGTTCCAGGGTGAGGAGTTCGTACACCGCTATGGCGCAGACGCCGCAGAGGCGACCCCGCCGATCAAGCGCATACTGGAGGCTGGCGTTCCGGTCGGGGCGGGCACCGACGCCACGCGCGTCGCGAGCTACAACCCGTGGATATCTCTGTCCTGGCTCGTCACCGGCAAGACGGTCGGCGGCACGCGGCTCTACCCTGCACGCAACCGGCTCGACCGTGAGACGGCGCTGAGTCTTTGGACCGAAGCCAACGCTTGGTTCTCGACCGAGGGCGGCAAGAAGGGCGCGATCAAGGTCGGCCAGCTCGCCGACCTCGCCGTGCTCTCGGCCGACTATATGAACGTGCCCGAAGACGAGATCGCCGGGCTGCAGTCGGTGATGACCTTGCTCGGCGGCGAGGTGGTGTACGGCGCGGGCGACTTCTCCGACCTCGCGCCACCCCCGCCGCCGGTGCTGCCCGACTGGTCGCCAGTCAAAACCTTCGGCGGCTACCAGACACGTGCGGCAATTGGCGCGGCGGAGGCTGTCGAGCGAACCGCGGTGACGACGTGCGGCTGCGGCACCGCCTGCGGCGTCCACGGCCATGCGCATGCACGTGCCTGGGGGGCTGCCGCGCCCGTGTCGGACCTGAAAACCTTCTGGGGCGCGCTCGGCTGCGCCTGCTGGGCGGTCTGAGATGAACGACCTTACGCTCCTGGCCGGCCGCATCCTTCTCGCCACGCTGTATGTCGTGAGCGCGACGGGTAAGTGGGGTGACATCCCGGGGCTAGCGGCGACGCTTGCGGGAAAAGGCTTTCCCATTCCTGACGCGCTGGCGCTCATCGCAGCCGCCGCTGAGCTCGGCGGCGCGTTGGCCGTGGCGGTCGGCTTCCGGACCCGCGTGGCGGCGCTGGGCCTGATCGCCTACTCGGCACTCGCGACGATCGCCTTCCATGCGTTCTGGCAGGTGCCGCCGCCCGAGGCGCAGGCGCAGTCAATCCAGTTCCTGAAGAACTTGGGGCTGATCGGCGGCTTCCTTCTGCTTTCCGCAACCGGACCAGGCGCTTACTCGGTGGACGTCAAACGGGATCGATCGCTAGTCCCCAAGGTGGCAGTCTGATGGCGGCCGTCAACGCCGATATCTCCCAGCGTACCGCTCGACCGGCAGCCGGCTGGGTATCACTTCTGGCGCGACTGGCGCTGGTCTCGCCGTTTCTGCTGAGCGCCGTCCTCAAGGCCGCCGACTTCGCCGCCGCGACGGCCGAGGTGCAGGGCCTGACCGGGCTCGAGCCGGCCGGCCTGATCGCGGCGCTCGTCATCGCCACTCAGTTCGGAGGATCGCTGCTGCTGCTGTTCGGCGGCGGGCGGGCCTGGATCGGCGCGGGCCTGCTTGCGGGTTTTACGATCGTGGCGACGCTCCTCGCTCACGCCTGGTGGAGCAAGCCCGCGCCGGAGGCGGCGCGCGATCTCATGGTCTTCTGGGAGCATGTCGCGATCTGCGGCGGGCTGCTGCTCGCCGGCTGGTTGTCCTGGCGGGAGCCCGCGCGATGAGCGAAGCAAAAGCCGCCGGAGCCTTCGCGCCCCTGCGCCACCGCGTCTTCGCGGTGCTGTGGGTCGCCACCGTCGTCGGCAACGTCGGGGGGTGGATGCGGGACACCGCGTCGGCCTGGGCCATGACCGAACTCGCGCCGTCGCCGATGATGGTGGCGCTCGTCCAGGCGGCGGCGACGCTGCCGATCTTCCTGTTCTCGCTCCCGGCCGGCGCGCTCGCCGACATCGTCGACCGGCGACGCATGATGATCCTCGTGCAGGTTGGGCTGGCGCTCCTCAGCCTCACGCTGGGCGTTGCCGTGCTCCTCGGCGCGCTGACGCCGGCCGTGCTGCTCGGGCTCACGCTGCTCGCCGGCACCGGCGCGGCGCTCGCCGGGCCCGTCTGGCAATCGATCGTGCCCGAGCTCGTTCCCCGACCCGACCTGAAGCCTGCTGTCGCGCTCAATAGCCTCGGCATCAACATTGCGCGCGCGATCGGCCCGGCGCTCGGCGGCGCGGTCATCGTGAGTCTCGGTGTGGCTGCGGCCTACCTGCTCGATGTTCTGACCTACGCCGTGACGATCGCGGCGCTCGTCTGGTGGAAACGAACGCCGACGGCGGCAGCACTCCCCGAGCACCTCGGCGGCGCGATGCGCGCCGGTCTGCGCTACGCCACGGCGAGCGCTCCCCTCAGGCGCGTGCTGTTGCGGGCCGTCCTTTTCTTCGCGCCGGCGAGCTGCTACTGGGCGCTCCTGCCGCTCGTTTCCCGGACCGAGATCGGCGGCGGGGCTGCGGGGTACGGCATCCTTCTCGCCGCGGTCGGTGCCGGCGCGGTCAGCGGCGCGCTCCTCATGCCGCGCCTGCGCGCGCGCCTTTCGGCCGAACAGGTCACGCTGGTGGCCACGCTGGCCACGGCCGCCTGCACCGCAGGGCTCGCCATCGTCGGGACAGTGCTGTCGGGGGCTGCCGTGCTCGCGGTCGCCGGCGCCGCCTGGATCATGGTGCTGACGACGCTCAACGCTACCGCGCAGGCCGTGTTGCCGAACTGGGTGCGCGGGCGAGGGCTGGCGCTTTACCTGACTGCGTTCTTCGGCACCATGACGGCCGGCAGCCTGCTATGGGGCCGGGTGGCTGAGGCCACGTCCCTCGACACGGCGCTGCTTGTCGCGGCTGCCGCCACGGTAGGCGCCGCGCTGCTCGGCCTCGCGCTTGCGCTCCCGTCGGGTGATCAGGACCTCTCGCCGTCGCACCATTGGCCCGAACCTGCGCTCGCTGAAGGCGCGCCGCCCAGTGGGGGGCCGATCATGGGCACAATCGAATACCGGGTGCCAACCGGCCAGCAGTCCGCCTTTGCGAGCGCCATGAATAAACTTGGCGCGATCCGGCGGCGCGATGGCGCCTACAAGTGGGGGCTCATGGCGGACGCCGCTGATCCCGAACGCGTCACCGAATGGTTCTTGGTCGGCTCGTGGGAGGAGCACCTGCGCCAGCACGAGCGTGTGTCGGTCGCCGATCGCGCCACTCAGGAGCGAGTGCGCGCCTTCCATAGCGGGACCGAGCCGCCGCAGGTGCGCCACCTCGTGCCGGTGGGCGGCGTAGTTCCGGTCGCCGCGCACGCTCACATGGCCGGACCTGAGCCAATCTGATGCGGCGCGTGGTCTTCCTGATCGCTGCCGTCCCACTGATCGGGAGCGGCGTCTCAGCCGAGGACGGCAAGGGCTGTGGCCGCTCGCGCCGTGGCTCCGACGAAGGTCGGCAACCGCTGTCCAGGTCTATCCGCCGAGCGGATCCGCACGAGCGGCGGAGGACCATCGCCCTCATCCCGGCGCCGGTGCGGGGTGAGCTGATGGCGCACGCAAAGGGCTAGAGGAGCGATCGATGCCGGCGGCTAATTGCGATTACGCGCCGGGCCGGAGACGACGTCGCCGAAGTGCCAGGCCACGACCGGTCGCGGCGCTAGTCGGATTGACGCTGGCCCAGGCCGTAGTGGCGTTGTCAGGTGCGGCGCACGCGCAGGATGCTGGCCTAACCCGTCCTGAGCTTCAGCCACATCGCTTCGACGAGGACTGGCGCGCCCTCTGTGCCCCGGCCCAGCAAACTGAAGTGTTCGACGGGTTGAAGTGCATCGCGCTCGGCAAGGGCGCGACGCTGACGCTGGGCGGCGAACTCCGCGAGCGGTTCGAACTCGTGCGCAATCCGGATTTCGGCATCGAGCAGCGCTCGGACCGCGTCCTTCTCCACCGGGCGATGCTGCACGCCGATCTGAGGATCGGCGATAGCGTACGCGCCTTCGCGCAGTTCGGGTTGTTCGACACGAGCGGCCGCCAAGGGCCGGAGACGCCCACCGACGTCGGCCGGCTCGACCTCGTGCAAGGCTTTGTGGATGTCTCCGCACTGCTCGGTTCTGGTCGCGCGACGCTGCGCGGCGGACGGCAAGAGATGAGCTTCGGGTCGTCGAGGCTCGTAGGCGTTCGCGAGGGACCCAATGTGCGCCGCGCTTTCGACGGAGTACGGGCTCTCTGGTCTGCCGGCGAGCGCCGCGCTGACGCTTTCTACGTGCGGCCGGTGACGCTAGCGCCGGGCGCGTTTGACGACCAAACCAACGATGCCGAGGCCTTCTGGGGCGTCTACGGGTCGAGTCCCGTGATGGAAGCTCTGAAAGCAGACGTTTACTACCTGGGCCTGGAACGCGACCGTAGCCGCTTCGCGCTCGGTACTGACCGGGAGCGCCGGCACACGATCGGCGTGCGACTCTTCGGCAGGTCGGACGGATGGGATTGGGACGTCGAGGCGGCGTACCAGTTCGGCAGCTTCGGCGCGCGCACGATCCGGGCTTGGACCGTGGCGAGCGACGTCGGCTTCACCTTCGAGGGGGCTCGCTTCTCTCCCCGTCTAGGTCTAAAGGCCGACATCGCGAGCGGCGACCGCGACCCAGCGGACGGGCGGCTCGGCACGTTCAACGCGCTCTACCCGAAGCTGCCGTACTTCTCCGAGGCCAGCCTCGTCGCGCCCGCGAACATCGCCGATCTGCATCCGACCGTGGGCCTGGCGCTGACGCGGACGCTCTCGGCGGAGCTGGGCTGGAACTTTCTCTGGCGCGAAACGACGCGTGACGCGGTCTACGGTCCGCCGCTCGCCCCTATCGCCGGTACGGCCGGTCGCGGCGGTCGCTTCATCGGCCACCAGCTTATCGCAGGCCTGGAATGGCAGGCCACGCCTAACCTGACGCTCGCCGGCCAGTACGTGCATTTCACGCGAGGCGACGCGCTGCGGGCGGACGGCGGCCGGAACGTCGACTTCCTGTTCGCCTCTGCGGCGTACAAGTTCTGAGGGACGGATGGTATCTGGCAGACCGATCCCGCGCCGGACGTTGATCGACGTGACGTCCATTCCGCATGCGCTGGCGGTCGCTGAGCATGCGAGTTTCAGAGGTGCCGCCAGCCGTCTGGGAGTGTCGCAATCGATGCTTAGCCGGCGCGTGCGAGCCTTGGAGGATGAACTCGGCGTATCCCTGTTCCAGCGCGAGCGCGGCGGGGTGCGCGAGACTGAGGCAGGCCGGCTGTTCCTCGACGCCGCGCGTCAAAGCCTAGCCGATCTAGACGAGGCGGTTCGCCGTGCGGGGGAAGCTGGGCGTGGCAAGGGTCTGTCCCTCTCTCTCGGCTGCCAGATCTCACTCGTATCAGGGCGCCTTCGCCAGACGATCGAAACGTTCCTGCACGCGAACGAAGGTGTGGCCGTCAGGGTCGTCGAAGCACACCACTCGGACCTTGTAGCGAGCCTTCGAGCTCACAAGCTCGATCTTGCATTTCTGCTTGCGGACCAACCGGATCGAAAGGACGGCGCGCTCGCCCTCTGGCGGGAGCGGGTCTTGGTCGCGATGTCCGCCGACCACCGGCTCGCGGTGAAAGCATCGCTCAACTGGTCCGATCTGCGCGACGAGCGCTTTCTGGTTGGACGTCGGGACCTCAGCCTGGACATTCAGGACTGTATCGTCGCGCGGCTGGGACCGTTCGGCTGGAAGCCTAGGTTCCAGCGTCACGACTGCTCGCGAGAGAACCTCGTGGCCTTGGCCGGCCTGGGCTGGGGTGTGACGTTGCTCTGTGAACCCGTGGCTAGCTCTGCCTTTCCCAATGTCGTTTTTCGCGAGGTGCTGGCCGACCAGGGGGCGCTGGATGTCGGAATGATCGTCTACTGGGAGCCGCGCAACGACAATCCGGCCCTGCGGCGCCTGATCGCCTCGCTCCGTCGGCGTCCCGCAAGCGACGATGCGGTTTGAGCATCGATTGATGCCGGATTGAGATTGCCAAACTGATTAGCTTGCCCGGCTCGACAAAGGGCGGGCGTTTTGGAGCTGAGGGATCTCAAGAGCTTCGTGGCGGTGGCGGAGGCGTGCGGCTTTCGACGGGCTGCGGATCATCTCGGCGTCGAGCAGTCGGCGCTGAGCCGACGTGTCCGTAGCCTAGAGGATCAGCTCGGCGTGTCACTGTTCGAGCGAAACCGCGGCGGCGTCCGGCTCACCCACGCCGGCAAGCGCTTCCTCGACGACGTCCGCCTCACGCTCTCGCACCTGGACGGCGCGATCCGGGCGGTCAGCGCGGCGGGCCGGGTCGGCAACGGCCACGTCAAGATCGGCACCGTCGCGTCGATCTCGAGCAGTTTCTGCAACCGGCTGCTCCGCACCTTTGTCCGGGAGCATCCGGCCGTCGTGATCGATCTCGTCGAGGGGCCGCCGCGCGAGCACATGGCGGCGATCCTCGATCGCCGCCTCGACGTGGCCTTCGTCACGGGCGAGCCGAATGCCGTCGCGTGCGATGTCGAGCAGCTCTGGCACGAGCCGATCCTGGTCGCCGTCCCGGCAGATCATCCGCGAGCGAATGAGAGCATCGTCGAGCTCACGTCACTTCGCGACGGGCGCTTCATTGTCAGCCGGAGCGCACCGGGCCCGGAGATCCACGACTTCATCATCAAGCGCCTGTCAAGCCTAGGGGTCAGCCCGGAGATCGGCCACTTCGAGGTTGGCCGCGAGGCGCTGATGGCGCTCGTCGGCTTGGGTTTAGGTGTCACCCTGGTTTCCGGCGCTGAGGCGGGAGTGACGTATCCCAACGTCGTGTTGGTGCCGGTGGCCGGCGAGACGCTTCCGTTCAGCGCCGTATGGTCACCGGAGAACGACAATCCCGCGCTACGCCGCTTTCTGAGCATTGCGCGAGCCATGGCCCGCAAGCATCGCTTCACCGCCGCCGAGCCTTCGCGAAACCTCGATCGGTCGCCATGAACCGCGCTAGCATCGGCGCAACGAGCTTCACGGGCTCCGTCGCTTGACCAGTCTCGGCCGCCAGTAGCTCGGCATAGGCGACCAAGTCGCGGTGGACGGGCGCGGGCAGCTCGATCGTCCAACGCACGGGTTTGTCGTCGACAAGCGCGCCGAGCTTCAGCTTCGTCATCGCTATCTCCTCAGCCGCGCCAGGGTTCGAGCACGAGATCGCGGGTCAAGATCACTCGCACTGGGAAACCTGGCCGAACAGTGAGCGTCGGCTGAACGTTCAGCGACCGACCAACGAGCTGACGGCCGGTCTGGCTGATGCTGTCAGCGCTGCCCTGTCGGATGGCGCGAAGGAACTCGCTCTCCTCGTCCCCGGCACCGGCTTCCGTGCCGACGGCGAGCAACGTCGAGATAGCGGCCGCGCGCAGGATCTGACCCCAATGGTTGTCGACGCCGTCCTCTAAGCCGGCGAACCCGGTGGCGTCGGCCCCGGGTTGCCGCTCCAGCACAATCGAGCGGCCGTTCGGCATGAGGAGACGCGTCCACACGAGGAGCGCCCGGCTTTGCCCGAACGAGACCTGCGCGTCATACTGCCCGATCAGCCGCGACCCTTGCGGGATGAGGAGCGTCCGCCCCGTCGGGCCGTCATAGACATGCTCCGTCACTTGGGCAGTGACCTGGCCCGGCAGGTCGGAGCGCAGACCCGTAATCAGCGCCGCCGCGATCACGGCGCCGGCCTGCACGACGTGCGGACTCGCGGGCGCCTGCACCCGGTCGGCGCTGACCGTGCGCCGATCGGTCGGCCCGTTCAGGAAGGCGAGCCGCCGCTCGTTTTCCGTCGGCTGCGGCTGAGGCTGGTTCAGCCCCGCCAGGCCGAACGGAGTCGCGGGCCCGGCCAGCGCGGGATCGGCCGTGCTGGCCGGGGTGGTAGCGGCTCCACTTGCGCGGGTCTCGGCCGCAAACAAGCGGCTGGCCCGCGCGGCTTCCATCTCCTGCGCGATCCGCTGCCGTTCCTGCGCCATGCGCTGCGCCTCGGGGTCGACCTGGGCAGGCGCGGGTTGGGCGGGCGCGCCCGGTACGGGCGGCGGCTGGACGCCGGCGTTGAGCATCGGCCGTCCAAGGTCGCCCGGCAGCGGCGGTCCAAGCCGCGGGACTTGACGGGGCACGCCCGCATAGTCACGCGGTAGGCGCTCCAGGCCATCGGCCGTCGAGCGGTTCTCGGTGTTGTAGAGCTCGGGGCGCGCGTCGGGCCGATTCGACTGCAACGCCCAGATCAGCGCTCCGCCGAGCGCGACGGCGGAGGCCCCCGCGAGTAGGCCGAGGACGCGTCGCGACAGTCGTACGACGCGGGGACGCTCCGAACGAAGCCGCAGCTCGGCCGCGATCTCCCGCTCTGGCCGGGGCGCCTCGCCCGAGCCCTTATCGTCCCGGAGGTCGCTCATGACGCGGGCCGCCCATCGGTGCGCACGATCCTGACGCGGCGCTGGCGGTCGCCGCCGAGGCGAAGCTCGGCGCCGCCGAACAGCCGGTCGACCACGATGTAGCGACCGCGAACGCGGTAGTTGACGAGCTCCGCCGTCCCTTGCGCTCCGATGACCCAGAGCGGCGGCATCTCGCCCTGGGCGATGCCGGCCGGGAACTCGATATAGACCTGCCGCCCGTCGTCGAAGGCGCGCACCGGCCGCCAGGCTGGACGGTCGCCCTCGATCGAGTAACGGAAGTTCAGGCTCTCGATCGCGGGGAGCGTCGAGGTCGCAACCGGCTGCGCAGCTTCCGCCGCTGCATTCTGCCGGCGCAACGCGATCAGCGCATCCTGCGGGTAGGACCAGGAGACCGACGCCATGTAGGTCCGCTCGGCCGAGCGCAGCTCGAGATGATAGGTGCGCCGGTCGGTGTTGATGACCAGGTTGGTCTGCAGGTCGGGGCGGACCGGCTTCACCAGGATGTGGACGCGGGTGTTCGGGCCCGAGCCGGACACGGTGTCGCCGATGATCCATCGGACCGTGTCGCCGGCGGCGACGGGGCCTGTGCCGACCAGCTGCTCGCCGGGCTGGAGCGCGATGTCGGTGACCTGCCCGGGTGCTGCATAGACCTGGTAGAGAGCTCCTTCCGAGTAAGGGTAGACCTGGACGGCGTTGAAGTAGCCGCTCCGGCTCGGCTGGATGCGCGCGACGCTGTTCGCCGCCTCGACGCGGGCGCGCGGGTCGGCGGGCTCGGGAGGGGCGGTGCGCTGCGGCGGCACACCTTTTAGCTGGCCAGGCAGCGGCAGAGGCGTCGGCACGGACACGATCTCGACCGGCTTCGGCGGCTCGGCCGCGAGCACAGCCGGCTGCTGCGTCGCGGTCTCGTCGTAGCTGATCTCCGGCGGCGTCCATTCGGAGGTGGCGCAAGCACCGATCGGCACGGAGCCGAGCAGCGCCAGGGTAAGGGAAGTCAGGCGCATCAGCCGAGTTCCTTGGACCAGTTGAGGGCGTGGACGTAGATGCCGAGCGGGTTCTTCCGGAGCCGCTCGGCGTCGCGGGGCGTCTGGACGGTGATCGTCAGGATGGCGGTCCAGCGCTCGGTCGCGGCGAGCGCGCCGTCGACGTAGCGGCGCTCAGTCCAGGCAACCCGGAAGCTGTCGGGCGAGGCCCGGATCACGGACGACACCTCGATCGCGCGCTGCTCCTTCCCGAGTAGCGCGAACGGGTCGTTGGTGCGGGCGTAGTCGTTGAGCGCCAGCGCGCCCCGATCGGTGGTGTAGTCGTAGGCCCTGAGCCAGTTTTGGCGCAGCACGATGGGGTCGGCGGGAACGCCGCGCGTCTGTTCGATCCACCTCGCCAGATGCCACGCGATCTGTGGGTCGGTCGGGCGGTACTCGGCGTCGGCGGGTGCTATCGCCTGCGCCTGGCCGAGACGGTCGACCTGCACGACCCAGGGCACGACGGTCCCCGACGCGGTCACCCAAACCAAGCCAGCGGCGAGACCGCCGGACAGGAACAGCGACCCGAACGCCATCAGCCGCCAGTTCCGGGCCTGGACTCGGGCCGAGCCGATCCGGTCGTCCCAGACCTGGGCTGCGCGCTGGTAGGGCGTCTCAGGCTCGGGCGTCCGGCCGTAGCGGATCGAAGCGCGCTTAAAGAACATCTATTCTCCTTCCCGGACAGACACGGAGGATCCCGCACCGCCGCCGTCGCCGGAGCGGAGCGCGTGGGCGGCGGTCTGGACGCCGTGCGCGGCTGCCTGCCGGCGGCGCATGGCGCGCGCCCAGGCAGGCTCGCCGGTCGGCGACGCGGCGCTGTCGTTGGCTGCGGGGGCGGGAGCGGCTGTCGCGCCGGAGACCGCCTGACCGCCGCGTTGGAAGTCTCGGCGCAGGCTCTCGCCGGCGCGGCGGAGCGGGCTGGCCGCGGCAGACGTCCCGGCCCGGGCGACGCCGGACAGACCGCCAGCGACGCTGCCGCCGCTTGCCTCGCTGCCGAGCTTGTAAGCGGTAGACGCGCCACCTGCGACGCTCGCCGTACCGCGGGTGCCGGCGACAGCGGCGCCGACGACGCCGCGTGCGGCTATCCCGGTTGCGGCGGCGCCGGCCATGACCGCGCCACCGGCGGCGAGGCCCGTGCCGACCGCAGCGCCCGCGCCAAGTTGCGGACCGCCCGATACGATGCCGTTCGCGATGCCGGGTGCGAAGATGCCGAGACCCAAGAGCGAGAGGGCTGCCAGCACCAGCGCCATCGCGTCCTCGATGGTGGGCTCGGCCGAGAAGCCGGAGGTGAACTCGCCGAACAGCGTCGAGCCGATGCCGACGATGACGGCAAGGACGAGCACCTTGACGCCGGACGAGATCACGAGGCCGAGCACGCGCTCGGCCATGAACGCCGTCTTGTTGAACAGGCCGAAGGGCACGAGCACGAAGCCGCAGAGCGTGGCGAGCTTGAACTCGATGAGGCTGATGAAGAGCTGGATCGCGAGAATGAAGAAGGACAGCAGCACGATCGCCCAGGCGAAGAGCAGGATCGCGATCTGGATGAAGTTCTCGAAGAACGACACGAACCCCATCAGCCCGGAGATGGACTCCAGGATGGGGCGGCCTGCCTCCAATCCAGTCTGCGCGATGCGGCCGGGGCGCAGGAAGTCGGCGGCCGACATGCCGGTGCCGGACGCCTGGAGCCCGAGGCCGGAGAAGCTCTCGAAGACGATCCGGGCGAGGTTGTTCCAGTTTCCGATCATGAAGGCGAAGGCGCCGACAAAGAGCGTCTTCTTGACGAGCCGCGCGAGGATGTCCTCGTCGGCACCCCAGGCCCAGAACAGGGCGGCGAGCGTCACGTCGATGACGATGAGCGTAGACGCGAGGAACGCCACCTCGCCCTGGAGCAGGCCGAAGCCGCTGTCGATGTAGCGGGTGAAGACCTCGAGGAAGCGGTCGATGACGCCCATGCCGTTCATGGCCGGGTCTCCTGCGGGCTCTCGGCTGTGCGGCGCTCGCCGGGGCTGAAGAAGCGGCGGCGGTTCTCAGCCCAGGCCGAGCGGCAGGCAGCGTCGTCGAGCGCCGCCTGGCCGAGGCCGTTGCAGCGCAGGAGCTCGGAGCGGAGCGGGTCGACGGGGCGGTGATCAGCTGCCCGCGCCCGTGTCTCGACGTTCTCATCGTCGACGCCGACCACCCAAGCCGCGATGCCGGAGACGATGGTGCCGACGGCGAGGATGACGATGACGCGGCGAACCTTCGGCCGGTCGAGCTCTTCCTGGGTAACGATCCGCCGGCGCATCGTACGTCTCAGCGACTGTGAAACATGGTCACGGTCGAGGGCTGGTAGCCCTGGCCCTGCGTCAGGAAGCGTCGGAGCTGCTCACGGCCCTGATCCTGCGCCGCCGCGCGCTGCGCTGCTTCCAGGCTCGATGCCCGGCCCTGCGCCGCGACGGCCGCCGTCAGATCGGCGAGCTGCTGCGCTTGCAGCGCGAGCAGTTGGTTGCCTGCCTGGGCGGCCTGGAGCGCGCCAGTCGCCGACTGACTCGATCCGATTAGCGCCGACATCTGAGCGCGGTTGGTGTCGATGTTGCCGACGACGCCGGCCTGCACCTTCAGCGCGTCCTGGAGTGCGGCGACCGAGGTCTGCCAGCGCTCGCGCGCGCCGGCGATCATCTCGGCCTGCGACGCTGTCGGGCTCGCCGCGCCGTAGGTGGTCGTGAACGCGCGGTCGATCTGCTGGACGTCGTAGGCGATGCGTTGCGCCTGGTTCAGCAACTGCTGCGTCCGCTGCACCGACTGCTGGAGCTGCTGCAGCGACGAGTAGGGCAGGCTCGCGAGGTTGCGCGCCTGATTGATCAGGCCCTGCGCCTCGTTCTGCAGCGAGGTGATCTGGTTGTTGATCTGCTGGAGCGCGCGGGCGGCCTGCAGCACGTTCTGGACGTGGTTGGTCGGGTCCCAGACGGTGATCTGGGCCTGGCTCGGCATCGACGCCGAGAATAGCGCGAGCGCGGCGACGCCCGCGATCAGAATGGGATGGGCACGGGTCTTCATCGGACGGTCTCCGGCTGGGGTTGAGGAGCGTTGAGGAGGTCGGTCGCCCAGGCGACGCCTCGCGCTTCGAGCCATGCGCGGGCGAAGCCCTCGCGGCCGTGCTCGGTGAGTAGGCGGGCGATCAGCGCCTGATCGGACTTCGCCGATGCAGCGGTGAAGGCGAGTGCGACCTCGCCGAGGCCGAGCTCGAACAGCCTGTTGCCGCGGCGGCTTTGGCAGTAATAGTCGCGCTTGGGCATCGCCCGGCTCAGGATCTCGATCTGGCGGTCGTTGAGCCCGAAGCGCTCGTAGACGCGGGCGATCTGCGGCTCGAGCGCTCGCTCGTTGGCGAGGAACACGCGCGTCGGGCAGCTCTCGATGATCGCAGGCGCGATCGCCGAGCCGTCGATGTCGGCGAGGCTCTGGGTGGCGAAGACGACGGACGCGTTCTTCTTACGGAGCGTCTTCAGCCACTCGCGGAGCTGTCCGGCGAACCCGCCGTCGTCCAGCGCGAGCCAGCCCTCGTCGACGATCAGCAGCGTCGGGCGGCCGTCGAGCCGGCCCTCGATGCGGTGAAACAGGTAGGCGAGCACCGCGGTGGCGGCGCCGGTGCCGATCAGCCCCTCGGTCTCATAAGCTTGGACCTCGGCCTTGCCGATCCGCTCACCCTCGGCATCGAGCAGCCGGCCCCAGGGCCCGCCAATGCAATAGGGCTTGAGCGCCTGCTTCAGGTTCTGCGACTGGAGCAGGACCGATAGGCCGGTCAGGGTGCGCTCGGTGGCCGGCGCCGACGCGAGACTGGCGAGCGCCGACCACAGATGCTCTTTCACCTCCGGCGTGACGGTCACGCCCTCGCGGGCGAGGATCGCCGCGACCCATTCGGCCGCCCAGGCGCGCTCGTCGGCCTGGTCGATGCCGGCCAGGGGCTGCAGCGCGACGGGCTCTGCCACGTCGTCGGTAAGCGAGCCGCCAAGGTCGTGCCAGTCGCCGCCCATGGCGAGCGCGGCCGCGCGGATCGAACCGCCGAAGTCGAAGGCGAACACTTGCGCGCCCTCGTAGCGCCGGAACTGGAGCGCCATCAGCGCCAGCAGCACCGACTTACCCGCGCCCGTCGGGCCGACCACCAGCGTATGGCCGACGTCGCCGACGTGAAGGGAGAACCGGAACGGGGTCGAGCCCTCGGTCTTGCCTAAGAGCAAGGGGGGCGCACCGAAGTGCTCGTCCCGTTCCGGCCCCGCCCACACCGCCGAGAACGGCATCATGTGGGCGAGGTTGAGCGTCGACAGCGGCGGCTGCCGGACGTTGGCGTAGACATGGCCGGGCAGGCTCCCCAGCCACGCCTCGACCGCGTTCACGCGTTCCACCATGCAGGTGAAGTCGCGGCCCTGGATCACCTTCTCGACGAGCCGCAGGCGCTCCTCGGCGGCGCGCGCGTCCTCGTGCCAGACGGTCACGGTGGCGGTGACGTAAGCGGTGCCGACGAGGTCGCTCCCAAGCTCCTGGAGCGCGAGGTCGGCGTCGGCGGCTTTGTTCGAGGCATCGTTGTCGAGGAGCGCCGACGCCTCGTTCGTCATCACCTCCTTAAGGATGGCGGCGATCGACTTGCGCTTGGCGAACCACTGGCGGCGGATGCGGCCGAGCACGCGCGCGGCGTCCGTCTTGTCGAGCAGCACGGCGCGGGTGACCCAGCGATACTCGAAGGCGAGGCGGTTGAGGTCGTCGAGAAGCCCCGGCCAGGTTTGGGACGGGAAGCCCATGACGGTAAGCGTGCGGAGGTGCGCGGCCCCGAGCTGCGGCTCCAGCCCGCCGATGAGCGGCTCGTCAGCGAGGATCGCATCGAGGTGCATCGGCGTCTCGGGCACGCGTACGCGGTGACGGCGCGTCGAGACGGTCGCGTGCAGGTAGGTGAGCGTCTCGACGTCATCGAGCCAGCGCGCCTCGGGCATGAAGCCCTCGACGAGGTTCAGTACGCGGTCGGTGCGGTCGACGAAGCCGGCGAGCAGCTCGCGGCCGTCGACCCCGCGTCCGTCACGGCCCTCGTAGAGCCATGCTTCGGCGCGCCAGGCGTCCTCCGCCGGCGGTAGCCAGAGCAGCGTCAGGTAGTACGCGCTCTCGAAGTGAGCGCCGGCCTCCTCGAACTGCGCCCGGCGCTCGGCGTCGACAAGCGCGGAGACTGGATCGGGAAAGCGCGAGGTCGGGTAGACGCCCGCGGGCAGGCGCTGCGCCTCGACGAAGATCGACCAGCCGGAGCCGAGACGCCGGAGAGCGTTGTTGAGCCGCGAGGTGGTCGCGACGAGCTCGGCCGGCGTGGCGCTGTCGAGGTCGGGGCCGCGGAAGCGCGCGGTGCGCTGGAGCGAGCCGTCTTTGTTGAGGACGACACCCTCGGCGACCAGCGCCGCCCAGGGCAGGAAGTCGGCAAGGCGCTGCGAGCGGGAGCGGTACTCGGCAAGGTTCAGCATGGGCCCGCCCTCACGCGCCGAGGTGGGTGGGGTAGCGGAGGTGCCGCCGCACCACGTCGACGAACGCCGGGTCGCGCTTCGCGGCCCAGACCGCCGCCAGGTGGCCGACGAGCCAGATCAGCAAGCCGGCAACCCAGAGACGGAGGCCCAGCCCGAGCGCCGCGGCGAGCGTGCCGTTGATGATGGCGAGCGCCCGCGGCGCACCCCCGAGCAGGATCGGCTCGGTGAGCGAGCGCCGGACAGGCGCGTAGAAGCCGACCGCGGGCTCGTCGCCGGCCAGCATCAGACCAGCGCCCCGCCGCCGAACGAGAAGAACGAGAGGAAGAAGGAAGATGCTGCGAACGCGATCGACAGGCCGAACACGATCTGGATCATGCGTCTTGCGCCGCCAGACGTGTCGCCGAAGGCGAGCGTCAGGCCGGTGACGATGATGATCATCACCGCGATGATCTTGGCGACCGGGCCTTGGATCGACTCCAGGATGGACTGGAGCGGCGCCTCCCAGGGCATGTTCGAGCCGGCGGCGTGGGCCGGGGCGGCGATCAAGGTCAGCGCGAGCACGCTGGCGCTGGCGCAAAGGCGTGCGAAGGTCTTGGTCACGACGGGTCTCCTACGGGGGTGAGCTGGTAGTCGCCGGCGGGGCTGAGCCCCTCGACGCGGGCGAGCTCGGTCAGCCGGCGGGCGGAGCCGCGGCCGGTGAGCACGGCGATCAGGTCGATGGTCTCGGCGATCAGCGCGCGCGGCACGGTGACGACCGCTTCCTGCACGAGCTGCTCGAGCCGGCGGGGCGCGCCGAGCGCGGCGCCGGCGTGGAGCGTGCCGACGCCGCCGGGATGGCCGGTGCCCCAGGCCTTGATGAGGTCGAGCGCCTCGCCGCCGCGCACCTCGCCGATCGGGATCCGGTCGGGGCGCAGGCGCAGCGCCGAGCGGACAAGGTCGGTGAGCGTCGCCGCGCCGTCCTTGGTGCGCAAGGAGACGAGGTTGGGGGCGGCGCACTGGAGCTCGCGTGTGTCCTCGATCAGCACTACGCGGTCGCCGGTGAGCGCCACCTCGGCGAGGAGCGCGTTGACGAGGGTCGTCTTACCGGTCGACGTGCCCCCGGCGACCAAGATGTTCTTGCGCTGGTGAACCGCCGTGCGGAGCGCCTCGGCTTGGCCGGCCGCCATGATGCCTGCATCGACGTAGTGGCCAAGCGTGAACACCGCGACGGCGGGCTTGCGAATGGCGAAGCTCGGCGCGGTGACGACCGGCGGGAGCAGACCTTCGAAACGCTCGCCGCTTTCGGGCAACTCGGCCGAGACGCGGGGTGCGCCGGCGTGGACCTCGGCGCCGACATGGTGGGCGACCAGGCGGATGATGCGCTCGCCATCTGCAGCGGACAGCCGACTTCCGGTGTCCTCCAGGCCGCCGGACAGCCGGTCGAGCCAGAGTCGGCCGTCGGGGTTGAGCATGACCTCGACTACGGCAGGATCATCTAGAAACCTCGCGATCGCCGGCCCGAGCGCCGTGCGCAGCATGCGCGCGCCGCGCGCGTGGGACTCGGACCTGACGGCGATGATGGTCACGGATGCAGACCCCTTCTGCGCGGCCCTGGAAGAGGGCGGCTGAAACGATGGGGTCGATTACAAAACGGCCGATCGGAGCCAGATCAACAACCGCAAGTGCGTAGTAGCGGCCTAGCGTATAAAGGCAGGAGTGGGGTCTAGGAGCGCCTTGCAGCTGCTCTCTTCTGCAGTGGCACACCCTCGCGCCTCGACCGCGCGCTCGACGCCGATTTCGGTAGCGACGCCTCGCTCACCTTGGGGCGAGTTACCGAGTCGATCTTAGGCGGAGGGCCGACTTCGCCTCCCTCGAGCCAGGCAAGCTTGGCCGTCAGGAATGCCCGCATGCTGTCGAGGAGCTTCGCTTGCTCGCCGAGGGTGGCGAGTTGCGAGCGAAGAACGTCGGCCTTCCGCTCGCGCGTGAGGCTCTGGTTTTCATAAGCCTCCGCCAGCCTGGCGATCTCCTTCAGCGTGAAGCCGAGGCGCTGCGCTACCTTGATCAGCTTGGCGCGCTCGACTTCTTCCGCTGAGAACACCTGGTAGCGGTTGCTCCGCCGAGAGCCGACTTCGGGCGTCAGCAAACCCTGCTTGACGTAGAAGCGAACGGTGTCGCGCGGCAGGCCTGTCGCTTCGCAGAACTCCTTGATCAGCATGGGAGCGAACCCTCTTGACCGTGGACTATGGTCCACACCTTAAAAGAGGCGCTCCGAACAGCAAGGAGCATTGCATGGGTAAGGTTGCATTGGTCACGGGCGCTTCCTCAGGCATCGGCGAGGCCATCGCCGCGCGGCTACTGGAGGACGGGTACATCGTCTATGCAGGCGCGCGGCGGCTCGCGCGAATGGCAGCGCTGGAGCGCATGGGCGCGCGCCTGCTGGCGCTCGACCTGACGGTCGACGCATCCATGCAAGCGGCGATGCAGCGCGTGCTCGGTAAGACCGGCCGTATCGACGCGCTGGTGAACAACGCGGGCTACGGCGCCTACGGCGCGCTGGAGGAGGTGCCGCTGGAGGAGGGGCGTCGCCAGTTCGAAGTCAATCTGTTCGGCCTCGCGCGCCTCGTCCAGCTCGCTCTGCCCGCCATGCGCGAGCAGAGGTCGGGACGGATCGTCAACATAACCTCGATCGGCGGCAAGATCCACGAGCCGATGGGCAGCTGGTATCACTCGACCAAGTTCGCCGTGGAAGGTCTCAGCGACTGCCTGCGCATGGAGCTCGAGCCCTTCGGCATCAGCGTTGTGGTGATCGAGCCCGGCGCGATCAAAACGGAGTGGAGCGGCATCGCGCAGCAGAGCCTTATCGAGACATCAGGCGCGGGACCCTACGCCGACCAGGCGCGGACGACGGCTGCGCTCCTGGCCGGTGCCGACAAGGGCAACGGGTCGCCGCCCGAGCTGGTCGCTCGTGCGGTGTCGGCTGCACTTGCAGCGCGCAAACCCAAGACCCGCTACGTCGTCGGTGGCGGCGCCAAACCGCTGATTGCGCTCAGGTGGCTCTTGAGCGACCGGGCGTTTGACAAGCTCATGCGAGCAGCGGCGCAGAGCATGGTGAGTGCCAAACGACGCCGTTCAAAGTGTTCCGAGCCAAGCCACGGCCAACACGCGACCTGAGCCGCGCTAGGACGTGTGCCTTGCGTCGTGGCTCCTGGCGATGGCCAGAAGGAGAATGGCTAGTCGAGGTCGGTCGCGCCTGTGGACAGGTCGCGAACCACCTCGTCGGCGAACGTTCGACCTCTGGCGAGGCGTCGGCCCATCGTCTCGACGAAAGCCTCGAACCGCTCGCGCCCTTTGGCCTGGGCCGCGGCCTGATGGCTGTCAGGCAGCGGCGGCGTGGCAGTTAGCCAGAAGCGGACGAAGAGCGCCAACGTCTCGTTCGCGATGGTCAGGTGGCGCTGCAACTGCTCGCTCTGCCGCGAGAGCCGGTCGAGTCGGCGGGACAGCGCCGCCTCTAGGCGGTCGGCTCCGTCGGGCGACAGGTGCGACGCGAGGGCCGCCTCGACCACGCTCCCCTGGCTCACCCTCTTACGCCGGGCGTAGTCGGCGAGCTGGCTGCTTACCTCGCCGGACAGGCGGAATGTGACCTTGGCTCGGGCCTGTCGCTTCAAAGATCGACTCCGTCGTCCGGATCGAGCGCCGCTTGCCGGGCCAAGCCGAACGAGCGGTCCTGCAGCGCTTTCGCCCGTATCGCCTCGTCGTCGGGCTCGTCGACGAACGCCGCGAACTCATCTGCAGGCGACGGCCCCTCGGGCACCATCGCCTCGTGCTCCGGGAGCATTGGTTCGCGCCGTACCCCGGCGTTGGCCGCGTCGTCAGTGTCGCCCTGGGCTGCGCCGGGAGCGCCAGCGACTAGCGTCGGCACGGGCAGGTTCGTCCAATCGTTTCGGCCACGGGCGTGGCGCTGTCCCGTGCCGGAACCTCGGTCATCCTTCGTCAGATCAGGCGGCGTGAGAACGCGCACCTTCAACCGGCTGTCGGCGTAGTAACGGGCCTTCGTCGCTCGGATCGGGTGGACGCCGGAGACGAGCACCAGCTCGTCGGTAGCCGGTAGCTGCATCACCTCGCCCGGCGTGAGCAACGGCCGCGCCGTTTCCTGGCGCGATACCATGAGGTGGCCGAGCCAGGGCGAGAGCCGGTGGCCGGCGTAGTTGCGGGCGTCGCGCAACTCGGTCGCCGTGCCGAGCGTGTCAGACACGCGCTTGGCCGTGCGCTCGTCGTTGGTGCTGAAGGCGACGCGGACGTGGCAGTTGTCGAGGATAGCGTTGTTCGGGCCGTAGGCCTTCTCGATCTGGTTCAGCGACTGGGCGATGAGGAAGCTTTTCAGCCCGTACCCGGCCATGAACGCGAGCGCCGACTCGAAGAAGTCGAGCCGGCCGAGCGCCGGGAACTCGTCGAGCATGAGCAGCAGGCGGTGACGTCGGGTGCGGCTCTCCAGATCCTCAGTCAGCCGGCGGCCGACCTGGTTCAGGATCAGGCGCACGAGCGGCTTGGTTCGCGAGATGTCCGACGGCGGCACGACAAGGTAGAGGCTCGCCGGGCGTGCGCCCTCGATAAGATCAGCGATGCGCCAGTCGCACCTGGCCGTCACTGCCGCGACGACGGGATCGCGGTAGAGCCCCAGGAACGACATGGCGGTGGAGAGCACGCCGGAGCGCTCATTCTCCGACTTGTTCAGGAGCTCGCGCGCAGCGCTAGCGATCACCGGATGCGGACGGTCGCCGAGGTGCGCCGTCGTCATCATGGCAGTGAGCGTCGTCGCGATCGGGCGCTTGGGGTCGGAAAGGAAGTTAGCGACGCCCGCGAGCGTCTTGTCGGCTTCGGCGTAGAGGACGTGGAGGATGGCACCGACGAGGAGCGCGTGGCTGGTCTTCTCCCAATGGTTCCGCTTCTCAAGCGCGCCTTCAGGGTCGACCAGGATGTCGGCGATGTTCTGGACGTCGCGCACCTCCCACGGTCCGCGGCGCACCTCGAGCAGCGGATTATAGGCGTGGCTCTCGGCATTGGTCGGGTCGAACAGCAGCACGCGCCCGAACCGCGCCCGCCAGCCGGCGGTCAGGCCCCAGTTCTCGCCCTTGATGTCGTGGACGATGCACGAGCCTGGCCAGGTGAGGAGCGTCGGCACGACGAGGCCGACGCCCTTGCCCGAGCGGGTAGGCGCGAAGCACAGCACATGCTCAGGCCCGTCGTGGCGGAGATAGTCACGCCCGAGCCGGCCGAGCAGCACGCCGTCGGGGCCGAGCAGGCCGGCAGCCTCGACCTCGCGCCGCGCAGCCCAGCGTGCGGAGCCGTAGGTGGTGACGTTCTTCGCTTCGCGGGCGCGCCACACCGACATGCCGATCGCGACCGCGACGGCGGCGAAGCCGCCCGACGCCGCTATGACGCCGCCCTCATCGAACACCTCAGGCGCGTAAGCCTCGAACCAGTACCACCAAAAGAAGGCCGGAGGCGCGTAGATCGGCTGGTCGCCGACGACGAACCAGGGCGCGCCGAGCTGGACCTGGTAGTCGAGCCGCCACGCCGTCCACTGCGTCGCGCCCCAGGTGGTCGCGAGCACGATGGCGAACACGACGAGGATCTGGCCCCAGAGGATGCGGGTGGCCGACACAAACACTCCCGTGTTGAGCAGCGGCCACCCAGGCGCGGGCGCCGCGCCCGCGCAAGTCTCTTCCAGCAGGCGTAGCGTTAGCGGTTACAAGGTCGTGCTATTCGGCAAGCGTGTCAGCGTAGGTGCCGAAAGAGGGGAACAGACATTGTCCTCTTGAGCGTCTTCAGGGCGAGGCTGGTTGAGAACTTCCGGACGTTGCGATTAGCGGCCATCAGCTCTGCCATGAACTCGTCGAAGCTTTCGACCGAGGCTGCGAGCACGACAAGGAGATAATCGCCTCGACCGGTTACTTGCCATCCGCTTTGCACTTCGGCGGCCCCGGACAGCCAAGAATGCAACGCCGGGAGCAGTTCGGGTCGATCGCGCTCCACTTCGAGTTCAACGATAAGAGTGAGCGGGACGCCTAAGGCCTTCGGGTTCAAGACGGCTACCTCTCGCTCGATCACCCCGGTCTCCCGAAGCCGCTGCAGGCGCCGTTGAGCGGTCGAAACGGAGGTCATGGCGTCGGCCGCGAGCGACTCGGTCGTTCGAGCCGCGTTCTCCTGAACGGCGGAGAGGATGCTCAGATCGACGCTGCTCAGAGTTGTAGGTGGTTTGCTCACATTAATGCCGGTAATTGAGACAGAAACCCGCAACGCGGACGAAACTCGGGAGCATGCATCGTTCCATGCTGGTACGCTCTGGAGATGAACACAAGTGACATCCTCACCGGAAGCGTCGGACTCCCAGCCGACGCGATCCCGGATCATCGTATCTCGCTATGCGAGGTGGTCGCAGCTCCAGCGTTGATCGATCCCATCTTCCTCAATAGCCCGCAGTTTGAGTGTGAGCCGCTGAGCGTCGCTCTTGGCTGCAACATGCTGTTGAAGCTTGAAACGGCGAACCCGATCCGCAGCTTCAAGGGACGTGGTGGCAGCTTGCTCGTCATGAAGCATGTGGACGGAAGCTGCGAACGAACGCGTCCGCTGGTTAGTGCGAGCGCAGGGAACTGGGGCCAGGCGCTTGCTTATGCGTGCCGAGCTCGATCGCAGCCGCTGCTGCTATTCGCGGCCGAAGGCGCGAACCGACTCAAGCTTGACCGCATGCGAGCGCTGGGCGCGGACGTTCGCGTGACGGGCTCGGACTTCGATTCGGCCAAGCTCGCGGCTGAACGCTACGCCGTCGACCGCGGGCTGCGGTTCGTTGCCGACGGCCGAGACATTGAGGCCAGCGTTGGCGCAGCTACCATAGGGATAGAGTTGCTCCGGCATGGCCCCGCCCCAGACGTCGTTCTCGTTCCGCTCGGCAACGGCGCTCTGTTGACCGGTGTCGGACGGTGGATCAAGGCGGCCTCGCCCCGTACAGAGGTGATCGGGGTATCGGCTGCGGGGGCCGATGCGATGGCGGCATCCTGGCGCACCAACGAGTTTGTCGAGCGAGTTCACACAGAGACCATCGCAGATGGGATCGCGGTTCGCATACCGATACCCGAGGCTTTGGCCGATATGCGTGGCACAGTGGATGATGTGATTCTCGTCGACGATGAGGCGCTCATATCCGCTATGCGCCTCCTGTTTACGTTGGCGGGGCTTGTGATTGAGCCTGCCGGCGCAGCCGGCGTGGCGGCGGTCTGGTCGCACGGCACTAGGTTCAACGGGCACCGGGTGGCGACGATCCTGTGTGGTAGTAACGTATTGCCGGAGCACGCGCGAGACTGGTTCACGGGCGCGGTCTAAACCTTTTGCTTAAACAGGCTGCGTGAGGCCCCAAGCAGGCCTGTGCTCCAGTTCCCCATGTCGCCAGTGAGCTAATCGACTCAGATGGAGAGTGTTCGCGACCTTCTCGTGTCCCAATCAACCCCTCCGCCCGGCAGCATGACGCCTTGCATGCGCTCGCCGAGTTGGCGCTCAAGCGCCGGCTTCCACGGCACGAGCTCGAAGCCGAGCCCGTTGTCGATCATGGCGAAGCGGCCGGAGGCGAGCGTGACCCGCTGGCGATAGACGCCGCCGACGTGATCGCCCGCCGCGCCCGGCCGATGCGCTAAGCCGGTCTCCGCCGAGAGACGGCTCGCGGCGGCGTCGAGCTCGCGCCGTTGCAGGGTGTCGAGGAGGTCGCGCGCCATCACTATGCGCTGGCCCTGCCGCCGGGCCAGACCCTCGCCCGCGAGGTGTTCCGCCCTGGCGTCGAGCGCGGACCGCACCTCCGCGCCGAAGCCGCTGCCGGCGAGTGGTGCTGCCTCGCGCGCGACAAGCTGGCGATCGAGCCAGGTCGCGCCGGATGCCGTCACCTGCTCCGCCAGGGTCAGGTCCGAGCGGACCGAGAGGGTGAGGCGGCGATTGCCGTCCGCGCCCTCGAAGCTTGGCGCCTCGACGATGGCGCCCGGCTCCGCGTCCCCCGTCGCTTCCAGGCTGGCGAACCGGAGATGATGGCTGCGCCCGTTGACGCCCTCGATCACGACGTAGGCCGAGCCTGCGAGCTCGTCGTGGAGGCCGCGATCGGCGAGCCGGCCGAGCACGTTCGGCTGCGCCGCCTCGCCGTGGATGGCGAAGTCGGCGATTGCGGGCTCGCGCCCGCTGCGGCCGAGCGCCCGGTGCATGGTGCGGATTATGTCGCCGCGCTCGCAAAGCGCGCGCAGGGTGCTCTCCGCGCCAGGCGCCAGCGACCACTGCGCCGGCCCAATCGGATTTGCCACGCCGAGCCGTTCGAGATGCTGGGCGCGTCCGATCATCAGGCGGCGCAACGGCAGTTCGGCGTAAGCCGGACCGCCAGGTCGGAGATCCACCACGCCACCGTCCCGGTCGGCTTGGCTCCGGAGCGCGCGGTCGAGGCTCGTCCAGCGCTCGGCCGACACCTCGCGCTCTAGCGCTGCGCCGATTTCCTGCTCAGTACGGGGCCCCAGCTCGAGCGAGACAAGCTCTTCGGCCCGGCCGCGCAAACCGCGGGTGAGATAGTCGCGGCTGATCACGAGATCCTCGCCGCCTTCGGTCCGGCCGCGGACGAGGATGTGGACGTGCGGGTTGTCCGTGTTGTGGTGGTCGACCGCGACCCAGTCGAGCTTGGAGCCGAGGTCGCGCTCGGCGTCGGCCATGAGGTCGCGGGTGAAGGCGCGCAGGTCCTGCATCCGGTCGGCATCTTCCGGCGAGACGATGAAGCGGAAGTGGTGGCGGTCACCCTCGCAGCGAACGGCGAACGACTTGCCATCGGCCTCGTCGCCTTCGGCATCGAACATCGCGCCGGGCGAGCCGTCGCGGCTGACGCCGTCGCGCTGCAGGTAGCGAACATGAGTAGCGAGCGGGGCGGATCGGAACGCCGTGCCCCGGTGTCGTGCGATCCGGGTCTTCACCAGCACGCGGCGCGAGGGACTGCGCAGGGTCGCCGAGACCGTCGCCACCCGGCCCCGGCCGAAGGTCGAGCGGCCGCCTCCCGACGCGCCGAAGCGCCGGCCGCTGTGACCCGCCTTCTTCGCGGCCCGCATCACCTGGCCGACGAAGCTCTGAGCCTTGCCTGCGCTCTGGCCGCCGCTGCGGATGCGACCTGGGCGAACGCGAACGTCGTCGTCGCGAGCACTCATGGCCGCAGGAGGCCGCTCGACGCGTGCCAGACGCGCAAAGCTCGGAAAACCACGGCGTTCACGGCTGATCCGCCAGCCGCGCGCGGCGCGTGCCAGACGAAAAACCGTAAGCACCACAACCGCATAGCCCCGAGCCGCAGGCAGGGCTTTCATCTTGCCCTCTGCGGTTGTTCTTACGCCTTTTTCCCAGCACCCCACCCCGGAGCACCCCAGCACCCGCTATCCTGCGACCGTCCGCTCTGATGCTCATTGTCCGCCTGGCACCCTGCTCCGAGGCACGAAGAGGCCGTTGCCGGGCTCTGACTGCGGCTCCGACGTGGCGTCGTTGGACAATCGCCGCCCCTCCAAAGGGCTGGTCAACTTTGGCTCAGGCGACGCTGCCGCAACAGCTTGGCGAGCGACGAACAAGCCACCGGTCGGCGCAACCACCGTCGTGTTCGCGGCGACCACTCGGCGGAGCAGGCGAGCATCCGACGTCCGCTCTGGCGTTGCCGCAGCTGCATCCCAAGCGACAAAGATCGGTGCCGAGAAGGGTGATGAAGCCGGCGCTGCGAGTGCGACGGACACGCTTGGCACATCGCCGATGTTCAGCACCGGACCGAGCCGCGCGAGGTAGCTGACCGTTTCAGCGGGCAACGGCCGAACGCCCGAAAGATGCGCCTCCCAGCGTCCGGGACCCGCATTGTAGGCCGCGAGCATGCCGGTCGCGCCATAGCGATCGAACATCTCGCGCAAGTACGCCGTGCCGGCCATGACGTTGTCGCGGACGGCGAAGGGATCGACACCCAGGCCGTAGCGGGCGCGCAGCTCGGCATATGTCCCGGGCATTACCTGCATGAGACCCATCGCGCCCGCATGCGACACCGCATCGACGCGCCCGGCGCTCTCGACCTGCATCACGGCACGGATCCAGTGCTCGGGAACGCCGAAGCGGCGCGAAGCCTCGGCGACAGCGTCGGAGATGGGAGCGGCGACAGCGATCGTGCTCGACGACTGCACGGGAGCTGGCTGCGCGGCGACGCCGTCGCTGCAGGCCGAGAGCAGGGCGACAGCGGCGAGAACCGGCCGGGAAGGAAAGGTGAGGCGCAGCATCAGCCTTCCTCCCGGACCCAGACGGGCGACGCGCGGCCGACGATGCTGGCGGCGGGGATCGGCCCGAAATACCGCCCGTCGAGCGACGCGGGCTCGTCCCAGTTCATGAGAAATACCTCGCCCTCGGCGACGGTGCGGCAGCCGTACCAGGCGGGCAGGTCGCGGCCCGCGCGGTCGCGCTCACGTGTCAGCCCCCAAGTCACGCCATCGATCTTCAGCTCGCGCCCATCGCGGCAGACATGCTGGCCGGGAAGCGCCGCGATTCGCTTCAGGAGCGGTACGCCGCGGGGTACGTAGCCGCCCTCGTCCAGGTAGGTCGCGAGCGGCTCGGGCGGTCGCGCGAGCACCAGCTGAGTGACCTTCAACTCGCCGACCGAACTGATCGTGTAGAGCCCGACCGGCACGCTCTCCGACGCGTTCCAGACGAACGTGGGCGGCGGCGGCAAGAGCGCGCTCAGGCCGAGCGCCGACGAGGCGACGAGCGTCGCGACCATGGTCTTCATCATGCGAGGATCTCCCGTCTCAGGAGCCAGGCGCGGTGACGGTCGGGTGCATAAGCACGCGGCTCGTCACCCGCAGCGAGGCGGTTGTGGATGTGTCGCCAATGGTCCGGGCAGGCGTGGGCCGGATCGATCCCGAGCGCCTCGACTTGATCGATGGCTTGGATCACGCGCTCGACCTTGGGCCAGCCGGACAGGCGCAGCAGCACATCGCCGCCGGGTGACACGCCGGGGACGGTGGTGAGCGGCTCGCCGGCGCCGACCGCGCGCAGTATGTCGATGCGCGAGACGGCGGTGCCGTAATCGTTCGCCGCCCACCGCACGAACGCGAATATGGCGCCGGGTGGGAACCAAAGTGTGCGGCGGCGCCGGTCGAGGATCTCTTCGTCTACGTGCCAGCCAAACCGTATCCAGCGCTCGATCCGGCCCTCCAGGTGCAGGAGCTCGACGCGGGTGCGCCCGGTCATGGCGCGCCTCCGGCGTCGCCATACTCGCGTTCGAGGAGGGTCCGGAGCATTTCGGCGACGGTGAGCCCGCGCTCGAAGGCGGTGATCTTGATCCGGCCCCGAAGCACGGGCGTGACGTCGATCGTCAGCCGCGCCGTGTACGGGTCCGGCGGCTTGGGCGTTGCCTCGGGCGCACGCACCCAGTCGTCGGGCGTGGTCGGGCGGGCGGCGAAGCCGCGCTTGTGCTGCGGCCCCTTCATGACAAGAGCTCGTTGATCTCGGCTGCGACCGCGGCGATCTCCTGCGCCGCGATGGCGCCAGCCGGTACCTCATGGACGAGGCGGCCCGAGCGCGCCGTATCGGCGAAGGCGATACGCTGGCCGACGCGATTGCCGAGCGCTGGCGGGTCGTGGTCGGTGAGCGCGTCCGCGGTTTCGCGAGCGATCACGGTGCGGGCCGAGACGCGGTTGAGGAGCAGCCGCGCCGGCAGGCCGGGACGGTAGACGCGTGCCTCGTCAAGCTGCCGCAGCATCTCGGCGGACGCCCAGCCGTCGAACGGCGAAGGCGTGGCCGGGATCAGAACGAGATCGGCCGCGATGAGCGCGGAGCGCGCGATGCCGGCGACGCGTGGCGGGCCGTCGATGACGACGCGATCGTAGCCGCGTGCCACCTCGGGCAGCTCTCGGTGAAGCATGTCGCGCGCGAGCCCGACGACGCTGAAGAGCCGCGCCAGCCCCTCCCGGCCGCGCTGCTCAGACCAGTCGAGCGCGGAGCCCTGCGGGTCCGCGTCAACGACGAGCACGCGCCCGCCCTGGACGGCCCAGCGGCCCGCGAGATGCAGGGCGAGCGTCGTCTTGCCGACGCCGCCCTTCTGGTTGAGCAGCGCGACGATCATCGCCGCGTTCCCCGGCGGCCCGCGGGTGCGGTGGAGTCGCGCGCGCCCGCACGCGCTTCTTTCAAGTTAGATTCGTTAGAAGAGTTAAGCGGTTCGAGCGCGAGCGGAAGCTGCTGGAAAGCTTGGCTGAATCCGGCGTCCGTAAATACGGCTTGCGCCCGAAGTCCCGATGTTCGTGCGCCTGAAGTCCCGATAGGGATGCGCCCGATATCCCGATAGCCGGGCCGGGTGGTCAAGTAGTTATCCACAGGGCCGTCCGGCTCCGCTGGACGCATGACGATGAACTCGCCCGCGAAACCGGCGAGGTCGTAGACGCGCTCGATCTCCAGCCGATAGCCCGGCAAGGACTGGCGCTGGACGAGGCGGCGGAGATCGAGGGCGAAGTCCGAGAAGCGCGCGAGGCTGCCGCTCTTGGCGTGCAGGTGGCGGAGCTCGAAGCGCCAGCCCTCGGCCTGGCGGCCTGCGTGCTTGCGGGCCACGCGGTAGAGCCAGCGCTCAATGCCGCCGGTGAGGGCGAAATAGGCAGGGTCGATGGTGAGGACGAGCCGGCGATCGAGAACGCCCTGGTAGAACCAGTCGGGGAGAACGAGCTCGAGGCCGAGCGAGCGGCCCGACGCGGTCGAGAGCTCCTCCCACTCGTTGATCCATGAGAATTGCTGGCGCCGCCAGTGCTCGCCCTGACGGATGGTGGTGCGGACCACGGTCGACTGCAGGCGCGTCAGCGCACCCTTGAGGAGTTGGTACTCGCGATTGCCGGTGGCCCGGCCAATCGCGGTCAGGAGTTGATAGGGCGTGAAGCGGAAAAAGCGCGACGGCGTCAGCCCGCGGTCGAGCGCCTCCACGATGTGGGAGCCCGCCCAGATCAGGATGTCGGCGTCCCAGATGGTCGCGAGTCCGTGTTCCGGAACGGCGTAGACCTGCACTTCCGTATCCCCGGCTTTGTACAGGATCGGCTGGGTGCGCTTGGCCTTGGCCAGGCTGAAAAAGGGCCGCTCCATGAGGTCGCGCTGGTCGCGCGGCGGTACGGCGCCTTCGAGCGCCTCGAACGGGTCGAGCGTCGCTCGTTCGCTGCTGTGGAAGCGGCTGCGCGCCACGGCAATCAGCGCCGTGGTCTAGCGGCGGGCCTGACCGGCATAGGCCGGCGAGACGGCCGTGTGCCGCTTGGCGGGCAGCACGACGTCGCCGGTATCGTCGGACGTCGACGCCTTGGCGCCGCGGTCCACCCAGGCCTGGAGATCGGAGACGGCGTAGACGACGCGGCCGCCCAGCTTCGAATACTTGGGACCGGTCCCGTAGGTGCGGTGCTTCTCGAGCGTGCGGCCGGACAGGCCGAGGAAGCGAGCGGCTTCGGGCGTGCGGAGATAGCGCGGCGGGATCGCGGCGGGTGTAGGGTTCATGGGCAAGGCTCCCGTGAAAGGTTCGGCGGCTGCCGAGCATCGGCGGCCGTCACGGGGACAAGCTGGCGAAGTAGTCTGGCGGCGGGGGAGTCCGAAGATGGAGGCGCGAAAACGATCCCCGCTCAGGCGAGCGGCGGCAGGCCGGCCAGAGCGCGATAACCGCCGCGCATCAGCGCCGTCGCGTCGGCGACGAGCCGCATCGTCCGGCTGCGGAGGTCATGCGTCTTCCACGCTGCGCCCGCGGGCACGCGATCGCGGCCGAACAGGCCGTCGGCAAGGACGCGGTAGCTCGCCCCAGCGGCGCGGCCGTCGAGCGCACGCAGGCCCAGGACGAGGCGCTGGCGGCGCTGCGGCGTGACCCCAGCATAGGGCAGTCCGTGACCGGTCAGTCGCTGCCAAAATGCGAGCAGCGCTTCCACCCGCGCTGGAACGTCTTGGTCCGCGGGGATGACGAAAGCGGTCGGCTCCTTGAGGTCGGCACCTTCGACGAGGGCAAGCTGCGTACCGCCGCCTGGGCCGAGCAGGACGTGCCGTTCGTCGCCTTGGATGCGTTCACCCCATGCCGACGGCCAGGAAGGACGCGCGGCGGACGTCTCTGATAGCTTCGCCGGTAGGGGAACTAACATTAGAGTCGATGTCGAAGCTGATGCCCAGAACACCGGTGCGACCGTAGCCGGAAGGGATGGATCGGCCGCGAAATCGCAACCCCCAAGACTTGGCAACCTCGCCGACCCTGCTCGGATCGGTAGGATCGGAGGCGACCTGGTCGTAGTCGGCGATATAGTTTGGGTTGCGGCGTAGATACTCCCACGCAAGCCCCCGCAAGGACAGTTCGTCCAGGTCGTCGTACGCGGCACCGGAGCGCCAATCTCGACTACTCATGACGGTCTCCACTCGAGCCGCCACGGGAGCGTTTCACTGCACGCTCCGCGTGCATCATGGACGATTAATTCCTTCGAAGCTTGGCCGCGTCGAGTCCGCCACTTAGATCATGCGATGCCGCGCGAGCATCAGCGCTCGCTGGCTTCGGCTCGCCTAAGAAGGTCGCGATAACCGCAGCGGGTCATCCACCGCGCCCGAGCGAGGTGGGCATCGTGTGTGCGGCGAGCGCGGTCCGAGTCGGTCGATGGGTCCAGCCCGAGGATCAGGTGCGCCGCCTCGCGCCAATCAGCGCCGTCGGCGTGCGCGTCGAGCAGACGGAGGTAAGTTCTGGAATGGCCGAGATCGTAGTCGGTTACGGTCTCCGCCTCGGGCGGCGCGTCTTGCAGCGGTAGCGGTGGCCGTGACGCCATGGCGTATGCTCCCAACGCCTGCCCCCTCACAGTCAGCATGGTTAACGACTGCATTTAACAGAACGTCGCGCGTTCGCCAGAACCTTCCTCTATGCGACGCGGCGCGACGTGCTGCGTGAGCGACAGGCTTCGCGTATTATAATACGTCGCACTAAAATACGCGAACGGCGGACACACTGCGGATGGACATCCGCAACGTCTTCGCCACTAACGTCAGACGCTATCGCAAGGCAGCCGGACTGAGCCAGGACGCGCTCGGCGCCAAGATCGGCGCAGACCGAGCGCACATCTCAAGCATGGAAAGAGGGCTGCAAAACGTGACGATCCTCACTCTATGGCACGTAAGTCAGGCGCTAGGGATCGAAGCGGCGCAGCTGCTTGTCGCTGATGGTCATGACACGGTGCCAGTGACACGTGAGAACGGCTGAGGCGGGTTTCTGCGGCTCAGCTGATCAGGTTCGCGCCGCCGGCCTCGTCTAGGGTAAAGCCAAGCTCGAAGAAGAGATGCTTCGTCGATTCGTGCATCAGCCCGAAGATGTCATGGTATCCGAGCTCGCGAGCAGCTTGCGTGCTTGAGGCGAAATGGTCGGTAAAATCGACCTGCGCTGCTTCAAGCGCCGCAACATAGGCGTGCACCTCTTCGTAGGTGAGCGGCGTCTTGTATTCATGGGCGATTCGGTTTCGCAGGTCGTTTAAGGACCGCAGCGCGTTCGCAAGCTCGGGGGAGATGATCGGCTGCCAATCCGATCCAACCTTGATCGTCCGTGCCTCGCAGGCTCCGACTTTGCGATGGAACCGCAGGTCGGCGAACTCTGCGCGCCAGTCCTCTCCGTGCTGCTCGCCTGCTCGGGCTAGGAGCTCCTCAAGGGCGCGTTCAATCATGAGGTGGCAGAAGAGCACGATCCCGAAGTCCCGAGTAAGGTTCTCCAAGTCGAGTTCTAAGAGATCGAAAACGGCGACGCTGGCCTTTGGTGCTGGCAGAAGAACCCTCCGGATATGCTCGGTGCCGAACGGACTGAACTTTGCCCTGCCGAGGTCGGGAATGAAAGGGCCCCGCCCGGGTGGCCCGGGCGGGGCGTCTCTGGCCGGCTCAGTCGCTGCGGCGGCCGTTCGGGCGCGACCAGATGAGCGAGTAGGTGTCCTGGCCCTCGTCGTCGAAGAGGTTGGCGTAAATGGGAGCGGTGAAGCTCGGGTCGTCGAGCTTGAGCCCGAGATAGTCGCGGCCCTCGTTCGACTGCTTCTGCCAGGCGGCCCCGATCTCGGCGCGGCCGACGAAGACCCGGTGGGAGGGGGCGTTGTCGTTGGCCCGGTTGGCTTCTGGAACGATGCGGACGTCCTTGGCCTGCACCGAGAGGGTGACGATCTCGCCGCGGAACTCGTTGCCGGACTTCTTGAAGGTGCCGATGGTCGCCATGGTAGTCTTCCTTTGCTGTCTCGAGCCCGCGCCCATCGCGGCCTCGATGGCGATCGCAGGGCCGGGGACGGTCGACGCCGCACCCGCTTGCGGGCCGGAGCAGCGCGGAGGACGGAGGCGACGCGGCTTTCTTGCCTCGCGAGGAATGGCAGTCAGGCCAGGGGAAGAAAGTCGTGGCGGCTCCGTTGCGGCTTAGACGATCGAGGCGCAGCCGACCCCGGCCAGATCAAGCCAGAGAGAGGCCGCCCTGGGCCGTGACCGACAGCACCAAGAGGAAGACGTGGCTCGGCCGTCACGCACCTGACCAGAGGCCGGCGCTGCCAATCGCGCGAAGGCAGGTTCCGGCGTACATACGGGCGGAACCGCAGTCCGGCTTACCGGGAACGACCACGCTGCCCTGAGTCCGAACATCGGCCGAGTCGAAATTGAACAATGGTGAAATGCGCAGAGCCAGGGTTGCGCCCATGGGCAAGCCGGTCCCCGACCTGTCCGCAGCCATGCGCCGGCACTGACGTGAGGTCGGGCTTCTAGCCGTCGTTGGCCGCGCCGATCGGCTGTGAGGTGGCGTAAGCTGCCGGCTCGACGGCCCGCACCGAGTCACCCGGGTGAAGGGCGCTTACTCGAATCCAGGCGACGCCCGCCACAACAACAGCGGCGACAATGCAGAACATCGTCGCCCAGGGCTCGCCCGTGCCGGTCGCTGCCGAGAGGCCTCTTACGGCATGGTATCCGGCGACTCCGGCCGGAGCAGCGTAGATGGCGGCCACCAGCGTCCTCGCGAACGGCGAACGTAGGGTGGCGAACAGTGCCTGGCCGACGCCGAAGACGAGCCCGGCCGCGATCAGACCGATGACAGCCGCCCCGACCAGCCCGGCATCGTGCTGGTAGGCGAAGAACGCGGCGGACAACCCGGCGTAGAAGGGCAGCGCGTAGACGGCGAAGGTGAACAGCAGCCAGAGCATGAAGCCGATGGCGGCGATCGAGAGTGCGGCGATGATCATGGGCGTCCTCCATGTGAACAGGCAGGACGCGCTTCCACCACCTCCACAGCCCGCGAGCGTAGGATAGCAAAGGATCGGCGGCGCCGGAATCCGTCTCGGACGCCGGCGCCGCGCATCAGGTGATGCCGAGCGTCACCCGAACGGATCGTATTCATGAACGATCACCTCGGCGGGACCGTCGAACTCGGCCGCGGGCATGACGCCGTAGCCGCCGTCAGTCTGAATGAGCACCACGCAGACCATGAGGGTCTTGGCGAGGTCGAAGGCGCGACGCTGGGCGATTGCTAAGGACATCTGACCGGCTCCTGTTCGGGAGCGGGGACCACCCCCGCTCGACAGGTGCCCGACGTGTCCGGCACGGGGCCACGATCACCGGCAGCTATGCTGGCGGCGGTAGCGTCAGCGTACCGACCCTCCATGGGTTGATCGGATTAGGTCCCGAGGTGGACCAAGGATCAGCGACTATAAGAGCGAGGGTGGGCTTGCTGAGCGCGAGCAGTCGGTTGCAGGAGTGATCGGATGAGCGCTGACAAGATCCAGACCTACCGGGACAATGCGGATCACTGCCGGTCCTAGGCCAGCGCCACGCACTATCCTGAGACGAAGGCGTCGTGGCTGAAGTTGGCCGAAGATTGGCTGAGCATGGCGCTGTCGGCTGAGCGGCACGCGGATGCGTCTGGCGGCCCCACGCCCGATCGCAAGCTTGACCAGAGTTGATGTGGGCAGGCGGCGCTCACGCGCCGTCCTTCCTGAAGTCGAACAGGGGGATGCCGAGCTTGCGCGCCTTGTCGGCGAGGTTGTCCTGAATGCCGGTGCCGGGGAAAACCACGACTCCGATGGGCAGCACGTCCAGCATCTGATCGTTGCGCTTGAACGGCGCGGCCTTGCCGTGCTTCGCCCAGTCCGGCCGGAAGGCGACCTGCGGCACCTTGCGGTGGTCGGCCCAGCGGGACGCGATCTTCTCGGCGTCCTTCGGGTTGCCGCCGTGCAGCAGCACCATGCCGGGGTGCTTGGCGTGCACCCGGTCGAGCGCCGACCAGATCGCCTGGACATCCAAGTACTCGCCACCCGTGAAGGCGACCTTGGGCCCGGCTGGGAGCATGACCTCGGTCTCGGCGCGCCTGCGGGCGTTGATGAAATCGCGGCTGTCGATCATCGCCGAGGTGAGCGCCTTGCGGTTCACCAGCGATCCGTGCCGGGGCTGCCAGGCGGAGCCCGTGTGAGTGCGGTAAAGGTCGCCGGCGGTGTCACGCATTAGCTCGAAGCTGTTCCGGCGCTCGATCAGCGTCAGTCCTTGGGCCGTGAGCCGCTCCAGTTCGACCGATTTCACCTCCGAGCCGTCCTGCTCGCGCTGTGAGCGGCGCTGCGCCTGTTCGTTGTCGTCGAGTTCGCGCTCGATCCGCTCGGCGGCGCGGTGGAACAGGTTCACCTGTCCCCAGAGCAGGTCTTCCAGGTCCGGCTCGAGGCGGGTGTCCTGCAGCGTCGAGACCAAGGCGTCGAAAATGTCGGCCAGCGCGCCGGTAACGAGGTTGCCTTCAGGTAGCGGGCGGGGGTCGGGCTCGTCCTGGAAGGGGCGGTAGCCGAAAAGCTGGAGTTCGTGGAGGATGGTGGCGGTCGAGCTCTCGCCTGCGGGCTCGTGATGGTCGGTCATGGTCGCCTCCGGGTCGGGGCCGCGCCTCTCGCGGCCTTCCATGGGTGCCGAAGAGCGGGGGCGGACCGGCTCTGCACCGCCACGCACTCGTGGCGGCCGAAGCGGAGCGGAGGACGGCGAGCACGGCTTTCTTGGCTCGCGAGGAGCCGCGGCACGTGGCGGGGAAGAAAGTCGCGCGCAGCCGTTGCTGGCCCGGCCCGGCTCCGGTCCTGTCGGCCCTCTCGGAAGGCCGAAGGCACGGCTCTCTCGGCCGGTGCGATCCTGACGTCCAGGTGCTCGAAGGCTCAGGCCGCGCTCCGGTCCGATCCGTCCAGAGCGAGAAAGCGCGCAACGTCCTCCGGGGCGAGCTGGAGTCGCATGCCCGTTGCCAACGCAGCTCGCCCAAGCAGCCTGAGATCGTCGTTCAGGTCGCCGAGCGTCGCATCTAGCACCAGCACCTCGACGCCAACCTGCCCAGCTCTGGACGCGAGCGTGTCCACCGCCATCCGTCCGGCGGGATCGTCGTCGCGCACGAGGTAGAGGCGGTTTAGCGTGCTCGGCAGTTCCAGGGCGGCGAGGTGGTTGGCGGAGAGGGCGGCGACCATCGGCAGGGTGGGCGTGACCTGACGAAGCGACAGCATCGTCTCGATGCCTTCGCCTGCGGCCATGACATCGTCCGCCACGCCGAAGCGCACCCCGTTGCCGAGCAGGTGACCCATGGCGCGCCGCGGCGTCGCGAGCGACGCCTTGCTTGTGCCGTCCGGATCGAGCCAGGTGCGGCTGACGCCGGTAAGCTTGCCCGAGGTGTCGCGAACGGCGGCGATCAGCGCGGGCCAGGCGTCGCGGCCGCAGTCGGCAGGATCGTCAGCGTCGCCGCGATACCAGCAGCGCGGATGGAATCGAAGCGAGCCGCAGCTCCGTAGATCCGTGATGCCGCGACTGCGTAGGTACGCTTCTGCGATCGTGCCGTGGATCGGCTGCGATATAGCCCAGAGCCGCCGCGCGGCTTCGGACGAGCCCTGCGGGGCTGCTTCCTGGCGGTGCGTGGGCGTCGGCTCCGGCCGGGGCAGCCGCAAGAAGGCCCGTGCTTCGTCCAGCACCTCGCGCAGGGTGTCGAACTTGCGCGCGGCGGCGATCAGGTCGAGCATGTCGCCATGCTCGCCGGTGGCGGCGTCGGTCCACTTGCCAGCGGCACCCTTGCCGGACTCAGGGCCAGTCAGCCGAACGAAGAGCGAGCGACCCGGCGTGTTGTCGACGTCACCGACGAGCCAGTAGCGACCCTCGCGGCGTCCATTCGCCAGATAGTGGCGGCAGACGGTCTCGGCTTCGCGTGACAAGCGCCGGGACAGGTCGGATGCGGTGTCGGGCATGGCCGAACTCCGAAACGAGAAGGCCCGCCGCCCCGGGGAGAGGACGGCGGGCCTCAGTTAGACGGGCTTCGTTCTGCTCCTCATTACTCGGCCGCAACGGCGTGGGGGCTGTCCGTCTCGGCCCAACCATCCTCGCCCGAGGGCTCGTCATCGCCCATGGCCGTTTCGCCGCCGTCCTCCGCCGTCTCTTCGACGGCGTCGATCGGATCGGCCGCGGTGACGTTGCCCGTGTCGGTGGTTGCAGATGCAGCATCGTCCCGGAGTTCGAACGCGAGGGTTCGGCCCGGCGTGCGCAGCGGCTCGGGGATCCAGCCCGTGCCGGCGAGCAGCTCCGCGCCGTGGTCGACCATCTCGCCCTTCTTCAGGTGCTCGATGCGGTCGGCCGCGCGTTGGCCCTTGGCTTCGACGACCGCGGCGAGGATGCGTGCCTTGGTCACCCGGCCG
This sequence comes from Microvirga sp., assembly GCA_035944635.1. Lineage (GTDB taxonomy): Bacteria > Pseudomonadota > Alphaproteobacteria > Rhizobiales > Beijerinckiaceae > Microvirga. The sequence continues at coordinate 140,605 of DASZAZ010000102.1, forward strand.
AGGAAGGTGTCCGCCGTCGGCGTCCAGCCTGTCGCCGCCACGTCGAGCTCGACCGTCTGCGCGAGCCGGTCGGCATGCGCGATGGCTCGGGGACGCCGGCTGTAAGGCTCAATCACCGCGTTCACGCCGTGACTGACGACATAGGCGAAGAGCGCCTGACGGCTGTCCTCATCCCAGCCCGCGAGCGTGTCCCAGAGCGCCTCCGGCTCGCCCGGGAGCTGGTGATCCCAGTTCTCGTGCGTCTCGCGGAGCGCCCGGGCCGGCGCGCTGTCGGTCAGCCCCGGCGTCTGGGCCGAAAAGCTGACGCTCTTGAGGCTGAGCTCCAGGCAGCTGTCCTGGGCGTAGTGGTAGAACAGCTGAAGCGTCAGCGCGTGCAGCACGGCCAGGTAGGCGACCTCCGGACGTTCGCTGACCGCCTGGCGCAGCGCCACCGTGCGGTAGGCGGTGAGTTCGGCGACGACCCGGTCGGACAGGGGCTTCATCCCCTCGTCCTCCTCCGGCTCGGGCGCAGGAGGCAGGTCGTCGGTCGTGATGCTCTCGCCGCCATCGTAAGCGGCCGCGAGCGCCCGGGCCTCGTCCGCCACCTCCGGCTCAGGCTCAGGCTCGATCGGCAGCTCGTCCTCGGGCCGGACATAGCCGCGCTCCACCAGCAGGCCGCCGTTACGGTCGATGCTGACGAAGGCGCCGGCCCGTGCGATCTCGGTCGGGTCATAGGCGAGCGGACGGGTATCGATCGCCTCGATGGCGGTCTCCAGTTCGCCAAGGCGCGCGTCCACCTCTTCGGGCAGCTCAGGCGTGTCCTCATACTCGGCGACGAGGCCGTCATACTCGGCCTGGAGCGCGTCGCGGGTGGCCTGCTCATCCGGCGTGATCGGCACCGCCTCGCCGCGGAGGTGCCGCAGGCCGAAGCTGTGCCCGTAAGGGAAGTCGGGTGCGGCCTCGACCCACTTCCAGCCTTCCGCCTCGATGCGGGCGGCTTCCTCCCTCAGCTTCTCCGCCGTCATCAGGTCGACGAGCGCCACGTCCTGCAGCCAACCGCCGTCGTCACCCTGGAACAGGTCACGCAGCACGCAGCCGCCGGCCTCGACATAGGCGTCGACGCCGATGAACTGCGCCCGCTTTTCGACGGCGCGGACCGCGCCCTCGGTCAGCCAGCGCCGGATCATGTAGGGCTGCTTGTCGTAGGACTGAGTCAGCCGCTCGAACACCTGCTCCTGGCGGGCATGGTCGCCCGAGACGGTGAAGGCCATCAGCTGGTCCAGGGTCATGCCGTCTTCGGCATACACGTCGAGGAGCTTGGGGCTGACCGACGCCAACTTCAGGCGCTGCTTCACGACCTGGACCGATACGAAGAAGGTGGCGGCGATCTCTTCTTCGGACTGGCCCTTCTCGCGGAGCGCCAGGAAAGCGCGGAACTGGTCGAGCGGGTGCAGCGGCGCGCGCTGGACGTTCTCGGCCAAGCTGTCCTCCTCGGCGACGCCGCCCTCGCGAACGATGCAAGGCACGGGCGCGGTCTTGGCCAGGCGCTTCTGCTTCACGAGGAGCTCGAGCGCCCGGTAGCGGCGGCCGCCCGCCGGGATCTCGAACATGCCGGTCTCCTCGCCGGCTTCATTGGTGACGGTGCGCACGGACAGGCCCTGGAGCAGGCCGCGCCGGGCGATGTCGTTGGCGAGTTCCTCGATCGAGACGCCGGCCTTCACGCGCCGGACGTTCGACTGGCTGAGTAGAAGCTTGTTGAACGGGATGTCGCGAGACCCGCTGAGGGTGATCTTCTGGATGGGGGTCGCCATGGTCTTCACTCCGCGACGGGCGGTCGGGAGCCACTCTCCTGACCCTGAACCCGTCACGAAGCGAAGCGCCGCCCTCTCACTCTAGGAGGGCGACGCCGCGGAGACGTGGGGCAGGAGAAACGTGGAGCCGGAAAGCCGCAAACCCGGAGGTCAGGCGATCCGGCTCGGCGGGATCACACCGCTCGGTCGAGCAGCTTCTTGGCCCGGGCTTCGAGGTCGAGGCGGGCGTCTTGGTGCGTCTTGCCCCGCGCCACGGCGGTGATGCCCTGGACGAAGTCGAATACGCTCTCGGGCTTGCGGCCCTCCTCGGCGAGCACGGTGTCGATGATCTTCGCCGTCTCGGCCTTGCCGAACCCGCGCTTGCGCAGGAACTCGGTCCGGTCCTCGTCGGTGCGGGCGACGATGCGCTCGCGAGCCTGGCGGATGCCGTTGATGAAGGGCTGGGGAGAGGAGTTCGCGAAGCGGGTGAGCGCCGGCGCGGCCTCGTGCGCGAAGCGGGACGCGGCGTACTTCGAGTGCCGGATGGTGATCTCCTCGAAGTCCTCCACGCCCCAGAGATTGCGGTTCTGGCAGACGGCCCGCAGGTAGAAGCTCGCGATGCCGAGCGTCTTTGCGCCCACCTCCGAATTCCAGCAGTAGAAGCCGCGGAAATAGAGGTCGAGCGAGCCGTCGGGTAGCCGGCCGGCCTCGATGGGGTTCAGGTCGTCGACCAGGAACAGGAAGACGTCGCGGTCCGACACGTAAAGCGTGGTCGTGTCCTGGGTGATGTCGACCAGGGGGTTGTAGACGCCCGTCGACCAGTCGAGCACGCCGGGCACCTTCCAGCGCGTGTCGCCGGTGCCGTTGCCGGCGATGCGCTGCACGGCGGCGACCAGCTCATGGTCGTAGATGCGGCCGTAGTCGGGGCCTGTGACGGCGCGCAGCTCCACCCGGCCGTCGTCGGTCTCGAGCGTCTTCACCTGCTCAGCACGATGCGAGGTGAGCCCGTATTGCAGGTTGATACCGGCGAGCGGCGCCGGCAGTTGGCGCAGGTAGGCCGCGGGCGCTCCAACGAGCGCCGCCAGCTGACCGAAGCTCCAGTGGGTGGGAGCGACCGGCTGGCCCGAGCCCGGCAGCACGAGGGCGAGCCGCTCGGCGTCGCCGCGATCGGCCTCGACCCGCACGGCGGCGCTCTCGACAGTGCGGGTGCGGCTGCGCTCAGCGCGGCTCTTCACCGACGCCATCAGCTCGGACAGGGACATGTAGCGCTCGTCGGCCGGGCGGCTGAACCATTCGGACGACACCCGCCCGATGCGCTCGCCCCGACTGACATCGACACGGTAGCCGCTTTGGGGCTGCGGCCGGGCTTCCAGAACTTCCACTTGGGTCATGGCGATCACTCCATGACGGGCGGCCGGGAGCCTCTCTCTCGACCCTCACACCGTCACGGCGACAGCCGCGGCCCTCTTCCTCTCGGGGCGTTGCGGGGCGCGGCCCCGCAGAAGGGGTCGGCCGAGACGTCTGGCTCGGCCGCAGGGGAAGGCTTTTCCCTCCCGCTTGCGTCCCGGTCGGGTCCGGGGTCGAGGTGACGAGCCATGGACCGAGTGCACCGAGTGAGAATCTTGCGATCTTTCTTCGCCGTGCGAACGGGGCTGCGAGGGTGTTGTCTTGCGGCAATCGAAGGTGAGGTTCACCGTCTGCGGCAACCGTTGAGCCAAGAGGCACGTCCGATTTGACTGATTCGCTCGTTCACGCGTCCGAGTTCGAGGCGCTCATCGCCAGACTTTTCAAGCAAATGGGCGCGTCGATCGTCGAGGAGACACAGACCGGGCGAGACCCTGGTTATGACCTTAGGATTCGAGCCAGCGAAGGCGGAGCGGAGGCTCTCGTCGAGATCAAGCTCTACCGAACGCTCAAGATCGCGAACAACATCATCCGGCAGAGCCTCAGGCAGCTGGAGCAGATGATGCGGCGGAGGAATGTCGCTCGCGGCATTCTCGTCACGAACGCGCGGGTAGCCGAGCCGGTGCGGACCGAGGGGCGCGAGATCGGCATCGCGATCTATGACTTCGATCGGATCGCTCGTCTGGTCGATTTCCTCCCGGAGCTCGCCTCCGAATGGGAACGCCTCAGCCAGGAGGGCTTCATCTACCGCAGCGAGCCGCTCCCGCCCCCGCGCGACGTGGACCGAAGCGAGTTCGCGGAGTTTCTAAACGTCCCGGACCTCCCGCCTCCGCCGCCGCCGCCCGAGAACAGCGCAAGGGGAACGGACATCTGCCAGCGCCTTAAGGCGTCGAAGCCGGGCAAAGGCAAGCCCGCCGTGATCTTCGAAGCGCTCTGTCTCGAAGCGCTGAAGTATCTCTTCGACGAGGACTTCATCAACTGGACGCCGCAGAAGCGGTCGCACACGCATCTTCACCGCTTCGACCTGATCGCCCGCATCTCGTCCCAGAGCGACTTTTGGACGTCGATGATCGCCGATCACCGCGCGCGCTACATCATTTTCGAGTTCAAGAACTACGGGAAGCCGATCACGCCGACCGAAATCTACACCTCGGAGCGGTATCTGCTGCCCACGGCGATGCGCTCGACCGCGATCATCATCTCCCGCAAGGGGGTATCGGACAGCGCTTACCGCGCCATGGCGGGGGCGCTCCGCGAGTCCGCGAAGCTGGTGCTGAACCTCGACATCGAGCAGGTCTGCGCCATGCTGCACATGAAAGACAACGGCGATGATCCCTCGACCGTGATCGCGGATCAGCTGGACGCTTTGCTGGTCGGGATGGAACGCTGATCTTTTTCAGCGCACTCGAAGGGCGAGGTTCGATCAGTAGTCGTTTTCGTTATTGCTGTAGTTGTAGAACTTTTCGTTATCGAGCTCGTCTCCATTGTAGAATGGAACGGCATCGGGATCGTCCTTGCCGAGGACGGAGAGGTAGGTCGCGGTAAGGCCGAAGCGTGCTTCGAGACGTCGGGCCAACTCCAGCGTCATGTCCTGGCGCTGCCGCATGCCACGTTGGTCCGAGAACTCGTGCAGATCCAGGAGATACTTGCCGACCTGCGTGACAGTGATCTCGCCTTCACGAAGCAGCGCGCGGGTGACCTCGTGGGTTGTATCGGTGATCCAGAGCCAGCAGCCGCCGAACTCGCCAAATTCCGGGGGCCCCGCGCCGGCTTCGACGCTGCGGACGAGCTGCACGACTTCGGCCTTCACGGCCTTGCCGCGCGCCTTCCGCACCTGGAAGAAGGACGAGAGGTCGATCCGCGCCGCGTCGATGGCCTGCTCCAGGGCGGCCCGGTCCCGAAGATCGGCGATGTTGCCGACGGCGTCGAGAGCGAGGACGAAGTCATACTGCGTCTCGTCGATGTCGCCCCGATCGATCTTGGTCAGGATGTCGTAGATGAGCTGCTCGGCCTGACGGCTCGTCTTCACGATCGCGCCGAGGCCGGCGAGCCTGGGGTCGTCGAGCTCCAGCCCGTGCAAGTCGTCGATGGCGGGCGGCAAGCCCTCCATCTCAGGGTCGGGCGGCGGGGCGTCGCGCAGCGGCCAGCGCCACTCCCGTTCGTGCGTCCAGTCGATCGGACGCGGTGCGGTCGGGTCGTAGGTGACGTAACGATACTGCTCCGCAAGCGGGAGTTGGTACGAGGCGATCAGGCGCGCCCCGTCCGCCCGGTTCGTCACCGACACGTCCCCGCTCAGGGCGTAGATCACCGGACGGGCGCCCGCGGCGAACATCGCCCGCTTCGGCAGGACCAGGCCGTATGGACTCATCGCCTCGCCACGCGCGGCGCGTGCCAGCCCGGCTTCGACGAAGGCGGCGATCGGCATGTCTGTGAAACAGACCGCCGGATCGGGGCCGTAGATGGTGCGGCGCTCGCTTCGAACCGACCAGGTCGCCCAGAGCCGGCCTTGCCGCACGGCGTTCCGCATCAGGAAGAAGGGCGAGAACGGATCGTCCCAGGTCTCGATCGACGCGAAGCCCCAATGATCCGGTAGAAGAGGCGTGTCTCCATGGCCGGGGTCGACGGCCCGGAAGAAGTGGATCAGCCGATCGGAGAGATCGTAGCGCGCATTGTTCCCCGTCATCAGCTTATACCCGCGGCGGCATGTGCGCCGCGTCGATGCGGCGGTGAATGAGCGATGCGAGCGTGAGCAGGTCCTCGGCATCTGCCTGGGACATCGACCAGTTGATCCTGGCCTCGTGCGCGGTCGGGTTGCGGAACATGCCGAAAACGCCTTTTAGCAGATTGGCGAAGCCTTTCTGCTCGTCCCGCTCGCTTTTGGTCGCGAGCGGGTTGATCGCCAGCATTGGCTGGTCGCCACCCAGGGCGCGATCAATGAGAACTGCGCCGTCGTCTTGGAGGCCCGTTCGGGTTCGAAGCTTGTCTCCGATCGACTTCACCGCTTCGAGCGTCGCATGGAAGTAGTTGTCGACAAGAAGCTCGCTCCGGCAGAACCGTAGGACGTCGGGATGAACGCCGCGGAGTTCCAAATCGGCGCGCAGCGCGCGCGCTCGGCGCTCGGCTTCGGGGAGGGTCGTGACTGCCGCGGCGGGCCCGAGCACCCCGCCATCGTCGAAGGCCAAGCCAGCAAAGGCCAGCGCCGCGTTGACCTTGGCCCGGAGCGGTTCGAAGCGATGCGGTGCGGCGAGATAGCGCTCAGGCTTCATTGCTTGGCGCAAGAACTTCAGGATCGCGCCCCGATCGCCGCGTCGGTTCTGGCTTTCGGCGAAGGCGTTGTGGAGCCGGTGCCGCTTGGTCGCGCCGGAGCCGGGATCGGACATGGTCGCGACCTGCAGGAGGTGGCCGATCTCGCCCCCGGTCAGCCCGTCGCTTGTATCGCCGAGGGCGGCCGCGAGCGCTTCGATTTGGCTTTGGCTGAAGGTGGCCAGGGTCGGTCTCGGTCGCAGTTGAAGGTCAGGGTTGTACAGGTGAGGCGCCGTACCCGCCAATGTCGGCCCACGGCAACGGTCGTGGTTTCACCCTTCGGATGGGAAGTATAGAGTCTCCGGGGGCGTCCATGCCAAGGAGGTCGAGCCGCAGGTCCGGGGCGCTCTGAGCAAGCGGGATCGGCCCGATGTCCGGGCTGAGGGAGTTAAGCATTCAACCCTGTTCGATCTTGGGTTAGGGCTCAGCAACCTTAGCCGCGACCTGTCCGAGTCTCCGAACGCGGCGGGTGGCCCAAGCCCGACCGAGCAGGGGTCGTCTGGTCATGTCCGAAACGCAGTCGTTTTCACAACGCTTTGGGTATCGTGCGGAGGAGCGGGCGATCACCGTGCGCGAGGATGCGCCGGACGCCGTTCGCTACGGCATCGTCATGCTGGCCGACAGCCTTGGCCTCAGCCCCAGCAATGCGCGGCTGGAGGTCTGCGGCATCCTCCTGGTCCGCCCCGATCCGAGCAATTGGTCCGAGTACCCGAACGTCTTCGGCGAAGTGCAGCATCTCGTCGAGAGCGCCCCTTGGTATCGGGTCTACGATATCGCTGAAGGCTTTTACGATCGCCTTGCCTCGTCCGATTGGGCGCGCGGCCAAGACTTCCAAAATCGGCTGAATGAGCTGTTCCGAGAGCACGGCGTCGGTTGGGAGATGCGTGACGGTCGCATCGTCGCCCGTGGGTCTGAGGCGTTCGGCCAGGCGCTGACCACGGCGGCCGATGCGCTGAAGGCGAGCGGCCGCAACACCGCCGCCGGGGAGCTCCACGAGGCGCTCCGCGACATTTCCCGACGGCCGCAAGCGGACGTGACCGGCGCCATTCAGCACGCGATGGCCGCGCTGGAGTGCGTCGCCCGGGACGTGACGGGGCAGCCGTCCAAGACGCTTGGGCAGATCGTTCCAGGTCTCCAGATCCCGAAGCCGCTCGACACGGCTTTGGATAAGCTTTGGGGGTTTGCGTCCGAGCAGGGGCGCCACATCCGCGAGGGTCGCGAACCTCGCTTCGAGGAGGCGGAGCTCGTCGTGACGGTTGCGGCGGCCGTAAGCGTCTATCTGCTCCGGGCGCTTGAGACGAGGTGAGGCGTGCGATGTTCAACGTGATGGTGACAGCCGGGGACAATGCCTGGGAGGAGGGCGTCTACGTCTGGGATCGCTCGCGCATCCTGGAGCACACGGATGATGCGATCCGCGAGCCTTTGAAGGGGCTGTCGGCTGAAGCGCTCGAAGAGCTCGCCAAGCTGCCGACGCTTTTCATGTACGAGCGCCACGCCGAGGGCACTCCAAGGGTGGGCGCCATCAAGCGTGTCCAGCAGCGAGGCTCCGAAATCCGCGTCATCTTCGAGTTCGACGATACCGTCGGACCGCTCAGCCTTGAGCAGATCGAGGCGCTGCAGTGGGATCTCGGCTTGGCCGAGTTCGAGTTCACGCGCACGCATTGGGCTGTGAAGCAAGGCGACCTCTACGCGATCTTGCGGGGAGCGGGGTACTTGCCCGAGGCCGTCGCGGCGGTCGCCGCCGCTCCAGCTGCAGGGGCCGAGCCGCCCCCTGCGGTCGACGTCACGCCGGCCAAGGTCTTTCTCGTTCACGGTCGTGATGAAGCCGCGAAACATGCGGTCGCACGTTTCCTGGAGCGCCGCGTCGGGCTCGACGTCATTATCCTCAGCGAGCGCCCGAACCGGGGGCGTTCGATCCTGACCAAGTTCCAGGAGGAGGCGGATGGGGCCAGCTTCGCGGTCGTTCTGATGACGCCCGACGATCTCGGCCATCTTCGCCCTGGGCTTATGCCGGCGGGGGCGGCTGCCCCCGCTCCCCAGCCCCGGCCACGTCAGAACGTGATCTTCGAGCTCGGCTTCTTCATCGGCCAGCTCGGAGTGGACCGAGTGTGCGCGCTGGTCCCGCCGGGCGTCGAGCGACCCTCGGACTATGACGGCATCGTCTACGTCCCGCTCGACGACCAGGACGGCTGGCAGAAAAAGCTGGTCACCGAGCTCCATGCCGCCAACGTGCCGGTCTCGGCGACCTGGTGGCAGGGGTGATCGGTTAAACCACGGTCCGCGCAGGTCGCGGGTCTCGTTACAATCCGCCAGTCTGGTCGGGTGCGAAAAGCGTCAACGTCGAACCCCAGGATGAGAGGTTTCTAATCTGGTAGATGGGGCAAGAGGTCGAAGCCCGAAAACGACGCGGATGAAGATGCGGATTGTAGAATAGCAAGAGCGGTCACCCACCGAGGCGTGCTTCGTACTTGGGTATGAAGCTGCACGAGCGCAGGGGCGCCACAAAGCTCAACCGCGCGACGCTTGGCGGCTCCGGTCAGCCGGACGGAGCATCCCATCGCGAGCACGGTGATCACAAATTGCTGTCGGCGCACTCCGCGCGCGAAACCCGTTCCGATCGCCTTGGAGCACGCTTCCTTAAGCGCGAAGCCCATGGCGGCTCGCTGTGCGAGCTGTTCAGCCCGCCCGAGATGAGATTGTTCATCCTCGGTGAAGACTTCGTCGAGCCAATCCTTGCCGAAGTGATCGAGAGACCGTCGGATCGGCTCGACGCGGCAGAGGTCAACGCCGACGCCGATGATCATCGACCGTCACCAGAGCGCGCGGAGGGCGACCGCAAGCGCCGCGAAGACGACCGTCCATCCGGTGACGATCGCACCGGCGCCTTCGGCTCGAAGCCCGAGAAGTTCGATGTGCGAGCGATCTTCGAGCGCGCGTGCCCCGCAGACAATGGCGGCGGCCAGAGCCGCCAAGACGGGGACCCCCAGTATCGCCGGCGCGTGATCGCGGATGAATGTGGGCGTGGTTGCGGCGGTCGCGAGCTCCAGTCCGGCTAGGGCGAGATAGCCGGCCCCGCCAAGGGCAACCGCCGCCACGATCCCGCTAACGATGCGCGTCACCAGCGGCCCGATCTCGGCTGGCTTCGGCTTCTCTTCCTGTTCGTCGCTCATGCGAACAGGCTTACCCGATCTCTCGGCCGAGCGTCATCCGGGGCGGGGGCGATGCTGACCTGAGAGGCGTCCAGCCCCCAGCGGGGCGGGAAAAAGGGTTGCGGGATCGGCTCGCCCGCCTGGCGGAAGCTCTGCTTGATGCGAGTTCGACTGGAGAGACCTTTGGCCGCAGGATGTGCGACGCGGGCATACTTGGAGATCTCGCAGAAGAGATTCTGACAGTCGATCGGCTGCAGCCGGCGGCCGAACAGCGTCTGGAACGAGAGACCAGCGTTCTTGAAGGCTCGCTCCTGCTGGTCACAGACCGCGTGGATCACATCCTCCGGCGATCGCCGCCCGATATCGGCGAAGCACTTGGCGATGCCGTCCAAGGCGCCCGGTCCTGCCACGACGAAACCGGCTTCGTCATGGTCGAGCAGAACGGAATAGTTCAGGTCGATAGTGTACTGGAACGCGAGAAATGGTCCGAGGCCCGGGTAGGCGAGCAGCGTGTCGTACACCGACCGGAGGTCGGGCGCTTGCAGGACGCGCTCCGCAACTCGGTCGTCGAGCATGCGCTTGATCAAAGCCAGGTGGTTGGCGTGCTTTCGGGTGTGCCCGAGCGAAGGTGAGGGCATGATGTAGGCGGCGGAGTAGAGCCGTTCGCCCCGCGCCATGAGTTCATCGAGGACACGAGCGACCGCATCGAGATCGGTCTTGGCCCAGCTGAGCGGCCCCAAGTTGCGCTCGAGAGCGCGCCAGGTGTCGATCCGGTTGAAAATCTTGAAGAGCAGGGTGCGGAAGAAGAGTTCGCGCGGTTCCTGGGACCGGTCTGTCCGATACTGAACGTCGTGGACGAGAAACTGGCTGACGCGGTCGCTCACCCTGTAGGCGTTCGTGAAACGATAGGTTTGGAGGATCGGATCGGCGGTCCACGGGCCGGCCGGATCGCGCAGACGGCGCATGTAGATTGCCTGCCGTTCGGCTGCGAAGCGCCAGTAGGTGTCGAAGACGGGTGTGCTCTCCATAGGTCCTGCGCAAGGTGTGCGCCCGCGCAGGCGACAGCGCACGCGGCGCGCCGTCGGCCGCACTGGCGCCGAACTGTGACTCGGGCCGAGAGCCTAGAGGAGAACCGCCCCGGGGTGAACGGCTAAGGTCGCCGCGGCGCGCTAAGGCGCTCGCGGGCCGGCCGGCGGCGGCGATTGGGCGGGAGCTGTGGCGGCGGGGCGGGCGGGATCGGCGGGCCGGGACAGCGAGCACTCGCGCAACCCCAAGGTGATGAGCGCTCCGATCAGGAGCGCCGTGGCCCATTTCGTGACTGCCTGTTCGCGTTCCACGGCGGTGACGCGGTCGCCGAGCTTCTTGTCGTTCTCGTTGATCTTCGAGAGCAGGCCGGCGAACGATTGCAGCCCGCCGGCGATCGGCCCGGTGAGCTCCGAAGGAATGGAGTCGAAGCCGATCCGCTTCTCAAGGTCGCTCGGCTGATCGAGGTCGGCGTACCAGATCAGGAAGCAGGCCTCGCCGCGGGAGAGATGCACGGGCCCTGGCCCGGCATTGAAGACGGAGAAGATCAGCCGGCCCTCATAGTTGGGGTCGACATGGAAGCCGGACACGTTGACCAGGCCGCGAAACTTGTACCCGGCTCTGATCGAGATGAAGGCGATCGCACCGACCGGCACCCGGATCCGCTCTTCCGTGAGGATGAAGCCGAATTGCCCAGCGGGGATGGTGAAGCCTTGCCCCGCCTTCAGTTGCGTCTTCGGCTTGTTGCGCGGGTCGTCGGGTTCGCCAGTCGGCGAGACATAGACTTCCGCGCCGACTCTGAGCCGATAAGAGGCTCGGTCAATCCGAGCGACGTCATAGTCGTCGACGAGGGCGCCGAGCTCGGCTTTCAGTCGCTCGCCACCCCAGAACATTAGGCCTCGCCCCCAGCGCCTTCGCGAAAGTAGCCGTCGAAGATCGAACGGGTCTCCACCACCCGTATCCGGGTCCGATAAGCGTCGGCAAGGTCAAGCCCGCGGGCGGCCGCTTCGGCGAGGACGGCCCGGAGCAAAGCTCGGTTGCAGTCCTTCATGCCGTCGCGGAAGGGCACCGCTTCGAGATGATCCCAGGACTCGCAGATTTTCGCGAGCTGACCGTTAAAACGGGCGTACTGACGCGCGACCCAGATCGGATCGTCGGCTCGGCGCGGCAGGCTTGCAGCGAGATCGTTGCCGAGGGCTGCCAACGAGACGGCGGTATCAGATCCGTCCAGCTCGCGTCCGAGGTCCTGGTTGAGTGTGTTGGCGCTGGCGAGCGTGATGATGAACGCGTCCGTCAGCGTCCGATGCAGGCGAGCATCGTCATCCTGATCGACGGCGTCCAGAAAGTAGGCCGTGTACTTGGCGTTATGCAGCGCCATGTGTTTGATCCGCTGCGCGAGCGGCAGGATCACGACATCCTTGTGATAGGCCTCGTCATGCTTGAGCTGCGCCCATTGCAGAGCGAGTAGTTGATCACGAACGCTCATGGGACTCCCTCAAGCCGCCTCGCGGGCGTCGTCGTAGATGGCGCGACAGCGGCCGATGAGCTCGCGGATCGCGGTTTTTGACCACCCGCCGTCGGTGTCGAGCTTGGCGAAGGTCGAGTTAATCGTCAGGCCGCCAACCTTCAGCCCGGCTTCGTGCGCGAGGAAGAACTGGAGGCGACCGAGGCCGATTAGGTTACCGAGGAGGCGCTCGATGTAGAAGTGCGAGCGGTAGGTCGCGTTGAAACGAACATGACCATCGTGCACCTTGATGCTGAGGTGGCTGAGGCAGGGGCCACCGTACAGCAGCTTGCGATCCGTAGCGGGATCGTAAATCGGGATGTCGTCTTGAAGGAATAGTCCCTGGCCAAGCTCATAGGATGCGCGAAACTTCCCATGTTTCTTGATCTTCTTCAGCATGTCTTCGAGCGGGTTGAAGGTTTCCCCGGCCGCGTCCTTCTGACGGAGGATCCGATAGGCGTACGAGCCCCAGCGGCCGTCCTTGCGCGCCTTTTGGATGGCTCGCAGCTTTTCCGGATAGGTCTTGAACAGACTGGCGGTGCCGCTCCGCTGGTATTTGTCGAGCGGGAAGATAGTCTCGGCGACCGTGTGGACGCTGAAGGCCCCGTATGAGGTCAGGAAGCGGTCGACCTCGTCATGGACCCGGCGGTCTTCCGCCGTGAGCACCGTCGGCTGAGCGATATGAAGGAAGACGTCGAAGTCTTCGCCCGACTTGATCTTGTTTAGGTGCTCGACCCCTGCGAGCCACACGGACGGCGAGGTATCTCCTCTGATGAGTTCCATTGCGACCTCCTAAGTCAGCGTGGCGGTTTCGTGGAGATGGCGGGCGAGATAGGCGTCGGAGAGCCAGGCATGGCCGGTCACGCCCCAGCCCGACCCCCAGCTGTTGCGGATGAGAATGGCGGGCTGGCCGTTTGGGGCGTGGCCATGGCCAATGGCGAGAACGGCATGACCGCCGCGCTCCGGGTCGGGGTCACGGTCGGGCACCAGGCCGTGGCCGTCAGGCCGGAAGAAAGCGTCTGTGATCACCAGGCCGAGGACGACAGGATTGCCCTGATCGAGAGCGAGGATCAGGTCGGCGAAGCCGAGCTTGCTCGGCACCATCTTGGTCTTGAGCGGTGCGGTGCTGAGCGTCGGGGGCGACCACGGGGCCTTTTGATCGGGCGTGTAGGGCCAGACGGTCTCGAGGGGCTGACCGGCTTGCGCGAGCGCCTCGGCCGTCGCGAGCATCGTGGTCCCAGCGCCCGGGTTCTTGCCCGGGGTCCGTTCAACCGCGTGGAAAAACAGATACTCGACCGAGAGATGCTCGCCCGGCGCCGCTTGGTGCTCGTGCGCCGTGGAGCTCGCGAAGGCGAGGCACGACTGGCGCCGTCCCTGATCCCGGACCGGCAGCAGCTTCGGGCGGAGGTCGACGGTTGCCGTGATCAAGGCTCAAGCCCCAGTCGACGGCGGTCGGCGCGCGACAGGCCACCCGGCTCTGGGCCGTCGAGCGCCAACGCGATGGAGAAGCTTGCGTCGTCCGGCGAGGGCTCCATCCAAGGCTTGTGTTCCCGCAGCGTGACGACCCCTCGTCCTCCTTCCGGGGGACGGGCGATGAAGGTGCGCTGTGAGGGGGCGCCGTAGTGCAGCGGATCGCGGGAAAAGGCCGACTCGTCCGAGAGCACCACGTATCCGGCTTCGCGAAGCGCCTCGACCTGCCACTGATGACCGCTGCCGGCCGCTTCATCCAGCTCGATGCGAAGCAGGTCGTCCGGGTTCCCGACCAGCCGGGCTCCATCGTCCTTCTTTGTCAGCCGCCAGACGTCGGACCAGGAGCTGCCGGGGCGGAACTCGCCTCCGAGCGCACCTTTAAGTTTCGCGACGGGGGCCTTGCGCAGGGCTTCGACTTCGCCTTGCGGGAGGATCTGGTGGCTCACCAGCCCCCAGCAGGTGGCCTCGTAGCTGGCGCCCATGCGCAGCGCGAGCTGGTAGACGATGTCCGGGTTGCGCAGGTGGCCGTTGACCGTCCAGCCCTGGCCGCGGATGTGGTGGCGGTAAAGCCAGCGCGGGAGCAGGAACTCGGCGGCAAAGGCGTCGGCGGCGACCTCTTGAAGGTCGCGTCCCCCGGTCGGTGCCAGCGGACCGCGTTCGAGGATCTCGCGATCGACGCTACCCTTATGTTCGAGCACGACATGGCCGAGCTCGTGTGCCGCGGTGAAGCGCTGGATGTGAAGCCCGCGTCGCGTCGTGATCATGATCCCGCGCAAGGGGGCGGGAAGGCAAAGGCCGAGCGCCGTGGTGAGCGGCTTGAACACCAGCGGAATGTCCAGTTCGCTGATGGCCTCGAATACGTCGATGAGGCCATGCCCTTCGGTGACCCGGCGCTCGAGCTCAAGCTCGCGATGGACCTGTTTCGCCGCCGCGACGGCGTCCAGGCGCGCGGCGGCGGCAGGCGATCTAGCCACGGTCGGCGCTCCGAGGAGCCCGCGTCTGCAGGAACTCCGCGAAACGGAGGAGCTCGGCGCGGTCGTCTGCCGAAAGCTCGGTCGCGGCGCGGGCCAGAGCTTGTACGCTCTCCGGCAGGGGAGGGGTCTCGGCGACACCCGTGAGCGCTTCGATCGACTGACCGTACACTTTGGCGAAGCGCGCCAGCTCGACGGCGTCGACCTTTCTCCGGCCGTTCTCGGCAAGCGACAATGCCGAGCGGGACAGGCCGACAGCAAGCGCCGCCTCCTCCTGCTTTAGCTCCAGATATTCGCGGGCTTGCCGCAGGCGGTCGCCGATCTGGCGCCACTTCTCCGTCTCGTCGCTCATGCTGTTCCCCTCACGCCGGCTCGAGCACCTTGGCTGGCTTGCGTTTTTTCACTTTGAGATCGCCGATGAAAATCCGCTCGAGCTTCGGCACGAGGTCGGCGATCATGTCCTCACAGCTCGCGTAGCCGCCCGGCTTGATGATCTCCGGTGGGAGGTCGATCTCGAGGACCTTCTTCGTCACGACAGTGGCGTCGACGACGCGCTTCGAATCGATGGCGGGGCGGACGCTCATGATCGACCCCCCCGAGCCGGACGGGGCGGCGGATTCGATGCTTCCGTCAATCGACTCGGTCTCCGCAGCAAACCAGGCTTCCAGTTCGGCGACGAGCGTCGGGACTTTGGTCGCGAACGCCGCCTTCAGCTCCTCCTTGGTCGCGTCCATGACGACACCTCATGTTCGATTTCCGAACACGATACGGCAATGGTGCGCGGAAAGTCAACATGGCACCGCTGGCGCGGATCACATGGCTTTGGCTCGTGCGAGGTCGTCGTGCTCGAAAGCGCTCGCCATCCGCTTGATCTCCGCGGGACGGGCGCCGACCTGTTTGGCGACGTCTCGCCATGTCGCGACCACTCGGCCCGTTTCGCCGATAATCCGCCGCGCCTCAGCGAGGCCGAGGCCAAAATACTCGGCGGCACCCTCGACCACGTCCAGTGAGCATGTCGCCTCGTCGAGATCGATGTTGGTCGTCAGGATGCGCGGTCGGACGTCGGTCGGTGTCGGATTGAGGTCGTAGACTGGCGAGAGCGACCACCCGTCTCGGCCTCGCCAGAGGAAGCCGTGGTTGCGGAGGTGATCGTCGACGTTGGAGATCAGGACATTCAGGACCATGCGACGGAACAGGTCCTGCGCGTCGGCCTTTGCCGAGGCACCGTGGGCGGCCAAGCTGTCGACGAGTTCGGGATAGCTGCCCCGCTCGCCGTCAGCTAGGCCTGACATGGACAGTGCCGAGAGGAATGGGATGCGAGCGCCGTCCACCCTGTCGAATCTGCGGGAGAGAAGCACGGCCTTCCCGGCGACCTCGACTAGTTCGTGGTGCGGCGTGGGAATGCCGGCGCGTTCGGCCAAGCGGAGCGCGACCTCCTCCCACGTCTCGATGCTGTAGTCGTCCGTCTCCTTAGGGAACTTGGCAATCGACAAATGGCCGTGCTGATCGACCACGGAGGCTTTGGGTCGTGCGCCGCCCAGCGACGAGCCCGGGGCGAAGATGAGTTGCAGGTCCTCGTCGGTCTCTTCGTCGCGCAGGATGCGCTCCGTGATCTGCAGCAAGCGCCCAAGCTCGATGAGGGCAGGGACGCCCGCCCGCGGGGGCGCCTGGAACACATCCTCGCCGGTCCATCGGAAACGAAGGGCGCCGAGGCGTGTCTCGTCTGAAACGCCGAGCAGATAGTCGGCTTCGGTCAAGGTGCGCGGCTGGCGACTCTCGCGCTCGGCCTGGCGACGTTCGGCGCGCTGCATCAGGCGCCGCCCCCAGGTGTCGGGCGCGGAGTCTCCGATCGAGCCGAAGACGGCCTGATTTGCAGGGACAGGGAACACGCCGCGGGTCAGCGCGAGGGCCGGCTCGATCGAGAAGCGATCGGGATCGGCGAGCCAAGCGTCGTGGTACTCGAAGGTGATCGTTTCGAGGCGGCGGGTCGTATGACGCCGCAGGAGCCCAAGCCGACGGGTTTGGCCGGCGAGCTCGATATGAACCTCGACGTCAGGCATTCTGGGGCTTCGGTGTCGCCCGGCGCGGGCGGGCGCGGCTAGGCAGCTCGGCCGTCATGAGCGCTTGGCCGGCGCTGTCGCGAGTGAGATCGGCGGCATCGGTGAGGCCTCCGAGCAGGCCTAGAGCTTGGAGAACGGCGGCGTAGATTCCGATGCTGACCGCTGGGTCGCCTTCCTCGATGCGCTGGAGGGTGCTGCGGGACGTGAAGGCACGTTCTGCCACGACACTCATCGGCAGCCGCCGACGACGGCGGGCCTCGTGAATGTCGGTTCCCAACTTGCGAAGGGCCCGTTTGACAGCTGCGGGGGCATGATGCGGAGTAGGCATTTGTGAGCTTCCTGCGCCGTTAAAGGGGCTTTATGTAGCACGAAGTTTACAAAACCATCAAGGAGGGCTTGTCGGGCCCTCGCTCATCGGCTCCGGATCGACTGGAATGTGAGAGATGTTGGGCGCCGGCAGCGGAGCCCCGATTGCAGTGGCGTAATCGGCATCGGAAATGGAGACTAGGAAGGGAGCGGCATCCTCGGGGCTGATGGCAAACTTCGGCACAGGGTTCGGGACGGCGAAGGCTGGCGTGCCGATCTGACCGTCCCGCGCGACCACGGCGCCGAAGCCGGTGACGTAGACCGCGTTGACGTGGGCAGCCCCGTAATGTCCGAACAGGGCATAGGATAGAATGCCCGCTCTCCGCCGAACGTGGGGGAGCATGAGGTCGGCAGGTTCGATGCCATGCTCCTGGATGGCGATAAAGGCCGGGCGATCACCCGTGAACTGTGTTGCTGCCTTTCGCATCGCTTCGAGTTGAGGCTTGGACGGATCGTCCTCCCGGCTGCTTCGCATGACGACGAGGCAGCCGCCGTCCTCGGTCAGGCTACCGGCGACATGGGTGTTCTGGCCGAAGGCCTTGCCGCAAGCCTTGTAGAAGGCTTTCTGATCGGTGAGCGACGCCGAACCTAAGGACTCGGCGAATGAGCGTAGCTCCAAATGGAAGCCGCCGCCCTCAGCTGTTCGCCTCGTGCCGTGATCTAGGAGCGCTGCGACAGCCTTCACCAAGGATGCCTGCTCAGGCGTGTTCGAGGGCAGACGGGCGTCGAGGGTGATCAGGAGCACTTCGCGCTGCCGCTGCTCGGCATGCCTAGTCAACGCCGGCGCGATCGCCTCCATGAAGCGATAGAAGTCCTTGCGGTGAATCTGACGGCCCGCATCGGCCGAAAGGCTCTTGCACTCCACCTCGCCGGCGAACGCGCCACGGCTGAACAGGAGGTCGTATTGAGCAGCGCCTTCCATGTCTGCGAACTCGACGTCGTAGCCGGCGTCCATCAGGCGCTGCGCCAAGTCGAGTTCCAAGTACAGCGGAGCGAAGCCGGTTTCGGCCTTGAGCGAGTCCCGCAGACGGCCCTCGAAGACCTGCCGTCCTTTGGGAGACAGACGGACGTGGACCTCTGCCGCCGTCGCTGCAAAGTTGAGTGACGCGAGAATGAGCCCATCTACGAGTTCGGGCAGGAGGCGGCCTTCCTTGGCGAGAACGTCAGCCTGATACCCGAGCGCCATCTCAAGCCAGTGATAATCCGACACGATCTTCCACCGGAACGGGGATCGGCGCTGGTCGGCATCGAGCTGATCGCATCGCTTGAACCAGCGTTCAGCGCCCGCGATCTCGAGGAAGCGGGTAAGAAATGGCGCTAGCTCATCGAGCTTAGATGGAATCGAGACGAGCATGGGTGACGCCTAGTTTCGGCGAGGTGCTCCCGCCAGAGCAGGAATGTACGGGTCTGAGCGGCTGCCCAGCAGCCTCCAAACGTGGGAGGAGCTGAAATCTGAGGCGGTCGGGGCTAAGAGCGTCAGCTTCACAGCAGACCCCAACGGAGTACGTCTATGCTTACGCGAGGCCATCTGATTGGCCAGATTGTCGACGACTTGGCGGGTATCGCAGCGCAAGCCAAGCAGCGCGCGCGCCTCCACCTCTTCGATATCCACACTCATGTCGAGGATTTCGCGAAAGAGGTGCTGAACCGCGCGCTCGGGCTCGGCCTGTCCAACCTCAACGCCGAGCATTCGAACAATCCAGGGCTCGACCTCGGTGACGCGAGCAGAGGTTGGGCTTTCCAGGTTACGGCCGACAAGTCAGGCGCGAAGGTCAAAGAGACGCTCGAGAAGATCGACGCCACCCAGCGCGCAAAGTACCCGAACATTCGTGTGCTGGTGATCGGCGAAAAGCAGGGGTCATACACCTTCAACGGCGAGCCCTATGCGAGCTTTGGTTTCACTCCGGACATGGTCTGGGACTTCAATGACGTTTGCGGGCGGATAATGTCTCTGTCGATCGATAAGCTGGTCGATCTTCAGAGCTACGTGTCACGCGAGACGCGCCGTGTCCGGATCGAGCTTGAGATCCCGGATGAGGAGGGCCGGTTTCCGACGAGCATCGACAATCTGATCGAGGCTCTCCCGCGCCCGCAGCTCTCGAATGCCGCAAAGATGGAAGCGCATTTCGATGCCAAGGGTACTCCGATCGATCGAGCAGAGGCGGAGAAGGCGATCGCTGAGCTAAGCCGTCGCTTGTCCGCTCTGCCACGACTCACCCGCGAGGTGTTCAAGTTTCTCGTCGAGCGCAGGGACGAACGGTCGGCCGGCTTCAACGATAACTTCCGTGTGAGCGATCCGAAGTTGCGTCGAATCTACCACGGTGACGACCTCGACGGTGATCTGGCGCTGCTCTCCGAGGCTAATCTCCTCAGCATCAACGAACCGGACAACCACGGCGAGGCATACTACTGGCGTCTTCATTTTCCAGGGGCGGGCTATAGTTTCCACCACACCTTCGTCGAGTATGTCGATGACCTGAAGATCGATCTACGAAAACCACTCGTCACTCTCGACTTCTCCGATTTCTAGACCCTGGCCGGAGGAGGGTGGGTCGCCAACACGGGCCCGAAGCGAACTGGTCCGCACCCGCCCCCAGCCGAGCGCGCACCAGCGTGCACAAGGGCGTACGCCGGCATAGGCCCGAGCAGCGTGGAGAAGTAGGACAACGGTAGTTCCAACAACGCTACTATGAGCGAGAGGCGTGCTACGTGCCGGCGACCGCCCGATTGACGCCGATCGTTCCCGAAAGGGCAATCTTCGGTTCCGAGCAGAAAAAATAAGGGAAGTCAGAAGCGAAAGATTCTGACGGTCTGGTCGGCGGCTCCCGGAGTAGTAGAATCGGCGATTGCGGCATCAAATCAAGTGGTTAAGGTAGGTCTAAACAATAGAGTGGGAATAATTCTATTTCTCCTGTTCTTCCACTAACCTGTTGATTTTGTTCGTATCTGTTCCGATCTATTGAGTTACAAACTCGCTACAGAGCCGGTAGGGTCCTGGAGGGCACCTAGCGGCTGTATCGGCGAGATCCTGTCAACTCTGCGGATTATCCAGATGCGCCAATCTCCCTCTCCCGACGAGCCGGGTTCAGGCGGCACCTATGTGACGGAGGCGCACGAGGTGCTGGAGGGGATGGTGAAGGTCTTCCGCACCATCCACAGCGGACCCGTGTGGCAGATGTCGTGCTGGGTCAGAGAGGAACAGCGCTACTTCCGGAAGTCCCTCAGGACCAAGCTTCTGGAAGAGGCAAAGCAGCTTGCAACGGAGGAATACGTTGCACTGAAGGCCCGCCTGCGCAACGGCGAGATGGTGTTCTCCAAGACCGCTAAGGAACTCGTCGCTGAGTACTTGGCCGAGCAGGAGAAGCGCGTCCGGCCCACAGGCAAGCACCAGGGCGGGATCACTCAAGCGCGGTTTGCTCTCATCCGGACCGTGCTGACCCGGCATTTCCTCGGCTTTGTCGGGGAGAACACCAAGCTCGATAAGATCGATCCGCTCTCCTTCAGGGGGTACTTCTCCTCGCGCTGGA
>DASZAZ010000103.1:0-45563 GCA_035944635.1 Microvirga sp.
ATGTTGGCGTAGTAGCCCTTGAGCTTCTGCTTGGCGCGCAGCTGCGTGCCGAAGTCGCTCATCTTGCCCTTGCGGCGCTGGCCGTGCTGGCCGGGGCCGTATTCGCGGCGGTTCACGGGGCTCTTCGGGCGGCCCCAGATGTTCTGACCCATGCGGCGGTCAAGCTTGTGCTTGGCCTGAATGCGCTTCGACATCGCTGTTCCTCTGTTTGTCGATGCTTATCGAGGAACGCGCCCTCCTCTGCCCTCACGGGCCGACAGGCTGGCCAAAGCCAAGCCACGGGTGCGTAAAAAAGCTCGCGCGGCCCGTGAGGACCGCGCGAACGGGGTGTGTTTATGGGCGCAGGCGCGGAAAGTCAATGATTTTCAAGGGCCCGGTCAGCCCAGGGTCAGGGGCATCGGCTCGACGGCAACGCTCGGCAGGCCGCGGTCCCGCAGGGCCTCGCGCAGCGCCGGGGTCATGAGAGCCCCGCTCGTGAACACCGCATGCGCCTCGTCCTCGTCGGCCTCATGGCCCGGGACCGGACCGCCGAGGAGCTGCACGACCCGCCGGGCGATAGCCGGGGCCGGGTCGATCCAGGTGACGGGCCAGGGCGCCAGCGCCTTAAAGCGGGGAAGCAGGATGGGGTAATGGGTGCAGCCGAGTGCGATCACGTCGGTGCGGCCGCCCTCGTCCTCCACGAAGCAGGGGGCGAGTTCGTCGGCGATCTCTTCGTCCGTGACCGGTGCCCCAATGAGTTCGGCCTCCGCGAAGGCCGCGAAACGGCGGGAGCCCACGAGATTGACCACGCAGCCGGCCGCATAGGTCTGGACGAGATCGCGGGTGTATTCGCGCGCCACCGTCCCCGGCGTCGCCAGCACGGTGATGCGCTTGGAGATCGACAGGCCAGCGGCGGGCTTGATGGCCGGCACGGTGCCGACGAACGGAATCGGGAAGCGCTCGCGCAGATGCGGCAGCACGATCGTGGAGGCGGTGTTGCACGCGATCACCACGAGGTCCGGCGCATGCAGATCGACGAGGCGCGCCATGACGGAGAGCACGCGAGCCACGAGGGCTTCCTCGCTGAGGCGCCCATAGGGGAAGCCGGCATCGTCGCCCGCATAGACGAAGCGGGCGTCCGGGCGCGCCTTCAGGACCTCGGCGAAGACCGTGAGGCCGCCGAGACCGGAATCGAAGAGGAGGATGGTTGGGACCGGGGCCGGCATGGCGAGAGGATAATAGCTGGTCCCGGCGAGAAGATTGGCACGCATCACGAAAAGGCTCCGCTTCGCATAACGCGCGAGGCAGAGGTTAGTTTGCACCGGGCCCGTGAAGAAAAGGTGTGAGGCCGCACGGGCCTCGCAGGGTTCCTCGGACGGCGAATCCGCCGGGACTGCAGGGCTACCCGGACCGCGGATGCGCTGGGCCTCGCAGGTTTATTCCGACGGCGAATCCGCCGGGGCCTGCAGGCGGCGGCGGGGACCGGCCGCAGGCTTCTCCTCGTCGCCCTCGACCTTCGGCATTTCGGCGGAGAGCCGGCGCATGGGCCAGCCGTTGCTCCAGGTGCCCATGTCCACGAACTTCGGGTCCGAGCGCAGGGTCGTGGCATCCTTGCCCCCGAGGGCCGCTTCGGCGGCCATGTCGAAGGTTTTCCAGAACGCGTAATAGTCCAGGGTATCGATGGCGTTGAGGCCGAGTTGCTGGGTGAGCACGGTCTGCTCGCCCGAGAGCGCCATGTCGGCGCTCCAGCGGAAGGCCGGCGGTTTCTGCTTCGGATCGCGCGGCGGTTCGGGCGGCAGCTTGATCGCAGCGGCGTCGTAATCCGTTTTCGGCGAGCCGGGCGAGGCCAGCGTCGCGGAGACCGGCGGATAGCCGTGCGCATCCGAGCTCACCCGGATGAAGAGCTTGCGGGTGGCCGGTACGGCCGAGGCCTCCTTCAGAATGCGGCGGCCCGCGCGGTCGCTCGCGATGTATTCCCGATCGCCGCTCATCACGACCAGCATCGTCGAACGGTCCAGCCCCGAGAGGTCGTCGAGGAGGATGCCGCGGGCCTTCGCGTCGGACGCGATGCCGCCCGGCATGGCACCGAGCACGAGCTTCGGAACCGGCAGCCCGTCCTCCTTGGCGCCGGCGGCGAGGTTGAGCGCCAGCGGGACGCCGGCGAGGTGGCCGATATAGGCGACGCGGTCGAGGTCGGGCTTCGCTTCCGCGTCGTTCGCTAGGGCCTCCAGGGCCTCCTTGACGAGGCCGGTCGCAATCGTGGTGGCGTCCGCGGGGCGGGTACGGTTCACCTCCTGGAAGCGGGGGAACAGCACGAGGTAGCCCTTGCGCGCCAGGTGCTCGATCCAGCCGCCGTAGAGCTGCGGGTTCGCGGCGCCCCAGGAATGGAACAGCACCGCGACAGGCCGCGCGGCCTTCGCGGGGCCGGCGCCGTGAAACACGAAAACGGGCGCGCTCGCCCGCCCGACGGCCCGCTTTGTGACCTCCTGGACGGCGTAATCCGCGCCGCCCGGCCCGGATTTCGGCTGCTCGGGCGGATTGGCGGCCTGGGCCGAGGACGCCGCGAGGGCGGTCGCGGCCAGAAGCGGAAGAAGCCAGGTGCGGCGCATGGCAGCCTCGAAGGGGTGGGCCCGTCACGGGCATCGTTCCCTTACATCATACTGGATTTAAGGCTTCCTCAACCGCCCCTTCGCCGCAGGGCCTCCTGTCATGACCCCGTCCGGTCCCTCCTGCCCTGCGCCAGCGCACGCACGATACCGCGGAGCGTGCGGACGTCCTGCTCGGTCATCTCCATGCGCAGGAACATGTCGCGCATGTTGCGCGTCATCACCGGGCGCTTGTCCTCCGGATAGTACCCGATGGCGTCGAGCTCGCCCTCGACGAAGTCGAAGAACGACACCGCCATCTCCCGGGGAGCCGGCGGCGAGCGGGTCTCTCCCTCGAAGGGCAGCGCGCCGCCGGTCGCGCGCTTGTGCCACTCGTAGGCGACGAGCAGCACGGCCTGGGCGAGGTTGAGGGAGGAGAAGCGCGGATCGACCGGGAAGGTCACGATGGCGTCGGCGAGCGCGATCTCGTCGTTCTCGAGCCCCGTGCGCTCGCGCCCGAAGAGAATCCCGACCCCCTGCCCCGCCGCGATCCGCTCCTGCGCCAGGGCCATGGCGGGCTCGGGCCCGAACACCCGCTTCATCTGCCCGCGCTCGCGCGCCGTGGTGGCGAAAACGTAGTTCAGATCCGCGACGGCCTCCCGCGCCGTATCGTAGAGTTTCGCGGCTTCCAGGATATGCGTCGCCCCGGACGCCGCCGAATGGGCGCCCTTCTTCGGCCAGCCGTTGCGCGGCGAGACGAGCCGCAACTGCGAGAGGCCGAAGTTGGCCATGGCGCGCGCCACCATGCCGATGTTCTCGGCCAGCTGGGGCTCGACCAGGATGACGACGGGCTGGGGGATGTCTGCGGCCATTGCGGGCGCTTCTAGCGGGTCGGGGCCGGCGCGCAACGGGGCTCCGCCGAAAGCGACGCTTTCCCCTTATGAAAAGCCGCGCTATAGGCCGGCCGAACCGACCGCCGCCCGGCGGCCCGTCCTTCCGTTTCCAGCACAAGGTGAGATCATGGCCAAGATCAAGGTCGCGAACCCGGTCGTCGAGCTCGACGGCGACGAGATGACCCGGATTATCTGGCAGTACATCAAGGACAAGCTGATCCACCCCTATCTGGACGTGAACCTCGAGTACTACGATCTCGGCATCGAGCACCGGGACGCCACCAACGACCAGGTCACGGTGGACGCGGCGAACGCCATCAAGAAGCACGGCGTCGGCGTTAAATGCGCCACCATCACGCCGGACGAGGCGCGCGTGAAGGAGTTCAATCTCAAGGAAATGTGGAAGTCGCCGAACGGCACGATCCGCAACATCCTCGGCGGCGTGATTTTCCGCGAACCCATCATCATGAAGAACGTGCCGCGCCTGGTGCCGGGCTGGACGCAGCCCATCATCGTCGGCCGCCACGCCTTCGGCGACCAGTACCGCGCCACCGACTTCAAATTCCCCGGCAAGGGCCGCCTTACGATCAAGTTCGAGGGCGAGGACGGCTCGGTGATCGAGAAGGAGGTCTTCAAGGCTCCCGGCGCCGGCGTCGCCATGGCCATGTACAACCTCGACGATTCGATCCGCGAATTCGCCTATTCCTGCTTCAACTACGGCCTGGCGCGGAAATTCCCGGTCTATCTCTCCACGAAGAACACCATCCTCAAGGCCTATGACGGACGCTTCAAGGACATCTTCGAGGAGGTCTACGAGGCGGAGTTCAAGAGCCAGTATCAGGCGCTCGGCCTCGTCTACGAGCACCGCCTCATCGACGACATGGTGGCCTCGGCCCTGAAGTGGTCCGGCGGCTACATCTGGGCCTGCAAGAACTACGACGGCGACGTGCAGTCCGACACGGTAGCGCAGGGCTTCGGCTCGCTCGGTCTCATGACCTCGGTTCTCGCGACCCCCGACGGCCGCACCGTCGAGGCGGAGGCCGCGCACGGCACGGTGACGCGCCACTACCGCGAGCACCAGAAGGGCAAGGAGACCTCCACGAACTCCATCGCCTCGATCTTCGCCTGGACCCGCGGCCTCGCGCACCGCGCGAAGCTCGACGACAACCAGGAGCTCGCCCGCTTCGCCGACACCCTGGAGCGGGTCTGCATCGACACCGTGGAGGCCGGCTACATGACGAAGGACCTCGCCCTCCTCGTCGGCGCCGACCAGAAGTGGCTCTCCACCACGGGCTTCCTCGACAAGATCGACGAGAACCTCAAGAAGGCCATGGCCGCTTAAAGCGAACCTGCCTGCATCCGACGAAAGAGCCCGGCCCAGCGCCGGGCTTTTTTGTTGCCCGTCGTTATCAGCGGCCCGCGGGCGTCACCCGCCCCGGCGCCCTCGCCTCCGCGACGGCGCGGATGCGCTCGCCGATTTCGGGCACCCGGCCCATGAGAAGTTCGAGGTCGTGGGAGAGCAGCACCAGGAGCTTCGTCTCGGTGCAGGCCCGCACGGTGGCGGTGCGGGTGTTGTCGGTGAGGATCGCGACCTCGCCGAAGAAGTCGCCCGGCCCGAGCCGCGGGTGGTCGCCCGCCTTGATCTCCACCTCCACCTCGCCGGACACGATGAAGTACATGGCGTGGGCCTGTTCGCCCCGGCGCGTCACCACCTCGCCCTTCGCGACGGTGCGCGAATTCAGGAGGTGCATGA
Source organism: Microvirga sp. (assembly GCA_035944635.1). Classification (GTDB taxonomy): domain Bacteria; phylum Pseudomonadota; class Alphaproteobacteria; order Rhizobiales; family Beijerinckiaceae; genus Microvirga. Next base: position 5,211 of record DASZAZ010000103.1, read on the forward strand.
TCTCGGCGATATCGACGGCGCTGAGCCCCGAGAAGGTCGGCACCTTCGCGACCATGCTCCACGTCACCACGAATTCGCGCCGGTGGATCACCTCCGCAAACGCCGTGGCGATGATGCCGACGGGCAGCGCCAGGAGGGCGAGGCCCATGGTGGCGGTCAACCCGGCGATGATCTTGCCGAGCGGCGTCACCGGCACCGCGTCGCCATAGCCCACGGTCGTGAGCGTGACGATCGCCCACCACATGGCGTCGGGGATCGTGCCGAAGCGGTCCGGCTGCGCCTCGCGCTCGGCGAGATGCATCACGGTTGCTGTCGCAAGCACCAGGCCGCCGAGGATGAGGAGCGTGGAAAAGAGCGCGCGGCGCTCGGTGTAGAGAACCTCGAGGAGCGAGGCGAGGCCGGAGGAATAGCGCGCCAGCTTGAAGAAGCGCAGAAGCCGGATGAGGGCGAGGACGCGCAGATCCGTGTCGGGCGACAGGAGCAGGAAGTAGAACGGCGCGATAGCGAGGAGATCGACCACGGCGCCGGGGGTGCGCATCCAGGCGAGCCCCGTCGCGAGCGCGGAGCGCCCGGCATAGGGCATGTGCTCGACGGACGACCACAGGCGCAGGAGGTACTCGACCGTGAACAGCACGAGCGAGATCACCTCGACGGCGAGGAACAAGCCGCCGTAGCGCGCCTCGATGGAGGGCACGGAGGCCAGCACCACCGCGACCACGTTGACGAGGACGAGGGCGATCAGCCCCTGATGGACGACCTGGTCCCACACCGTGTTGAAGGTGGGGTCGAGCAGTTCGTAGACGCGCCGCCGCAGCCGGCGGCGCGCAAGTTGCGCGTGGGTGTCGTGGCTCACGCGGCCGAGAGGGCGGCCTCGACGGCGGCGAGCGCCGCTTCGGCCTGGGCGCCGTCGGGCCCGCCCGCCTGCGCCATGTCGCGCCGGCCGCCGCCGCCCTTGCCGCCGAGCTTTTCGGCGCCGGCCCGCACGAGGCTCACAGCATCGATCTTTTGCGTCAGGTCCTCGGTGACGCCGACCACGATGCCGGCCTTGCCGTCATCGGCCACGCCGACGATGGCGACGACGCCGGAGCCGAGGCGCCGCTTGCCCTCGTCCGCGAGGGTCTTGAGGTCCTTCATCTCGACGCCGGAGACCGAGCGCGCCATGAGCTTGATGCCGGCCACATCCCGGATCGGATCGCCCCCGCCCGTGCCGCCGCCCATGGCGAGCTTGCGGCGAGCCTCAGCCAGATCGCGTTCCAGGCGGCGCCGCTCCTCGATGAGAGCCTGCAGGCGTTCGGCTGCCTGATCGACCGGGGTCTTGAGGAGGCCCGCGATGGCGTGGAGCCGGCGGCTTTCCTCGGCGAGGTGGCGGCGCGCCGCGTCGCCCGTCATGACTTCGAGACGACGCACGCCCGCGGCCACTGCGCCCTCGCTCACCACCGTCACGAGGCCGATGTCGCCGGTGCGGCCCACATGCGTGCCGCCGCAGAGCTCCACCGAGAAGGCCTTGGTGCCGCCGCCCTTGCCCATGGAGACCACGCGGACCTCGTCGCCGTACTTCTCGCCGAAGAGCGCGCGGGCGCCGGACTCGATCGCCTCGTCCACGGCCATGAGCTTCGTGACCACCGGCTCGTTCTGGAGCAGCACCTGATTGGCGATGTCCTCGACGCGCTGCAGTTCCGCCTCGTCGATGGGCTTCGGATGGCTGAAGTCGAAGCGCAGGCGATCAGGCGCCACGAGCGACCCCTTCTGGGCCACGTGGTCGCCGAGCACCTGGCGCAAGGCCTCGTGCAGGAGGTGGGTGGCCGAGTGGTTGGCCCGCACCGCGGAGCGGCGCTCGTGATCGACGCCGAGTTCCACGGCCTGGCCGACCTTCAGAGTGCCCTCCTCCACGGTGACGTGATGGACCCACAGATCGCCGAGCTTCTTTTCGGTCGCGGTCACGCGAAGGCGCACGCCCTCGCCCGCAATCGTGCCGGTGTCGCCGACCTGGCCGCCGGATTCGGCGTAGAACGGGGTCTGGTTCACCACCACGAGGCCGGTCTCGCCGGCAGCCAGCGCTTCGACCTCGCCGCCCTCGCGCACGAGGGCGCGCACCACGCCTTCGGCGGTCTCGGTGTCGTAGCCTAGGAACTCGGTGGCGCCGGCGCGCTCCTTGATGCCGAACCAAACGGCTTCCGTGGCGGCCTCGCCCGAGCCCGCCCAGGCCGCGCGGGCCATCTCGCGCTGGCGCTGCATGGCGGCGTTGAACGCATCCGTATCGACGCCGATGCCGCGCGGCTTCAGGGCGTCCTGCGTCAGGTCGAGGGGGAAGCCGAAGGTGTCGTAGAGGGTGAACGCCGTCTCGCCCGAGAGCTTCTGGCCCTGCGTGAGATTGCGGGTCTCCTCGTCGAGGATCGAGAGACCGCGCTCCAGGGTCTTGCGGAAGCGGGTTTCCTCCAGCTTCAGGGTTTCGGTGATGAGGGGCTCGGCGCGCACCAGTTCGGGATAGGCCTGCCCCATCTCGCGGACGAGCGCCGGCACGAGGCGGTACATGATCGGATCGCGGGCGCCGAGCAGCTGCCCGTGGCGCATGGCGCGGCGCATGATGCGGCGGAGCACGTAGCCGCGACCCTCGTTGGAGGGCAGCACGCCGTCGGCGACCAGGAAAGACGAGGCGCGCAGGTGGTCGGCGATCACGCGATGCGAGGCTTTGCGCTCACCCTCCGGCGCGACGCCGGTGGCGTGGGCCACCGCCTCGATGAGGGTGCGGAAGAGATCCGTGTCGTAGTTCGAGTGCACGCCCTGGAGCACCGCGGCGATGCGCTCGAGGCCCATGCCGGTGTCGATGGAGGGCTTCGGCAGCGGGATACGGTTGCCGGGCTCGATCTGCTCGAACTGCATGAAGACGAGGTTCCAGAACTCCAGGAACCGGTCGCCGTCCTCTTCAGCGGAGCCGGGCGGGCCGCCCCAGAGCTTGTCGCCCTGGTCGATAAAGATTTCCGAGCACGGGCCGCAGGGGCCTGTGTCGCCCATCTGCCAGAAATTGTCGGAGGTGGGGATGCGGATGATCTTGTCGTCCGTGAAGCCCGCGATCTTCTTCCACAGATCCGCGGCCTCGTCGTCCGTGTGATAGACGGTGACGAGGAGGCGGTCCTTGGTGAGCCCGAATTCCCGGGTGATCAGGTTCCAGGCGAGGCTGATCGCCTCCTCCTTGAAGTAATCCCCGAAGGAGAAGTTGCCGAGCATCTCGAAGAAGGTGTGGTGCCGCGCGGTGTAGCCCACATTGTCGAGATCGTTGTGCTTGCCGCCGGCGCGCACGCATTTCTGGCTCGTCGCGGCGCGGCTGTAGGGCCGCTTCTCGACGCCGGTGAACACGTTCTTGAACTGCACCATGCCGGCGTTCGTGAACATGAGCGTCGGATCGTTGCGGGGCACGAGCGGGCTCGAGGCCTCGACCTGGTGGCCGTTCTTGGCGAAGTAATCGAGAAAGGCCGACCGGATTTCGTTGACGCCGCTCATGGATCTCTTGGCTCGGATGGTTGCGGTTTCGCCGCAAGGTGCTGATAGCCCGCGCTTTTAGAGGGCAGCCGTTCTCCTGTCGAGGCGATGCTTTCGCGCACGAGGCCCGCCGTTCGTCGGGGTGGGGCACCCGCGGAGCTGCCGTGGGACGCCGCCCCGATAGGATCATTGTCACGGCCGCGCCCGCAGTCTTGCCGCTCCCGTGCATCGCAGACGAAAAAAGCCGCCGCGGTGGCCCGCAGCGGCTTTGATCGAACCCGGGGTTCGGAAGGGTGTTACGCGACACCCTCGTCGAGGTCCTCAGGCGTGGGTGCGGCTTCCTCCAGGATGCGGTCGGCGAGAATGCCGGCGTTCTGGCGGATGGAGGTTTCGATCTTGTTGGCGATGTCCGGGTTGTCGCGCAGGAACTGCTTCGAGTTCTCACGGCCCTGACCCAGGCGCTGGCTGTCGTAGGAGAACCAGGCGCCGGACTTGTCCACGATGCCGGCCTTCACGCCGAGATCGATGAGCTCGCCCATCTTCGACACGCCCTCGCCGAACATGATGTCGAACTCGACCTGCTTGAAGGGCGGGGCGACCTTGTTCTTCACGACCTTCACGCGAACGGAGTTGCCGATGGGCTCGTCACGCTCCTTGAGGGTCGAGATGCGGCGGATGTCGAGGCGCACGGAAGCGTAGAACTTCAGCGCGTTGCCGCCGGTCGTGGTCTCCGGCGAGCCGTACATCACGCCGATCTTCATGCGGATCTGGTTGATGAAGATCACCATGGTGTTCGACCGGGAGATCGAACCCGTGAGCTTGCGGAGCGCCTGGCTCATGAGGCGGGCCTGGAGGCCCGGCTGCACGTCGCCCATCTCGCCGTCGAGCTCGGCCTTCGGGGTGAGCGCCGCAACGGAGTCGATGACGAGCACGTCGATGGCGCCGGAGCGCACGAGCGTATCGGCGATTTCGAGCGCCTGCTCGCCGGTGTCGGGCTGGGAGATCAGGAGATCGTCCAGGTTCACACCGAGCTTGCGGGCATAGACGGGATCCAGCGCGTGCTCGGCATCGATGAAGCCGCAGACGCCGCCCTTCTTCTGGGCTTCGGCCACCGTGTGAAGCGCGAGCGTGGTCTTGCCCGACGATTCCGGGCCGTAGATCTCGATGATGCGACCGCGCGGCAAGCCACCGACGCCGAGCGCGATGTCGAGGCCGAGCGAACCCGTCGAAACGGTCTCGATCTCCATCGGCTTCTGGTTCTTGCCGAGCCGCATGATCGAGCCCTTCCCGAAAGCGCGCTCGATCTGAGAGAGCGCCGCGTCGAGGGCTTTCGACTTGTCCTTATCCATGGATGAACTTTCCACCAGTCGCAGAGAGGACTGTGACATGAGCTGATGTCCTTATGGCACGGGGGAGGGGTGAATCTCAACGCGGGCGTTGAAGGGAATATGTACTCTTTTTGTTCTCGTTTGCAAGCGCATTCCGCCCCTGTCCACAGCCTCCCCTCGGGGCCGGGGCGAGCACCCGTTGTCGCAGGGTTAACACATTGTAAATGAACGCGTTTAGCGGTCGATCACCTGCTTCACCACCTCGACGAGCTGGCGGAGCGAGAACGGCTTGGCGAGGAAGTTGAAATCCTCCCCCTCCGGGAGGTTCTTTTTGAAGGCGTCCTCAGCGTAGCCGGAGACAAAAATCACCTTCAGATCGGGGTAGCGCTGGCGCAGCTCGCCCAGCAGGGTCGGCCCGTCCATTTCGGGCATCACCACGTCCGAGACCACGAGATCGACGGGCGTACCGCGGGCCTCGATGATTTCCAGGGCCTCGACCCCGGAGGCGGCCTCGAGCACCGTGTAGCCGCGGGCCGAGAGCGCGCGGGCGTTCACGGCCCGCACGGGGTCCTCGTCCTCGACGAGGAGAATCGTGCCCTGGCCGGTGAGATCGGTGGCCGGCTTCTTGGCCTCGGGCTTCGCCTCCTCGACCGGAGCGGCTTCCACCACGTGACGGGGCAGATAGATCCGGAAGGTGGTGCCCTCCCCCATCGCGGATTGGACGTCGATGAAGCCGCCGGACTGCTTCACGATGCCGAACACGGTGGAGAGGCCGAGCCCCGTGCCTTTGCCGACTTCCTTCGTCGTGAAGAACGGCTCGAAGATCTTCTCCATCACCTCGGCCGACATGCCGGTGCCGGTGTCGGAGACCTCCACGACCACGTAATCGGCCGCCGGCATGCCGCTCACCGACAGACGCGCGGCCTCGTCGGCATGGATGTTGGACGTGCGGATCGCGAGCTTGCCGCCGCCCGGCATCGCATCGCGGGCGTTCACCGCGAGGTTCACGATCACCTGCTCGAACTGGTTCACGTCCGCCTTCACGGGCCAGAGGTCGCGGCCGTGGCGCAGATCGAGCTCCACGCGCTCGCCCAAGAGCCGCTTCAGCAGCATGGAGAGCTCGGAGAGTGTGTCGCTCAAGCTCATGACCTCGGGCCTGAGCGTCTGGCGGCGCGAGAAGGCGAGCAGCTGGCGCACCAGGCTCGCGGCCCGGTTGGCGTTCTGCTTGATCTGCATGATGTCCGGGAAGGACGGATCGGTCGGGCGATGGTTGGCGAGGAGCAGGTCGCAATAGCCGATGATCGCCTGCAGCACGTTGTTGAAGTCGTGCGCGACGCCGCCGGCGAGCTGGCCGACCGCGTTCATCTTCTGGGCTTGCGCGAGGCGCTCCTCGACCTGGCGCAGTTCCGTGGTGTCGAGCGCATAGAGGATCGCGCTTTCGCCCTCCCCGTCCGCATCCGAGACCGGCGTCACCCACATGCGGACGGACCGTCCGCCCTCACCCGCCACCTGCAATTCGAGGGGCGGGATATCGCTTCTGGCCTCCGCCGCGGCGCGCAGGGTCTCCTCGAAGCTCGCGCGGTGCGTCGGCAGCACGCCGTCGAGAATGGACGGGCCGGGCTCGCCTTCCGCGGCCCGCGGCAACGTGCCGAAGAGGCGCGCGAAGGAGGCATTGGTGCGCATGAGCCGCCCGGAGCGGTTCACGGTCGCGATGGCGATCGGCGTATTGTTGAAGAAGCGCGCGAAGCGCACCTCGGCGGCGCGCTGGCCCTCGTCCACGTCGAGGCCGGGGGAGCGGTTGAGCACGAGCGTGCGCGAGGGCCCGGGCTTGCCGTCGGAGCCGAAGGCCACGCGATGATAGAGGCGCACGGGCAGGAACTGGCCGTTGCGACGGCGGAGATCCAGATCGAAGGTCTCCGTGCGCACGTCGCCCGATGCGCCCGAGATCGAGGTCATCATGGCGACCACGTTGCGCGGCACCACGTCGGAGAGGGTGAGCCCGCCCGAACCCACCTGGGCGAGGTCGTAATCGAGCCAGGTCGCGAGCGTCGCGTTGAGGTAGACGATGGTGCCTTCGGGATCGATGGAGAGGAAGCCCGCGGGCGCGTGATCGAGGTAGTCGATCGCGTGCTGCAGTTCCTGGAACACGTTCTCCTGGCGCTCGCGCTCGTGGGTCACGTCGGCGACGGTCCAAAGCGTCGCGGTGCGCCCCGTGCCGCGCGGCACGGGGCGCACGCGCACCCGGTACCAGCCGAACTCCTTCAGGCCGTCGAGCGCCGGCGAGAGGCGGATTTCCTCGTGCCCGTTGCGCTCCTCCCGCGCGGCCTGGGCCAGGCGATAGATGGCCTCGGAAACCTCGGGCGCGCCGGTGAAGAGGCGCTCCACGGGACGCACGTCGCGGGCGTCGCCCGTGCTCTGGCCCGCCAGGGTGAGATAGGCCTCGTTCGCATAGGCGATGCGGCCGTCCGCATCGACCACGATCAGCCCCTCGGGGGAGGAATCGGCCAGGTTCTTGGTGAGGTCGTTGCGCCGCCCCTGGCCCGCGAAGCCGATGACCCCTATGGCGGCGGCGAAGAGGAAGAACACCCCGGCCATGGAGAAGAGCGCGAGGAAGAAGAGGATCACGGGCTGGGTCTGTTCGGAGCCGAGGAAGCGCAGGCCAACCACCATGCCGACGAGAACCGCCGCGAGCAGCAGCACCCAGCCGATATGGCCGCCGGGCCGCTCCGACCGGTCGATCGCCGCCTGAGCCCCGAACTCGCCCTCCTCCGCCATGAACTCTGCCCACCCTCGCCGCCGTGTGGCGGATGCCTGGAACCCTGTCCACCCTTACCGCCGTGTGGCGGATGCCCCGAACCCTGCCGATCGAGCGGTTCGGCGGATGCCGGACCGCTCTTTCCCGTCCTTGTCACGGCCTGGCGGATGCCGAACCGCTGTCGCCCGCGACGGTTAGGCCGCGGCTCGCCGGCCTGCAAGCATCGCGCGATCGCAGGCCCGCCGCGGGACCCGCCCCGGCTGCCTTGCCCGCGGGCGAGCCAGCGCCTGCCCGCGAACGATGCACCGGCCTTGGTGAAGACCCGGTTAAGGCGCTGGCTTGCCGGTTAACCTCTGCCCGGCCCGATCAAAGCCGCATTCCCTGTTAACCACCCGTTAACGGCGTTGCCCAGGGCCGCCCCCATTGTGGTAAAGGGGTAAACAAGCGCCGGGCCCCGAGGGGCCCGCCCCCACAACAGTAGAGAGTTCATCGTGCTGTCTCGATTTGGGATCGAAGCCTCGCCGGCGATCCAGTACGCGATCGCCTTCGTGATCATCCTCGGGCTCGTGACCCTGTTCGGACTGGTACTGCGCCGCCTCAGCAGCGCCCGGCTGATGCTGCCGGGCCAGGACCGTGGGCGCTCCCGCCAGCCGCGCCTCGGCGTCGTGGACATCTACGACCTCGACCGGCAGCGCCAGCTCATCCTGCTGCGGCGGGACAATGTGGAGCACCTGCTCCTCATCGGCGGACCGAACGACCTGGTGATCGAAACCAACATCTTGCGGGTGCCCCCCTCCCGCACCGCGGCGCCGGCCCCAGACGCGGAGCGGCCCGAGGAGCCCGCACCCCCCGCTCGTCCGACCATCGAGCCCCCGGCCCGCCCGGCTCTCGAGGCCGCCACGGCCCGGCTCGGCCCGGCGCTGACCCGGAGCGAGGATTCGGATGCCGCGCAGGAGCTCAGCCCCGTGGCTTCGCTGCCGCCGGTGCCGACGCCGGCGCGCACGGAAGCCATACTGAAGCCGGATGCGGTGACCCTCGCGCCGCAAGCTCCCGCCTCGGACGTCATGGCCCCGCCGCCGGCGCGTCCCGGGCCGCCGGCCCGGCCCGAACCGATGCCCGAGCGCCCGACGGGCGTGCCCGTCCGCCCGCGGGTGCCGGAGCCCCCGGCCCCGCCCGCCCGTGCCCCGGCCGCCGCGCCGATGCCTCCTGCGCCAACCTCCGCCGCGCCAACCTCTGCCGCCCCTGCGGCTCCGCCCCGCGAAAGCCGCGTGCCCGACGAGGCGATCCTGAACGACATGGCGCGCCAGCTCGAAGCCGCCTTGCGCCGGCCGACGCCTTCCGCCGCTGCGACCCCGAGCGAGCAGGCTCCTGCGGCGCCGGCACCGAAGCCGCCGGAGCCCCGCCGGGAGGAACCCCGCCGCGAGGCGCCCCCGCCCGGCCCGCCGCTGCGCGCCACCGTGGCCCCCGAGCCCCCGCGCCCGGCGCCTGCGGCGCCCAACCCTTCCGCCTCTGCGCCCAGGGCCCCCACCCCGCCGCGCCCGGCGCCCGCACCGGAGCCGCCGCGCGAACCGGCCGCGGCAGCCGCTCCGGCGGCCGAGCCGCCCCCGGCCGCCCCCGCCACGCGCAATCCCGATCCGTTCTCGGTGGAGGACATCGAGGCCGAGTTCGCCCGGCTCCTGGGTCGTCCGTCCGACAAGAGCTGACCGCCGGCGGCAACAAAAAAGGGCCCCGACGAGGGGCCCTTTTCGTATCCAGGATCGCGTCCCGGCGTGGATCAATCGTCCCGATGAACCCGCTCGTTGCGCTCGTGCCGCTCCTGCGCTTCGAGCGAGAGCGTCGCGATCGGACGGGCTTCGAGGCGCTTCAAGGAGATCGGCTCGCCGGTCTCCTCGCAATAGCCGTAAGACCCCTCTTCGATGCGCGAGAGCGCCGCGTCGATCTTGGAGATCAGCTTGCGCTGGCGATCGCGGGCGCGAAGCTCGATGGCACGGTCGGTTTCGGACGAAGCCCGGTCGGCGAGGTCCGGGTGGTTTTCGTTTTCGCTCTGCAGGGTCGCCAAGGTTTCCTGCGCTTCCCGGAGGATCTCTCCCTTCCACCGGATGAGCTTGCGGCGGAAATACTCCCGCTGCCGATCGTTCATGAAGGGCTCATCGTCGCTCGGTCGATAGCCCTCGTCGATCATGATCTTTGTCATGGATTGGCCGTTCCCCGATGGCACTGGCGCGAGCCTATATATCGGGCCAAAGTCCCCGACAACGCGGATTGCTGTCATCGAATCGTTGAAAAGGCCCGCTTTCCCCGGCGTTTGTCACGGAAAGTTGAGCCAAAGCCTGCGCAGGAACGATTTGCCGCACCGGACCCCGCGCCCGCCATCGCATGCCTCGCAACATGCCGTAAGGGAAGACCCTCCGGAATTGCCGGCCTAAGCCGCAGGCAACCGCGGCTTGGCCGGAGGCCGCGGGTTGATTCTCACGTCTTCGCGGCTGCTTCGGCGCGGCTCAGGAGTTCGCCCGCCACGTCGCCGATCTTCGGGACCTCTTCGCGGATGAAGGGCAGCGGGCGGCAGACCGACAGGGCCGCGAGGCCGAAGCGCGCGGTCATGAGGCCGTTCAGCACGCCCTCGCCGAGCTTCGCGGAGATGCGGGCCGCGAGGCCAAGGCCCAGCACCTGCTGCATGAGGCTGTCGCCTACCGCCACGCCGCCCGTGACCGCGAGGTGATTGAACGCCGCGCGAGCGAGGCGCAGGAAGCCCAAGAAGCCCGGCCTGCCGCCATAGATGCGCGCCAGCGTGCGCAGGAGGCGCACCGCCGCGAACACCACGAAGGCCACGTCCACGATGGCGCGGGGGCTCACGGCGGTGACCAGCGACACCTGCTTGGCCGCGCCCGCGATGGCGCGCTTGGCCTGCATGTCGAGGGGCGCGAGGAGTTCGCGCTCCGCAATGGCGAGGCGGTCGTCCGCATCGATGATCTCGTCCGCGAGACCCCGCAGCCGCGCCCGGCCGGCAGCACTGGCCTGACGGCCGCCATAGAGCGCGATGAGATCGGCGACCACGCGCTTGGCGGCTTTGTGATCCCTCACGTTCAAGGCATCGGCGGCGGCCTCGCGCAGGCGCTCGATCCGCTGCTCGCGCCAGATGCCCGCCACCTCACGGCCGATCAGCGCCAGGAAGGCGACGAGCGCCAGGACGGCCAGCCCGAGCGCGACCCAGCCGAGCCACGGTGTCAACGTGAAAAGCTCGACGACGAGCCGTTCGAGGGCAAGACCGAGGCCCAGCAGAACGAGGCCCGTAACAGCAGAGAGGAGGACGACGCCCCAGGGCGTGCCCCTGCGTTCCGGCATCGGCACGAGGGTGCCGTCCGCGGCCTCGATGGCGTCGAAGGGCTCCTCGACCACCACGACGGCGGCCGAGGGCGCGGGCTCGTCGAAGCGGGCGGTCGCGACGTCGGGGCTGTCGAGGCGGAAGGCCCGTGGCTTACGGTTCATCCTTGCCGATCCTCCGCGAGGCGAGAGAATGCGCGGGGTTTCCGGCTCATGCGAGTTTGTCCCCGATCAGGAATTCGAGCGCCCGGTCCAGGCGGATCTGCGGCAGCTTCTGGGGCCGGCCCGTGGCGTCGAGTGTCAGCTTCGGCGGGCGAAAGCGCGGGAAGCGCAAGGAGCCCGGCGACACCGCGCCCTGGAACACGCTCTCGGCATTCTGCGGCAGCTCGCCTGGGAAGATCGCGGCCTCCGCCTCGCCGTCGAAGCGCTCGCCGTCCACGACCTCGCCCGCTTCCGGCGTCCCCGCCACCGCCTTCAGGGTCTCGAAGCCGTCGCGCACGGAGGTCTCGCGCGTGGCCCGCACCGACGCCAGCGCAACCGTGCCGACGCGGGCGCCGGAGGCTTCCGTGCGCCGCACGGCGCGGTCGACGAGCGCGCGCAGGATCGCATCGAGCCGGTCGTGATCCGTGTGGTGGATGTGATCGGCCTTCGTGGCCGCGAACAGAACCCGGTCGGCGCGGGGTGAGATGAGACGCGAGAGGAGCGAATTGCGCCCGGTGCGAAAGGACATCAGCACCCGGTCGAGGGCTTCCTCCAGTTCCGCCAGCGCCGCGGGCCCCGCATCGACGGCGGCGAGCACGTCGACGAGCACCACCTGCCGGTCGAGGCGCTGGAAGTGATCGCGGAAGAACGGGCGCACCACATGGGTTTTGTAGGCTTCGAAACGCCGCTCCATCAGAGCCGCGAAGCTCCCGCCTTCGCTGACGTGATCGGGCTTGAGATCGAGGGGCGCGAAGGTGAGCGCGGGCGAACCCGCGAGATCGCCCGGCATAAGAAAGCGGCCCGGCGGCGTGGTCGCGACGGCCTCAGGGCCGGCGCGCAGGGCCGCGAGATAGGCCTTGAACACGTCGCTCGCCTCGGCCGCCTTCACCTCGTCGGCGGGAGAAGCGGGGTCGAGGGTTTGCAGGTTTGCGTGCCAGGGGGCCGCTATGCCGACGCGGTCGGGGCGCCAGCTCGCCTCCAGGGTCTCGCGGGACCAATCCCGGTACGACGCGTCGAGGAGCGCGAGATCGAGGAGCCACTCGCCCGGGTAATCCACGATGTCGAGGGCGAGGTTTGCCGGTCCCGGACGCCAGCCGGCGCGGCGCTCGTAATCGATCAGAACGCGCATCTCCGAGATGCGCGTGGTGGATTGCGGCCAGCGCCGGTCGCGCACCATGGCGGCGACATGCTCTTCGTAAGCGAAGCGCGGGATGTCGTCGTCGGGCTGATGCGCAAGATGCGCCTGCCGGATACGCCCCTCGGCGGAGGCGCGGAACGCGGGCAGATTCGTGCCGCGGGTGAGGTGATGCACGAGGGCCGTGGTGAACACGGTCTTGCCCGAGCGCGCGAGGCCGGTGACGCCGAGGCGCAAGGACGGCTGGACCAGCTGGCCCGACGCCTCCCAGAGCGACTGCGCCGCCGAGCCGGCGCGGGAGGCAAAATCGGTAATGATCGACACGGGCACGAACCTGGTTGAGCCCCCGGAAGGTGGGAACCGGGAATCTAACGCGCAAGCGGGGGGATCGTCCCTAGGATCGTCCCTCTCCCCCGGAGGGAGAGGGACAGCGCACGCAGCACGCAGGGAGAGGGGGGTGAGTGCCACCGTGTCATTCCGGGACAGCCGCAGGCTGAGCCCGGAACCCAGGAGATCTCTTCGGATCAAGCTCGCCATCTGGGTTCCGGCCCGCCGCTTCGCGGCGACCGGAATGACGGTGGGGGTGCTCAGAGGCCGTGGCCTGACTTCCCCCTCTCCCGACCCTCGCTGACGCGAGGCCACCCCTCGGGTCGAGCCCGAGGGCAGGCTCTCTCCCTCCAGGGGAGAGGGGACGCACCTAGTCGTCGTCCCGATCCGCCCCGAGGGTTTTGGGCGTCACGAAGCGGTCGAGCCGCCCCTGCCCTGCGGCGGCCTCGGTCCAATCCTCGACGGGAAAGTCGATGATCGCGAGGCCGGCAGTGGGATATTTCTGGCTAAGCCGGGCGAAGGCATAGCGGTCGCCGTGGCCGACGAGATGCTTGGAGAGATCCGCGAAGCCCGGGTTGTGGCCGATCATCAGCAGCGTGCGCACAGAGGCGGGCACCTCCTTGACCACCGCCAGAAGGCGCGCCGAAGGCGCCTCGTAGATGCGGCGCTCGGTCCGGGTGTCGGCTTCGCCGATGGCGGCGCGCACGAGGTCCCAGGTTTCCTGCGTGCGGCGCGCCGGGGAGACGAGCACGAGGTCGGGCAGCAGGTTCTCCTCGGCGAGATAGCGCCCCATGCGCGGCGCCGCGTCCCGGCCGCGCTCGGCGAGGGGCCGGTCGAGATCGGACACGCCGTCAGGCCAGGCCGATTTCGCGTGGCGCAAGAGGATGAGGCGGCGCATGGATGGTCCTCGTCAGATCGTCGGCCGCGAGAGGATCGAGCGAAGCGATCCCTTGCCGGCGGGCCAGCGAATGTCATGGATGCGCCAGCCGTTCGCCGTGCGCTGGAGATCGTGGATCACCACTTGGCCTTGCCCATGTTCGTCATCTGCACCTGGGCGCGGGCCTGATCCGGACCGGTCTCCTCCACGGAAACGGTATAGGCCAAGACCTGGTGATCGTCCCCGTAGACGAACGGATCGAAATCGAGACGTCCGACCTCGTCTTTCGCCTCGCGCCAGTCGCGCACCAAGAGACGGACGGTGTCGGGGGTGAAATAACGTCGGGCTTTCGCCTCCGTGTAATAGTCGAGCCCGGTCGCCGTGTAGCCCACATAGGTCTTGTAGATCCCCTCCAGGAGGCGCTTGGCCTCCTCGTCGGCCATAGCCGGACGGGCCGCAGCAACGAGGGCCAATGCCCCCAGACAGAAAGTGCGCCGTTGCATCATCGTCCCTCGCGCCGCGCCATGAAGGCGAGCTTTTCGAACAGACTCACATCCTGCTCGTTCTTGAGCAGCGCGCCGTGGAGCGGCGGAATAAGTTTTCGCGTGTCGCGCTCGCGCAATTGCTCGGGGCCGATATCCTCCGACAGCAGGAGCTTGAGCCAGTCGAGGAGTTCCGAGGTCGAGGGCTTCTTCTTCAGGCCCGGCACCTCTCGGACCTGGAAGAAGATGCGCAGGGCCTCCTCGATGAGGCGGCGCTTGATGCCGGGATAATGCACTTCGACGATGCGCCCCATGGTGTCGGCGTCGGGGAAGCGGATGTAGTGGAAGAAGCAGCGGCGCAGGAACGCGTCCGGCAATTCCTTCTCGTTGTTCGACGTGATGACCACGATCGGCCGCCGGCGCGCCTTCACGGTCTCGCCGGTCTCGTAGACGTGGAACTCCATGCGGTCGAGTTCGAGCAGGAGATCGTTCGGGAACTCGATGTCGGCCTTGTCGACCTCGTCGATGAGGAGCACGGGGCGCTCATCCGCCGCGAAGGCGTCCCACAGCTTGCCGCGCTTGATGTAATTGCGGATGTCCGAGACGCGCGGATCGCCGAGCTGCGAATCGCGCAGGCGCGAGACCGCGTCGTATTCGTAGAGCCCCTGCTGCGCCTTCGTGGTCGATTTGATGTGCCAGGTGAGCAGCGGCGCGCCGACGGCCTTCGCGATCTCCTCGGCCAGTACGGTCTTGCCGGTGCCGGGCTCGCCCTTCACCAGGAGCGGGCGTTCCAGAACCATGGCGGCATTGACCGCAACGGTGAGGTCCTCGGTCGCGACATACGATTCCGTGCCGGTGAAGCGGGCCATTCTGCTCGTGTCCCTTGTCGAAGGCACCGATCCCAAGAGGGAAGCGGGCCATTCTGCTCGTGTCTATTGATCGGGCCGGCGACCCTAAAGGGCCCCGCCGCCTTTCGGCAACCGCTCACATGGGGTAAGCGGGAGCCAACGAAAGGTGACATCTATGACCCAGGACCGTTACCACAAGGACCGGCTCGGCAACCGGAAACTCAAGCCCGAGACCCTGATGCTCGGCTACGGCTACGATCCGGCGCTGTCTGAAGGCGCCGTGAAGCCGCCGGTGTTCCTCACCTCCACCTTCGTGTTCACGAGCGCGGAGCACGGTAAGGAATTCTTCGATTACGTGGCGGGCCGCCGAGAGCCGCCGCAGGGCGAAGCCGCGGGCCTGGTCTATTCCCGCTTCAACCACCCGAATTCCGAGATCGTGGAGGATCGTCTCGCGATCTTCGAGGAGGCGGAAGCGGCGCTTCTGTTCTCCTCCGGCATGAGCGCCATCGCGACCACGATCCTCGCCTTCGCCAGGCCGGGCGACTGCATCCTGCACTCGCAGCCCCTTTACGGCGGCACCGAAACGCTCGTCGCCAAGACGCTGAAGAATCTCGGCATGCACGGCGTCGGCTTCGGCGACGGCATCGACGAGACATCGATCCGCAAGGCCGCCGAGGAGGCGATGGCGAAGGGGCGCGTGTCGGTGGTGAAGATCGAGACGCCTTCGAACCCGCTCAACACCCTCGTCGACATCGCCCTGATCCGCCGCATCGCGGACGAGATCGGCGAGAAGCAGGGCCACCGTCCCGTGGTGGTGTGCGACAACACCCTGCTCGGCCCGCTCTTCCAGAAGCCGATCCAGCTCGGGGCGGACCTCTCGGTCTACTCGCTCACCAAATACGTGGGCGGCCACTCGGACCTCATCGCCGGCGCCGTGCTGGGCACGAAGGAGGCCATCAAGGCCGTGCGTCTCCTGCGCTCCGCCATCGGCACGCAGCTCGATCCCCATTCCTGCTGGATGATCGGCCGGTCTCTCGAAACGCTGTCGCTGCGCATGACCGCTTCGAACCGCAACGCGGAGATCGTGGCGCAATTCCTCCACGAGCACCCGCAAGTCGCGAAGGTGCACCACCTCGCCTATCTCGCCGACGGCTCGCCGGAGAAGCGGGTCTACGACGCGCAATGCGAGGCGCCGGGTTCCACCTTCTCCTTCGACGTCAAGGGCGGCGAGGCCGAGGCGTTCAAGGTGCTGAACGCGCTCCAGATCGTGAAGCTCGCGGTGAGCTTAGGGGGTACCGAATCGCTCACCTGCCACCCGGCCTCCACCACCCATTCCGGCGTCCCGAAGGAAACCCGCGACCGCCTCGGCGTCACCGATGCCACGATCCGCATCTCCATCGGCATCGAACATCCCGACGACCTCGTGGCGGATCTGGCGCAGGCGCTGGCGACGCTCGGATGAGCGCTCCACGGTTCAACCCCCGCGCCTGCGCGGTGGTGATCCGGGGCGACCGCGTCCTCCTGCACCGGGCCGAGCGCGATGCCTTCTGGGCTCTCCCGGGCGGACGCGTCGAGCCCGGGGAGTTCGCGGAGGAAGCGGTGGTGCGCGAGATCCGGGAGGAGCTGGGTCTCGACGCCACGGCGGGCCGGCTGCTGTGGCTGGTGGAGAACTTCTTCACCTACGACGGCACCGCTTTTCAGGAATTCGGCCTCTACTTCCTCATGGAGGTGGACGGCCTCAGCGACGAAGCCGAGTTTCGCGGCCAAGAGAGGCACCTGATCTTCCGCTGGTTCGACAGGGGATCGCTCGCCGAGGTTGATCTGCGCCCCGTGCCCTTGCGCGACCGGCTGTGGGACCTGCCCGCCGCGCCCCTTCATCTGTGCTGGCGGGATTGAGAGCGGCCGAAGCGCACCCGGCTGACGTGTCGCGCGCCTTCCCGGTGCCCCCGCACCCGAGAGGCATGCCCGTGCGATTGGCTGCGCAGCCTTGCTCCTGCCCCCGCTCTCTCCCATGATGGCGCGGTCACAGGAGAACAGATGGCTGTCGCGCCCTCCCCCGAGGTCTACAAGGAACTGATCCTCTTTCTCGGCACCGCCGGTGTCGTGGTGCCCCTGTTCCACCGGCTGCGCATCAGCCCGGTGCTCGGCTTTCTCGGAGCGGGTGCGCTGCTCGGGCCCTATGGCCTCGGGCGCTTCGTCCCCGACGTGCCGTGGCTCAACTGGTTCACCATCGCCAGCCGGGAAGAGACCACCCACCTCGCCGAATTCGGGGTGGTCTTCCTTCTCTTCACCATCGGGATCGAGCTGTCCTGGGAGCGCCTGCGAATCCTGCGCCGCCTCGTCTTCGGCCTCGGCTCCCTGCAGGTGGCGCTCTGCGCCGTCGTGATCGCGGCGCTGATCTACCCCTTCGCGCAGAGCCGCACCGCCGCGGCCTTCACGGGCCTGGCGGTGGCCCTGTCCTCCACTGCCATCGTGGTGCCGGTTCTGGCGGCGCAAAAGCGCCTCAACGCGCCGCCCGGCCGAGCGAGCTTTGCGGTGCTGCTGTTCCAGGACCTCGCCGTGGCGCCGATCCTGTTCACCATCGCGGTGCTGGGCGCGGGCGAGCAGAGCAACATGCTCTCGGCCTTCTTCTGGGCGCTGG
Organism: Microvirga sp.; assembly: GCA_035944635.1. Lineage (GTDB taxonomy): Bacteria > Pseudomonadota > Alphaproteobacteria > Rhizobiales > Beijerinckiaceae > Microvirga. Next base: position 22,603 of record DASZAZ010000103.1, read on the forward strand.
CGCAGGCGGCGCTCGCCGTCACAGTGATCGTGATCGGCGGACGGCTGCTGCTGCGGCCCCTGTTCCAGCTCGTCGCCGCGACGCGCTCGGCCGAGCTCTTCATGGCGGCCTGCCTGCTCGTTGTGGTCGGGACGGGTCTCGTGGCCGCCGTGAGCGGCCTCTCCATGGCGCTCGGGGCCTTCGTGGCGGGTCTGCTTCTGGCCGAGACCGAATACCGCCGCGCCATCGAGACCACCATCGATCCGTTCAAGGGCCTGCTCCTCGGGGTCTTCTTCGTGACCGTGGGCATGGGCCTCGATCTGTCGCGGCTCCTCGACAACCCGATCACCATCGCGGTCGCCGCCATCGGCCTCGTGGCCGTGAAGGCCGCAATCGTGTTCCTCCTCGGCAGAGCTTTCGGCCTCACCAGCCCGGTCGCGGCCGAGACCGCGCTCCTTCTCGGCCCCGGCGGCGAGTTCGCCTTCGTGATCATCGGCGGCGCCACGGTGGCCGGCCTCGTGCCCTACGGCATCGGGCAGGATCTCCTGCTCGTCACCACGTTGACCATGATCGCGATTCCCGTCCTCGCCCGCCTGGCCCGCGGCGCCGGCGCTCGGCTCGAACGGCAGCAGCCGGTGGACGCCACCACCGCGATCCCACCGAGCGGGGAGGAAACCGGGCACGTGATCGTGGCGGGCTACGGCCGCGTCGGCCAGCTCGTGAGCGAGATGCTGGCCCGGCACAAGCTTCCCTATCTTGCCATCGACATGGACCCAGTCCGGGTCGCGGCCGAGCGCCGGGCGGGCCGCCCGGTCTATTTCGGCGACAGCACGGACGCGAACTTCCTGCGCGCCTGCGGCATCGAGCGCGCCCGGGCCCTTGTCGTCACCCTCGATACCCCGAGCGCCGTCGAGGCGGTGGTATCGGCGGCGCGCGCCGAGCGCCCGGACCTCACGGTCGTGGCCCGCGCCCGCGATGCGCGCCACGCGACGCAGCTCTACGATCTCGGCGTCGACGACGCGGTGCCCGAAACCATCGAGGCGAGCCTGCAGCTGTCGGAAGCGGTGCTGGCGGATGTGGGCGTTCCCATGGGCCTCGTGATCGCCTCGATCCACGAGCGCCGCGACGAGTTCCGCAGCGTCCTGAAGCGCAAGGACACCACACGGGACCCCGCCCGCACGGAGTTCCGCGCCCGCCGCACCCTCGGCAAGCGGGCCTCGTGAGAGGCCGGTTTATAAGGGGCCGCTCCCACCCTCGCCCCTCATCCTGAGGAGCTTCGCGTCAGCGAAGCGTCTCGAAGGATCCTCCAGAACCCGCATTGCCACTGGAACCCTCCTTCGAGACGCGGCTGCGCCGCTCCTCAGGATGAGGGGGTGGGTTGGATGAGCCGCACTTCCCGGAGCCAACCCTCAGCGGTACCTACAGAGCGCGCCACGCTTGACCGCGGCGCCGGAACGCCGACATTCAGGGGATGTTTCTCACCTTCTTCGCCGAGCTTCGCGCCGCCAAGGTGCCCGTCACCCTGCGGGAATACCTCACCCTGCTTGAAGCCCTCGACCGGGACCTCGCCGACAAGCGGGTGGAGGAGTTCTACTATCTCTCCCGCGCGTGCCTCGTGAAGGACGAGCGCAACCTCGACAAGTTCGACCGGGTGTTCGGACAGGTGTTCAAGGGCCTGGAATCCCTCGGCGACGCCCTGGAAAAGGCCGAGATCCCCGAGGAATGGCTGCGCAAGCTGGCCGAGCGCTATCTCACGGAAGAGGAGAAGCGGCAGATCGAGGCCATGGGCTGGGACAAGCTGCTGGAGACCCTGAAGGAGCGCCTGCAGGAGCAGAAAGGACGCCACCAGGGCGGCAACAAATGGATCGGCACCGCCGGCACCTCCCCTTACGGCGCCTACGGCTACAATCCGGAGGGCGTCCGCATCGGGCAGGACGGTAACCGCAATTTCCGCGCCGTGAAGGTGTGGGACAAGCGCGAGTTCCGGGATTTCGACGACAACGTGGAGCTCGGCGTGCGCAACATGCGCATCGCGCTGCGTCGGCTCCGCCGCTTCGCCCGCACGGGCGCCGCGGAAGAGCTCGATCTCGACGGCACGATCCAGGAGACGGCCAACAAGGGCTACCTCGACGTGAAGCTTCGGCCCGAGCGGCGCAATGCCGTGAAGGTGCTGCTCTTCCTCGATGTGGGCGGCTCCATGGACTGGCATATCGAGACCGCCGAGGAGCTGTTCTCGGCCGCCCGGCTCGAGTTCAAGCACTTCGAGCATTTCTACTTTCACAACTGCCTCTACGAGCGGGTGTGGAAGCAGAACCGCCGCCGCCACGACGAGACGATCCCGACCCTCGACATCATCCGCACCTACCCCTCCGACTACCGCGTGGTGTTCGTGGGCGATGCCTCCATGTCGCCTTACGAGATCACCATGCCGGGCGGGTCCGTGGAGCACTGGAACGAGGAACCAGGCCAGGCCTGGATGGAGCGGCTGCTCGGGCACTTCCCCAAGGCGGTATGGCTGAACCCCGTGCCGCCGAAGCACTGGGACTACACCCACTCCATCGGCCTCCTGCGCCGCCTCGTCGGCAACCGGATGTTCCCGCTCAACCTCGAGGGCATCGACGGCGCCATGCGCGAACTGGTGCGCTAGAGCCCTTTGCCTGAGGCGAAGCAAGGTTTTGCGCCGGAGGGCTCCCGTGCGCGGGAAAGCTGGGCTATGGGTGGGCATGGCCCAACGCTACGCCCATGCTCCCCGCCCAACGGCGGCACCGATCACGTTCAAGCTCGAAGGCACGAGCCTCACGGTCGATTCCGGCCGCAAGGTCGATATCGTGCAGCTCGGCGCGGTCGAGCAGGTGCGGCTCACCTATGAGCCCCGCTCCTTCGCCCAACGCTCCTTCCAGACCAAGGTGCGGATGAAGGACGGCAAGACCTTCAAGTTTTCGTCGCTCAGCTGGAAGAGCCTCGTCGAGGCCGAGCGCCTGGACCGGGAATATAGCGCCTTCGCGACCTCGCTCCTGAAGGCCGTCGCCCAGGCGAGCCCGAATGCCCGCTTTTATGCCGGGCGGCCGGCCTGGGCCTGGGTGGTGATCGCCGTGCTGGCGGCGGCTTCGCTTCTCGCCATCGCGATCTTCGTCTGGCGCGCAGTGCAGGACGGGGCCCATACGGCCGCATTCATGGGTGCGCTGATCGGATTGGCCGGCATCTGGCAGCTTGAGCCGATGGTGCGGCTCAACAAGCCCCGCGCCTTCACGCCGGACGCGCCGCCCCGCGAGCTTCTGCCGTAAAGGCCCGTCCGCGGCAGGGCGGTCCCTCCCACACTCATCCTCATCCTGAGGAGGCCTGCGCAGCAGGCTGTCTCGAAGGAGGCTTCCAGGACCCTCGTGCGAACTGAAGCCCTCCTTCGAGACGCGGCTTCGCCGCTCCTCAGGATGAGGGAGAGGGTTGGACGAGCTCGCGTCGATCAGCTCCTTAAGTTCGAACCACCAGGACCGAGCACTTGGCGTGCCGGACGATGGTCGAGGCGTTGGAGCCCAGAAGATAGGTCGCCATGGTGGGCCGGTGGGAGCCCACCACGATGAGGTCGGCGCCGGTCTTGTCGGCCTCCTCCAGGACCTCGTTGTAGACCGAGCCCATCCGCACCACGGCCGAGACGCGCTCGGAGGGCAGCGGTACCCCTGCCGCGATCTCGGCGAGCCTCGCTTCCGCCTCCTCCTGCTGCCCCTCTTCGAATTGCGGAGGCACGAATTCCATGTAGGTCACGGGAAGGAGCGAGCGCACGTTCACGAGCCGGATCGTGCCGCCCGAGCCCTCCGCCAGGGTTGCGGCACGGGCGATGGCCGGCTGCGCGGTTTCGGGTTCCGCGAGATCGACGGGAACGAGAATCGTCTTGAACATGGCCCTGACCTCCTGGCTTCGAGAGGATGTCGCACGGGGCCGTTTGCGGTCGCGTTGACCCCGGCTCATGCCACCCTTGCAGGGGTAAACCTTGCCGGGTTGCGGCGAAAGCGCGATGACTTAGGTCAAAGAATGCCCTTCGACCGCAACCGCTCCCGGTGCCCGCGGCCGCCCCAGGACGCCGCATGACCCAGAGGGCCAGCCTCCTCGCCTCCCCGACCCTCTTTCTGGTCGCGATCACCTTCGCGAACTGGTTCGGCTTCGCCTCGTGGCAGGCGCTGTTCAACAATTTCGCCAAGGATGCCGCCGCGGTCACGGGCTGGGAGATCGGCGTGCTCCAGTCCGTGCGCGAGATCCCGGGCTTCCTCGCCTTCACGGCAGTGTTCTGGTTCATGCTCATGCGCGAGCAGACGCTCGCCTATGTAAGCGTCCTGCTGCTGGCCGTCGGCATCGCGGCGACGGGCTACTTCCCGTCCTATCTCGGCCTGGCGCTCACCACCTTCGTGATGTCGGTGGGCTTCCACTACTTCGAGACCGCCAACCAGGCGCTGTCCCTCCAGCTCGTCTCCAAGGCCGAGGCCCCGAAGGTGCTGGGCCGCATCGCCAGCGCAGCCGCGGGCGCGCAGCTCGTGGCCTACAGCGCCATCGCCCTCGTCTGGTGGGGGTTCCGCCCGGCCTACGAGACGGTCTACCTCGTCTTCGGCCTTGCGACCGCGGCGCTCATCGCGGTCGCCATGGCGGTTTTTCCGCGCTTCCAGGGCACGGTCGCCCAGAACCGGGGCATCGTACTGCGCCGGCGCTACTGGCTCTATTACGCCCTCACCTTCTTGAGCGGCGCGCGCCGGCAGCTCTTCATGGCCTTCGGGGGCTGGCTGCTGGTCGAGCGCTTCGGCTACGACCTCGCCTCGCTGTCCGGCCTGCTCTTCATCTACTGCGCCATCAATCTGGTGGCGGGACCCCTCTTCGGCCGCCTCATCTCGCGGGTGGGCGAACGGGCGACGATCGTCCTCGAGAACGTGTCGCTGATCGTGGTGTTCGTGGGCTATGCCGTCACCACGAGCGGCGTCGTGGCCGGGGCTCTGTTCGTGCTCGACGGGGTGTTCTTCACCCTCATGATCGCCCAGCGCACCTATTTCCAGAAGATCGCCGACCCCGCCGACATCGCGCCGACCGCGAGCGTCGCGTTCACGATCAACCACATCGCGGCGGTGGTGATCCCGGTGTTCTTCGGGCGGCTCTGGATCCAGGACCCCTCGCTCGTCTTCAAGGTCGGGGCCGGGATCGCCACCGCGTCGCTCGCCCTCGCCTTCCTGGTGCCGCGCCACCCGGAGCCCGGCCAGGAAACGGTGTTCGGCACCTGGGCCCGGCCGATGCCGGCCGAGTAGGGCCGGCCGGGTCTTCCCGCTGCGCCTCCGGGATCGATGGGGCGGCCGGGTTCTCCCGCTGCGCCTCCGGGTTCGAGGGGGCGGCCGGTGCGCCTCTAACCCTGCTGTGCGGGGGTTGTGACCACGAGCCCGTCGAGCTCGGGCTTCACGCGGATCTGGCACGAGAGACGCGAGTTCGGGCGCACGTCGAAGGCGAAGTCGAGCATGTCCTCCTCCATGGGCTCCGGCTCGCCCACGGCTTCGCGCCACTCTTCCGCGACATAGACGTGACAGGTCGCGCAGGCGCAGGCGCCGCCGCATTCGGCCTCGATCCCCGGGATGGCGTTGCGCACGGCGTTCTCCATCACGGTGGAGCCCTCCTCGGCCTCGACCGACCGTGCCGTGCCCTCTGCGTCGATGTAGGTGATCTTGACCATCCCGGACCTCTGAAGTGCAGGCTGTCCCTTAGAGCAAGCCCACGCCGATGGCGAGGGCGTGCTGCGGTGTTCACGCAGGCGTTTTCGGCGGCGCCGGACCGCTACCCCGATGCCCCCTGCCGCGACAGCCCCTGGTTGCCAAGAAGGTTGCCAAGTCGTTAACGACGTTCACAGGAGTCGGGGGACATCGGGTTTCCATCCCCTCCCCCGAAGGTTAAGATCGGTTTGGTAAATGGCGGGTTTTCCGAGACTTTGGAGAGCTTAGGAGGCGGCTCCTCGTCTCGGTGCGTGCTCGGCGGCGCTGTCTTTTGAAGACGGCGCCCGGAGCGGCGCCCGTCCTGTTGCGTCACTGAGGGCGGACCATGGCGACCGAGAACAAGAAGATCAAGGACACCACGGAGGCGGCGATGTCCGCGATCGAGCAGGCGCTCAACCTCGATGGCGCCGGTGCGTCAGGTGACCGCGCCGGGTCCGAGACGCGCCTCCCCGATGTGGAGGACCACGACTTCACCGCCGGCCCGTTCAACGGCCGCACCGACGCCACCCCTCCCGTGAGCCGTGCGGTCGATCTCGACGAAGCCGCGCCGCGCCCTGCCCTCGTGGCGCCCGACCGGACCGCCGTCGCAAACGACGACCGCCAGAGCGTCGGCATGATGCTCCAGGCCCTCCAGGTGCGCCCCTCGCGGACCCCCCGGGTGCTCGCGCTGCTCGCCTCCCTGCTCTGGATCGCGGGCTTCGCGGCCCTCCTGTACACTCAGGGCATCCAAACGCCCGAGGCCCTGCTCGCGGCCTATACCCCGACGCAGATCGGGGTCGGCGTCCTCGCGATCGTGGGCCCCGTGGTCTTCTTCATGATCGCAGCCATGCTCGCCATGCGGTCGCAGGAGATGCGGCTCGTGGCCCGGGCGGTCGGAGAGGTGGCGGTGCGCCTCTCGCAGCCCGAGAGCTTCTCGACCGATGCGGTGATGTCCGTGTCCCAGGCTGTGCGCCGCGAGGTGGCGGCGGTGGGCGACGGCGTCGAGCGTGCGCTCGCCCGCGCGGGCGAACTCGAAACCCTGGTGCGCAGCGAAATCTCGACCCTCGAGCGCTCCTACGCCGACAACGAAATCCGCATCCGCTCGCTCGTGGACGAGCTGGTCTCCCAGCGCGAGGCCATTGTCACGAACGCGGAGCGCGTGCGCTCGGCGATCACGGGTTCGCATCAATCCCTCACGCAAGACCTCGACATGGCCGCCCAGAGGATGGTCGCGGCCGTGAACGACGCAGGCGGCCGGGTCTCCGGCGCCCTCGAGCAGCGCGGCGAGCAGATCACCAACGCGCTTGGCCGCGCGGGCGAGCGCGTCATCGAGGAGATGGCCGGGCGCGGCATCGAACTCGTGGACCGGCTGTCCGGCACAAGCGAGGAGATCAAATCCGGCATCGCCTCCGTGGGCGCCACCATCACGTCCTCCCTCGAAAGCAAGGCGCAGGACATCAACGCCGCTTTCGAGCGCACGGGCAACGTGCTCACGCTCCACCTACAGGAGGGTGCGAGCCAGGTCACCCGGACGCTGGCCGAGACGGGACGCGGCGTGATCGACGCCCTGACCCAGCAGGGCACGGACGTTCGCGAAGCCTTCGAGACCACCGCCCGCACCCTCGAGAACAGCTTCGTGCAACGCGGCAACGAGATCACCGAGCGGCTGGCCGCCACCGGCGGCGTGATCGGCGACGACATCTCGGCGCGGACCGCGGATCTGCGCGACCAGATCGCCGCCGCCGGCATGAGCGTGGGCGAAGAGCTCACGAGCCGCAGCACCGTTCTCCGCGAGCAGCTGTCGCTTGCCGGTGCCGAGGTCGTGCAGGAATTCGCGACCCGCGGCGCCCTTCTGCGGGAGGAACTTGCGTCCACGGGCACCGGCATCGCCGACGAGATCACCGCGCGCGGCACTGCCATGCGGGAGGAGCTTGCGGCCGCCGGAGGCCAGCTCGTCGGCGAGTTGTCGACCCTCCAGACGACGCTCGCCTCCACGGGCGACGAGATCGCGCGCGAAATCGCGAGCCGCAGCGAGGCGCTGCGCACCGATCTCGCTCTGGCCAGCGAGCAGGTCGGCCGCGACCTCACGAGCCAGACCGAAGCCATGCGGGCACAGCTTACCGCCGTGAGCGGGGACATCGCGGGCCAGACCGAAGCCATGCGGGTGCAGCTCGCCTCCATCGGCGGCGATATCACGGCGCAAACCGATACCCTGCGCACGCAGCTCGCCTCCGTGGGCAACGACGTCGTGGGCGAGATCGTGTCGCGCGGCACGGAGGTGCGCGAGGCTCTGGCCGAGACGGGCCAGCAGCTCGTCTCCGAGATCGCGAGCCGCGGCAATGCCCTGCGGGAGGGCCTCGCCGCCACCGGCACCCAGCTCGTGGGCGACATCGACAGCCATGGCGCGACGTTGCGCGAGGAACTCGCAGCGGCCGGCGGCCAGATCGTGGGCGAAATCGCGACCCGCGGTACGGCGCTGCGCGATCAGCTCGCCACCACCGGCAGCATCGTCGCCATCGAGATCGCCAACCGCGGCAACGCCCTGCGCGACCAGCTCGCGGCCACGGGCGATCAGCTCGCCCAAACCGTCGCCGAGCGGGTCGGGGCCGTGCGGGACGAACTCGCGGCCACGGGCACCGAGATCGTGGATCAGATCGCGACCCGCGGCAGCTCGGTCCGCAACGAGATCGCCGCGACGGGCACGGCGATCGTGGATCAGATCGCCACCCGCGGCAGCACCGTGCGCGACGAGATCGCGTCCGTGGCCGGCGAGGTCGCGGATACGATCGTGCTCCGGGGCTCGGGCGTGCGCGACGAGATCGCGGCGGTGGGCGGCCAGGTCGCCAACGATATCGAGAGCCGCGGCGGCGCCGTGCGGGATCAGCTCGCGGCCACCGGCACCGAGATCGTCGACACCATCATGGCCCGCGGCAGCGAGCTGCGGGAGCGCCTCGCCACCACCGCGAACACGGTCGTGCAGACCATGACGGAGCGCTCCGACGCGGTGCGCGGCCATCTGGAGGGCGCGATCCGCCTCGCGGACGAAGCCATCGGCAGCCGGGTCGAGGACCTCGCGGTTCGCCTGGAGGGCGCAAGCCTTCGCGTCAGCGAGGCCGTGGACACCCAGGGCCGCACCCTCGAGGAGCGCCTGTCCGGCCTCGGCCAGAGCGTCGCCGGGCTTATCGACACCCGCGTGGACGAATTCCGCACCGCCTTCGAAGGCCGCAGCGAGGAATTCGCTAATGTGCTCGCGAGCCACGCGCTCGAGGCGCAGGCGCGGTTGGCCAGCACCGGCAAGGAAGTGGTGCTTGCCATCGCGACGCAAGGAGCGCGGGTCAACGAAGCCCTCAACCGCACCGGCGAGACGCTCTCGACCACCGTGGAGCAGCGCGCCCGCGAGATGGAGGAAACGCTCGGGTCCCGCCTCGCCACCTTCGAGGACGTGCTGGGCCGCGGCGCTGGCATCGCCGAGCGCATCGGTCGCGATGTGGGCTCGTTCACCGAGACGATCACGGGCCGCTTCGAGGACATGGACCGCCTCATCACCGTCCGCGGCCAGACCCTCGCCGAGACCCTCGCCGTACGCACCCGCGAGGCCGCGGGCACCGTGGAGGCGCAGCTCTCGGCCCTGGAGGACCAAGCCACCCGCCGGAGCCAGGACATTACGGCGAGCTTCGACTCGCTCGTCGGGCGCGTCGATCAGACCCTCGGCGCCCGCGCGAACGCCCTCAACGAGGCCCTCGTGGTTCGCACCGGCGAGATGGCGCGGGTGATGGCCGAAGGCGGACGCGAGGTGGCCCGCGCGCTCGAGGCGCGCGCGGACGAGATCAGCCAGTCCGTGGTGGCGCGCAGCGCCCTCATCGCCGAAACCCTCTCGGCCCGTTCCGAGGAGATCGGCCGCACCCTCGACAGCCGCGTCAGCGAGATGAACCAGACCCTCGCGGCGCGCGCCGACGAGATCAACGAGACCCTCGCCACACGGACGGACGCGATCAATCAGACCCTCGCCTCACGCACCGACGAGATCAGCCACACGCTCGCCACCCGTGCCGACGAGATCAATCGGACGCTCGCGGCCCGCGCGGACGACATCACCCACACCCTCGGCAGCCGCGTAGACGCGCTGCAGGAGGCGCTCGGCACCCGCGCCGACGCCATCGACCGGGTCCTGGGCAGCCGCCTCGACGAGATCAACCGCGTCATTGCGGACCGCACCAACGCGATCACGGTGACGCTCGGCACGCAGGTGGACGAGATCGACCGTACCCTCGGCGGGCGCGCCACGGAGGTCGCCCAGGCGCTCGGCGGACATCTGCAGGAGATCGATGCGGTTCTGGGCAACCGGGCCCGCGAGATCACCCGGACGATCAGCACGCAGGCGCGGGACATGGACGACCTGCTCGCCAGCCGGGCCGAGGAGATCACCCGCAATCTCGGCGGTCAGGTCGGCCAGATGAACCAGGTGCTGGGCAGCCGCGCCGAGGAGATCACCCAGACGCTTGCGGCGCGGTTCGAGGACATCCAAGGGGTGCTCGGCGGCCGGTCGGACGAGATCGCCTCCACCCTCGACCAGCGCGTCGGCTATTTCGAGGAGCGGATCGTCAACCGCCTGGGCTCCATCGCGACGAGCCTGGACGATCGCGGCCGGGCGCTGTCCGGTTCGCTCGGCAACCGCATCGCGGAGATCAACCACCTGTTCGAGACGAACGGCGCTACGCTGCTCGCCACCCTCGGCGAGCGGGGCGAAGCCATCACCCGCGAGGTGGCCGCGACCACCGACGGCGCCGTGCGGGCCTTCGAGGACCGGGGCTCCGCCCTTCTCGGCGAGATCCAGGCACGCACCGCCGATCTGTCCGCAACCTACACCCAGTCGACCGAAGCGCTGCGCGCGGCGGTGGACGAGGGCACCACGCGCGCCGTCGAAACCCTCACCGACACCAACGAGCGGCTGCAGGGCGAACTCAACGGCGTGCTGGTCCGGCTGCAGGATGCGAACCGCCAGCTCCAGCACGTGGCGGCGAGCGCCGGCAACCATCTCGGCTCCGTCGAGGAGGGCCTCGCCGGTCGCGTGCAGCAGATCGAGGGCCTCCTCGCCGAGGTTGCCGCGCAAACGAACCGCGCCTCCGATCAGGTCAACGAACAGGTCGCGGCCCTGCGCGCCGCCTCGTCGGGCGCGATCCAGCAGGCCACCGACCTCGCCTTTGCCCTGGAGGAGCGCAGCCGCGCCCTCACCGACAGCACCCACGAGCAGCTGCGGGCGCTCTCGGATGCCGCCATGGCCCTGGAGCGCGTGGAGAACCGCGTCACCGGCGCCCTGGAGCAGCGGCGCAGCGCCTTGGAAAGCCTGCTCGCGCAGGTGAACGAGCGCTCCGAGGATCTGGAGAGCGTGACGACGTCCTTCACGAATCTCGTCGAGGATTCGCTGCGCAACGCCGACACCCGGGCGCGTCAGCTCGGCGCGGTGCTCGCCGATGCCACGCAGGCCACGAGCCAGGCCATCAACGAGCAGTTCGACCGCATCCGCAGCACCACCGGCGAGGAGAGCGAGCGCACCGCCGCGGCCCTGCGCTCGGCCTACGAGCAGGCGGCGGCCGAGATGACGGAGGCGCTGGCCAGTGCCACCGGGCGCTTCCGGGACACCATGGGCGATCTGCGCGGCATGACCGCCCAGATCCAGCGCGAGCTCGAAGCCACCCGCGCGGAACTCCGCCGCGGCGTGGTGGAGCTGCCCCAGGAAACCCAGGAGACCACCGCCCAGATGCGGCGGGTGGTGGCCGACCAGATCAAGGCCCTGAACGAGCTCGCCTCCCTGGTGTCGCGCTCGAACCGGGTCGTGGACGCGGCTCCCCCCGTGGCGCAGCCCCGGCGCGTGAACGAGGCCGTCGCGGCGGTTGCGGTCGCCGAGCCGGCCCGCCCTGCCCCGCAGGAGGTGCGCCCCGCTCCGGCCATGCCCGCAGCCGCAGCGCCCGTGCAGGCCACGGCCCGCTTCGCGCCAGCGGAACCTGCGGCACCGCCGCGGGCCGAGCCCGCACCGGCCGCCCCGGTTCGCCGCGCGGACCCGCCGGCGCGCGAAAACGGCAATGGCAACGGCCGTGGCGGCTGGCTGTCGGACCTTCTCACCCGCGCCTCGCGGGACGAGGGACAGGCGCCCGTGGAGGCGCCCCGCGCCGCACAACCGCAACCGCAGCCGCAGCGCTCCGAGCGGACGCGCGCCAACTCGCTCGAATCCCTCGACTCGATCTCGGTCGATATCGCGCGGATGATCGACCACGATGCGGCTGTGGAGCTGTGGGACCGCTATAAGCGCGGCGAGCGCAACGTGTTCACGCGGCGCCTCTACACCCTGCAGGGGCAGCAGACCTTCGACGAGATCCGTCGCAAGTACCGCTCGGATACCGAGTTCCGGCAGACCGTGGACCGCTACGTAAGCGAGTTCGAGCGCCTCATCGCGGAGGTGTCCCGCGATGATCGCGACTCGGTTCTGGCCCGAACCTACCTGACCTCGGAGACCGGCAAGGTCTACACCATGCTGGCCCATGCGAGCGGCCGCCTCGAATAGGCGCCGTCCTCATGGAGCCTTCGTCAACGCGGCCTCTCGGGGCCGCGTTTTCGTTTGATGGGGCCGTTCGGTCGCAGGGCTTGCCTGAACCTCCGCTTCGTTTCGCGGGCAGTTCGGTCGCAGGGCTTGCCTGGAACCTGCCGCCCGGGCTGCTGTTGCCGAGCCAGAACCACCAAGCAGCAGGTGCATGATGGCAGCAACGGCGAAGAAGACGGATCCCAAGCTCTGGGAGCGTGTGAAGGCGAAGATCACGAAGGGCTCGAAGGGCGGCGATCCCGGCGAATGGTCGGCCCGCAAGGCGCAATTGGCGGTGCAGGAGTACAAGGCCAAGGGCGGTGGCTACGAGGGCAAGAAGAGCGCCGACAACCACCTGTCGCAATGGCAGAGCGAGGATTGGGGCACGAAGTCCGGCAAGAAGAGCAAGGAGACCGGCGAGCGCTATCTGCCCAAGAAGGCGCGGGAGAAGCTCTCCGATTCCGAACACAAGCGCACGACCGACAAGAAGCGGGCCGACACCAAGGCCGGCAAGCAATTTTCCAAGCAGCCGCGGGATGTGGCGAAGAAAGCCGCTTCGACGCGCAAGACCGGCAAAAGCACAGCCAAAGGTGCATCTGCCGGCAGCACGACGAAGGCGCAGCTCATGGCCCGCGCCCGCAAGCCGGGCGTCGAGGGCCGCTCGCGCATGTCGAAGGCGGAGCTGGAGCGGGCGCTGCGGTAACGCGGTCCCCCAGCGGAGCTGGTGCTGAAGCGGAGCTGGAGCGGGCGCTGCGCGAGCAGCGGTCTGCTGCGTCGGGGGGGCTTGTGCGGGAGCCTTTTTTAGAGCGGTTCGAATGTGCTAACCCTCAGGCACACGCCAGGACACGCCCATGCACAAGCTCTCGCCCCTCTCCCGCCCGGCCGCCGACGATCTCGCCCTGGCGCTGAGCCATCGCCCCCGGCGCAACCGCAAGGCGGAATGGGCGCGGCGGATGGTGCGGGAGAACGTGCTGACCGCCAACGATCTGATCTGGCCGCTCTTCATCGTGGCGGGCGAGGGCCGGCGGCATGCTGTCGGCTCGATGCCGGGGGTCGAGCGGCTCACGGTGGACGAGGCCGTGCGAGAGGCCGAGCGCGCCGCCAAACTCGGCATCCCGGCGATCGCGCTGTTTCCCTACACGGATCCCTCGTTGCGCGACCCCGAAGGATCGGAGGCGCTGAACGAGGCTAACCTCGTCTGCTGTGCCGTACGCGCCATCAAGGCGGCGGTGCCGGAGATCGGCCTCGTCACCGACGTCGCCCTCGATCCCTATACGAGCCACGGCCATGACGGCCTGCTCGACGGCCACACGATCCTGAACGACGAGACCGTGGACGTGCTCGCCCGCCAGGCCGTGGTGCAGGCCCAGGCCGGCGCCGATATCATCGCGCCCTCCGACATGATGGACGGCCGCGTGGGCGCGATCCGGATGGCCCTCGACGCGGCGGGCTTTCACGACGTGCAGATCATGGCCTATGCGGCGAAATACGCGTCCGCCTTCTACGGACCCTTCCGCGATGCCATCGGCACGAACGCGACGCTGGTGGGTGACAAGCGCACCTACCAGATGGATCCCGCCAACAGCGACGAGGCCCTGCGCGAGGTGGCCCTCGATCTCGACGAGGGCGCCGACATGGTGATGGTGAAGCCGGGCCTGCCCTATCTCGACATCGTCCGGCGCGTGAAGGACACCTTCGCGGTGCCGACCTTCGCCTACCAGGTGTCCGGCGAGTACGCGATGATCCAGGCCGCGGCCCAGAACGGCTGGCTCGACGGCGAGCGCGCCATGATGGAAAGCCTGCTCGCCTTCAAGCGCGCCGGCGCCGACGGCATCCTCACCTATTTCGCACCGCGCGTGGCGGAGCGCCTGAAGGCGCAGGGCTGCGCCTGAGCGTCCCACTCGGCTCGCTTCGGCTGGTGTCCGGCATGCGCATCTCCCTCCCCTCAGGGGAGGGTGGCTCCCGCAGGGCGGCTGGTGGGGTGTTGCGCGCAGCGCATTCGGCACGATGGCGGCAAGGGCTCGCCCTTCGGGCGAACACCCCACCCTGCCCTCCCCTGAAGGGAGGGAGCGGTCGTGCCGATCGGCGCTCGGCCTCCCGATCCTTGTTCGTCCTCGCTGCCCTCGCGCTGCTGCTTGCGCTTGGGGCTTGCGCCCGCATCGACGCCGAGCAGGTGCGGGTGTGCCGCTCCATCCTGCCGGCCCTCAACCCGGGCGCGCGGCTGAGCGTCACCCGCACGGAGCCGGGGCCCGTGCCCCCCTCGGTTCGCCTCGATTACGAGGTGGAGCGCACGGACCGGGCGCCGCTCCCCCGCTACGCGCTCTGCGTGTTCGCCGCCGAGGGCCTGTCGCCCAACAAGGCGGATCTCGTCGGGGTCGCCACGGAAACGGGGCCGATCGCCGGGGCCAACCTCTTCTTCCTCAAGCGCTACTACCTCGAAACCCCGGAGGGCGCGGCGGGCGATCCCGGCGGCGCGGCCGAGGCCCTCGTCCCCGAGGTTCCGCGGGGCGCGGCCTATGCCCTGCAGCAGCTTCTCATCTCGCTGCCCCGCACCGCGATCTACGCGCTTCTTGCCACGGCCTATGCCCTGGTGTTCGGGCTCGTCGGGCGCATCAACCTCGCCTTCGGCGAACTCGCGGCCGTCGGTTCCGCCGCCACTGTGGCGGGGGCCGCCATGGTGCTCGTGAGCGGGACGAGCGCTCCGCTCCTCGGATTGGGCTTCGGCCTCGTTTGCGCCCCCGGCGCCGGCGCGCTCTACAGCGCGGTGGGCGGGCATTTCACGATCGCGCGAATCCGCACGTCGAGCCCGCAGCCGAGCCTCATCGCCACGGTCGGCCTCTCGCTCGCCCTCATGGAATATCTGCGCGTGGTGCAAAGCCCCGTGACCGTGTGGCTGCCGCCGGTCTTTTCCGAGGTTCTGCCCCTGGTGCGCGCCGGAACCTTCGTGGTCAACCTCACGCCGATCTCGCTGCTTACCGCGTGCACGGCGCTTGCGGCTGGCCTCGGGCTGCTGTGGCTCATGCGGTCCAGCGCGTACGGGCGCGCCTGGCGGGCCTATGCCGACGATGCGCGGGCGGCCGAACTCTTCGGCGTCGACGGGCGCCAGCTCCTCCTCGCGACCCTGGCGCTTGCCGGCGCCATGGCGGGGCTCGCAGGCTTCCTCATCGTGGCGCAATACGGAGGCTTGGGCTTCGCGGGCGGCTTCCAATACGGGCTCAAGGCCCTCATCGCCGCCGTGGTGGGCGGTATCGGCTCGGTGCCGGGCGCGCTGCTCGGCGGCGTCGCGGTCGGGCTCTTCGAGACCCTGTGGTCGTCCTATCTGCCGATCGAAGCGCGGGACATGGCGCTTTATGCGGCCCTCGTGGTCTTTCTCGTCTTTCGGCCCGGCGGCTTTTTGGGGATAAGGGACCCCTCGCCGCGGAGCGTCTAGGGCGAGGGTTCGGGGGCACACGTGAGCGACTACGCCATCACCATCGACGACGTGCGGCGCGCCGAGGCGACGATCCGCGGCCACGTGCTGCGCACGCCGCTCGTTCCCGCCCCGCGTCTCTCCGACCTCACCGGCGCCACCGTGTGCGTGAAGCACGAGAACATGCAGCCCACGGGCTCCTTCAAGGAGCGCGGCGCCGTCACGAAGCTGGAGAGCCTCGACGCGGACGAGCGCCGCCGCGGCGTCATCGCCATGTCGGCCGGCAACCATGCGCAGGCCGTGGCCTATCACGCCAAGCGCCTCGGCATCCCGGCCACCATCGTGATGCCGCTGGGCACGCCTCTCGTGAAGGCCGAGAACACCCGCGCCCACGGCGCCCGCGTGATCCTGCACGGGGACACCCTGGCGGATTCGGCCGAGAAGGCCGAAGGGCTGGCCGAAGCCGAGGGCCTCGTCTTCGTGCACCCGTACGACGATGCCGCCGTGATGGCGGGCCAGGGCACGATCGCGCTGGAAATGCTGGCCGACGCGCCGAACATCGACCAGCTCGTGGTGCCCATCGGCGGCGGCGGGCTCATCTCCGGCATCGCGGTGGCCGCGAAGGCCATCAATCCAGCAATCGAGATCGTGGGCGTCGAAGCGGCCCTCTACCCCTCGTTCACCAACGCGATCCGGGGCTCGAACCAGCCCATCGGCGGGGCGACCCTGGCGGAAGGCATCGCGGTCAAGACGGTCGGGCAGCGGCCGCTCCCCATCGTGCGCGATCTCGTCTCCGACATCGTGCTCGTGGACGAGCCGGCGCTGGAGCGGGCCGTCAACGCCTATGCGACCCTGCAGCGGACCATGGCGGAGGGCGCGGGCGCCGCGGGGCTTGCCGCCATGCTGGCCGCGCCTGAGCGCTTTCACGGCCGCCGCGTCGGCCTCGTGCTCTGCGGCGGCAACATCGACGCCCGGCTGCTCGCCTCCGTGATGGTGCGCGAACTGGAGCGGGACGACCGCATCGCCTCCTTCCGGGTCACCACCAACGACCGGCCCGGGCTATTGGGTCGCCTCGCGAGCCGGCTCGGCGAACTCGGAGCCAATATCCTGGAGGTGTCCCACGGCCGCCTCTTCCTCGACGTGCCCGCCAAGGGCGTCACCATCGACGTGACGGTGGAAACCCGCGACGCCCGCCACACCGCGGAGGTCATCGAAGCGCTCGCCGCCGACGGCCTCGCGCCGCAGCGGATCACGGCCTCGGGGCTCTCGGAGACCGCGTTCTAAAGGCGTGCATCGCGGGCCCGGGCTTCCTACATGTGGGGAAGCCCATCAGGAGACGCCCATGGCTTACGGTTACGGCAACCAACCCAGCTTCCGCTCGCCCGGCGCCGTCGACCCGCGCGTCACCGAAGGCGTGCTCTCCCGACGCCTCGGCGGCTACCTCGTGGACCTCGTGATCATCGCGGTCCTGATGGGCATCCTGTGGACCGTCATCGCGATCTTGGGCGTCCTCACCTTCGGCTTCGGCTGGATGCTGTTCGCCCTGCTGCCCCTCACGGCCATCGCCTACAACGCGCTCACCATCGGCGGGCCGGCCCAGGCGACCATCGGCATGCGCATGGCGGGGGTGCGGGTCGTGGACGTGATGTCCGGCGGCGGACGGGTGGGGCTCGTCCAGGCCGCGGTGCATGCGGTCCTGTTCTGGCTCGCGGCCTCCACGGGTCTGCTGCTCGCCGTCGATATCCTCGTGGGCTTTGCCCGCCCGGACCGGCGTCTCGGCCACGATCTCCTGAGCGGCGTCGCCCTCGTCCGCATGGCCTGAGCGAATGGGGGTGCGAGGATCGGAGCGGCGTCGCCCTGGTCCGCACGGCCTGAGCGATTCGGGGCGGCGCCATCTCCCGCACGGATCGCGGTGCGGGGGCCGCGACTCCTTCCACACGCTCTGTGACGAAAGGGCATCTGGCCGCTGGACGGCCATGGCACCGATGATATCGTTCATGCGTTGATGTGAGACCAACCGGCGCCATGGCTCCCATGATGCTCTCCGCCCCACCCCTTTCGAGGCTTTTGCGAGCGTGACGAGCCAGCCGCGCGACACCCCCCAATTCTACCTCACCTCGCCCTCCCTCTGCCCCTACCTCCCGGGCAAGGAGGAGCGGAAGGTGTTCACCCACATCATCGGCAAGCGTGCGCGGGACCTGAACGAGCTCCTCACGCAGGGCGGCTTCCGCCGCTCGCAGACCATCGCCTATCGGCCGGCCTGCGAGACCTGCCGGGCCTGCGTCTCGGTGCGGGTGGTGGTGGACGACTTCCAGCCCTCGGCCAATATGCGCCGGGTGCTGCGGGACAACGCCGATCTCATCGGCACGCCGACGCCGAACCGGCCGAGTTCCGACCAGTATTCCCTCTTCCGCCGCTACCTCGACGCCCGCCATCGCGACGGCGGCATGGCCGACATGACCGTGCTCGACTACGCCATGATGATCGAGGACAGCCATGTGGATACGGAGGTGATCGAGTATCGCCGCCGCGGCATCGATTCCGGCATCACGGGGCGGGGCACCGGCGATCTCGTGGCCGTGTGCCTCACCGACCGGATGAACGACGGCCTCTCCATGGTCTATTCGTTCTTCGACCCGGCCGAGAGCCACCGCTCGCTCGGCACCCTGATGATCCTCGACCACATCGAGCGGGCGAAGCGGCGCGGGCTGCCGTACCTCTATCTCGGCTACTGGGTCGAGGGGTCGAAGAAGATGGACTACAAGGCCCGCTTCCTGCCCCAGGAACGGCTCATGCCCGCCGGCTGGGCGCGGGTGGAGTAGAGCACGCGTCCCTCTCCCCTGGAGGGAGAGGGACAGCATGGCGTGAGCCATGCAGGGAGAGGGGGCCGTGAGGGCCACTCCCTCCAGCAATCTCTCGGCGTCACCATCGTTGAGAATGGGGCACGACTTCCCCCTCTCCCGACCCCTGCTGACGCAGGGGCCACCCTCTCCCTCAAGGGGAGAGAGATTTACCCTCGGAACCGGTTGCTCTTCGGGAAGCCCTTCGGCGGCAGCCTTCCCGCTTCGGCGCGGTTGGCGATCCAGTCGCGCAGGTCCTCCTTGGCGACCGTCCAGGTGCGGCCGGCGGTGTCGATCCAGGTGAGGCCGTCGCGCAGCTTGAAGGTCTTGGCGTCGGAGACGCTGCCGTCCTTGTAGCGCTGCAGCCGCACGCCCTTGCCGCGCGTCATCTCGGGCACCTGCTTCAGGGAGAAGATCAGGAGCTTGCGGTTCTGGCCGATGATCGCGACCGTGTCGCCCTCGACGGGCGTGCAGACCACGGCTTTCGCCGGCGGATCCAGCGAGAGGATGCCCTTGCCCTTGCGGGTGTTGCCGATCGCCTCGTCGGCCGGCACCACGAAGCCGCGCCCGTCGGACGACGCCACGAGGAGCTTCGCGCCCGGCTTGTAGGTGAAGGCCGCGATGAAATCGGCGCCCTCCTCCAGGTCCACCATGAGGCGAATCGGATCGCCGAAGCCGCGCCCGCCCGGGAGCTTGGAGGCCTCTAACGTGAAGAAGCGGCCGTTATCGGCAAAGATCAGGATCTTGGAGGTGGTCTCGGCGAAGAACGAGGTCTTCATCCGGTCGTCGCCCTTGAAGGTGACGCCCGAGAGATCCTCCACATGGCCCTTCATGGCCCGGATCCAGCCCTTCTCGGACACGATCACGGTGATGGGCTCGCGCTCCACCATGGCCTCGGCGAAATCGATGTCCGAGGTGTCAGGCGCATCCGCGAAAGCGGTGCGGCGCTTGCCCAGCTGGGTGTCGGGCCCGAAGGCTTTTCGGACCTCGCGGATCTCGGCCGCGACGGTCTTCCATTGCAGCTTCTCGGATTCGAGCAGCCCCTCGATCTTCGCCTTCTCGTCCTTCAGCTCCTTCTGCTCGCGCTTTAGCTCCATCTCTTCGAGACGGCGCAGCGAGCGCAGGCGCGTGTCGAGGATCGCGTTCGCCTGCACCTCGGTGAGCTTGAAGAAGCGCATGAGCTCCGCCTTCGGCTCGTCCTCCTCGCGGATGATTTTGATCACCCGGTCGAGGTCGAGATAGACGATGAGCAGGCCGCCCAGGATTTCGAGGCGGCGTTCGATCACGCCAAGCCGATGGCGCGAGCGGCGCAGCAGCACGTCGCGGCGGTGGTTGAGCCATTCCCGCAGGCATTCCGCGAGGCCCAGCACCTTGGGCACCTTGCCGCCGGCGAGCACGTTGATGTTGACCGGAAAGCGGCTCTCGAGCTCCGTGAGCCGGAAGAGCGATTCCATCAGGATCACGGGATCGACCGTGCGGGCGCGGGGCTCCAGCACGATGCGCACATCCTCGGCGGATTCGTCGCGCACGTCGGCGAGCAGCGGGAGTTTCCGCTCCTGCAGCAATTCCGCGATCTTCTCGATCAGCCGCGACTTCGGCACGCCATAAGGAATCTCGGTGACGACGAGGTTCCAGGTGCCCCGGCCCGTCTCCTCCTTCTTCCACTTGGAGCGGATGCGGAAGGAGCCGCGGCCCGTGCGGTAGGTTTCCGCGATGCTCTCGGCACTGTCCACCACGATGCCGCCGGTGGGGAAATCCGGGCCCGGCACGAAGGTGAGAAGCTGGTCGGAGGTCGCTTTGGGGTGGCCGACGAGATAGAGCGCCGCGTCGCAGAGTTCGGCCGCGTTGTGGGGCGGGATCGAGGTCGCCATGCCGACCGCGATGCCCTGCGCGCCGTTGGCGAGCAGGTTCGGGAAGGCCGCGGGCAGAACCGAGGGCTCGTCCGTGGTGCCGTCGTAATTGGCGCGGAAATCGACCGCATCCTCGTTGATGCCATCAAGCAGCAGGCGCGCCACATCGGTCATGCGCGCTTCGGTGTAGCGGTAGGCCGCCGCGCTATCCCCGTCGATGTTGCCGAAGTTGCCCTGCCCGTCCACGAGCGGATAGCGGGAGGCGAAATCCTGCGCGAGGCGCACGAGGGCGTCGTAGATCGCCTGGTCGCCGTGGGGGTGGAAGGAACCCATCACGTCGCCCACCACCTTGGCGGACTTCTTGTAGGGCCCGCCCGGATTGAGGCGCAGCAGGTTCATCCCATGCAGGATGCGCCGGTGGACCGGCTTCAGCCCGTCGCGCGCGTCGGGCAGCGCCCGGTGCATGATGGTCGAGAGGGCGTAGGCGAGATAGCGCTCTTCCAGCGCTTCCTTGAGCTGAATCGTCTCGATGCCTTCGCCCAACGGCGGGTTGACCGGCTTACCCATCTGGTACCCCTCTCAAGGGCGGCGCCCGGGGCGGCGGCTTCGCCATCCTGCCCCAGACCTGCCCCACTCACACGAATCGTTCTCTTGATCAGCAGGAGAACATAACAGAAACATTCCGGCGCTCCCATGCGGCGAGACGCGCCCGAATCGGCGGTGTAGCACGGCCCGGTGTGGGGCTCCTTAAGATGCGGCCGCGAGCGCGACGAAGCGGGCGCGCTCCTCGGGCGGCGCGACGCCGCGGGGCTCGAACACGTGCTGGCGCAGAAAGAAGTCGGTGAGCGCGAAGCCGGCGCGGATGTCCTCGGGCGCGGGCCGGTTGGCGGTCGAGCGGCCGATGAGAAAGCCCGGCAGGGGCAGCAGCCTGTCTTTGTAGGGCTCGCCCGCATCGGCCGAGACCGCGCGGCCGCTTTTCGGCGACACGTAGACGAGGTCGTGGCGCTGGCCCGTGGCCGCGCAGGTCGCGAGATCGAGGCCAAAGCCGAGCTCCGCCAGGATCGCGACCTCGAATCGCACGAAGAGCGCCGGCCCGATCTCCTTGTCGTCGAGGTGATCGACCAGAACCGTCAGGGTTTCGTAGAGGGCCGGGTGCGGATCGCGTTCGGGCAGGAAGCGCAGGAGCGCCGCGACGGTGGCGAGCCCGTAGAGCGCCAGCGGGGAGCCCATGAAGCGGGCGGCGCGCATCTCGTTGCCCTCCACCTGGAAGGAGCCGAGATGCTCGTCGAGCCGCGCGCGCCAGACCGCGTGAACCGTGTTGCCGGCCTGGAGCACGGGCTGCTGCTTGCGCGAGCGCCCGCCGTGCACGAGGCCGAGATGGCGCCCGTGCTCGCGGGTCATCAATTCGAGGATCACGCTCGACTCGCCATGGCGGCGGGCGCCGAGCACAACTCCATCGTCGGCCCATTGCATGGCGGCCACACCCCCGGACGAATTCACAGGATTAGGAGAGACTAAGGTCCTGATATAAGGATTCTGGTAACCTCATGCCAGGGTTCGGCCGCCCTGCCGTAACGTGAATTCTCCTTACGTCTTAAGGCCTAGCTTGTTTCGTTAAGTTATCAGTAACGAACGCGGTCCGAGCATGGCCGTGTGGCGGGGTCACCCCGTCGACACCGCCCTGGTTTGCTCTGGAGGCCCGCATGATCGCTCGTTTCGCGCCCGCTCTCGCCGCGTTGGCCGTGATGGGCTTTACGAGCGCCGCGGCGGCCTCGCCGAGCATGAAGACGGCGGGCGAGGCCTCGGCGCTCAAGGCCTGGACGGCCTTCTGCGAGAAGCGACCCGAGGAGTGCCGGGTGGACGCGGGCGAGCCCGCCACCATCGCCCATACGCCCGAGAACATCGAATTGCTGCGCGCGGTGAACGATTACGTGAACCGCACCATCACGCCGCTCACCGACATGGTGCACTGGAACGAGGCGGATCGCTGGGATTTCGCCGAGACGGGCGCGGGCGATTGCGAGGACATCCAACTCCGCAAGCGCCGGTATCTCGTGGAGGCCGGCCTGCCCCGGCGGGCGCTGCTCATGACCGTGGTGATCGACGGCTTCGGCGAGGGCCATGCGGTGCTCACCGCCCGCACCGACAAGGAAGACCTCGTCCTCGACAACCAGAACGCCAGCGTTCTGCGCTGGGACCGCACGGGCTACATCTTCCTCAAGCGCGAAGGCGAGACGAAAACCGGCTGGACCTCGATTCTCCCCGACGAGGACCCGAGGGTCGTCTCGGCCTCGGCGCAGTAACCATCCCTCCCTGCCAAGGGAGGGTGGCCTCGCGTCAGCGAGGTCGGGTGGGATGAGAACTCACTGCCCCAGAAGGCACCTCGTCTCTCCCTCCCCCCGCTTGCGGCGGGGAGGGACTCAGGGTGGGGGGTGCTGGGCGTAGACCTCGATCCAGCAGGACGAGGCACCTCCCTCCCCTCAGGGGAGGGGTAGGGGTGGGGGGTGTTCGCCGCAGGCGAGCTCTAGGCCCGGTGGTGCAGGACGCGCCGCCATCAGCGTCGCGCAGTGCTGCTCGTCTGATGGCGTGCCGGATGCG
>DASZAZ010000104.1:0-78787 GCA_035944635.1 Microvirga sp.
CGGCGCTCCGCGCATCACGAAGGACGGCGTGACGGTCGCCAAGGAAATCGAGCTTCAGGACAAGTTCGAGAACATGGGCGCCCAGATGGTCCGTGAGGTCGCCTCCAAGACCAACGACCTCGCCGGCGACGGCACCACCACCGCCACCGTGCTGGCCCAGGCGATCGTCCGCGAGGGCGCCAAGTCGGTGGCCGCCGGCATGAACCCGATGGACCTCAAGCGCGGCATCGACCTCGCCGTGATCGAGGCCATCAACGACATCAAGGCGCGCGCCAAGAAGGTGAAGTCGTCGGATGAAGTCGCCCAGGTCGGCACGATCTCGGCGAACGGCGACAAGGACATCGGCGAGATGATCGCCAGCGCCATGCAGCGCGTCGGCAACGAGGGTGTCATCACCGTCGAGGAAGCCAAGACTGCCGAGACCGAGCTCGACGTGGTCGAGGGCATGCAGTTCGACCGCGGCTATCTCTCCCCGTACTTCATCACGAATGCGGAGAAGATGGTCGCCGAGCTCGAGGACCCCTACATCCTCATCCACGAGAAGAAGCTCTCCTCGCTCCAGCCCATGCTCCCGATCCTCGAGGCCGTGGTGCAGACGGGTAAGCCCCTCCTCATCATCGCCGAGGACGTGGAAGGCGAGGCGCTCGCCACCCTCGTGGTCAACAAGCTCCGTGGCGGCCTGAAGATCGCCGCCGTGAAGGCTCCGGGCTTCGGCGACCGCCGCAAGGCCATGCTCGAGGACATCGCGATCCTGACCGCCGGTCAGACGATCTCCGAAGACCTCGGCATCAAGCTCGAGAACGTCGCCCTCCCGATGCTCGGCCGCGCCAAGCGCGTTCGCATCGAGAAGGAGAACACCACGATCATCGACGGCGCCGGCAAGAAGCCCGACATCGAGGCGCGCGTGGGTCAGATCAAGGCACAGATCGAGGAGACCACCTCGGACTACGACCGCGAGAAGCTCCAGGAGCGTCTGGCGAAGCTGGCGGGCGGCGTGGCCGTCATCCGCGTCGGCGGCGCCACGGAAGTCGAGGTGAAGGAGAAGAAGGATCGCGTGGACGACGCGCTCAACGCCACCCGCGCTGCGGTGGAAGAGGGCATCGTTCCTGGCGGCGGCGTCGCGCTCCTGCGCGCCAAGGCTGCGGTCCAGAAGCTCAAGGTCGACAACCCGGACGTGAAGGCCGGCATCAACATCGTGCTCCGCGCGCTCGAGGCGCCGATCCGTCAGATCGCCGAGAACGCCGGCGTCGAGGGCTCGATCGTGGTCGGCAAGATCAACGACAACGCGTCCGACACCTTCGGCTTCAATGCGCAGACGGAAGAGTTCGTGGACATGCTCCAGGCCGGGATCGTCGATCCCGCGAAGGTCGTGCGCACGGCTCTCCAGGACGCCGCGTCGGTGGCCGGCCTCCTCGTGACCACCGAGGCCATGGTCGCCGAGCTGCCGAAGCGGGAATCCGCTCCGGCCATGCCGGGCGGCGGCATGGGCGGCATGGACTTCTAAGAAGTCCGAAGAAGCCGCCCATCACTCAAGATGCTCAAGTCCGGCGAGCCGGACTTGAGGGGGCGGCATGGACTTCTAAGTCATGCCTTAATCTCTAAGCATGGAAGGCCCCGGATCGCTCCGGGGCCTTTTCTTTTGCCGCGCGAGCACTCGCGGCCAAGCTTCCGGCCGAGGAGAAGCAGGAACTCACATCGAAACTTGGGCGTTGGCCTGGCAGCTTTCCTTTCCAAGGAGTTCTTGCCATGAAGAAAATTCTTGCCGGGCTCGCCGCGGTGCTTCTCGCCGCGACGACCTATGCCCATGCCCAAACCAGCCAGCCGAGCACCTCGGGTTCCTCGGGCGAGTCGCAGACCGCCCAGCAGCGTCCGCGGGCCGGCGCCGGCGAGGCGTCCGGTCAGCAGGGCGGCGCCGCTGCAGGTCAGCAGGCGCAGCAGAGCGGCTCGTCGGCCCAGCAGAACACCAACCAGCAGGCGCAGGGGTCCAGCACCTCCACGCAGCAATCGGGTTCGGCTCAGGCCACCTCCACCGAGCAGCGCTCGGGCGCGCGGATCAATGTGGAGTCCCGCCAGGACAACGTTACCGTCCGCAACCGCACCACGGTGCGTCAGGAGGTCGAAGAGCCGGAGGTTCGCGTGAACCGTCGCCGCTCCGTGACTGTCGAGGAGCAGGACGAGCCCCGCACCGCGGTGATCAAGCGCAAGGCCCCGGCCAAGAAGGTCGTGGTCAAGAACCGCAAGCCCGCCTCGAAGGTGGTGGTGCGCTCCCGGTCGCGTCAGGTCGTCGAGGAGCCGAGCGTGCAGGTTCGTCGCCGCACCACGATCCGCGAGGAATCGGAGCCGAGCGTCTCGGTCCGCAGCCGCACCACGATCCGCAACGAGGGTGCCAGCGTTTCGACCACGAACCGCAGCTCGACCTCCACGTCCTCGCAGCAGAACGTGCAGCAGAACAGCCAGCAGCAGAATACGCAGCAGAACACCCAGCAGTCCTCGGGCTCCACGCAGCAGCGCGGCGAGACCACGGGTTCGGTGGGCGGCCAGTCCAACACGGGCGGCGCCAATGCCACCTCGGGTTCGGGTAATGCTTCGGGCGGCGCCTCGGGTGGGGCCAACGCCACCTCGGGCGGCGCCTCCGGCGGTTCGACCGAGATGAAGAAGCCCCAGGGCCAGTAAGCCCTAACAACGAAAGCCACGGAGGGGCCGGCTTGCCGGCCCCTCTTCTTATGGGCCGCGCCGCAACGACGAGAAGGGGGAGAGCCCAGCGTTCGGCCCGGTCCCGCCCGTCGCTCAGTGCTTGAACAGGCCCTTGAAGAACTGCGCCATGCCGTTGCGCTTCTTCTTGCGCTCGATTTCCTCGGCGCTCGTGATCCAGGCGGTTTGCACCACGCGGCGCTCGCCCGTGAAGGGCTGGTGGCCGTGCCAGGAATTGTCGGCGCGCAGGAACGCGAAGATGGTGCCCATGGTGGGCGGCACTTCCGCGGCGTAGGGCTCGAACTTGTTCTCGTCGTAGAGCACCCGCAGGCGCCCCGAGCCATCCTGCTGCCACTCGTCGTTCATGTAGATGAGGAGCGTCATCACCTTGGAGGGACCGTCCGTGTGGATGCGGCCGTCCTTCGCCTGGGAGAGCTTCCGGATCGTGGTGAGGCGCGGATACCGGGTGAGATCCATGCCGAACTTCTCGGACAGGACCTGGGAGAACTCGTCGCTCTCGATCTCGTCGATGAGCTGCTTGAAGCGGCCCTTCAGATCCACCTCGTCAACGGTGAGATAGCCCGTCTTGGTGATGTTCGGGAAATCCCGCTTCAGGTCCGGAATCGCCTCTTCCTTGAGGGCGCCGGAGCCCAGGAAATAGGAATAGGGCTCGCGGGAGAGCGGGGCGTTGCGCACCGCATCGGGATTGAGAATGGACAAGGCCATGTGGGACCCCCTTTGCTTTGGCCGGATCCTTAAAGGCGAGCCCGTCCCTGTCAACGAAACACGACAAAGGCCAGGCTTGCGCCTGGCCTCGGCTTCAAGAATGGGAAGGAGAACGCCTCGGGGTGACGGAACGTCTCACCGGATGCTTCCGCAACGTAAGATCAAGGTCTACCAGCCCGCGAGCACCGCGCCGCCGGATCGCCGAGAACCGCTTAGCCTACCAGCCCGCGAGCACCGCGCCGCCGAACTTCTGCTCCACGAAGGCCTTCACCTCGGGGGTGTGGTAGGCCTCGACCAGGGTCTTCACCCAGGGCTTGTCCTTGTCCTGCTCGCGCACCGCGATGAGGTTCACGTAAGGACCCTTGGGGTCCTCGCGCAGGATCGCATCCTTCACAGGGTTGAGGCCCGCCTGCGTGGCGTAGTTGGTGTTGACCACGCCGGCATCCACGTCGTCGAGCACGCGTGGGGCCTGGGCGGCGTCGATCTCGACGAACTTCAGCCGCTTGGCGTTCTGGGTGATGTCGGCCACGGAGGGCTTGAAGCCCACATCGCCCTTGAGCTTGATGAAACCCTTCTCCTGCAGGAGCAGGAGCGCGCGGCCGCCATTGGTGGGATCGTTCGGAATCGCCACCGTGCCGCCGTTGGGCACTGCGTCGAAGCTCTTGTGCTTCTTGGAATAGACCCCGATCGGGAAGTTCACCGTCGCGGCCACGACCTCGATCTTGTAGCTGCGGTCGGCCTTCTGGTTGTCGAGATAGGGCTTGTGCTGGAACGAGTTCGCTTCGAGCTCGCCGGCCGCGAGCGCCGCATTCGGCACCACGTAATCGGAGAACTCCACGATCTTGAGGTCGAGACCCTTCTGGGCCGCGATCGGCTTCACGGCTTCGAGAATCTGGGCGTGGGGACCGGGCGTCGCGCCGATGCGCACCACCTGCTTGGTTTGCGCCGCGGCCGGCAGGACCGCGAGGGCAAGGAGGGCCGCAAGGCCGAGCGTCTTCAACATGGGGTTCTCCTGGGTTGACGAGGGATGGGGATCAGGCCTGGCGCAGGCGCTTGTTGAGACGCCGCGCGAGGCGGTCGCCGACGCTCTGCACGGCTTGAACGAGGACGATGAGCACGATCACGACGGTCGCCATCACGTCCGGCATGAAGCGCTGGTAGCCGTAGCGGATGCCGAGATCCCCTAAGCCCCCGCCGCCCACCGCACCCACCATGGCCGAGAAGCCGAGCAGGGAGACGATCGCGAGGGTGAGGCCGAGCACGATGCCGGGCAGGGCCTCGGGGATCAGCACCTTGCGCACGATCTGCACGGGGCTTGCCCCGAAGGCGCGGGCGGCCTCCACGAGCCCCTGGTCGACCTCGCGGATCGCGCCCTCGATGAGGCGCGCGATGAAGGGCGTGGCCGCCACCGTGAGCGGCACGATGGCGGCGTTGGTGCCGATCGAGGTTCCGGCGACGAGGCGCGTGAAGGGGATGATCGCGACGACCAGGATGATGAAGGGCGTCGAGCGGGTGGCATTGACGACGAGGCCGAGCGCCCGGTTGGCGTGAGGCGCCGCGAAGAGCTCGCACCGGCCGGAGGTGGCGAGGAACACGCCGAGCGGCAGGCCGAAGACCGTGCCGAGACCGGCGGCGACCGCCACCATGAGAAGCGTATCGTCGGTGGCTTCCACGATAAGCCGGATGATCTCAGGCGACATGAGGGGAATCCTTCAAGGCAGCACGCTCAGCCGACATGGCCGAGCACCTCGGTGTCGAGGCCGTAATGGGCGAGGAAGGCGAGCGCCGGCTGGAGCGACGCCTGCGGGATGCCGACGACGAGCGTGCCGAAGGGACGTCCGGCGATCTCGTCCACGGCGCCGGCCAGGATGGTGCTCTCGATGGAAAGATCGTGGGCGAGCCGCGCCAGGATCGGGTCGGTGGCGTGCGGCCCGCGAAAGGTGATCCGCACCACCGCCTGGCCGGCGGGCGCTGGGTCGGGGCGCAGCTCGCGCGCGAGATGGGCGGGGAGCGCGCGCCCGCTCTCGCCCGCCAGGAAGGAGCGGGTGACCGCGTGCCGGGGCTGTGTGAACAGGTCGTAGACATCGCCCTGTTCGACGATGCGCCCGCCTTCGATCACGGCCACTTCCTGCGCGATGGAGCGGATCACCGCCATCTCGTGGGTGATGAGGAGGATCGTGAGCCCGAACTCCCGGTTGATGCGCGCGAGAAGATCCAGGATCGAGCGGGTGGTTTCGGGATCGAGGGCGGAGGTGGCCTCGTCCGAGAGCAGCACCTTCGGATTGGTGGCGAGAGCCCGGGCGATGCCGACCCGCTGCTTCTGGCCCCCTGAGAGCTCGGCCGGATAGCGGTCGCGCTTGTCGGTGAGGCCCACGAGCGCGAGGAGCTCGTCCACGCGGGTGCGGATCGCGCCCGCATCGTAGCCCGCGACTTCGAGGGGGAGCGCCACGTTCTCGGCCGCCGTGCGGGACGAGAGCAGGTTGAAGTGCTGGAAGATCATGCCGATGGAGCGCCGCGCCTGGCGCAGGGACCGTTCGGGCAGGGCGGAGATCTCGGCGCCGTCCACGATCACCCGGCCGGCGCTCGGGCGCTCCAAGCCGTTGACGAGGCGGATCAGGGTGGATTTGCCGGCGCCCGAGCGGCCGATGACCCCCAGCACCGAGCCTTGCCGGACCGTGAGGTCGATGCCGTCGAGGGCCGCGACCGAGGCGCGGTTACGGGCGGCGAACACCTTCGAGACGCCCTCCAGCCGCACGATGGGTGCGGCGGGCACAAGGTGCTGGAAGGGGGCGAGGGCGGAGAGGGGCGCGTTCACGGGCATCACGTCTGTTGTTGACGTGCACCTTCGTGTCAGTCGTTCTCTAAGTCAACCTTTTCGTTCGTTATGACGGAATATCTGCTATGACGAACGCACAGAGCTGCGGAAAACGAGAAGGGCCGGTCCCTGGGACCGGCCCTTCGTTCGAGGAGGTGGGATTCTGGCTCGCGGCCCGCAAGGGGCGGGTGAGAGGAACGAGCGCCTATCGGTAGAGCACGTTCGGCAGCCGGAGGACCAGACGCCTAGCGATACAGCACGTTCGGCAGCCACAGCCCGATCTGCGGGAAGGTGTAGAACAGCACCATGGCGACCACGACGAGCCAGATGAAGGGCATCACGCCCCGGAAGATGTCGTTGATGCTCACATGCGCCGGCGCGATGCCCTTGAGATAGAACGGCGCCATGGCCACCGGCGGCGAGAGGAACGACGTCTGGATGTTGAGCGCGATCAGGATGCCGAAGAAGATCGGATCGATGCCGAAATTATCGAGCAGCGGCAGGAAGATCGGCACGAAGATCACGACGATCTCGGTCCATTCGAGGGGCCAGCCGAGGATGAAGATGATGATCTGCGTGAGGATGAGGAACCAGAACGGCGACAGGTTGAGCGCCGTGACCATGTTCTCGATCGGCTGATGGCCCCCGAGGAAGGCGAAGATCGAGGAGAAGATGTAGGAGCCCACGAACAGCCAGCACACCATCGCGGAGGTGCGGGCGGTGAGGAACACGCTCTCCTTGACCTTGGTGAAGGAGAGCGAGCGGTAGGCGGTGGCGAGCACAAGGGCGCCGAAGGAGCCGACGGCCGCGGCTTCGGTCGGCGTCGCGATGCCGAAGAAGATGGCGCCGAGCACGGAGAGGATGAGGAGGGCCAGCGGGAAGAACGAGGTCGCGAGCGCCCAGATGATCTCGCCGGTGGATCCCGCCCGCTCCTCCGGCGGCAGCTTCGGCGCGAGGCTTGGGTTGAGCGCGCAGCGGATGACCACGTAGGCCATGTAGAGGCTGGCCAGCATGAGGCCGGGGAACAGGGCGCCGGCATAGAGCTTCGGCACCGAGACGCCGGCCGTTGCGCCGTAGAGGATGAGCATCACGGAAGGCGGGATGAGGATGCCGAGGCAGCCGCCCGCGCAGACCACGCCGGAGGCGAGGCGCACGTCGTAGCCCGCGCGCAGCATGGCCGGGAAGGCGAGGAGGCCCATCAGCGTCACGACCGCGCCGACGATGCCGGTGGCGGTGGCGAAGAGCGCGCAGGTGAGAAGCGTGGCGACCGCAAGCGAGCCCGGGATGCCGCCGACGGCGAGCTGAATCGAGCGGAACAAGCGGTCGAGGATGTTCGCGCGTTCGATGATGTAGCCCATGAAGACGAAGAGCGGGATTGCGACCAGCACGTCGTTGGTCATCACGGAGTAGGCGCGCTGCACCACGAGGTCGAGGACGTTGGGGCCCATGGCGGCGACGCCGAACCCGAAGCCCAGCGCCATCAGCGTGAAGGCGATCGGGAAGCCGAACATGATGAAGACGATGAAGAGCACGAGCATCAACACGCCCAGCTCCGGATTGCCTAGCCCCAGCATCGTTCGGTCCCTTTGGTTTCTTATGGCGTATCGGTCGAAAGGTCGGCCGGGGCAGGATGCCCCCGCCGCCGCGGCGGGGGCGTGTTAGACCACGCCCTTCTTCAGGCCTTCGTTCTCGGCCTGCTCCAGGATGAGCTTCTCGGTTTCCTCCACGTCGTGGAGGCGGGGCGGCCAGGCGCCCGTGCGCAGGCAGATCACGCAGCGCGCCACCTCCGCGAGTCCCTGGGCGAACATGAGCACGCCCACGAAGGGGATGAGGCCCTTGAAGGCCCAGAGCTGCGGACCGCTCGGCCAGTTCATGGAGCGCTCGCCCATGAGGTAGGACTGGCCGGCGAACTTGTAGCCCACCCACACGAAGGCGATGATCGAGGGGAAGAAGAACAGAACGTAGAGGACGACGTCCATGGTGGCCTGCCGGCGAGGCGGCCAGGCGCGGTAGAGGAAGTCGCCGCGCACATGGGCGTTGCGGGCTAGCGTATAGGGGCCCGCCAGCATGAAGAGCGCTCCGTAGAGCATGAAGCTCACGTCGAAGGCCCACTCGGTGGGGGACCGCAAGACGTAGCGGGCGAACACCTCGTAGCACATCGCGAAGGTGAGCGCGACGATGGCCCATCCGGCGAGCTTGCCGATGGCCGTGTTGATGCGGTCGACGAGGTTGAGCAGGAACATCGGGCCTCACAACAAAATCCCTCCCGCCGGGGGAGGGTGACACCGGCGCTGGCGGCGCCGGTGGCGGGTAGAGCGGAAGCGGTCGGCTTCCAGCACGCGGCTTACGCTAGACGACGACGGGCGGAGCTTCCACCCCACCCGTCGCCTGTAATGCGTTCCTCCCCAGGCGGGGAGGGGAGCCTTTAGGCCTTCTTGAAGAAGTGGTCGTAGGCCACGTCGCGGGAGGGCTCGTTCAGACGCTCATAGGCATAGGTGCGCTGCACCCAGGCACGCTGGCTGTCGAGAACCTTCTTGAAGAACGCGTCCTTCGAGAGGTCGTCGATCACCGCGTTCCAGCCGTCGAGCTGAGCCTTCAGGATCGAGTCCGGCGTGGACACCACGTTCACGCCGCGGCCGCGGAGCGTCTCAAGGTCCTTGGAGTAGCGGTCGAGCGCCTTCCAGGACATGTCGGCGGATTCGGCCTCCGCCGCATACTTCACGATCGCCTTCAGCTCGGCCGGAAGCGCATCGAACCTCGCCTTGTTGAAGAGGATCTCGAAGCTCTCGCAGGACTGGTGGTAGCTCTTGAGCATGTAGGTCTTGGACACGTCGGGGAAGCCGAGCACCAGGTCCGACGACGGGTTGTTGAACTCGGCGCCGTCGATGACGCCGCGCTCCAGGGCCGGCACGATTTCGCCGCCGGCGAGGTTCGTGACCGCAACGCCCATGCCGCGCTTGAGGTCGGCCGCGAGGCCTACCGTGCGGTACTTGAGGCCGCGCAGATCCTGGGGACCGGCGAGCTCCTTCTTGAACCAGCCGAGGGGCTGGGCCGGCATCGGGCCGGAGAGGAAGCCCACGAGGTTCAGGTTCAGGTTCTTGATGAGCTCGTTGTAGAGGTCGTAGCCCCCGCCGTAGTTCATCCAGGCCAGGAAGTTGTTGGCGTTCCAGCCGAAAGCCGGCGGGGTGCCGAAGAGCGAGAAGGCCTTGTTCTTCCCGTACCAATAGGCCGACACGCCGTGGCCGCCGTCGAGGATGCCGGCATTGACCGCATCCTGGAGCTGGAAGGCCGGAACCACCGCGCCGGAGGCGAGCACTTCGAGCTTCAGGCGGTTGCCCGACATCTCGTTCACGCGCTTGGCGAAGTCGTTGCAGAACTCGTGGAAGATGTCGCGGTTCGGCCAGGTGGACTGGAACTTCCAGGTCGTGGTCTGGGCCCGGGAAACCTGGGGAGCGGCGACGGTGGCGGCGGCGCCGAGGCCGGCAACCTGCAGGAATTTGCGGCGAGACGCCTTGGTGGCGCCCTTCGTGGTATCGGTCATGTGTATCCTCCCTCTTGCGCGATATTCTTCAGGAGCGCGGCGAAGAGTGGCCCAGTTGTGATGTTTTAAGCTTCAAATTCAAGGGTCATGGGCCGAAAGTCGGATAACAATCCCGTTGGCCGCCGGAGAACCGCTAAAAGGCAATGGATGGATGTGGTTTCACGAGCGAAGGGCCACGCTTGGGCCAGGACACATTGGCGGTTCGGCCCGCTCGCCGCGACCTTAGAGCCTGAGCTCCCTGTTGGTTCCGCCCCTCTTTCGCCACGGGGGCAGTTGATCGCACGCCCCTCTCTTCCTTAAGAGCCCAAGAAAGCTTGCGGCTGGAGACCCTCTGCATGACCAAGGCCCCCTTCGCGACGATCCTGGCCGGGATCGTGGCCGCCTTCGCTCTCGTGGCGACCATCGCCTGGCTCGGCTTCGGCGTGCCGCTGCCCTGGCACATGCCGCTGTCCGGCTTCGCGATGGCGGGGCTGCTGGTGGCGAGCCAGCGGATCTCGACCTTCGCGCGCATCTTCATCGTCATGTACGCGGTCGGCTACCTCGTCCTCGGCGGGGGCGTGCTCCTCGCGCTGGTGGGGGTCCTCGGCGAAACCCTGGCCCAGATGCTGCCGCCCGCCTTCTCGGCAACCGCGGCCGTGGTGTTCGCGGCGGTGGTCTACGGCGTCACCTTCCTGCCCGTGATCCGTCAGATCACGGCCATCGCCGATCCCTTCTTCGAGTCGAACGAGCCCACCGGTCCCGGCGGGGGGCCCTTCGCCTGGGCCGGGCGCACGGAGGGCCGCGTCGGCGCGATCCTGGTGGGGCTCGCGGTGTTCATCACCTTCGCGCAGGTGGCGCTGCAGATCCGCCTCAACCTCTGGTCCCGCGATCTGTTCAACGCGCTCGAACAGAAGGACGCCGCCACCTTCTGGTACCAGCTCCTCGCGGTGTTCATCCCGCTGGCTGCCGTGTGGATCTCGATTGCGATCTACGACGTCTACATCGACCGCGTGCTGCGCATCCGCTGGCGCGCCTGGCTGACGCGGCACACCTATACTCGCTGGCTCTCCAACGGCACCCATTACCGCATCCCGCTCACCGGCGAGCCCGCCGACAACCCGGACCAGCGCATTCAGGCGGACGTGTCGGCCTTCATCGTCTCGACCATGTCGCTGTCCATCACCCTGCTCTCGCGGGCCGCGACCCTCGTCTCCTTCATCGTGATCCTCTGGACCCTGTCGCGGAACTTCGTGATCCCGGGCACGGATGGGCTCGTGATCCCCGGCTTCCTGGTCTGGCTCGTGATCGCCTATGCGGTGGCGGGCACGATCCTCACCCACCTCATCGGCCGGCCGCTCATCCGCCTCGACTTCCAGCAGGAGAAAGTGGAGGCCGACTTCCGCTTCTCGCTGGCGCGGCTTCGCGAGTACAACGAGCAGATCGCCCTCATGCGCGGCGAAGGCGCCGAGGTGCAGCGGCTCGGCGGCGCCTTCGGCAACGTGGTGGAAAACTTCCACCGCATCACCAACCGGATGATGAAGCTCACCACCTTCAACGGCGCCTACAACCAGGCGAGCGTGGTGTTCCCCTACATCCTCGCCGCGCCGTCCTACTTCCTCGGCAAGATCACCCTGGGCCAGTTCCAGCAGACCGCCGGCGCGTTCAACCAGGTGGATGCCTCGCTCTCCTACTTCGTGAACGCCTACACGACCCTTGCGGCCTACAAGGCCACGGTCGATCGCCTCACCACCTTCAACCAGGCCATGGCCCGGGCCGAAGGGCTCAGCGACACGGCGCGGGCGGGCGTGCTCGGCCACCACGAGGGCCGCGATCTCGTCATCGACGATCTGACCGTGGGCTTGCCCGAAGGGCGCCAGCTCCTCGCCATGCGGGACCTCACCTTCCGGTCGGGCGAGACCACGCTCCTCACGGGGCCCTCGGGCTCGGGCAAGTCCACGTTCTTCCGGGCGCTCTCGGGCATCTGGCCGTTCGGCAAGGGCCGGGTGCGCATCCCGCGCGGCGCCTCGATGCTGCTCCTGCCCCAGCGGCCCTACATCCCGCAGGGCACGTTGCGGACCGCCGTTACCTATCCGAGCCTGGACGACACCTACAGCGACGCCGCGATCGTCGAGGCCTTGAAGGCCGCGCGCCTGCCGCACATCGCCGACCGGCTGGACGAGGAGCGGGCCTGGAGCCAGACCCTGTCGCTCGGCGAGCAGCAGCGCCTTGCCGTAGCGCGGGCGCTCCTGGCCAAGCCCGACTGGCTCTTCCTCGACGAGGCTACGGCCGCCCTGGACGAGCCCACCGAGGAGGCGATCTACGGGATTCTCCGGGAGCGGCTGCCCAACACCACGGTGGTTTCCATCGGCCACCGTTCGACGCTCGCGGCCTTCCACGACCGGCGCATCGACCTCAAATCCACCGAGGGCGGGCTCTTCAGCCCGCAGGACGCGCGGGCCCCGGTGCCGGCACAATAACGATCCCTCCTTGGCCCAAGGGAGGGTGCCCCGCAGGGGCGGGTGGGATGGGAGCTCGATCTTTCCGGGTCGGTGCTTCCACCCCACCCGGCCGCTCCGCGTCCACCCTCCCCTGAGCGGGGAGGGATGATCGTCAGATCGCCCGTTCGAAGCGCAGATCGCCGTTCTGGGTGCGGATGATGAGGGTCGAGCCCTGCTGATCCCACTGGGCCGAGGTGCGGAACGCCACCAGGAAGGCGTTCTCCTGCTGCATGGTGGCCTGGTCGCAGCTCTTCTTCGTCAGGGCGATGGGGCCGACCGCCAGGCGCTGCTCGCGCAGCGGATAGGCCGTCGCGGCGAAGACCCGGCAGCCCCCGAAGCCGCGGGCGCGGTACTGCTTGTCGATGGAAAAGCTCGGACGGTCGCCGGTAAAGGGCTTGCCGTTGAGGCTCACCGCCACCCACTGGGCGCCGAGGTCGAAGATCTTCTCCTGGCGAGGCTGGGGGACATTGGAAGGGTTGCCTTGCGTTCCCCCTTGAGGCCTCTGGCCGCCTGCATTGGGCGGGGCGGTTTGAGCCTGGGCAGCGGTCGCGGCCACCAGGACGGCGGCAAGCGCGGCGAGCCGGAGCGCGTTCATCGGGTATTCCTCATTCGAAAAAGCGGCCGGACCATAAGGGCGGGCGCCAAGCGAGGCAATGTCGACCAAGGGCCGAAATCGTCGCTGCGGCCGGCACCATGGTGGGCCAGGCCTGAACATTTTGTGAAACCGTCGTGATCCGAAACGCGCGCCGTAGCGTAACATGCCCGAAGCTCTCCAAGGGCTTCCTTCCCCCTGCAGCCTCTCTCTCCCCCGAAGGGGCTGCGCTTTCGGAGGCCGTCTCTCTCCCCCAGAGACGGCCTCTTTTTTTATGCGTGCTCGGACGGCGTCAGGGGAGGCGGTTTCGTGCCCCTCCGGGAAGGCGTCAGGCGAGGCGGCGGAAGAGGCGGTCGCTCAAGGGGTTGGCGGAGCGGAAAAGGTAGTCGAAGGAGCGCACGGAGATATCCCGCGCGCCGATGCCCTGCAGGGCCGCCACCACCGCGAAGGCGTCGCCGCTCCGGCAATGGACGACGAGCTCCGCGCCCGCGGAGAGGCCGTAGGGGAGGGTGGCCTCGAAGCCCTGCAAAGCCGCCTGGACCATGCCTGAGCGCGCCGGATCGAGGGCAGCCCGCACCTCCCGGCTCGTGCGCGCCTCTTCCTCGGCCGCGATGCGTGTCAGCACCGTGCGCACGGCCCCGCGGGCGCGCTCGCTCCACGGCGCCTGGAGCGAGGCCACGAGGTTCGCCTCGGAGCGCAGGATCACGCCGTCGTCGAGCACCTTCAGAGCGTTGGCGGCCAGCGTCGATCCCGTGGTGGTGATGTCCACGATGAGTTCCGCGGCGCCGGAGCTCGGCGCGCCTTCCGTGGCGCCGAGGCTTTCCACGATGCGGTAATCGGCGATGCCGGTCTGGGCAAAGAAGCGGCGGGTGAGGTTCACGTATTTTGTGGCGACCCGCATCTTGCGGCCGTGCCGGGCGCGCAGGTCGGCCGCGACCTCGTCGAGGTCCGCCATGGTGCGCACGTCGATCCAGGCCTGCGGCACCGCCACCACCACGTTGGCGTGGCCGAAGCCGAGCGGCGTGAGCATCTCGACCGCCGCATCGGCGTTCGGGATCTGCTCGCGAACCAGGTCCTCGCCCGTGATGCCGAGATGCGCGCCGCCCGTGGCCAGTTGGGTCACGATCTCGGAGGCCGAGAGGAACAGCACCTCGACCCCCTCCACGCCCTTCAGCGTGCCGCGATAATCCCGCGAGCCGCGCGACTGCACGAAGACGAGGCCCGCACGGGCGAAGAACGCCGCGGCGTTCTCCTGCAAGCGGCCCTTCGAGGGGACCGCGAGAATGAGCGAGGAATCGGTCATCGCGCGCTCCCGCCGATGCGATCGAGCCAGTAGGAACAGCCAACGGCGGGGATCGGCTCCGGCGCGCCGAGATGCTGCAGCAGCCGGTCGTAGCGGCCGCCGCCGACCACGGGCTTGCCGTCCGCACGGCGCGGGTCCTGCACCTCGAAGATGAAGCCCGTGTAGTAATCGAGGTTGCGCGCGAAGGCGGCCGTGAAGGCAAAGGACCCGACGTCGAGCCCGCGCACGGCCATGAAGCCGGTGCGCTGCTCGAAGGCATCGAGCGCGGCGCCGATATCGAGGCCGGCATCGGCTGCGAGCGCGCGGATCGCCGCGGCGGCCCGGTCGGGATCGCCCGTCACCGCGAGATAGCGCTGCAGAATGGCCCGGGCCTCGTCGCCGAAGCCGGAGCGGTTTGCGGCGCGTGCCAGAAAGCGCTCGGCGATCTCGCCGGCGGAACGCCCGCCCACGCGGGCGATGCCGGCGATGGAAAGGATGTCCTCCACGAAAGCCTTGGCGGCCTGGGGCGCCTGTCCCTCGATGGCGGCGAGCAGGCCGGCATGTTCGGGCGCCGCGCCCTCGGGCTCGGCCAGCGAGCCGAGGCCGGCGCCGCTCACGATGGCGCGCATCACGCGCCGCTTGGCGGCGGGCGCGATCCGCAGCGCATCCACGAGCGCGTTGAGGAGGCCCATATCGCCCAATTGTACCCGGCGCTCGGCGAGCCCGAGAACGTCGAGCCCCTCGAGGGCGAGGGCGAGGATTTCCGCATCGGCCGCCGCAATGTCCGCGCGCCCGATCGATTCGATGCCGGCTTGCAGGAACTCGCCGGTTTCGCCCGTGCGCAGGCGAAAGACGGGGCCGAGATAACCGTAAGAACCGGGCCCGCCCGCAGCCCCGGCGAGATGCGCGCGGCAGACCGGGATCGTGTATTCCGGGCGCAGGCACAGCTCCTCGCCCGCCGCATCCTGCGTGACGAACATGCGCCGGCGGATGTCCTCGCCCGACAGATCGATGAACACGTCCGCGGGCTGGAGCACCGGCGGTTCGACGCGGCGGTAGCCCTCGCGCGCGAACAGCGCGATCAGCGCTTGATGGGCTTCTGCTTCGGTCACCGGCGTTGTCTGGTCCCACGTGGTCGGGCGTGTCTCTAGCAACGCTCGCCCGGGAACGCCACGCTTTCCCGCCGTGACAGTGAACGCCCCGGCTTTCGGCCGCACGGTGAACGGGACCGGCGGTGCGACGGCTTTCGGCCGCACGGTGAAGGGGACCGGCCGTGCGGCGGCTTTCGGTGACAGTGAACGGCGGCGAGGGGCGAGGATTGCCCCTCCGCCAGCGGGATAGGTTTTCAGTCGGCCTTTTTGGCGCGCTTCTTGGTCTCGGCCTTCTTGCCGTCGCTCTTCTTGCCCTCGCCCTTGTCGGCCTTCTTCGAGCGCTTGCGCTCTTCGCCGCCGGACGCCTTGTTCATGTAACGGGGCTTCTCGTTCGTCTCGCCGAGCAGGGAGGCGGGCAGGAAGTTGCGGGCCGCTTCCGTGACCACGCCCGCCACCGCGCCGGCGGCGGTCTGCACCACGTCGCCGGCCACGGAGGCGGCATCGCCCGTCGCGGAGGCGGCGTTCGATCCGGCATCCGCCACGGCGGTGCCCGCCGCCCGCGCGGCGCGGGTTTTGGTGAGGGCCGCGGCCGCGGCACCGGCCGCCGCGAGGAGCGCATCGGCCAAGATCTCGCGCCCAAGCTCGGAATTGATCAGGGTGCCGAGCGAGGTGGATTTGCGCACGACTTTCGGGACCTTCACCCCGGCCACTGTCTTGGGCAGGACCGATTTGCCCGATTTCGCCTTCTTGGTCATGGACGCCTCCGTGTGGTCAAGCTTCAGCAACAACCGGCCAGCGAAGCAAGCGGTTCCGGAGCGCTCCCCTCCCAACCGGGGAAAGGCGATGCCTTACCCGAAATGCCGCCCGAGAACCTCGCGCACGGCCTCCACGAGCCCGTCCTCGGACACCGAGAACTGCGCCGGGCGGGCCGCCTTCCACTCCTCGTTCGAGGCGATGCCCTGCGCGGCCTTGGCGCCTTCGATGAGATCCTTGATCTGCACCTCGCCGCGGGCGCGCTCGTCGGAGCCCTGAATGATCGCGCAAGGGGAGCCCCGCCGGTCGGCGTATTTCATCTGCGCCTTCATGCCGGACGAGCCGAGATAGAGCTCCGCGCGGATGCCGGCCTGGCGCAGGTTCGAGACCATGCGCTGGTAGGCGGCGATCTCACCCTTGTCCATCACGAGCACCACCACGGGGCCGGGCGCCGCCTGGCCCGACACGATGGGGCTGTTGACGGCCTTCAGCGCCGCGAGCAGCCGCGACACGCCGATGGAGAAACCGGTGGCCGGCACGGGCTCGGAGCGAAAGCGCCCCACGAGCCCGTCGTAGCG
This sequence comes from Microvirga sp., assembly GCA_035944635.1. Lineage (GTDB taxonomy): Bacteria > Pseudomonadota > Alphaproteobacteria > Rhizobiales > Beijerinckiaceae > Microvirga. Next base: position 16,547 of record DASZAZ010000104.1, read on the forward strand.
CCCGCCGCCGCCGACGGAACCGAAGCGGCCGGGCTCGCCCTCCTCGGTGGTGGCCTGAATGGTGAGCTCGGCCTCGTAGACGGGACCCGTGTAATATTCGAGGCCGCGCACCACCGACGGGTCGATCGTCACGCGGTCGCCATAGCCGGACGCCGCCACGAGCGCGGCGATCTCGGCCAGTTCGTTCGCGCCCTCGTCGCCGCGCGCGGAGCCCGCAACGACGTCCCGGAGATTGGCGATCGTGGCCTCGCCCGTCGCGCCTCGCGCGGCCGTGAAGGCGAGCACGCGCTCGATGGCGTCCGGCTCAAGTCCTGCGCCCTTGGTGAAGTCGCCGCTCGGGTCCATGCGCCCCTTGCCGAGGAGGTCGCGCACGCCCTCAGGCCCCACCTTGTCGAGCTTGTCGATGGTGCGCAGCACGATGAGCCGCTGCGCGGCCTTGTCGTCGCCGCCGAGGCCGATGGCCTCCAACACGCCATCCAAGACCTTCCGGTTGTTGACCTTGACGAGGTAGTCGCCGCGCCGGATCCCCACCCGCTCCAGGGTGTCGGCCGCCATCATGCAGATCTCGGCATCCGCCGCGACGGAGGCCGCGCCCACCGTGTCGGCGTCGAACTGCATGAATTGGCGGAAGCGCCCCGGGCCCGGCTTCTCGTTGCGGAACACCCAGCCGGCCCGGTAGCTGCGATAGGGCTTCGGCAGGGCGTCGAAGTTTTCGGCGACAAAGCGGGCCAGCGGCGCGGTCAGGTCGTAGCGGAGCGACAGCCACTGCTCGTCGTCGTCCTGGAACGAGAACACGCCCTCGTTCGGCCGGTCCTGGTCGGGCAGGAATTTGCCGAGCGCGTCCGTGTACTCGACGAACGGCGTCTCCACGGCCTCGAAGCCGTAGAGCTCGTAGGTCTCGCGGATGGCCGCGAGCATCCGTTCGGTGGCGGCGAGATCCGCAGGGCCGCGGTCGATGAAGCCACGGGGAACGCGGGCCTTGAGCTTGTCGGCCTTGGACATGGGGAACACAGCCATTCGTGGGAGGGGTCGGGCGTCTTAAACCCGGGATGCCGAGTGGAGCAAGGGCAGGGCAGCAACCTGGGACGCGGAGCGGAGCAAGGGCAGGGCGGCGGCAAGGCGGGCAAGCCGATGCACGGCGAGGCGCGAACCGGCGCATTCTTGGGCACCCGACCTCTTTAAGCCGCCTTGCCTAAACGGCTAAGCTTGAGGTCGCTCAGGCGCGGTGTTTGGCCCCTTGAGGTGGCATCGGCTGCCGCATCGGGTTTTATCTCGGGGCCTAGATCCGTAGGATGCACTGCCGCTGCGACACCCCCGCCGCAGCCGATTCGAACCGATGCCCGAAACGCTGCCCTCCCCCGAGAGCATTCGCGCTGCCCTCGCCCGCATCGCCGGGCGCGAGCCGTTTCGCAATGCGCCTCAACTCCTGGCGTTCCTGACCTTCGTCGTGGAGCGCACCCTCGCCGGCGAGGAGCGGGCCATCAAGGGCTACACCATCGCGACCCAGGCGCTCGGCCGCAGCGAAACCTTCGATCCCCAAACCGATCCCATTGTGCGGGTGGAGGCCGGTCGCCTCCGCCGCGCCCTCGACGCCTATTACACGGGCGAGGGGGCCGAGGATCCGCTTCGCATTCTGATCCCCCGCGGCGGCTACGTTCCGCAATTCGAGGAGCGGACGCTGCAAGCTCGCCAGGCGGAGCCGATCGCACCCGCCGCTGCGCCCCACGAGGACGAGGCTCCCGACGTGCCGGTGTCCGCCGTACCGGCCGCGGCGCCGGCGGTGCCCGCGGCGACGCCCGCAGCCCGCCGGCGCACCTGGCTCGCTCTCGGCGCGCTCGCCGCAGCGCTCGTGCTGGCCCTGAGCCTCGGGGCGTTCTGGGCCGGGCGCCACGATGCCGCCTGGCTCGACCGGGCGCTCAGCACGCCCGAGCCGCGCCCCTCCGTGATCGCCGAGCCCGCGGACGGCCGTCCGGTCGTGGCCGTGCTGCCTGCGGAAGTGGTCGGCCCGCCCACCGCCGCCCTGTCGCCGGACCTCCTGCGCAGCATGGTTCTGGACGGCATCGCTCGTTTCGACGAAGTGGCGGTGATCGACCAGCCGACGGGCCAGTCCCGGGGAGCGCTCGACCGCTACAACCTGAATCTGAGGGTGAACACCGCAGGCCCCGCGGCCACAGTGGCGGTGCGGCTGACCCACGAGCCCAGCGGCAAGATCGTCTGGGCTCGCGCCTTCGACCTCGCCAACCGGGCCGACCCGGGCGTCGCGGCGGAAACGGACGTGGCCCGGCAGATCGCCACCTCCGTGGGCCAGCCCTACGGCGTGCTCTTCGCCGACCTGCGCCAGCGCCCGAGCCTCGACACCCGCACGCGCTGCATCGTCCAGGCCTACGATTACTGGAACGGTCCGTCCGTGGAGGCCCATGCCCGGGTTCGCGACTGCCTCGAAGGCGTGATGGTCACGCAGCCCAGCGCGGCGACGGCGCTCGCCAACCTCGCCTATTTCTACCTCGACGAGCATCGCGTCGGCCATAATCCCCGACCCAATCCCCTCGAGCGGGCGCTGAACGTGGCCCGCCGCGCCGTGGAGATCGCGCCCGAGAGCCCGCGGACGAACCAGGCCCTTATGGCGGTTCTGTTCGTGCGCGGCGATGTGGATCAGGCCCTGCAGCTCGGTCGCCGCGCCCTGGAGCTCAACCCCTACGACACCGACATCATGGCCGATGTGGGCTCCCGCTTCGTCCAGATGGGCCGCTATCAGGAGGGCGCCGATCTCATCCGCCGGGCCGCCGCCGCCAACCCCGCCGATCCGCCCTGGTACGACTTCTTCCTGTTCCTCGCCGCCTACATGCAGAACGATGCGGAGGGCGCCCGCGTGGCCGCCTCGCGGATCACGGCGAGCGATTACGTGCTCGGCCTCGTGGCCCGCGCCATCGTGGCCGCGCAGGGCGGAGACCCGGTGCAGGCCCGGGAAGCCCTGGCCCGCCTCGTAGCGATCCAGCCCGAATACGGCCGCGACCCGGCCGCCGCGCTTGCCAGGCGCCGCTTCGTCCCGGATATCCACCGCAAGCTGCTGCAGGGCCTGGAGCAGGCGGGGTTGAGGAGCTGAGGCCCGTCCCTCTCCCCCGGAGGGAGAGGGACAGCGTTGCGGGAGCAACGCAGGGAGAGGGGGGAGTAATGCCACGACCCCCAGCAATCTCTCGGCTTCACGATTGCGGAAGACGGTGGACTGACGTCCCCCTCTCCCGACATCGCTTCGCGAGGCCACCCTCTCCGTCCAGGGGAGAGGGATATCACTCACCCCGTCATCGCCCGGGCTTCGTATCCCGCCTTCGTGAGCGCATTGGCGACGTCCACGGCCTGGGCGTTCGTCATCAGATGCACGCGGCCGTGGGCAAGGTCCACATCGACCTCCGCGGTGGGGTCGAGGCGCTGGACCGTGCGTTTCACAGCGCTGACGCAGCCCTCGCAGGTCATCCCGTCGACCTGCATCAGGAGGTCCTTGCGGGGTTCTTCCATGGTCTCGACTCCTTCGCTACCAGCCGGTCGTGCACGGGCTCGATCAAGGGCTAACGTCGGCTGCCCCGCGTCGATCCCTGATGTGGCTCCCGCCCGGGCGGAGGCTAATCCTGCGCGGCCTCGCCCTCGATCTCGACCAGAAACTCCGGCCGGGCGAGGCCTGCGATCTCCAGATAGGTGGCGGCCGCGGCATGGCCGTTCAACTTGCGGTCCCGCACGGTGCGGTAGACGCCGACCGAGCCCGGGACCGTCACGTAAACGGTTGCCTTGATCAGATCGTTCACGTCCATGCCGGCGTCGCGAAGGATGGCGATCACGTTGTCCCACGCGACCTCCATCTGGGCCTCCAAGCCCTCGGCGAGCGTCCCGTCCGGGCGCAGGCCGAGCTGGCCCGAGATCACGAGGCGCCGTGCCAGGGTGCGGTGCTCCACGGCCTGGCTGTAATTGGAGGCGGGAGCGATGATCGTGGACGGGTTGAAGAAGCGGGGCATGGCGATCCCTTCAAGGCTCGGCCGCGCATCAAAGGCCAAGGGCCCGCCGGCTGGAAGGGCCGCCGCGCGCTTGTCCCCCGCAATTGACTTCACGTGAGCGGCGGCCTACCCGCGCCCATCACCTGGATGCCTCGCGAGACCTCATGACTTCCGCTCAACCTGCCATTCCCGTCATCGAGGGCTTTGCCGCGCTGTCCGAGCGCTACGACGTGATCTTCTGCGACGTGTGGGGCGTGCTCCACAACGGCATCCAGGCCTATCCCGGTGCCGGCGATGCGCTCACCCGCTTTCGCGAGCGCGGCGGGCGGGTGGTTCTCGTCTCCAACGCTCCGCGCCCCGGCCGCGCCATCGGCCCGCAGCTCGACCGCCTCGGCGTGCCGCGCACCGCCTACGACGCCATCATGGCCTCCGGCGACATCACCCGCACCGCCGTGATCGAGCGCAGCGATCGGGTGGTGCACCATATGGGCCCGCCGCGGGACCTGCCGATCTTCGAGGGGCTGGATCTGCGCTTCGGCTCCATCGCGGAGGCCGATTACGTGGTCTGCTCCGGCTTCGACGAGGAGGACGAGCGCGAAGCCGACATGGACGATTACCGCCGCCGCCTCGCGGCCATGCGCGAGCGGAACCTGTGGATGCTCTGCGCCAACCCCGATCTCGTGGTGGAGCGCGGCCATCTCATCATCCCCTGCGCGGGCACCATCGCGGCCATTTACGAGGAGATGGGGGGCGAGGTGTTCTATGCCGGCAAGCCGCACCGGCCGGTCTACGAGGCCGCGCTGGCGCTCGCCGCAAGGATCTCCGGCCGGGGTGCCGTCCCCCGCGAGCGCGTGCTCGCCATCGGCGACGCCATCCGCACCGACATCGCGGGCGCTGCTGCGTTCGGGATCGATTCGCTCCTCGTGGCGCGGGGCATTCACACTGCGGAACTGAAGCTCGACGAGTTGCCGCTGGCATCCGAGCACGCGCAGGATTGGCTCGCGCGCCAGGTCGTGCGCCCCCAGGCGGTGACCGACAAGCTCATCTGGTAGGGCGCTCGCAGGCGGTGACCGACAGGCTCGTCTGGTCGGGCGCTTGCAGGCCGATGGCCTGCAAGTCGCGCGCCTCGCCGCACGAGCGGGACCGGCTGCCGCGAGCCCGACGGCAGCATCTTCAACTTTGGTTCGGGGGCTCCGAACCAAAGCACAATGGCCACGTTATGCCCTCACGCTGGGATGCTGCAGTGCAGCGAGAGGAGCTTGAGCTCATGGCTGTTGGGGTTCTGAAGTCTGCGGTCGTGCCCGCCACCCTCTACTTCGAGGATCTCAGCATCGGCCAGCGCGCCAGCCTCATGCGCACGGTCATGGACCACGACCTCCACAGCTTCGCGGAGGTGAGCGGCGACCACAATCCGATCCACATCAACGAGGGCTTCGCGGTCCGCTCCAAGTTCGGCCAGCGCATCGCGCACGGCATGTTCACGGGCAGCCTCGTTTCGGCGGTCATCGGCACCAAGCTGCCGGGGCCGGGCGCGGTCTATCTCTCGCAGACCATGCAGTTCCTCGCCCCCGTGCGCATCGGCGACGTGGTGACCGCCCATGTGGAGGTCGTCGAACTGGTGCCGGGCCGACGCCGGGCGCGGCTCTTTTGCGAGTGCATCTGCGACGGCCGGGCGGTCCTGGAAGGCGAGGCCTGGGTTGCGGTGGAGCGCAGGCCCGGCGCCTGACGGTTCCGGTGGCCATGCGTGAGCGCTGCGAGGAACGGCAAAACCCCGCCTGACCCCGCCGGGGAGTTGACCCCTCAGAACCTTTTCGCCAGGGTCGCGGCCCCACGAACAGCCGCGAACCGATGCTTCTCCACGATCCCGAAACCCCCGTTGCGAGCATGCTCCAGGTGTGCCGCGACGGCGAACCGCTGCCGGAGAGCCTCCGGGGGTCCGTGGCGGCCATCGGCAATTTCGACGGGGTGCATCGCGGCCATCAGGCGCTGATCCGCGCCGCGGAAGAGCGCGCCGGGGCCACGGGCCGGCCGAGCGCCGTGCTCACCTTCGAGCCCCATCCGCGCTCCTTCTTTCGCCCCGAGACGCCCCCGTTCCGGTTGACCCCCGAGGCCGTGAAGCTCGCGCTCTTCGCCCGCCACGGGCTCAACGGCGCCTTCATCCGCCGCTTCGATGCGGCGCTCGCCGCCATGACCGCGCAGGACTTCGTGGCGCGGCTTCTCGTGGAGGACCTGCAGGTGTCCGGCATCGTGGTCGGGCACGATTTCCACTTCGGCCGCGGCCGGCAGGGCGATCCCGTGCGCCTGCAGGCGCTCTGCCGCGAGCACGGGATCACTTGCACCGTCGTGCCGGTGGTGGCGGACGGGCCCGAGGTGGTGTCGTCGAGCGCGGTTCGCGCCGCCTTGGAGCAGGGCGACGTCGCGGCCGCGAACCGCCTGCTCGGCTACCGCTGGTTCGTGCGGGGCGAGGTGCGCCACGGGCAAAAGCGCGGCCGGACGCTGGGTTACCCCACCGCCAATCTGCGGCTGGCCGACGATTGTCGCCTGCGCCACGGCATCTACGCCGTGCGGGCCTCGCTCGGCCCCGGCGCCACCTATGAGGGCGTGGCGAGCTTCGGCCGCCGCCCCACCTTCGACAACGGCGCGCCCCTGCTGGAAGCCTTCCTCTTCGACTTCGCCGGCGACCTCTACGGCCGCCTCCTCGACGTCGAACTCGTGGGCTGGATCCGCGGCGAGGAGCGCTTCGACAGCGCCGAAGCCCTGGTCGAGCGCATGCACCGGGACTCGGACGAGGCGAGGGCGCTCCTCAAGGCCGACCGGGTGGCCTCAGTGATCGGGTGAGATCCCTCCCCGCTCAGGGGAGGGTGGACGCGCAGCGGCCGGGTGGGGTGGAAGCGACCACCTCCCCACCTTGAGCTCTCATCCCACCCGGTCCTTCGGACCACCCTCCCTTGGCAGGGAGGGATGGGCCCCTTCGGCTTGACTTCCCCACCCCCGCATCCCAAGGGTGCCGCCGATTTCCCTCACCCCGGACCGACGATGACCGCCGAACCCGCGCATATGAATCCCGCGCGCTCCTTCCAGGGCCTGATCCTCACCCTCCAGCGCTTCTGGGCCGAACAGGGTTGCGTGATCCTCCAGCCCTACGACATGGAGATGGGCGCGGGCACGTTCCATCCGGCGACGACGCTTCGGGCGCTCGGTCCCAAGCCCTGGCGCGCGGCCTATGTGCAGCCCTCGCGGCGGCCGAAGGACGGGCGTTACGGCGAGAACCCGAACCGGCTGCAGCATTACTACCAGTTCCAGGTGATCCTGAAGCCGAACCCGCCGGACATTCAGGAGCTCTACCTCAAATCGCTTCAGGCCATCGGCCTCGACCCGATGGTGCACGACGTGCGCTTCGTGGAGGACGACTGGGAGAGCCCGACGCTCGGCGCCTGGGGCCTCGGCTGGGAATGCTGGTGCGACGGGATGGAGGTCTCGCAGTTCACCTACTTCCAGCAGGTCGCGGGCTTCGAGTGCCAGCCGGTGGCGGGCGAGCTCACCTATGGGCTCGAGCGCCTCGCCATGTATCTCCAGGGCGTGAACTCGATCTACGACCTCAATTTCAACGGCCGCGACAACGATCGCGTCACCTATGGCGACGTGTTCCTCCAGGCCGAGCAGGAATATTCCCGGCACAATTTCGAGCACGCCGACACCGAGATGCTCTTCCGCCATTTCCGCGATGCGGAGGCCGCCTGCCGCAAATATCTCGAAGCGGGCGATACGGGCGAGCGGCACCAGATGGCCCTGCCGGCCTACGACCAGTGCATCAAGGCGAGCCACATGTTCAACCTGCTCGATGCGCGCGGCGTGATCTCCGTGACCGAGCGGCAAAGCTACATCCTGCGGGTGCGCGAACTCGCCAAGGCCTGCGGTGCCGCCTGGCTGAAGACCGAGGGTGGAGGCGTGGCGGCGTGAGTGGGGCCCGCATCACGGCCCAGGCGCCGGTGCTCTTCGTCTCGGATCTCTCGCGATCGCTGGCCTATTGGCGCGATTGCGTTGGCTTCGACACCGTGAGCGCCTGGGGCGAGCCGCCGTCCTTCGCGATCCTCTCGCACGGCGGCGCGCGGCTGATGCTGCGTGAGGCCCCGCAGGGGCACGCCATCGTGCCCCATTGGCGCGTGAGCCCTGCCTTGTGGAACGCGTATTTCTGGGTCGATGACGCAGCCGCATTCTACGACGATTGCGTCCGGCGCGGCGCCACCATCGATTACGAGCTTTGCACCCAACCCTATGGCGTGCTCGAATTCGGCGTCCGCGATCCAGACGATCAGGATATCGGCTTCGGGCAAGTGCTCGACATTGCGGCGAACTGATCCCCATGCCCGATCTTCTCCTCGAACTCTTCTCCGAAGAAATCCCCGCGCGCATGCAGCGGCGTGCCGCGGAAGACCTGAAAAAGCTCGTCACGGATGCGCTGGTCGAGCGCGGCTTCCTCTATGAGGGCGCGAAGGCCTTTGCGACGCCGCGGCGCCTCGCGCTTCACATCGCCGGCCTGCCGATCCGCGGCCAGGACGTGCGCGAGGAGCGCAAGGGCCCCCGCGTCGGTGCGCCGGACGCCGCCGTGCAGGGCTTCCTGAAGAGCGCAGGGTTCTCGTCCCTCGATCAGGCAACGATCCAGAGCGATCCGAAGAAGGGCGAGTTCTACGTGGCCCTCATCGAGCGCCCGGGCCGCGCCACGCCGGACGTGCTGGCCGAGATCATCCCCGCCATCGTCCGCAACTTCCCCTGGCCGAAATCCATGCGCTGGGGCCCGGCCTCGGTGGAGCCGGGCTCGCTTCGCTGGGTGCGCCCGCTCCACACCATCGTGTGCACCTTCGGGCCCGAGACCGAGGACCCGGAAGTGGTGCGCTTTTCCGTCGACGGCGTCGAATCCGGCGACGTCACCTACGGCCACCGCTTCATGGCACCGGAGCCTTTTCGCGTGCGCCGCTTTGACGATTACGCGCCGGCGCTCGAGCGCGCACGGGTCGTGCTCGATGCGGATCGCCGCAAGGACATGATCGTGCACGACGCGCGCGATCTCGCCTTCGCCCAAGGCATGGAGCTCGTGGAGGACGAGGGACTGCTGGAAGAGGTTGCGGGCTTGGTCGAATGGCCTGTGGTGCTCATGGGCAGCTTCGATGAAGCCTTCCTCGCCATTCCGCCCGAAGTGATCCGCGCCACCATCCGCGCGAACCAGAAGTGCTTCGTGCTGCGCGATCCGCGCACCGGCGGCCTCGCCAATCGTTTCATCCTTACCTCGAACCTCGTCGCGAAGGATGGCGGGCAGGCCATCATCGCGGGCAACGAGCGCGTGGTGCGGGCGCGTCTCTCCGACGCCAAGTTCTTCTGGGAAACGGACCAGAAGACGCGCCTCGAGGAGCGGCTGGAGAAGCTGAAGACCATCGTGTTCCACGAAAAGCTCGGTACGCAATACGAGCGCGTGGAGCGCATCGCGGCCCTCGCCCGCGAACTTGCGCCCGTGGTGGGTGCTGATCCCGAACTCGCGGAGCGCGCCGCGCGGCTCGCCAAGGCCGATCTCGTCACCGAGATGGTGGGCGAGTTCCCCGAATTGCAGGGCCTGATGGGCCGCTACTACGCGACGCTCCAAGGCGAGAACCCGAGCGTCGCTGCGGCGGTCGAGGAGCATTACAAGCCTCTGGGTCCGGGCGATCGCGTGCCCACCGACCCGGTGTCGGTCGCGGTGGCGCTGGCCGACAAGATCGACACGCTCGTGGGCTTCTGGGCCATCGACGAGAAGCCGACGGGATCGAAGGATCCTTACGCGCTGCGGCGTGCGGCGCTGGGCGTGATTCGACTGGTGCTGGAGAACAACATTCGCTTGGCCCTCGTCGGCTTCATGCGGACGGCCTTGCCGGCAGGGGCCAACGCGCAGCTGCCGACGGACCTCCTCTCCTTCTTCGCCGACCGCCTCAAGGTTTATCTCCGCGATCAGGGCGCGCGGCACGACCTCATCGATGCGGTGTTTGCGCTCGAAGGCCAGGACGATCTCCTCATGATCGTGCGCCGTGTCGAGGCGCTCGGGCGCTTCCTCGACACCGACGACGGGCGCAACCTGCTCGCCGGCTACAAGCGCGCCGCCAACATCCTGCGCATCGAGGAGAAGAAGGACGGCCGCCGCTACGACGCGGAGCCCGAGCTGGCCCTCATCGATGCCGCGGGCCAGATCGAGGAAAAGGCCCTCGTGGTGGCGCTGTCGCAGGCGCGGCCCGAGGCCGAAGCGGCCGTCGCCGCGGAGGATTTCGAAGGCGCCATGCGCGCGCTCTCGCGCCTGCGCGCGCCCCTCGACGCCTTCTTCGACAAGGTCACGGTGAACGCCGAGGACTCCGGTCTTCGCGCCAACCGCCTCGCCCTCCTTAACGCCATCCGCGAAGCCACGCGGGCGGTCGCGGATTTCTCGCGCATCGAGGGGTAGACGTCAGCGCATGTCCCAGAACCTGTTCGACCGCTTCGCCGCCCTTATTCCCGATCCCGCCCGTCCCGCCATCGAGACGCTCCAGGGCGAGCGCTTCACTTATGGGGACGTGGTTGCTCTCTCGGGGCGCCTGGCCGGCGCGCTCGTCGACCTCGGCGTGCAACCCGGCGATCGCGTCGCCGTGCAGGTCGAGAAGTCCGTCCCGGCGCTCGTTTTGTATCTTGCCACCATCCGGGCCGGGGGCGTGTTCCTGCCCCTCAACACGGCCTACACGCTCGCGGAGCTTGGCTACTTCATCGCCGATGCGGAGCCCCGGGTGGTGGTGTGCGATCCCGCCAAGCGGGAGGGCATCGAGACCATCGCTGCGCCCATCGGCGCGCGCGTCGTCACCCTCGATGCGCGGGGTCAGGGTTCTCTCATGGAGGCCGCGGAGGCTCAGGCGACGGATTTTGCCACCGTGCCGCGCCAGGGCGACGATCTCGCCGCCATCCTCTACACATCCGGCACCACGGGCCGCTCCAAGGGCGCGATGCTCACCCAGGACAACCTGGTCTCCAACGCCCTCACCTTGCGCGATCACTGGCGCTTCACCGCCGACGACGTGCTCGTCCACGCTCTGCCGATCTACCACACCCACGGGCTGTTCGTGGCCACCAACTGCGTGCTGTTTTCCGGGGCGCGCATGATCTTTCTGCCGCGGTTCGATCCCGACGCCGTCATGGCGGCTCTGCCCCGGGCCACGAGCCTCATGGGCGTGCCGACCTTCTACACCCGCCTGCTCCAGGACCCGCGGCTCACGCGGGAGGCGACGGCGCATATGCGCCTGTTCGTCAGCGGCTCGGCGCCGCTGCTCGCGGAAACGCACCGGGAGTGGCAGGCCAAAACAGGCCACGCCATTCTCGAGCGCTACGGCATGACCGAGACCAACATGAACACCTCGAACCCCTACGAGGGCGACCGGGTGCCCGGCACCGTGGGCTTCCCCTTGCCGGGGGTGGACCTGCGGATCGCGGACCCCGAGAGCGGGCGCGTGCTCCCCCAGGGCGAAATCGGCATGATCGAGGTGCGCGGGCCCAACGTGTTCCAGGGCTATTGGCGCATGCCCGAGAAAACCGCGGCGGAGTTCCGGGCCGACGGGTTCTTCATCACGGGCGATCTAGGGCGCATCGACGAGCGGGGATACGTCCACATCGTCGGACGCGGCAAGGACCTCATCATCACGGGCGGGTTCAACGTCTATCCGAAAGAGGTCGAGACCGAGATCGACGGACTGCCCGGTGTGGTGGAGAGCGCCGTGATCGGCGTGCCCCATGCGGATTTCGGCGAGGGCGTCACGGCCGTCGTGGTGGCCCAGAAGGGGGCTCCCATCAGCGAGGCGGATGTCCTGAAGGCGCTCGAAGCGCAGCTCGCCAAGTTCAAGCTGCCGAAGCGCGTGATGGTCGTGGAGGACCTGCCGCGCAACGCCATGGGCAAGGTGCAGAAGAACGTCCTGCGCGATACCTACAAGGATCTCTACAAGCGCTAGGGGCGCCTTCTGACGCGGGCCGCAGGTTCAGCAAGGCCGGCACCCTTCCGGCGCTAGTCGAAGAAAGCCGCATCCTCCTCGCTCAGGTAGCGGCGGGCGCGTTCGGGATTGAGCTCGATGCCCATGCCGGGGCGATCCCACACCTCGATGGTGCCGTTGCTCACGATCGGGTTCGGCAATCCGTCCACGATGTCGTACCACCATTCCGGGTCGCCGGTGGGGTACTCGAAGGCGATGTAGTTGTGGGGGAGCGTCGCGCACACCTGCACGAGGGCGGCGAGACCGAGCAGGCCGTTGCCGGTGCCGTGCGGCGCCATCAGGATCCCGTGCAGATCGGCGTATTCCGCGATCCATTTGAGCTCGGCGATCCCGCCGCAATCGCAAGGGTCGGGGCCGATGACCCGCACGGCCTTGCGCTCGATGAGTTCCTTGAAGTTCTGGCGCAGGTAAATCTGCTCGCCCGTATGGGTCGGCGTCGAGGTCGCGCGGGTGACCTCGCGGTAGAGATCGGCGTTCACGTAAGGGGTGTAGTCGCCCGTGATCATGTCCTCGAGCCACAAGAGGTTGAACTCCTCCACGGCGCGCGCGAAGCGGATCGCATCGGGGACGGTCCAGCCGGGGCCGCAATCGAGGGCGAGGGCCACCTTGTCGCCGAGCACCTCCTTCATGGTAGCCACGCAGGCCACCACGTGCTTCAAGCCGCGCTCGGTCATGGGGCCGCGGTCGGCCCAGCCATGAAAGGCGCTGGGAATCGGATCGCCGTAATAGAAGTCCGGGATGCTTCTGCGCATGCCGGAGTGGAACGCGATCCCGTGCTTCACGATCGTGAAGCCCTCCGGCAGCGCCATCATCCAGCGCATGGCGTCTGCATAATCCTCGGGCTCGAAGCGGGTCATGGGCTGGCGGCGGGAGCCATTGTAGACCCGCACGCGGTCGCGCACCTTGCCGCCGAGGAGTTTGTGAACCGGCAGGCCCGCGGCCTTTCCGGCCACATCCCAGAGCGCCATCTCGATGGCGCTGACGGCGCTGCCCCAGGGCTTGAACGCGCCTCGGGGCCTGATCCCGAGCATCACCCGTTCGACAAGGGTGGGATCCTCCCCGATCAGCGCATCTCGAAGCTGGAGAATGAACGGCTTGAGGTAGGGCTTGTAGCGCTCGACCGCCCCGTAGCCGCTGATGCCCTCGTCAGTCACGATGCGGACGATCGGATTATGACCGATCACCGCACATCTCAGGTCCACGATCTTCATCGACTTGCCGCGTCCCAACAGCGAAGGGCCAGGAGCGGGAAAGCTTGGCCCTTGAGTGCGCCGATAGCATGTTCGCGGCCTCGGGGCAGCCTGCTTCTTCATGACCGATCGCTGGTGCTGCGGTGTCTCGTTCGGCCTCAAGAGGTGATCCGCTGCGGAGGCCGTGCACGCTCGTGCGGACCGAGATACCGGGACTTGCGGATGTGCCGCGAAAGGTGAAGGCGGCACGGCACGCGTTCACGTGCCGTGCCTAGCCGAAGGTCTGCTGACGAGCCGATCATGACGCGCGACGATGAGCGAGAATTCGGGCTCTTCCCGAATACGGGGCGCGAATACGGTCGACGGATCCGAGCGACGCGAATGCGAACGGCGCATGCAACCACAATGATCCTGCTCGCTAGGACGAGCGGATCATGCCCCGCGGGCGCGGGTTGTGGGACGAGGCCACCGGCTCGACCATCACCAGAGCCGGCCAGCGCGCCCGGATCGTCTTCAGCCAGTCGCGCAACTGCAGCATGAGCGCACGCAGCGCGATGGCTCGCTCCTGACCCGCGAGGGTGCGGGCCTCCGGGTAGGAGAGGCTAGGGCGGGGGGTGTGAGATTGGGTCATCGCGGCACTCCGGTGGGTCGGCCGGTCCAGTGCCGGCTCCCCCTTCTACTCCGCTCCCGACATGCGATAATCCGGCCCTGCGGCACTCTATTCGGGACTCGATGTCATCAATGGATCGGGCACATGCGATGGCGGTTTTGGTGGCTGCCGTGGACCAGGGCGGCTTTGCGGCTGCCGCGGACAGCCTCGGACTGACCGCCTCGGGCGTGTCGAAGACGGTCAGCCGCCTCGAGACCCGCCTGGGCGTGCGCCTGCTCGAGCGAACCACGCGACGGATCGCGCCGACGCCCGAGGGCGCGCAGTACATCGAGACCGCGCGCCGGATCCTAGCCGACATCGAGGAGGCGGAAGCAGCTCTCGTCGAGGGACGTGGGCGGCCGCAGGGACGGTTGCGGGTGAATTCGGGTGTGGCCTTCGCGGTGCATCAGCTCGCGCCCGCCCTCGGCACCTTCAGCATCCGGTACCCGGACGTGCAACTGGATCTGCAAGTCACCGACCGGATCGTCGATCTCGCCGCGGAAGGCGCGGATCTCGCGATCCGAACGGGCGCGGTGAGCGATGAGCGCCTCGTCGCCCGAGGCTTCGGTGAAATCCGCCGGGTGATCTGCGCTTCGCCGAATTATCTGGAGAGCAGGGGCACGCCGCGCGGACCGGCCGACCTGCAGGGCCATGCCTGCATCAACATGCTGTCCTCACCCCATCTCTCGCTCTGGCCGTTTCGCGGCGACGGCGGTGTTCACCTCGTCGAGACCCGCGGGCCCCTCAACGTGGACAACGCGGAAGCCGCCCTGGCGCTGGGGCTTGCCGGGCAGGGCCTGATCCGTCTCGGTGATTTCGTCGTGGCCAATGCGGTGCGGGATGGGCGTCTCGTTGCGGTGCTGAAGGAATGCCACCACGTCGAGCCGGTGCCGATCTCTCTCGTCTTCCCGCCGGGCCGTCAGCGCCTGCCGCGCATGCGCGTGTTCCTCGACTTCATCATGGAACGCTTCCACGCTTCGCCGTGGCGGCTGGATTAGCGTTGGTGGCGCAGGTTTCGCTGCGTGGTTGTGGGTGAGCCGAGCGCGGTCGGGAGCGGCGCGGAGCCTGGGCTCCTGCCGCTCCCTCGCAATGGGTCGCGATCAGCTGCGTTGGCTGGAATCGCGCTCGGTCGCGCCTTGAGGCTTTCGCTCCTTCTTCGACTTCTTCCACGACGGTCGTCCGCGTGCTTTGTGGGCCATGGAGGTCTCCGCGCTGATCGCTGATACGGGGTAGGGCTCAGCGGCGTCAGTGCCGGCCGCCGCTCTGCACGTCTCGAGCATGCGCTCCGCTGTCGCCGCCTTGGTTGCTCTTCAATGCCTTCTCGCAATGGGGAACATGGCTCATGGCGCGCTCGCGCATCTCCTGAGCGTTGTGGCAGGGCTTATCGACGTCTTGCTTGCAGAACTGACAAACCATCGGTGTAAACTCCTCGTCGATTTCTCGTCTGTGAAGCCAACGTCGACGAAGAGATGACGTTTCAGCTCAGCGATTGCGATTTCCCGAGACGGCATCGCGGTCTTTTGGCGCGCTGCATCGGACGGCACTCTCCCCCACCTGGGGCGTCGCGAGGTCCGAAACGGTCATGAAGCCCTTCCTGGCCGGGGATCGGCATGTCCGCACGCGCGCACGGATCGGGGTTGGTCGCGGCAACGAACCGCGGCTCGCAAGGCCCACGAGCGGCTGACCCTCTTGCAAAAAGCGCGAAGTGGGTTTTGACAGCGGCATTAACCTATGTGACGCAAGGGAATGCCCGTTCATCGAACCAGGATCGTCCTACCCGCGGCCGAGGTGGTCGTGTTTGCGCGCCCCCTCGTGGCGCCATTCGGGTCCCGGCACGCCCGCGGCCCGCTCGGGCGCGGCCGAAGCCCGCTTACGACCCGCGCCCGGGGCGCAGAGCCACGGCCAAGCCTTCTGCGACAAAGTCTTCTGAGGCCTTCGGGGGAGCGTCATGCACGGCAGGTCTGATCCCGCCACGCTCGGGCTCGGCTTTCTCGCCGGTGGAGGCGAGATGGGGGAGCGCATCCGCGCTCACGACTGGGCCGCAACGCCCCTCGGCCTGCCCAGCGGCTGGCCGCAGCCGCTCAAGACCCTCGTTGCCGTCATGCTCGGCGCCAACCAGCCCATGTTCATCGCCTGGGGAGCGGAGCAGACCCTGCTCTACAACGATGCCTACGCCGAGGTGCTGGCCCTCAAGCACCCCGGAGCCCTCGGCCGTCCCTTCCTCGATGTGTGGGACGAGATCCGTTCCGACCTCCTGCCCATCGTGGAGCAGGGTTTCGCGGGCGAGCCCGTCCACATGGATCATATTGAGCTCGTCATGCACCGGCGGGGCTACCCGGACGAGACGCATTTCAGCTTCAGCTACACGCCCGTCCGCGACGAGAGCGGGCAGGTCGCGGGCATCTTCTGCCCGTGCACCGAGATCACGGGCCAGGTTCTCGCCGAGCGCCGCCGTCGCGAGGCCGAGGTGGCGCTGCGCCTCGAACGGGACCGGGCGCGCGGGGTGCTCGACGGGATGGCCGAGGGCTTCGGCCTCCTCGACCGCGACTTCCGCGTGATCGACATCAATGCCGAGGGCCTGCGGCTCGAGCAGCGCCCCCGCGAAGCGATCTTGGGCAAAACCCACTGGGAGGCGTGGCCCGGGTCGGAGGACAGCGAGCTCGGCCGTATGCTCAAGCGCGCCATGGCCGAGCGCGTGCCCCTCACCCTGGAGCACCGCTACCTGTGGCCGGACGGTCACGACGCCTTCCTCGAGCTGCGCGTCTACCCGACCGCCGACGGCTTGGCCCTGTTCTGGAGGAACGTCACCGAACGGCACCGCCACCAGGAGGCGCTGCGCGTCGAACGCGACCGCAGCGTCGAGATTCTGGAGAGCATCTCGGACGCCTTCTACGCCGTCGATCGGGACTGGCGCTTCACCTACGTGAACCGCAAAACCGCCGAGCTGTGGGGCCGAAGCGCTGATGCCCTGATCGGCAAGGGCTATTGGGACGAGTTCCCCCAAGCGGTCGGCAGCGAGGCTTATCACGCGCATCAGCGCGCCATGAGGGAGGGCGTGCCGGTCCAGCTCGAAACGGTGTCGCCGATCATCGGCCACTGGATCGGCCTCTCCATCCACCCCACCTCGGGCGGCGGGCTGTCGGTCTATTTCCGTGACATCTCGGAGAAGCGGCAGGCCGAGGAACGATTGCGGGAAAGCGAGGAGCGCTTTCGGCTCATGGCGGACGCCGTTCCCCAGATCGTCTGGATTACCGATCCAAGCGCACGGGTGGAATTCTTCAACCGGCAATGGTCGGCCTACACCGGTGAAGCATACGTGCCGGAGACCGCCGCCAGGCGGAGGCGGCGCTTCGCGAGCGGGAGGCGCGCCTCAGTTTCATGAGCAGGCTCGACGAGGCCATGCGCGTGTCGCGGGATGCTCCCACCGCCATGGCCGCCGCGACCGCTCTCCTGGCCCAGCATTTGGGGGCCTCGCGCTGCGCCTATGCCGATGTGGACCCCGACAACGACCGCTTCGTGATCCGCAGCGATTACACCGCCCCGGGAATCGCGAGTTCGATCGGCACGTATAGCCTCGACCTTTTCGGGGCCCGGGCATCGGCCGATATGCGCGGTGGCCGCACGCTCGTGGTGTGCGACGTCCCGGAAGAACTCGGCCCCGGCGAGGGCCGGGAGATGTTTCTCTCCATCGGCATCGGCGCGATCGTCTGCTGTCCGCTCGTCAAGAACGGTCGCCTGATCGCGATGATGGCCGTGCATCAGAACGCGCCCCGCCGCTGGCGGGAGGAGGAGATCAAGCTCGTCGAGACGGTGGTCGAGCGCTGCTGGGCGCAAGTCGAGCGTGTCGGGGCGGAAGCGCGGCTGCGGGAGAGCGAGGAGTTCAACCGGCGCATCCTGGAAAGCTCCAGCGACTGCATCAAGGTGCTCGACACGAGCGCAAGGCTGCAGTTCATGAGTCCAGGCGCCCTGCGGATCATGGAGGTCGACGATTTCGGCACGATCGAGGGCTGCGACTGGCGCGAGTTCTGGAGCGGCCCCGATCGGGACAGGGCTCGTGAAGCGGTGCGGATTGCGCTCGAGGGCGGCAATGCCCGTTTTCAGGGCCAGACCCCGACCTTGAAGGGCCGCCCCAAATGGTGGGACGTGGCCGTTACGCCGATCAACGGGCCCAATGGGGAGGTCGAGAAGCTCCTGTCCGTGTCGCGCGACATCACCGACACCAAGCAGGCCGAGGAACATCAGCGGCTGCTCATCAACGAGCTGAACCACCGGGTGAAGAACACCCTCGCGACCGTGCAATCCATCGCGACCCAGACCCCGCGCAACAGCCGTTCGCCCGAAGAGGCGCGCTCCGCCATGGAAGCTCGCCTCATGGCCCTGTCGAAGGCGCATGACGTGCTGACCCGCCAGAACTGGGAGAGTGCCAATCTCCGCGAGATCGTCGCGCAGGCCCTGGCCCCCTATGGCCATGCGCGCGAGAACAGGCTCCATCTGCAGGGCCCCGACATCCGGCTCCAGCCCCGGACGGCGCTGGCGCTCGCCATGGCGCTCCAGGAACTGGCGACAAATGCGGTCAAATACGGCTCGCTTTCCAACGAGACGGGCGAGGTCCGGATCGAATGGTCGCTGGACGCCTTGCACACCCCGCCTTGCCTGAGCCTGACCTGGCGGGAGAGTGGCGGCCCGCCCGTCGAAGAGCCCTCCCGCCGCGGCTTCGGCACAAGACTGATCGAGCGCAGCTTGGCGCAGGATCTGGACGGCAAGGTCACGATCGCGTTCGCGCCGGACGGCGTGGTCTGCAAGGTCACGGCTCCCATCGTCACCGCTGGACCCGGGGGCTGAGCAGTCGATCCCGTGCGATCTCAAGGCACGAGCTGGTGCTCTTCCAAGCCGCCACGCGTCGCATGGATGCTGGAGGCTTGGTCTCGTGCGCTCGAGGTAGCCCAGTCCGACGCGAGGCTTGGTCTCGTGCGCTCCAGGTAGCCTGGTCCGACGGGCGGGGATCAAACGGGAGGTCGACGGGTTAAGCCCTCAGGCAGCCCTTCCCGGCTCGGGATATCGAGGGATCTCTCCATGGAGCCTGCACCTGTGTTTCATGTCACGCCCGCGGACGGGGAGACGCCGGGTGCCTTTGCCTGCTTTCCCTACGATGGCGCGCTGGTCGAGCGCTTCCGAAAGACCTTTCCGCGGGCACGCTGGCAACCGGACGAGGCCTGCTGGTTCGTGCCGGGTCCCACCGCTCCGCGCCGGCTCGACCGGTGGATCGCCCAGGAGCTCAACGATC
Organism: Microvirga sp.; assembly: GCA_035944635.1. GTDB lineage: Bacteria > Pseudomonadota > Alphaproteobacteria > Rhizobiales > Beijerinckiaceae > Microvirga. The sequence goes on from DASZAZ010000104.1 coordinate 35,677, forward strand.
TCGACCGCCATGCCGACGCCAAGGGACGGGACGCCTATGCGTTCCACCCGCTCACGAGCCCCTATCTCCTCGTGGGCGAGGATCTGTCCGTCCGAACGCCCTATTCCCGCACCGTCGTGGAGATCATGCGCACCATTCCCTGGGCGCGCTGGGATTCCGAGCGGCGCCTCTGGCGCGCCCCCTTCCGCTCCTATGAGGAGCTGCGCCGCCGCTGGCCCGAGATCGAGGCCGCAGCCCTGCGCAACGAGCCGGAAGCCCGCCGGCAGCGCCAGCGCGAACGCAAGGCGGGCGCCGACGGCCGCGATGCCCGGATGCAGGCCGAGCGCCGTCGCCGGCGCTATCCGGTTCGCGCGGACGACCCGCCTCCGCTGGACTGGCCGGTCGCGACGCATGGCTATGGCGTGGTTCTGTTCGAGGACATCGTCGGCGAGGTGGTCGATACCGCGACGGTCGAGGCGCTCTATCCCCATCTTGCCACCGATGCGGATTACGTCTGGGCCCGCTGGCGCCTGCCGACCCTGGAGGAGGTGAACGCCACCTGGCCGGCGCGCGAGCCGGAGGCGCCCGAGATCGCCGGACCGAGAGGTTGGTGGCGGCCAAGCCGCGCCGAACTCCAGGAGCGCAGGCGCGTGCTGCGTGCGGCCGAGCGGGCCCAGCGTACCCGGACCGAGCTCCGGGAAGGGACCGGCCGGTCTGCCGATTAGCGAAGCCGCATCTGGGTCCAGGCTCGCAGACGCGCGGCCTGCTCGGCATTCATAGTCACCACCAAGACGCCCGTCAGGGCCAGCACCGTTCCAAGACCGACGCGCAGGTCGAGCGGGTCATGGGTGACCGCGATCCCCAGGGCCACCGTCATGAGCGGGTTGAAGACCATCATCGGAGCGATAAGGTTCGCAGGGTACCGCAGGAGCAGCCCGTAATAGATCGTGTGCGTCAGGAGGGACACCACGACGGCGGAGAACAGGACAGCCGCCAGGAACGGCCATCCCGCCGCTGCGGCCTGCTGGAACTGGCCGTCTTCAAGGGTGGCTGTCAAAGGCCCGAGCAGCAAGACGGACGTCAACCCCGCCCAAGCCTGAAACTGGAGCGGCCGCACCCCGCGGACCTGCTTCATCATCACGGACGCGAGCGAGCCCAGGAACGCGGACGCAGCCACGAAGATGAGCCCTCCCGTAAAGCTCACTCCGTTCGGGTCCCACATGACCAGAAGGGCTCCGGAGAAGGTGAGAGCGCTGCCGAGCCACCGCTTCCGATCCGGCGTCTCCCCCAGCATCAGGACCGACAGGAGCGTCATCATCGGCAAGCCGAGCTGCTGCACGATGGCGGATCCGGAGGGCGTTGCCGTCTTCATGCCGGTGAAGAACAGGGCAAAGCTCCCGCCACCCATCAGCAGTCCCACCAGGGCCGTGCGCCAGAGGGGCTTCGGCAGCGGCAGCAGCCAGGGGAGAACCATGAGGCACACCAAGCCGTACCGGACCGCCGCATAGAAGAGCGGCGGGATCTCCATGCCGGAGACCACCATTTTGCTCACCACCGTGTGGACGGCCCAGGTGAGGCAAACAAGCAAGAGGAGCAGGAGGTCGCGTACCTTCATGCGGCCCGTCTAGGTGCAAGATGCAGCCATGACCACTGATCCGAACGGCCGGCTGGCATGCACAAGCCCATTATGGGCCTGGCCGATGTGAGGGCACCCACGGTCCGATCGGGACGGCAAGGGGCCGAACTGGGATCTCATGCTGCGCCCACAGCTGGCGAGCAGGGGGCCCTGCCGGTGCCGGGTGGCTGCGCTTGCCCTCGCGGAGGGCCTAAACTCCTCCGAACGCCACACCGCCGGGTGCCCCGCGATGCGACAACTCTCCTCCCCTTGCTGGGAGAGGAGAGCAGATCGCCAGTGTCATGCGAGACGTACGGTCGAACTAGTTCGTAGCCTTCTTCGCGGCCTCGATCTCTTGCACGAGGGTACGGCCGTTCGGACCGGCATCGTTGAGGATCTGCTCCCATGAGCGGCGCGTGACGTCGCGGAACGGCGCGAGATCCGGCTCCGTGATGGTGATGCCGCGGGCCCGCATCTGGTTCATGCCGTCCTCGTTGAGGCGAGCGTGGAACTCGAGCCCCGCCCGCACCGCCTCCGGCAAAGCCGCACGGATCGCATCGCGCACGTCCGCCGGGAGTGCGTCGAAGCGTGCCTTCGAGGCGACGAACATGCTGGTGGATTGATGGAAACGCGTCAGGCTGAAGTGCTTGGCCACTTCGATGAAGCGGTCCGCCACCATCGCGTCCGCAGAGAGCTCCGCGCCGTCCACGACGCCGTTCTGCATGGATATGAAAACCTCGCCATAGGGCATCGGCGTCGGCTGTGCTCCGACCGCCTGATAGGCGAGCACCCAGGCCGGTGTCTGGAGAACGCGGACCTTCACGCCCCTCATGTCTTCGACCTTCGTGATCGGCTTGTCGCGGGTCGCCATGTTGCGTTCGAAGATAGCCCCGAAGGCGAGGCCGATCATGCCATGCGGCTCCACAAGCTTCAGGATTCGGTCGCCGAGGGGACCGCGCAACACACGCTCAGCCTGGGCGTGATTGTCGAAGATGTGAGGCAGCGACAGCACGCGGTATTCCGGCACGGTCCCTTCGAGCGAGCCGAGGCCATGGAAGACCATATCGATCACCCCCGTGCGCACGGACTGGATCAGTCGCCCCTCGTTGCCGAGCGCGCCGCAGCACTGCACGTTGACGCGCGCGCGGCCACCGGTGCGCGCCTCGACAAGCTCCTTCAGCTTCATGCCTGCCACGTGATAGAAGCTGCGCTCGCTGAGCACATGCGCGATCGTGATCTCGACCGGTGCTTGCGCGCTGGCCGGACCGAGACTTGCGGCCAAGGCAATCGCGGCCAGACCGAGCTGTTTGAACAGTTTCATCGTTCTCTCCTCTCTTCTACATCACTGAACAAGAGCTAGGCTGATCCACGGTACGTAGGTGATGATGATCATGCAGACGATAAGCGCCGCGAGATGGATCGACAGCGGCCGTATCAGCTGCTCCATCGAGATCCGTGCGATGCCGCAGGCCACGAACAGGTTCACGCCGACCGGCGGCGTAACCATCCCGATCGCGAGATTCACGATCATGATGAGCCCGAAATGGATCGGGTCGATGCCGAGCTGAATCGCGACCGGCGCCAGCACGGGCGCCAGGATGATGATCGCCGCGAAGGTCTCCATGAACATGCCGACGACGAACAGGAACAGGTTCACGAGCAGCAGGAAGACGAGGGGATCGGATGAGAAGCCCCGAATGGCGGCTGCGATCTGTTGAGGTGCCTGCATCAGCGCGAGCGCATAGGCGAACACGAAGGCGAAGCCGACGATGACCATGACGACGGCGCTCGTGAACATCGCCTCCGAGAAGATCTTGGGCAGCGCGCTCGGGGCGATGGTGCGATAGATCCCAACCGACAGGACGAGCGCATAGACGACCGCCACCACCGCGGCTTCGGTCGGTGTGAAGAAGCCGCCGTAGATCCCGCCAAGGATGATGAAGGGCAGCAGCAGCGCAAGCACGGCCCTCCCCGCCGCGCGAACGAGGTTCGCAAGATAAGCGCGCAGCTCGAACTCCACGCGCTCGCCGTAGCCGTTGACGGAACACACCGTGATATTGACGAGAATGAGCACCAAGCCGATGAGAGCGCCCGGCAGAACGCCGGCCAGGAACAGGTCGGAAATCGACACCTCGGCGATGACCGCATAGATGATCATCGGGACCGAGGGCGGGATGATGACGCCCAACTCGCCCGAGGAGGCCACGACCGCGGCGGCATAGGGGCGAGGGTAGCGCTTGCGTTCCATCTCGGGCACGAGGGTCGACCCGACCGCAGCGGCGGTCGCGGCCGAAGATCCCGAGATGGTCGCGAAAATCATGCAGGTCAGCACGGTCGCCGCAGCAAGACCGCCGCGTACGAAGCCCACAATCGCGACGGCGAACTCGACGAGCCGCTGCGCCACGCCGCCGGTCATCATCAGCCGTCCCGCCAGCACATAGAGCGGCACCGCCATCAGGACGAACGAGTCCATGGCATCGAAGACCACCTGCGGGATGGAGATCAGCGGCAACCGCCGCTCCATCAAGAAGGCGAGAGGCGCGATGCCGAGAGCAAAGGCGATCGGCACTCCGATGCCGAACAGGACCAGCAGGTAGATCAGGAGCATCGCCACGGTCTGATCACTCCGTCGAGGCGAGGCCGCCGATATCGCGGATATCTTGCCTCGTGATCACCGCCTCGACGATGAGGCCGAGCGTGTTGAGGATCATCAGTCCGGCCGCTGCGGGAAGCGCCCAGTAGACCCAAGTCTTTGGGATCTGCATCACCGGCGAAAGCTCGGTTCTGCCAAGGACGACAACGAACTGCCAGCCGACATTCACGAGAAGCGCGAAAAAGGCGATGCAGATCGCAAGGGCCGCATAGCGCATGGCCTGTCCCAGCGGGGCGGGCACGGCCCGAACCAGGAATTCGAGCGCGATGAGCTGAGCCTTCCGGCACCCGACGGCCGCGCCGAGCAATACGCACCAGATCAGGACGTAGCGCGCGACTTCCTCGGTCCAGGGAGAGGAGATGTTGATTCCGGCGGCCGTCAGGACGAAGCGCACCATCACCTGCCAGAAGACGACGGCCGTGATCACCATGAGCCCGATGCCGATCAGGAGCAGAATGGCACGGTTGACTTCGTCGAGGGCCCGCAGAATCGCTCTCAAGGCTCGGTTCCCCACCTCGGGTCCAAAGCTAAGCCGAGCGTCCGATGCAACGCAATCAGAATGTTCGCAAAACGGATGATTGTTCGCGAAGCGTGCGGATGTTACCTCTCGCGAGTGGCTATCGGAGTGCAGCCTTGCCTGATCTGGACGGGAAGATCGTGCTTGTCACCGGCGCGTCCAAAGGGATCGGCGCCGCAACGGCCGGCATCCTCAGTGCCGAGGGTGCTTCGGTGATCGCCCATTATCGCGGCGACCGAAGCGGAGTGGAGGCGGCGCTGGCGGATGCCCCGCCCGGGCGCACACATTTCCTGGCTGCGGACCAGGCCGATCCGAATGCGATGGACGGGCTGTGGGAAGCGGCGCTGGCCTGGCGCGGGCGCATCGATGTGGTCGTGCTCAATGCGGCCATCATGGAATGGTCCGGCGGAATCGAGGATGACATCGAGGCCTGGGACGCGGCGTGGGCGCGCCAATGGGCCGTGAACGTGCTTGGGCCTGCCCGCCTGATGCGCCATGCCGTGCGCCATTTCAAGCCACGGGGCGGCGGCATCCTGATCACGGTGTCGAGTTGGGCGGCACAGCGTGGGGTCACGAACCCGTCGATGATCGCCTATGCGGCCTCGAAGGCTGCCATCAAGGCCGCGGCGCAGACGGTGGCGCGAGGCTATGCCAAAGATGGAATTCTCAGCTACGTCGTGGCTCCAGGTGTGGTGCGCACACGTATGTCGGAAGACTTCGCGGCGCTGCAGGGAGGCGAAGACAAGGTCACGGCCGGGCTCGCGATGGGCGAGTGGGTTCCTCCTTCGGACATCGGTCACCTTGTCGCCTTCCTGGCATCGGGCCGCTCGCGGCATCTGACCGGCGCAACGATCGATGTGAACGGCGCCAGCTACGTGCGATGAGCTTCCTCTATCTCACGAATGCGCCGGAGGCCGGCGTCGAGGGCGGCGCGCCAGCGCAGGCCAAAGGCCTCGCGGCCGAGCGAACCGAAGGCCGTCTCGGCGATCCCGCCGGGCGTCGCCAATGCGCGTACCATATCGGCGACAGGGGTGACGTCATCGGCCGCAAGCATCGTGGCCGCGGCCTTGAGTTGGGCCGTCGCCAGGCGGCGCGCGGCCTCGGGCGCGATACCCTGCGCCGCGGCCCAATCCGCGGTCAGCCCCACAAGGTCGTGAGCCAGGGTATAGAGCACACCTGCAACGGTCGCCGGAGCGAAGTCCTCTTCGCGAACGAGCGCCGTCACCGAGCCTACGTGACTGAAGAGGTTACGAACGGCAGGATCGTCTGGAAAGATGATCGTCGGGCTGCCGCCGTGAGCGGCCGCACCCAGCGGTATCGCGCGCACGATGTTCGCCTTGCGAACGACCTTGCGGAAGGTTGCGATCGGCACGCCGGCGCACAGGCTCACGAGGGTATGATGCCGCCGCCACGGGAGACCGGTGACCGCCTCCAGGGCCTGAGCCGGCCGGACGGCAAGGAGGACCAGATCGCAGCCTTCCACGACAGCCGCGGAGGAGGGGGCTACCGAGATGCCCCGGGACGCGAGGGCCGGCACGCCATGGCCCCTTGGGCCGATGAGCAGTTTGGCGGGATCGAAGCCCGACGCCAGGAGGCCGCGCGCGACATCGGTCGCGATATGCCCGACGCCGATGATCCCGATGCGCATCGCTCCGCCTCCCGCAATCCCGCCCGGCGGGCGTTCGGCACAAGTCTATGACGCTGCCGCCCCCGACGGGAGCCCCGCCCTGGCGCCGAACATGCCCGCCTGGCGTGCTGCGAGGCTCGGAGCGCATCGTCTTCCGGTTTGAGGGGCGCCCGATCGAGGCCGCACCCGGCGAGAGTCTCGCGGCCGCGCTGCTCGCCGCCGGGGAGACGGGCTTCCGCATGACCCGCGGCGGGTCGTCCCGAGGGCCGTTCTGCGGAATGGGCGCCTGCTTCGACTGCCTCGTGACCGTGGAGGGGGCGACACAGCGCGCCTGCCTGCAACCGGCCCGCCCCGATCTCGACGTTCGCCGCCACCATCCCCAAGCCACCCGTCCGCCAAGCGTTGAGCCAAAGGCGCGTCGCCAACCGTTGTGCGTCGATGTGGCCGTTGTCGGTGCGGGGCCCGCAGGCCTCGCAGCAGCGCTCGTCGCAGCCCGCGCCGAGTTGTCGACCCTCCTCGTCGACGAGCGTAAGCAGCCGGGAGGACAATATTTCAAGCAGCCGGCCCTTGGATTCGATCTCGACGAGGGGCTGCTCGATCGACAGACCCGCGCCGGCCGCGCGCTCATCGCGGAGGTCCGCGCGGCAGGCGTCACGATCCTCTCCGAGACCTCGGTCTGGGCACCGCTGGACGAAGGAGGACTGGCGCTCGTCGGCCCGGACGGGGCCCGAACCCTCTTTGCTCAGCGCCTCGTGATCGCGGCGGGAGCAACCGAACGGGCGCATCCCTTTCCCGGTTGGACGCTTCCCGGCGTTCTGACGACCGGAGCGGCGCAAACCTTCCTCCGCGCCCACGGGATCGGCCCGGGAGGGCGAATTGTTGTCGCCGGCAACGGGCCCCTGAACCTCCAACTGGCAGCTGAGCTCTTGCGGGCGGGCCTCGACGTTGCCGCCCTCATCGAGGCCGCTCCCCGGCCCGGTCTCGCTGCCGCGCGGGACCTGGCCGCCATGGCGGTCGCAGCACCCGGCCTTGTGGCGGATGGCCTCGCCTATCGTGCCCTCGCCATGTCGCGCGGTGTTCGGGTCCATCACGGCGCCGCAATCCTCGCCGCCAAAGGGGGAGAGCGCGTTGAGGAGGTGTCCGTGACACCGCTTGGACCCGATGGCAGGCCGGAGGCGGCGCGCGCGGAGCGGATTGCGTGCGACGTGCTTTGTCTCGGCTACGGCTTCTCGCCAGCGGTCGAGCTGCCCCGCGCCCTTGGCTGCCAGCTCACCTACGACCCGCGGTTCGGGCATCTAAAGGTCGAACGGGATCACGAAGGGCGATCGTCGCGGCCCGACGTGTACGTGGTCGGCGATGGGGCGGAGTTCGGCGGCGCGCGTATCGCAGTCGCGCAGGGCCGTCTCGTCGGTGCTGCGATCGCCCGCGATCTGGGCGCACCCCTCGCACGAGGGGATGCTACGCGGCTGCGTCGCTGGCAGGGCGATCTCGACCGCGCCCGATCGTTTCAGACGGCACTGTGGCGGGTCTTCGCCGCTCGCCTGCCCGTCGACGCTCTTGCGACGCCCGACACCCTCGTGTGCCGTTGCGAGGAGGTGACGCTCGCCCAGCTCGATGCCACCCTGGACGAGGGCATGCGTGGGCTTGGAGCGGTGAAGCGCGAAACGCGGCTTGGAATGGGTCGATGCAATGGTCGCTATTGCGCTCCCTTCGCGGCCGAGCGCATGGCAAGCAACGCCGGGCGCTTCCCCGCGCCCGATGACGGCTTCGCGCCGCGCCCGCCGGTTCGACCTGTGACGGTCGCCGATCTCGCCGGCTTCGACACGTCTAGCCCGGCATGCGGGTTGGGACAGACGGAACGATCCGACTGATGCGCACCCCGCAGCCCACCGTATCGAGCCAGGGTGTGTCGGCATGATCCCGCCGCTCCTCGCTGGCCGCGTCGCGGCCGTAACGGGCGCTGCAGGGGGGCTTGGTGCCGCCATCGCCGCGATGCTGGAGGTGTCGGGCGCAACTGTGTCCCGCCTCGACCTCGTGGCCGGTGAAGGCGTGATCCCATGCGATGTGACGGACGAGCGATCGATCCGAGACGCCCTCGCAGCCGCCGCAAGAGACCGTCGGCTCGACATCGTGGTGGCGAATGCGGGCATTGTGCCGCCCTGGCGCGCAATCGAGGATCTCGACCTCGAGACCTTCGACCGCACGCTCGCGGTCAACGTCCGCGGTGTCGCCGCGACGTTCAAGCATGCCGTGCCCTTCCTGAAGGAGAGGGGTGGCGCGCTCGTCGCCACGGGCTCGATCATGAGCTACCGGGCGCATGCCCGGCAGGCCGCTTATGTCGCGTCGAAACATGCCGTTGTCGGGCTCGTCAAGGCGGCAGCCCTCGATCTCGGCCGCTATGGCATTCGGGTCAATGCGGTGGGGCCAGGCGCCGTCGCAACCGAAGCTCTGCTCGCGCGCATGGACTGGCGGGCGGAGGCCGGTCTTGGCCCCCAACGGGCGGACGCCTTAGCGGCGGCCGCGCAGGAGACGGCGCTTGGTCGGATGACGACGGCGGACGATGTCGCCCGCACGGTTCTTTGGCTAGTGAGCGACCTCTCCGCCGGAGTGACGGGCCAACTCGTTCCGGTCGAAGGCGGCTTGGCCTGATCGCGGGCCGCCGCAGACGCGAACGAGCCGTTAATCCATCGAGAGATGTTCGGAGCGCCGACCATCTCCTCTATCGACGGCGCAGCACAACCCCACACACGGCCTGAACGGCTATCAGGGGTGGTCCCTTGATGCACAACGGGCTGGCACCGAGACCCGAAAGGGGGACTCTATACCGATGCCGCCGGGCGTCCTTGCGCCTGCGCGCGGCGCTCCAGAAAGAAGCCATGGCCGCGCGGCAGAATGCTTTCGGGCGCAGGGTGCCCGGTGGCAAGGGCGGCCCGGTAGGGCCAGTTCGCATCGGCGAGCATTTCGCGGCCGAGGGCAACCATATCGGCGCGGCCCTCCGCCACGACCGCATTGGCCTTTAGGGGATCCGTGATCAGCCCGACCGCAATCGTCGGGATGCCCGCGCCCCGATGCACCTCTTCGGCGAGATGAACCTGATGACCGTGGGCCTGGGGCGCCGGGGGTATCATGGCCGTCCCCCCGCCGGACGAGCAGTCGATCAGGTCGACGCCGCGCTTCTTGAGTTCGCGGGCGAGGGCAACCGTGTCCTCCACCGTGAGCCCGCCCTCCGCGTTGTCCACGACCGACGCACGGTAGAGAAGCGGCATCGCTTCGGGCACCGCCCTGCGAACCTCTTCCGCGACGAGCAGCGGCAGACGCATGCGCTTTTCGAGACTGCCGCCAAACGCATCCTCGCGCCGGTTCGTGAGCGGCGAGAAGAAGCTGTGGAGGAGGTAGCCGTGCGCGCCGTGCAGCTCGATCGTGTCGAAGCCGGCGCTGACCGCTCGGCGCGCCGCCGCCCCGAAGGCGGCAACGATCGCCTCGAGTTCCGGAACGGTGGCCGGCCGGGGCGCGCGCCAGCCGGCACGCATCGGCACCGCGCTCGCCGCGACGATCTCCCACGCATCCGGCGCATCCGGATCGAGTTGGCCCGCTCCCGCCCATGGCTGGGCCGTCGAGCCCTTTGCTCCGCTGTGGTTCAGCTGAATCGCCGAGGCGACGCCGTGGGCCCGGTGGAGCGCAGTGATCCGAGCCCATGCGGCTTCCTGCTCGTCGGTCCACAGCCCTGTGCAGCCGGGCGAGATGCGCCCGTCACGCATCACGCCTGTCGCCTCTGCAATCACAAGGCCGACGCCACCCAGGGCAAAGCGCCCGTGATGCGCGACGTGCCATTCGTTCGGTACGCCGTCGACCGCAACGTATTGGCACATGGGTGAGACGGCGATCCGGTTGCGGATCGTCAGGCCACGCAATGTGATCGGCTGGAACAGGGCCGGGAGGGTCATGAGGGTCAGGCGGCCCTGCGGACGGGCTGCGCGGCCTCGATGTCGTCCATGAGCCGATCGAGCTGCCTCATCACGCCCTTGAGCCGCTCGACGCGTTCGGTGCCCTCCGCGCCCAGCGAAGCGAACATTGTAATGGGCGGGCGCACGTCGCCGACCGGGTAGCCGCAGGCGGCCGCGAGCGCCTTCGAATAGCACTGATGACCGTAGAGGGGATGCCCCTCCTTGATGATGGCCCACATCTCGTCGATGTGATGCTGGATCTTGATCGCTTCCTTCTCCCGCCCCTGCTCCAAGAGCGGGAACAGAGCAAGCGAGGCGCGGGGCACGAAGTTGGCGTTGGGATCCACGTAACCGATGGCTCCGAGCCGGACGGATTCGACCACGCGCTCGCCCGCAAAGACGTTCATGACACCGTCCGTCGCCTCGACGATGTCGAAGACGCGGCCGACATCCATCGATGCCTCCTTGATGTAGCGCACATTCGGAAGGTTCTTCGTCAGGCGCGCTACCAAGCCGGGCTTCATGTCGACGTTGGTGGTGTAGGGGTTGTTGTAGAGCATGATCGGGATCGACACGGCTTCTGAGATCGCCGCGTAATAGGCGAAGATCTCGTCCTCGGTCGGGGTGTAGTAATAGGGCGGCGCGATCATCAGGCCGTCGGCGCCGAGGGACTCAGCCTGGCGGGCAAAGCGCACCGCCGTCGGCGTATGGGCGTGGGTGGCGCCGACCATGACCGTCATGCGGCCGCGGCAGTGCTCGACGGCAGCCGCCACGTACTCCTCCCGCTCCGCATCGCTGACCGTCAGGAACTCGCCCGTGGTGCCGAGGAGAATGACGCCCGGCGCGCCGCAGGCATGCTGCCAGTCGAGGAAGGGGCGCATCGCATCGAGGTCGATGCGACTGCCGTCCGGGGTGAAGGGGGTTACGGTCACGGTGTGACAGCCGCGGAAGGTCTGGGCCATGGATCGTCTCCTTTGGTTCGAAAGCCTGCAGCGGCTTAGGCGCGGGCGGCCCATCCGTGGGCCGCCAGAATGTCGTGGGACGCCTTGATGTCGCCGTCCGGGTCGACGCCGGGTTTGGTGGCATCCGTGATGATCTCAAGGACCGTCATGCCGTCGTAGCCGATGGCGCGCAAGGCCTCGGCCGCGGGGCCCGGCTCAACGATTCCCGTCCCGAGACGGTCGTGCTTGAACACCTCGTAGGTCGAGTCCGAGATGTGGACGTTCTTGATGCGGCTTCCCAGCATGTGGATCACGGCCGGAACGTCTTCCTTGATGTAGGCGGAATTGCAGACGTCGAAATTGAGGCCCACGCTGGGGTCGATGTCGTTTGCCGCATCGAGCATGTCCTGGGCGGTCGGAAGGAAGGTGAAGGGCACGTTCTCGAGGATGATCTCGACACCCGAGCCTTTCGCAAAGGCGACAAGCTCCTTCATGCCCTCGACGAACCACTCCCGCATCCAGGCGACCGGTGGGTCGATGAGGCTGTTGACGGGGCCAGGGATGGCACAGACATAGGGGCAGTTCCAGAGTGCCGACAGTTCGATCGCCTCCTTGTAGCGGTCGAGGGTATAGCGCCGCATGATGCGATCGACCGAGTTCGGATTGTTGTCGAGGAGCGGGTAGCAGAACGAGGTGATGCGTCCCCCCTCGCCATCGAGCCAGGCAGAAACCTCACGCTTTTGCGCCGGCGTCATCTCGGCCGGCCAGCAATGCGGCGGGAAGATCATCATCTCGAAAGCGCGGTAGCCGAGGCCGCGCAGGTGCTTCAAGGCATCGAGGCCGGAATGGGAATAGAGGAAGGGGAATGTCGAAGCGGCAACATTCAAGGCCGGCATGGCAGGTCTCCTACGTGAAGGTTCGGGGAGCGGACGGGATGCGCCCCCGGCAGCGACGCGATAGAACGGGGGCACAAGAGCGGGGCGAAGCGGATCGACGATGAGAGCGGACGTGCTGGTGATCGGAGGCGGGATTGCCGGTGCGGCGACCGCCTATTACCTCGCCCGAGCCGGCGCCGACGTGATTTTGATCGAGCGTGGGGAGGTCAGCGCGGAGGCTTCGGGAGCGAATTCCGGCTCGCTCCATGCACAGATCCCCTTTGAGCCGTTCGCGCTGAACGGCCCCGCCTGGGCCGAGGCCTTTGCCCCGACCCTGCGGCTCATGACCGACTCGATTACGCTCTGGCGGGAGCTTGAGACGGAGCTTGGAATCGACCTCGATGTAGCCACGCCGGGGGGGCTCATCGTCGCCCGCTCCGAGGCTCAGATGCGTCTCGTGCGGGCCAAGGCGGCGGTGGAGCGCGCCCAGGGTCTCGACGTCACCCTCCTCGATCGCGAAGGCCTGCGCGGCCTCGCCCCTTACATATCCGACCGCATGATCGGCGGCGCCTTCTGCGCCGGGGAGGGCAAGGCCAATCCGCTCATCGCCGGTGCGGCCTTCGCTCGCGCAGCCGCATCTGCAGGAGCACGCGTGATGCGTTTCACCGCGCTCGAAGGATTGATGAGCGACGCGGACGGCTTCATCGCTGCGACGAGTGCGGGTCCGATCCGGGCCGGGCGCGTCGTCAACTGCGCCGGCGCTGCCGCGGGGCGCGTTGCCGCGATGGTGGGGCTTGATCTGCCCGTCGAGGCGCATGCGATCCAGACCACGGTCACGGAGCCGGTGGCGCCGCTCATCCCGCATCTTGTCTATTCCGCCGACGAGAAGCTGTCGTTGAAGCAGAATGCGCTCGGGATGTTGTTGATCGGCGGCGGCTGGCCCGCAGAGCTCGATGGGCGGGGGCGTCCGGTGGTCAGCCTCAGGTCGCTTGCCGCCAACATGCAGGTTGCGATCGACGCGGCGCCCGCCATCGCTGGCGTGCAGATCGTGCGGTCGTGGGCCGCAATCGTGAACGGCACCGCGGATTGGCGCCCCATCCTGGGTGAAGCACCCGGGGTTCCGGGCTTCCTGATGGCCTTCTTCCCCTGGATGGGCTTTACGGCCGGACCTCTGGTTGGTCGCGCGATCGCGGACCTTGCGCTCGGTCGCAGGCCAAGCCACGACATCAGCGCCTTCGCGCCGGGCGCCTGAAGAGGGGTATCGTCGGGTCCGGGCGCTCACCGCAGGCTCTAGAGGGTCGATTCAAGGCGGGTGTTCACAACAAGCTCCGCCACCGTCGCCGTATTCGGCAGCCGCAACAGGAGGGCGACGATCTCGGCCACGGTTTCCGGTGCAAGGTGATTGCCGGACGGGGTCACGCCGGGCAGGCCTGCGATCAGGTCCGTGTCGATGGCGCCGGGGCAGAGGGCCGTGACCCGCACGCCATCCCCCCAGCCCGCGAACTTCGCGGCGTGGCTCAGCGCCAGCAGGGCGTGCTTCGACATCGCATAGCCGACCGAGACGGTGGCATCGCGATAGCGCTTGGCGTCTGTCGACGCGACGTTCACGATGCGGCCGGTGCCGGCGGCCTTAAGATGGGGAAGCGCGTGGCGGATCAGCCGATAGGGCGCCTTGACGTTCACGGCCCAAAGGGCGTCGAGCGCTTCCTCGCCATCGGATTCGAAGTTTACTGCCTTGAGGATGCCGGCGTTGTTCACGAGACCATCGAGGCGCCCCCGCGCCGCAACGGTCCCGGCAATCCAGCGCTCCGCGCTTGCGGGATCCAGAGCATCAAACCGGTGGTAGTCGGTTCGCGCCGGATCGAGGTTGAGCCGCGCTCGCGTGGCGGCCGGATCGCGCACCCCGAGGGACAGCGTGAAGCCCTCGGCGGCCAGCCGCTTGGCGATGGCTGCGCCGAGGCCGCGAGAGGCGCCCGAGATCGCGACGACCCGGCCTTCCGCAGTGAGTAGCTGCGCACTGGTCGCTTGGCCCCGCTCGGGCGGATTCCCGATTGCGGCTCCTTGGTTGTCGACGGCAGGTGTCTGGGCTCCCGACGACATCAGAACAGCCCCTGGTAAACGCCGCCGTCGTTGACGATGTTCTGGCCCGTGATGAAGCCGGCCTGGGCGCTACACAGGAAGGCAACGAGATCGCCGCATTCCTTCGGGGCGGCGAAGCGGCCGGCAGGCGTCTGCCGCAGCCGGTCGGCAACGATCTCCTCGTAGGTCACGCCGCCTCGCGCCGCATGCGAATGCAGGTTCGTGTGCAGGGCGTCCGTGTCGAAGAAGCCTGGGGCGACCGAATTGATCGTGACGTTCCGCCCGACAAGCTCCCTCACGAACGACGCGATCGCGCCCGACAACGCCACCCGCGCGGCGTGTGAATGGGCGAAATTCACCTGCGGGAACTTGATGTTGGACACCGAGATATTGACGATCCGGCCGAAACCGCGTTCCGCCATGCCGGGAGCTGCGCGACGGATCATGTCGATCGCCGAATAGAAGTGAGCGTCCCACCAGGCCAGCCAATCCGCACGGGTGAGCGTGCGAAAATCGGCAGGCGTCTGCCGCAGACCCGGGTTGCAGACCAGGATGTCCGGCGCGGGGCATGCTTCGAAGGCGGCAGCGCGCCCCTCCTCGGTCGTAACGTCACCGGCCACGGCCCTCACCGGCACGCCATAGGCCGTGCGGATCTCGGCGGCGGCAGCCTCGAGTGGCTCCCGCGTGCGTGCGATGAGCGTGACGGCCACGCCGGCCTCGGCGAGCGACTCGGCGGCGGCTCGGCCGAGCCCGCGGCTCCCGGCGCAAACGATGGCGTGGCGGCCTTCGATCCCGAGCTTCATGCGAGCTCCAGCTTCACGAGGCCTGCCCGAAGGCCTTCGAGGGCCGGACCATCCAAAGACCGCAGGGGCGGGCGCGGACGTCCGCCGCCGGGGAAGCCGAGCATGTCCATGGCGGCTTTGGTCGCTGGGTAAAGCGTGCGCCCGCCGCTCGTGAACAGATCGGTCAGCCGCCGCCCCATCGCCTGAAGCCGGGCTGCTTCCGGTGCTCCCGCTTTCGCAGCAGCGAACAGGTCGATGCATCCAGACCAGACGTTCGGAAAGCAGTCGACGGTTCCATCGGCACCGAGAGCCACGGCCGGCGCGCCGAACACCGAGGACGGGCCGCAGAAGACCCTCAGGCGTTCCTGAACCGCGAGCGCCGTGGCGTAGTAGTTGTTCCAGTCGCCGGAGCTCTCCTTGATCGCGACCACCCGGTCGAGGTCTGCAAGGCGGCTCGCCAAAGCCGGGGAGACCGCATTCACGGCATTCCCCGGGATGTTGTAGACCATGATGGGCAGGCCGACCCCGGCATCCACCTCTCGATAATGGGCGAAGATCTCGTCGTCGGTGAGCTTCACGAAATAGGGCGGGAGCACGAGCACGCCATCGGCGCCGGCCTCCTCGGCCATGCGGGCGAAGGCAATCGTTTCCTCAGGGCCGACGCAGCCCACTCCGACGATGGTCGTCCCGCGCCCCCCGACGGCTTCGACCGCGTCGCGGTAGAGCATGCGGCGCTCGTCCGCCGTGAGCGACCAGAATTCGCCGGTGCAGCCGCAGGCGACGACGCCCGTGGCGCCGAGCCCCATAAGGCGATCGATATTGGCCTGGAAGCCTTTCCGATCGAGGCTCCCGTCCGGCGTGAAGGGAGTCGTTACTGCCGGCATCGCCCCGGCCCAGGTCACACTGTTGCGATCCATACTATTGTCCTTCCGAGGCATGCCGTTGTCTGGCACGCCAATCGATCCTCGCACCCATGCCGTGTCAGGCGGCCTTCCAGGCACCTTCTTTCGTCAAATCGTCGGCCACCCGATTCACGGCCTGGCGCGCGACTGCGACCATATGCTCGACCTCCTCCTCCGAAATCACGAATGGCGGCGAGAAGGCGATGGTGTCGGAGGCGGGCAGCGCCCGCGTGATGACGCCGAGCTCCAGGGCGGCCTTGGCGACCCGCGGGCCAACTTTGAGCGAGGGGTCGAAGCGGGTTGCGGGACGCTTGCGCGCGACGAACTCGACGGCCGCGACAAGCCCCTGGCCCCGCACCTCGCCGACGAGGGGATGGTCGGCGAAGGTTTTGGCGAGGGCTGTTCGCATCTGCTCGCCCCGGACTGCCGCGGCTTCGATGAGGCGGTCGTTCTCCAAGATGGCGAGATTGGCGAGGCCCGCTGCGGCGGCGAGCGGATGGGCCGTGTAGGTGTAGCCGTGCCCGAACACGCCCGCGGTCTTGCCGGCATCCGCGATCACGCGCCAGACCTTTTCCGAAACGAGGCAGCCGGAGAGCGGCACATAGGCGGACGTCACGCCCTTTGCGATCGTCATCAGGTCCGGCTCGATGGCAAGCGGCTCGCTGCCGAACCAGGTGCCGAGGCGGCCGAAGCCGCAGATCACCTCATCGACGATCATCAGCACGTCGTGGCGGCGCAGCACGGCCTGGATCGCCGGGAAGTAGCCCTCGGGCGGGACGATAACTCCGCCGGCGCCCTGAAGCGGCTCGGCGATGAACGCGCCGACCGTGTCCGGCCCCTCGGCCAGGATCAGCGCCTCAAGATCGGATGCGAGCTTCGCCACGAAATCGGCGTCGCTCATCCCAGGCTCGGCCTCCCAGAGCCGGTGAGGCGCCGTCGTGTGCTTCACGAAATCGAAGGGGAGGGAGAAGCCGGCATGGAGCCCGTCCAAGCCCGTCAGACTTGCCGATACCATCGTGACGCCGTGATAGCCGCGCCGCCGGGAGACGATCTTCTTCTTCTGCGGCTTGCCTCGGGCGTTGTTGTAGTACCAGACGAGTTTGACCTGCGTGTCGTTGGCATCCGAGCCGCTGTTGCCGAAGAAGATCTTCGACATTCCGGCCGGCGCACGCGAGAGGATCGCATCGGCGAGCATGGCCGGCGTGTCCGTGCTCATGGACGAGAAGCCGTGGTAATAGGGGAGCTTCAACGCCTGCGCGCGCAGAGCCTCCGCGATCTCGGGCCTCCCGTAGCCCACATTGACGCACCAAAGGCCCGCCATGCCATCCAGGTAGCGGCGGCCCGTGGCGTCCTTGAGCCAAACGCCCGCGCCTTCCGTGATCATCAGGCCGCCGCTGCGCTCGTGCACGTCGAGAGCCGTGAAGGGGTGGAAGACATGGCGCCGGTCGAGTTCGACCAACTCGGCGGCGCTATGGTGGTGATCGTTCAGCATGGGCGCTCACGGGGCAAAAGTGACGGGAAGACGATGGCCGGTGACGGCGTTGAACGCGTGGAGGCGCGATGTCCGCAAGGCAAAGGGAACCGCAGCACCGACCGTGAGGGGCACATCCGGACGGGCACGGCAGACGAGCGTCACGTCGCCGCTCGCGACCATCACGATGGTCTCGTGCCCCGTGGGCTCTACGACTCGGACGGTTCCGGAGAACGGGCCGTCGCCCAGCGTCACATCCTCCGGCCGCACACCGAGCGTGAGGGCCTCGCCGGCTGTTCCTCCGGAAGCGAGGGGCAGGTTGAGACCCGCCCCTGCAAAGCCAAGGCCGCTGCCTAAGGGCCGCAACTCGCCTGGGATCAAGTTCATGGCAGGAGAGCCGATAAAGCCTGCCACGAACAGGTTTGCAGGCCGCTCGTACACCTCTTTCGGGGCCCCGAACTGTTGCAGTTCACCCTCATGCATGACGGCGATGCGGTCGGACATCGTCATGGCTTCGAGCTGGTCGTGCGTCACATAGATGAAGGTCTTGCCGAGACGGCGGTGCAGCTCGATCAACTCGGCCCGCATGTGGGCGCGCAGTTTCGCATCGAGATTGGAGAGGGGCTCGTCCAGCAGGAAGACCTTGGGGTCGCGGACGAGCGCGCGCCCGAGCGCAACACGCTGTTGCTGACCGCCCGACAACTGGCGTGGCTTGCGGTCGAGAAGGGCCTGGAGCTGAAGCGTCGCGGCCGCTTCTCGCACCTTCGCCTCCCGCTCCGCGCGTGGCACGCGGCGCTTCTTCAGGGGGTATGCGATGTTCTCGGCCACGGTCATGTGCGGGTAGAGAGCGTAGGACTGGAACACCATCGCGATGTCGCGCTGGCCCGGCGGCATGTCGTTGACGACGGTGCTCCCGATGCGGATCTCACCCGAGGTGGGGAATTCGAGGCCTGCAAGCATCCGGAGGGTTGTCGTCTTCCCGCATCCCGAGGGGCCAAGCAGGCTCACGAACTCGCCGCTCGCAACGGAGAGACTGAGCGACTTCACTGCCACGGCCTGGCCGAAAGCCTTGCGAACCTGATCGAAGCGCACGTCCGCCATTGCGCGTCAGCCTTTCAGGCCGCCGGCGCCGAAGCCGCGGGTCAAATAATTCTGGAGAAAGGCGAAGATCACGATGAGCGGTGCCGACATCATCACGGCCGCTGCCATCAGGAGCGACCACTCAATATTGAAGGCCGACACCAGCATGTTCATCACGCCCGTCGTGAGCGGGCGCGCCTCGTCGGTGTTCACCAGCACGAGGGCGAAGAGATACTCGTTCCAGGCCAGGATGAAGGTGAAGAGGGCGGTCGAGATGATGCCCGGGAGAGCCTGGGGGAGGATCACGTCGATGAAAGCCTCAAGGCGTGTCGCTCCGTCCACGAGCGCTGCCGCTTCGAGGTCGTCAGGAATGCCCTGCATGAAAGAGCGCAGGAGCCAGAGCGCATAGGGAAGCGCGAAGGTCGTGTAAGCGACGACCAGGCTCAAAATGGAGTTCGCGAGACCCACCCGCACCATCATCAGATAGAGCGGCAGGATGAGCACGACGGAGGGCAGAAGGTACGTGAACAAGACGAGCTGAGCGAGCCGCTCCCGGCCGGGATAGCGGAAACGGACGAGGGAATGAGCGCCGAGCGTCGCAACGATGACGACGACGAAAGTCGTCGCGAAGCCGAGCAGAAGCGAATTGCGCATGTATTTGAGGAACGGCGTCTCATCGATGAGCCGGCGATAATGCTCGAACGTCACCTCCTCGGGCCAGAAGGCCGGCGGGATGCGGAACAGCTCGAACTGCGGCTTGATCGACGTCAGGATCATCCAGACGAGCGGGAAGGTCAGAACGAGAACGACCGTCCACGCGAACAGATTGAAGACCACCCGGCCAGCGAGATGCCTCATCGGGCATTCTCCCGCTCGTTGCGTCCAGCGAGGCGCAGATAGATCGCCATAAAGACGAGCATGACCAGCATCATCGCGACAGCCACCGCGGAGGCGCGTCCCATATCGTTGAGACCGAAGGCGTATTTGTAGACCATCAGGGGCAGCGTCTGCGTGGCGATGATCGGCCCGCCGCCCGTCATGAGGTAGATCAGGTCGAACTCCTTGAAGTCCCAAATGGCGCGCAGAAGGATCACGATGAGCAGAACGTCGCGGAGCTGCGGAAGTGTCACGTCGAAGAAGCGGGCGATCGGCCCTGCTCCATCGATCTTCGCCGCCTCATAGAGCGCATCCGGAATCGTCTGAAGCCGCGCCAGAACCGCAATCACGACGAAGGGGAAGTACTTCCACGCGCCGACGAGCACGATCGAGATCATGGCGTTCGGCATCGACCCGAGCCAGTCGAGGGGCGCGCTGATCAGCCCCGCGGCCAGCATCACGTGATTGAGGATGCCGTAGAGGTCGTTGAACAGCCACCGCCAAACCAGCACGGCCACCACGGTCGAGACGAAGTACGGAAAGAGAATCAGGCTGCGGGCGAGCGCCCGGAAGACCATGTTCTGGTGCAACATGAGGGCGGCGGCGACGCCGAACACGATCTGGAGAAACAGCGTCGATGCGGTCCAGAGGAGGGTATTGGCGAGCGAGCGCCAGAACTCGTTGGATTGCATGAGCGCTGCGTAGTTGCCCAGACCCACCCAGGATCCACGAAGGGTCGGCGTGAAGATCGTGAACAGCGATAGGTAAATCGCCGACACGAGCGGGTACACGATGACGGCGCAAAAGATCAGAACCGTCGGCGCGATGAGCAGCGCGCCGAGGAGTGCATAGCGGCGATCAAGGGCGCTGTAAGCCATCGGGGGGTGATAAGGGTCTGGTGCAAGACGGGAGGGCCGGGCGCCGCGCAGCGCCCGGCCCGGGAAGCAAGACAGGAAGCCGATCAGGCGGGCTTCATGAGCTCCTCGAGCTTCTTCGCCGTGTCCGACACAACGGCGGCCATGGGTTCGTTATTGGTCGCGTAGCGCTGCACGGCCTCCGCGAGCACATGGCTCGCCACGATGCGACCGGCCTGGGTGTTCGGTTTGTGCTTCGGCGATTCGTAGCCGAGGTTGAAGCCGCCAGCGGCCGCCTGGGCCATGAGATCGACCGCTGCCTTGTGCTTCTGGATGATCGGGTTGTTGAGGTAGTCGGCGTTCTCGGAGATGGTCTTGAGCACTGGCAGCACGTGCCCTGGCGCTGCGTGAAGCTGACGGATATAGCCGTCGGGCCGAAACAGATGAGCGGCGAAGCGCTTCGTCAACTCCATATTCGGCGCGCCTTTGGGGATCATCACGCTCGGGAAGTCGTTGAAGGTCCAAGGTTTCACGTTGGCCGAGATCGCCGGATATTCGTGGCAGGAGATCACATCCTGGATGCGCGGGTTCTGGGCCGTGACGTTGGCGAGCACCCGGCCCGCGTAAATTCCGGTGGCCGTGGCACCCGAGACGAAAGCCGTCAGGCTGTCACCCCAGGAATAGTTCGTGGCGCCCGGCGGGCAGACTTCACGCATCGACTTGTAGAATTCGAGCGCGTTGCGGAACTGGTCGGTCTCGACGTCGACCTTGAGGTCGGGGGTGAAGATCTGGCCGCCGGCATTGTGGACGAAGCCGATGAAAATCAGGCTCGTCATCGAATTGCGAGCATAGGGCAGCGGTGCGCCAAAGACGTTGCCGGCCTGCATCTTCCGGCACGCATCGCGCAATTGATCCCAGGTGCGGGGTGCCTCGTTGATGCCCGCCTTTTCCATCAGATCGCGACGCAGCCACAGCATATTGGCGGCCGTGTTGCCAATGCCCGTGCCGGCGAACTGGCCGGGCGTGATCTCGTAGACCCGATTGGCTCCCTCGTAATAGTTCTGCGGCCCGATGGCCTGGATGACGTCGTTGAAGGGCTCGACGAGGCCGTTTTGCCAATACGTCGACACGGCGAACGACGGGATGTGGGTCACGAGATTGGGCACTTGGCCGGAGGCGAAGGCCGCTGCGAGCTGCGCAGGGTAGCCCTCGTCGGATGTGCCCTCGAAGGCCACCTTCACCCCGGGATTGGCCTCCTCGAAGGTGCGGATCTGGTACATGTAGGCTTCGCGCTGGGCAGGGGCCGTTTGTGGCGACCACCAGCGCAATGTGGTGCCCTGGGCCTCGGCGCGCCCCACAAAGGGCACAGCCATGGCCGCGCCCATGCCGGCCACGACGGCCCGGCGTGAAGGTCCGTGGTGAAGCTTGCTTGTGCTCATGTGCAGTCCTCCCGTAACCCTTGAGGCGCGGGTTCAGTCATGCTGCATTGCAGCCGCCCCGCGAACACTTGTGCGCATCATGAACGCAGTTGTGCCACTTCCGCAAGGGGCTTGGCGCCCTGGCACAAAGAGCCGACGATTGCTTCTGCCCTGCGCTACGGTATGCTCCGCAACGAGTGTTCGACCGCACCACACCGGCCGGACGCCGCGTTCGAAATGGGGCGCAACGTTCGATATGCGGTCATTTTCAGCTTGTCGGCTTGAGCCGGTCTGCCTCTCGGATCGACAGTGGGTTTGTGATGCGTTAGGTCCCGGACCAACCGGGATATACAACCGGGGCTCTCTTTAGGGGTGTAACGACACCATGGACGAACAAGCTCAGGTGGACGCCGGTGCCGCCCTCGAGCGCCCGGCCGAGGGCGAGGGACCTGCGCGCACAGGTGAGGACCGCGAGATCGTCAATTCGGTCCTCAAGGCGTTCGACGTACTCAAGGCCTTCAGCCGGCACAAGCCCCGCATGACCCTGACGGAAGTGGCCGAATACGCAGGCATGAGCCGAGCGAGTGCGCGCCGCTTCCTGCTGACCTTCGTCCATGCCGGCTACATGGAAACGGACGGCAAACGGTTTCAGCCGACGCCGAAACTGCTTGAGCTGAGCCACGCGGCGCTGTCCTCGCTCAACATCTGGGATATCGCTCGGCCCATCCTTGCGGAATTGTCGGATCGTTTCGATGAGGCTTGCTACGGGGCCGTCCTCGACGGCGCCGACGTGCTCTACGTTCTGCACATCCCGTCCTCCGCGCGCTTCGTGAACGTCAATCTCCGCGTCGGCAGCCGCTCGCCGGCCTATTGCACCTCGCTTGGCCGCGTCCTCCTCGCAGGTTTGCCACCGGACGCCCTCGAGCGGGTGCTGTCCGACATTAAGCCCGTTCCGCTGACGGCAGGTACCGTCACAGCCAAGGCGAAGCTGCGCGAGATCATCGAGCAAGTGCGGCGTCAGGGCTGGTCGCTGGTGGACGAAGAACTGGAGGTGGGTCTGCGCTCCGTCTCCGTGCCGATTCGCTCCCCGTCCGGGGCGACCGTGGCCGCCATCAACATGTGCGGACCGACCGCCCGCGTGTCCTCGGAAACCCTGCGCTCCGAAATCCTTCCGGAACTCCTTCGCGCCGCAGATCGGATCAATTTGGCGCTGCGCGACTGAACCGAGCCGGCGAGAACGGCGCGACGTCGAAGCCGGGATCGCGGCCCGCGAGCATCGCGGCTGCCATCTCGGCCACCAAGGGGCCAAGCGTGTAGCCTGCATCACCGGGCACGGCGACGAAGGCGTTCGTGTGGCCGGGGAGGGGTCCCAAGACGCAGCTCCCGTCGGTCGTGGTGTTGATCCCCGCCCAGGTGCGGAGGAGTTTGAGCGAGCCGACGCGTGGGACCACGTGCTGGGCAAGGCTCAAATTCCCGACAAGGCTCGCGGCCTCCACGGTCGGGAATTGGGCCGATCCCGCAAGACGAGCCGGCCAGCCGCCGCCGATCACCACCTGCCCCGCGCCGAGCTGTTTCAATGTGATCATGCGGTCGGCGTGCTGGACCAGATGGAGGATGAGCGGTTCGGTTGCCTCCGTGATGTTCATGTGCAGCGGCTCGGCGACCGTCGGAACGTCGGCCCCAAGCTGTTCCGCCAAGGCACCCGTTCCCGCTCCCGCGGCAAGGACGACGGTGCCGCAGCGAATGACATGGCGGCCCGTATCGACGCGGTAGGCGTGTCCGTCGCGTGCGAGTGCAGCAACACGGGTTTCCGCTGCATGGATCACCCCGGCCTCAAGGGCAGACCTGCGAATGGCTTGGTTTGCCAGGAGCGGGTTGAGTTTGCCCTCGTCGGCACAAAGCTCCGCTCCGTAGACGCTGTCGCCCAGATAAGGCGCGACGCGGCGCAGCTCCGCTCGGTCGAGCATATGGGTGTCGAGGCCGATCGCGCGTTCGCGGGCGCATTTCTGCGAGAGAAATGCGAACTGCGTCGCATCCTCGGCCACCATCAGGCCGCCCGAGACCTTGAGTTCGATGTCGGCGCGCAGCTCGGTCGAGAGCTCACGCCAGGTCCGGACCGCGCGCGGATAAAGGGGCAGCGAGCGTTCGAGCGCCGGCACCGCCTCGGGGTAGAGGCGCATGAACCGGCTCTGCATCTGAACATGCAGGCTCCCGGCATTCGCGGTGGAGCCGGCATCCCGGCTGGCGTCGATCAGCACCACCTCGCGACCCTCGCGGGCAAGGAGGCGGGCGAGGCACATGCCGACGATCCCGCCCCCGACGACGACGGTCTCCACCTTGGAGGGGAGAGCGAGCGTCACGGCTTGGCTCCCGTGCCGACGATATCCGCAATGCGGATCGGCTTGACGGGCGCGCGGGGGGCGAAGCCCGCCACTTCGTCGAGCGGACGATCCGCCACTGCGGCCAGGTGCTCGGCAAGAAGCGGCCCGCACGTGCGACCGCCGCAGCGGCCCATGCCGATCCGGGTCCGCCGCTTGATCTCCGCGAGATCGGGCGTGCCCTCGCTCATGCAGGCATCGAGGGCAGCGCGCGTCACCTCCTCGCAGCGGCAGATCAGGGTGTCCGCGTCCGCCGAGGCAAGGGCCACGCGCGGAGCGGAGAAGACGCTCCAGAGGGCATCCTGGAAGCGCCGGTGCCGGACGAGCCGCCGCGCCGCAGCCCCGGCCTCCGCCGCGGACCCCTCGCGGCCAAGCCGCTTAGCCGCGCCCAGACCCGCGATCACGCCCTCTTCCCGCGCGGCCGGGGCGCCCCCCAGCCCACACCCGTCCCCGACTGCAAAAACATTCGGAACGCTCGTTTGCATATCGGGTCCGCGGACGCAGACGAGATGGCCGCGCACGGGATCATATTCATGCCGGACGCCCAGCGCCCGAGCCATCTCATTGGCGGGCAGGAAGCCATAGCCGAGAGCGACCGCATCCGCCTCGAAGGTCTCACGTCCTCCAGCACCGTCCAGAGTCGCCCTCAGGCCGCCTGGGCTCGCCTCGATCCTTGTGACCTGCATGCCCCAGCGAACCCGCGCGCCGGCGCTGCGTAGGGCTGCGATCTGCGCCAGTCCCATCGCCGCAAGCCGCGGACCGGCTGCGATCAGCCTCGCCCCAGCGCGCCAGCGCGAGGGGGCGGGCGGCGGCGCGGCTTCCGCGACGGCCACGATCTCGGCGCCGCCGCGCGACAACTCCCAGGCAACCTGCAGGTTCAGCGGCCCTGCACCGGCCACCACCACCCTTCGACCCGGCAAGGTGCGCTGGCTGCGCCAGAGCGTTTGTGCTGCGCCGGTCGTCATAACGCCCGGCAGGGTCCAGCCAGGCACGGGCCAGGGCCGCTCGTAGGCACCCGTGGCCAGGATCAGAACCTGCGGACGCAGGCGCCAGGTCGCACCCTCATGATGGGCCAGCAGGAGATCCGGAGCAAAGGCGCCCCAGACCTCCGCCCCCTGCCACCGACGGACGCCGGCTCGATCCGCGGCCGCAACAAGAGCCTCCCCCTCCCGCTGCTGCGCATCGAGGGTTGGGGCGCCCGCGGCTTGCTTGTAGTACTGCCCACCCGGGATCTTGCGCTCGTCGAGGAGGAGAACGTCGCAGCCCGCCTGCCGCGCGGCCAGAGCGGCCGCAAGTCCGCCAGCGCCCCCTCCGACGACGAGCACCTCAGGCGCTTCCTCCGGCAGATCCGTCAGGCCGATCGGCGGTGCGCCCCCGCCGGCGACATCCGTCTCCGCGAGGAAGCGGCCGCGCGTCACCAGGAGGCCTGGTTGAGCGGGAGTCATGCAGGCCCGAACCTGCTCCGTCGGTTGGTTCTCCTTCTCGACCCGAACCAGGCATTCCTGGCAGACACCCATGCCGCAATAGAGACCGCGCAGGCCGCCCGTTCGGGTTTCGCGCAGGCCCGCCTCGCCGGCTTCAAGCAGGGCCGCGGCGAGGGACTGGCCCGGCCGCGCCTCGATCTCGCGATCCTCGAAACGGAAGGTGAAAGCGTGGGTCACGATGGCTCCTCGGGCGGCCAAGCGGGCCAGCGCTGGCGCGCGGCAAGAGCAGTTGCCAGCGCACTGTCGCGCCAGCGGACGCGCTCCTCCCATCGCTCGAAGGGCAGGGCCGCGCGGCGCTCGGCTGCGACCCGTTCGACGAGATCCGGGGTCCACGGATCGTGTTGCCCGCGCTCCGCGCCCATGCGGGCATAGGCCTCGCCCATCCGAGTAGCGTGGGCCGGAAGGCCACCTCTGACATTGAGATCGGCGGTCTCGAAGGGGCCGACAACGGACCAGCGAAGGCCTAAGCCATCGCGGACGATGCGATCGAGATCGGAGGCCGAAATGACCCCGTCGCGCACGAGGCAATAGGCCTCGCGCAGGATCGCACCCTGGAGCCGGTTGAACACGAAGCCTTCGATCTCTCGCTTGACCCGCACGGGGCTCATGCCGCAATCGCGGAGGAGATGCTCTGCCCGATCGACGGCCGCAGCCACGGTGAAGGGCGCCGGCACCAGCTCGACCGCGGGTACGAGGAATGGCGGATTGCCGGGATGCACGACCAGGCAGCGCCCGCGTCCCGGCAGATCCGAGGCGATCGCGCTCGTGGTGATGGCGGACGACGACGAGGCCAGGACCGCTTCCGCTGGAGCCAATCGGTCGAGGTCCGCGAACAGATTCCGCTTGAGGTCGAGAACCTCGGGAGCGTTCTCCTGCACATAGCCGGCATCGGCGACAGCCGCAGCAAGATCGGCATGGACGGAGACCCGCGCCAGCGCCGCGTCGATATTCCCCTCGTACAGGCCTGCACCGGCAAGGTCCCGGAAACGGGCCGCGATCTCCCCGGGCGCGGCTCCCCGTCTACCGGCGTCCGGATCCTGCAGCGCCACCTCGTAGCCGGCGCGGGTAAAGACCACCGCCCAGGCGATGCCGATGGAGCCTGCACCGATCAGCGCAATCTTCATGGCGCGTGCTCCCGGGCGAAAGATGCGATCTCGGCGTGCGTTGCGAACCAGACGTCCTGGTGCGCCTTGGCGTGTTGAATCAGCTCGTCCAAGATGAAGATGCGCGAACGGTAGCCGATCACGAACGGGTGGAAGACGAGCTGAAGCACGCCACCTTCCGCATAGGCCCCGTCGAACTCGCGCCTGAACACATCCAGCACGTCCAGGGGAGCCATCTGCGGCCGTGTGGGCGGCGTGCGGTTGAAGAGCAGGTAGACGGCATCGTCGCGCACCCAGTCGACCGGCATCTCGACGACCCCGGTTGGTTCCCCGTCGAGCAGCAGCTCGTAGGGACCGTCGTCGGCCATCATCGACGAATCGTAGAGGAAGCCCAACTCACGGACGATCGCGACGGTGTTCGGGCTTGTGTCCCACTGCGCCGCCCGATGGCCCGAAGGCCGTCGGCCGGCAAGGCGCTCGAGGGTGTCGCAGGCCCGCAGCGCCAGCTCGCGCTCGACCGCAGGCTCCAGCAACGAGGTGTTCTCGTGGATCCAGCCGTGGACGCCGATTTCATGGCCGGATTCTGCGATGCGCCGGGGCTCGTCAGGATCGATCAGGGCCGCAACCGCGGGCATGAAGAAAGTCGCCGGCACGCCGTGGCGCTCCAGCACGCTCAAGATACGGGGCACGCCGGCCCTGCGGCCATATTCCCCCCAGCCAAGCCTGCCGATCGCACGACCGCCGCCACCCATCTCGAACGTCTCGTGGTCGCAGTCGAAGGAGAGCGCGACCGCGCAGCGCGCACCGTTCTTCCAGCGTGAGGGCTGGAGGCGCCGGCCTGCGCGCACACGCCCGACGAGCGCGCGCCAGTCGCTCTCGGGCCACAGCCAAGGGGGTGGCCGATCGTTCATGATCGGCCCTGCTCCTGCAATCGGGTCATGGCTGCTAGCGGCTCCCCCCGCGCTCCCCCACGCGACGCGCCATCACGACGACGGCTCGCCTCAGGCGCCTGCGCTCGCCATTTTCGGTGCCGGTGCTTGCTCGGCTTCCGTGGTCTTGCGCTTGAAGGCGCGCCAGGTCGTAGCCCACCGCGCCGGGTCCTCCAGCGCAGAACCGTCGATCTTGTGGATCGCAGCATTGTGCGGCGCATCGCGGACGACGTCCGGCGTGGAATAGGCCTCTTCCGAAACCTTGGCGAGAGCGGCGATCCAATAATCGATGTCCTCCTTCGACCACAGCTCGCCCGCCTCGGGCGTGAAGGGCTCAGGCACGAGCCAGGGCTCATGGGACAGCCAGGGGGCGTCCACGCCATAATCGGTCAGGCGGTTGCTGACCTCCACGACGCCGAGTCCCGTTTCCTCCTTCATCTGTCCAAGCGAGTACCTCGTCATCTCGATGCGGTGGCCCGGAAGGTGAGAGTGCGATTTCGAGACGCCACGGATCGCACTCAGCCCCTTCTCCATGTAGTTGTTGGCCAGAACGGAGATGTCCGACGCCTCGCGGATGCCCTCGGCTCCCATGCCGCGTGCCCAGGCATAGGCGCGCATGACGATGTGAACGTTGCCGAGGAACTCCCTCACCTTGCCGATGCTCATGTCCCGGTCGTGGTCGAGGCTGTAGGCGCCGGTGCTGTCGTCCTTGACGACGATGGGGCGCGGCAGGAAGGGCGCAAGTTCCGCCGAGCAGCCATAGGCTCCGACCGCAGGTCCGCCGCCGCCCTTTGGGCCGCCGAACGTCTTGTGCAGCATGTACATGCAGGCATCGAAGCCGAGGTCCCGCGCACGTATCTTCGACATGACGCCGTTGAAGTTGGCGTGATCGTAGAAGGCGAGCGCCCCGGCTTCCTTGACGAGCTTCACCCACTCCCTGATGTTCGGGTTGTAGACGCCCATGTCGTCGGGATTGTTGATCATGAGCGCGGCCGTCCGGTTCGACAGGGCGGCCTTGAGTGCGTTGATCGACGGGTATCCGTTCTCCTCGATCATCAGCGTGATCACCTTGAACCCCGCCGTTGCCGCCGTTGCCGGATTGCAGGGGTGGGTTTGGATCGTGGTGATGATCTCGTTGCGTTGCTCGAGCTCGCCTTTCGCGGCGAAATAGCCTCGCGTCACGCAGGCCTGCGTGTAGGCGGCGTCGGCGCCGCCGGCCGCCTGGAACACGAACTGATCCATCCCGGACAGTTCACGCAGGATCAGGTCGAAGGAATGGATGATCTCGAGGATCCCCTGCAGGGTCTCCTCACGCTGATAGGGGTGGAGAGCCGCCATCTGCGGCCGCAGGCCGAGATATTCACTCACACGCGGATTGTACTTCATCGTGCAGGTGCCGAAGAGGCTTACGCCCATCATCCCCTGAACCATCTGCGATAGCCGCAGGTAATGGCGCAAGGTGTCGTGCTCCGTCATTTCGGGCAGGGCGGGAGGCGTCCTGCGGCGCATATTCGCCGGAACGAGATCGGCCGCAGGGCCGACCGCTTCGGTGACGGATTCCTCCGGCTCGGGGAAGACGAGACCACGCCGGCCCGGTGCCCCCAGCTCCATGACGACGGGCTCATTCCAGCGGGCCTGATGGTACTCCTTCAGGGGAATGGGATTGGCGATACCATTGGGAGCCTTGCTCATTGTGCGGTCACCTCGCTGAGCGCCTCGACGAGACGGTCGATGTCGGCCTGGGTGTGAATTTCCGTGAATGCGTAAAGGGCGCATCCCTCGTACCCCGGCACGTCGGCGAGGCTACGACCGCCGAAAATGCCGCGCTTCAGGAGCGCCTCGTCGACGGCCGAGACGGACTTACCCGTCCCGGCAAAGTCCACCACCAATTCCTTGAAGAAGCCCGCAGGAAAGCGGACATCGATGCCGTCGATCTCGGACAGCCGCTTTGCGGCATAGTGCGAGCGGGCGAGGATCAACTCGCCCACTTCGCGAAACCCTTCCGGACCCATGAGGGTCATGTAGGCTGCGTTGACGACCGCCGTGAGGTAGACCGAATTGCCGGTCCAGTCCTTGCCCTTCTCGCGCATTCCGTAGGACGACTGGTGCGAGAGCGACAGGCCGAAGCCATATTCGCCGGGTGCGGACGTGGTCGTGATCGAGATGTTGAGCGTCGGGTATTCCCGGCAATAGGCCTCCTCGTCCCGAGAGGCTATGAACCCGCCGACTCCGCCGCCGCAGCTCATGTGCGCTCCAAGCGTCTGCGTGGTTCCCACCACGATGTCGGCCCCATAATCGGAAGGCGGCGCGAGGACGCCGAGTGAGATCGGATCGACGCCGACGATCGTCTCGGCCCCCGCGGCCCGGGCCAATCGCGCGATGTCCTCACCTTGCGTCTCGATGATGCCGAGAGAGGAGGGGTTCTCGAAGTACACCGCTGCCGTACGCGTCGAGAGCTTGCCCTTCAGATCGCTCAGGTCAATCAGACCGGTATCGGGGCTCGTCGCAACCGTCGTGATGGCGATGTGGGCCGGCATCTCAGCCGGCTCGCAATATTGCCGAATGACCGCAAGCCGCTCCGGATCGAGGGTCGCGGGCACGAGAACCTCGTGGCGTCCGGTGAGGCGGGAGGCCATGCGGATCGCGTTGCCTGCGGCGCAGCCCCAGGAATAGACGGGAAGCCCGACAAACTCCATCCCGACGAGTTCGCCGAGCTGGGAGCAGAACTCGAACCAGGCCTGGTTGCGGCCGTGGTCCGACATCGGTGTGCCCCAGACGGACGTCAGGAACTCGGTGCGAACGCTGATCTCGTCGCACACCGCCGGGACATGGTGTTGCCAGACGCCGGAGCCGAGGAAGCTCAGGTTCTCCTCGCAGGTTGCGTTCTTCGTCAGCAGGCCCAGCATGTGCCGCTTCAATTCGGACTCGGAGCGAAGCGCCGGCGGCAGCTTCAGCTCGCCCTGAAAGCGGTGATCCGCTGGGATCTGATGGAAGAGTTCTTCGATGCTCGATGCGCCGACAGCGGCGAGCATCGCGGCCTTGGCTTCCGGCGTCGAGTTCGCCATCCACGGATGGGCGACGGGTCTCGCATTTCTCACTACGGCCTCCCTTGTGGTGTTCATTCCGCCACACGCATCATGACGGTTTGCCCCGGCGCGACGCGCACGGGCCTGTATCCGGCGAGTTGCTGATCGAGCGTGACGTCACCGGTGTCGACCCGCAGGCAGGGCGGGTCGAGGGCCAGCAACTTGCTGCGCCCGGTGACGATGGTCAGGTTGTCCTGGCCGACCTTGCGGATCACCGCAGGACTGATCTGCTGGTTGCCCCGCCCGAACACGAAACCCTGCCCGCCCGTGACGCCTGTCACGATTGCGGCACGCGCCCCCTCGACGAGCCGGAGCAGCCGTGCCTCGGTCACGTCCGAGGCGAGGAGCCGCCCGTTAATGGCGACGTCGACCCCGAGGAGGGTGCCTTCGAACCCGAGGCGGCGCTTGATGCGGCGGATCGTGGCCCCGGGCCCGAGAATATAGAGGCGGCCGGGCTCCATGCCGGCGACGATCTCGCCCGCAAGGGCCTCAAGGTCGCCCTCGTCGTTCGGGGGAGCGCCAGCCTTGGCATTCTGCACCAGGCTGCGCTCAAACGGCGTGCGGGCGTAGCCGTAGAGGGCTGCCGAAACGCGACCGCTTCGGACGGCCGCTTCGTCGATGTCCATGATCTCGCCCTCGCGCCAGGCGAGGCGGCGGTCGCCCGCGGCGACCAGGGCGGCAAGGTAGCCGGCAGCTTCCGGGGAGGCGGCGAAAACGCCGGAATGCATCTTGACCCCGGTCGGCACGCCCAGGATCGGCGCTCTCCCGGCGACCGCCTCCGCAACGTCCCGCGCCGTGCCGTCGCCGCCCGCAAACAAGATGAGATCCACCCCTAGGTCGGCAAGCTGCCGGGCGGCGTTCTGGGTGTCTGCGGCCGTTGTGTCGGCGTCGGGGCCGTCGAGATCCACGACGAGGGTCCCGACCTCCTTCGCAATGTCGGCGCCCATCGCGCCCCGTGGGGCAACGATCTCGGCGCGTGGCGAGAGAGATGCAAGACGCTTCAGCATCCGCTGCGCACGCCGGGGCGAATGCGGCTCTGCACCCAGCGCGCGAGCATGGGCGAGGGTCTCCGTGCCGTCGGTACCCTTGAGGCCCACAGCACCTCCCATACCGGCTATCGGATTGACGATCAGCCCAAGGCGGGGCATGTCACTGTCGTTACCAATTTCGTTCGCTGCTCGAACACAACAACGCTGAGCGAACCAGCATACGAGTTCCTGCCCGGCGGGCAAGGGGAGGTCCGCCAAGCCAGATCATCTCGCTTAAGTCTGCCCCCGGGGAGCACAAAAATGTCGCAAGAGACCCGCCTTGAGGCTTTCCAGCGCCTTCTCCAAGGCCGAGCCGATCTCGCGTATATCCCACTTTGCACGGACCTCGATTATCTGGCGGGCATTCGCCGGGACATCCCGAATTACGGCGTGACCCTTCATCCCGGGGGATGGCTCGAGGGAGCTTGGCTCACGCCACAGCATGCTCCGATCCTGGCGCTGCCACGGATGACGGCGGAGTATGGCGGACGGGCGGGCGCCGAAGGCGTCGAGGTGCGCGTGCTCGGCGATTTCGACGAACCTGCGGCTTTGGTCCAGGACATCCTCCGTGGCTTCCGCTTGCCGCAAAAGCCGCGTGTTGCGGTGAGCGACCAGGCGCTCGCCGAGTCGCTCGTCCACCTCCAGGCCCTGCTGCCGGACGCGGTCTTCGTATCCGCGACCGAGATCTTGCGCGAACTGCGCACGGTCAAGACGCCTGAGGAAATCGAACTCATGCGCCAGGCGGGGCGCATCACCGAGGCCGCTTTTGCGGACGTTCTCCCGAAGCTCAAGTTCGGCATGACCGAACTCGATGTGATCGCGGAGGTCGATTACCAGATGAAGCGTCACGGTTCGCTGGGGGCGACCTTCACGACATCGCTCTACAATTCCGGGCCGAATCACCCGCTCCTCATGGGTAAGCGACTGGAATCGTGGAAGCGTCGCCTCGAGCCGCCGGTCTCGGTGCTGTTCGATTTCGGAGCCTCGCACGAAGGGCTCTGCTACGATTTCGGTCGCACGGTTTCCTTCGGCGAGCCTTCGGCCGAACAGGTGAAGGTGCACCGCCTCATCATGGAGTCCCAGGCGGTCGGGATCGCCGCGCTCAAGGCGGGGACCGCCACCTGCGAAGAGGTGGATCATGCCGCCCGACAGCATCTCGTCGATGCAGGCTATGGGGAATTTTTCCGCCACCGCCTCGGCCACGGGATTGGGTGGGACGTTCATGAGCCTCCTTTCCTAACGAAGGGCGACAAGACACCTGTCAGGGAGGGCATGATGTTCACGATTGAGCCATCCATCTTCCAGGCTCGCGGTCCCAGTGCCAGAGTTGAGGACGTGATCGTGGCCCGCCCTGGCGGCGGCGAGAGCCTGACCCGCGGCTTTCAAGAGCTCTACGTGGTCGATCGCTAGCCCTCATTGTTCGCAGTCCGAACTGTTATCCGCGGTGCGAATTCACGTTGCACAGCTGGTGCCGGTCTCGCATAATCGTGCGGGAGCCCGGCACCAGCAGCGGGCGAGAGCAAGGGGGAGGGATCCATGAGAGCACTATTCGGCCTGGGCTTGGCCGTGATGCTAGCAGTTGCGCCGCCCGTGGCTGCGCAAACGCAAAACACGCTCACTCTCGGCGTTCGAAGCGAGACGAGCTCGATCGATCCGCACTGGACGCAGTTCCCGCAGGACAAGCAGGTCGAGGACCACATCTTCGATCGCCTCGTGGCGCTCGATCACAACTCCCGCCCCGTCCCGGCGCTCGCCACCTCCTGGCGGCCCGTCAACGACAACACATGGGAGTTCCAGCTCCGACGCGACGTCAAATGGCATGATGGCAAGCCCTTCACGGCCGATGACGTGGTGTTCACGTTCAATCGCCTTCGGGCGGGCATCCCCGGTGCGCCCGCGAGCCCAGGCTTCGTGCTCGCCAATGGCAACAAGCGCATCGAGAAGGTTGACGATCATACCATCCTGATCCGCACCGACGGCCCCTTCCCGATCATGCCGGAGGAGATGGCCTTCTTCTCGATCGTGGCGCAGCACCGGGCCGCCGACGCGCAGCCCTCGGTCGATTTCAACAACGGTCGCGCCGCAATCGGGACCGGTCCGTATCGCTTCGTCGAATTCCGCCCAGGCGAGCGGGTGGTGGTCGAGCGTAACCCAGACTACTGGGGGGCAAAGCCCGAATGGGACCGTGTCGTTTTCCGCCCCATCACGCAGGATGCCTCGCGTCTCGCCGCTCTGATGAACGGGGATGTAGACATCATCGATTACCCGCCGACTCCCGACCTGCCGCGCCTGCGCCAGCAGGGTAGCCGGTTTGCGGTCAGTGAGATCGCCTCCGATCGCGTCATCTATATGCAGTTGAGCTTCCGTGACGTGGAGCCGTTCGTCCGCAACGCCGACGGATCGCCGGCGACGAACAATCCTCTCCGGGACGTGCGCGTGCGCCAAGCGATGTCGCTCGCCATCAACCGCGAAGCCATCCGCGACCGCATCATGGGAGGCTCGGCGCTGCCGACCGCGAACATTGTGCCTCCCGGCTTCTTCGGCCATTCGGAAGCCCTGCGGCCCGACCCCTTCGACGCGGAACGCGCTCGCCAACTCCTCCAACAGGCAGGCTATGGCCAGGGCTTCCGCATCACCGTGCATGGGCCGAACAACCGCTACATCAACGATCAGGCGATCCTCGAGGCGATCGCCCAGATGTGGACGCGTATCGGCATCCAGACGGAGGTCGTCACGATGCCGCGGAACATCTTCTTCACCGATGTGATCCGCGGCGACCCGATGTCGCTTCCCGGCTTCGACGTCGGCAAGTTCAGCGTCTGGCTCTCCGGTTGGGGCACGGCGACGGGCGAGGCCACCTACACGGTGCGCGGTCTCCTCGAGTCGTTCAATCCGGAAGCCGGCTCCGGCAATGCGAACTGGGGCCGCTACACCAATGCCCGGGTGGATTCCTTGAGCCGGCGCGCTCGCATCACCATCGACTCGGCGCAGCGCCTGCCGCTGCTCGTGCAGGCCACCGAAATCGGCCTGCGCGATTACGCGCTCATCCCGATCCACTTCCAGGTGAACAACTGGGCCCACAAGGCTACGCTCCAGCACAAGCCGCGTGTCAACGAGCGCACCTACGCCTGGGACATCACCCGCCGCTAAAGGATGCTCGAGCCGCGGCACCAGCTGCCGCGGCTCCTCACTTCAATGAGGCGGCCGCACCAGCCGCGCAACGGAACGCCCCTTGTCGGTCTTCATCCTGCGTCGCTTCATCCAGAGCATCTTCGTCGTCTTCACGATGACGGTGATCGTGTTCTTCGGCGTCAGCGTGATCGGCAACCCTATCGATCTTTTCGCACCGCAGGAATGCGATCAGCGCTGCCTTGCGGACCTCAAGGTCCGTTTCGGTCTCGACCGGCCCATCTGGGAGCAATACGTCGTCTTCCTCGGCAACGCTCTCCAAGGGGAACTCGGCAAGTCCTTCCAGCATGGTCTCCCCGCCCTGCACGTCATTCTGCAGCGGGCCCCAGCGACCCTGGAACTCGCAACGGCGGCCGTGTTCCTGTCGGTGGTGATCGGGGTCCCGCTCGGCATGTGGGCCGGTCTCAAGCCCGACAGCTTTTCGAGCCGGGCGATCATGGCTCTTTCGACCGTGGGCTTCAGTGTTCCGACCTTCTGGGTTGGCCTCATCTTCATCATGGTGTTCGCGCTTTGGCTCGGCTGGCTGCCGGCCATCGGCCGCGGATCGACGGTGGACGTTTTCGGCATCGAGCTGAGCTTTCTGACCCTCGACGGCCTGGCTCACCTGATTCTGCCGGCGATGACGCTGGCGCTGTTCAATATCGCACTGGTCATCCGGCTGACGCGCGCCGGCATGCGGGAGGTTCTGTTCACGGACTACGTGAAGTTCGCCCATGCCAAGGGCTTGTCCATGCGGCGCATCCTTTCCACGCACGTCCTGAAGAACATCATGATCCCGGTCCTCACCGTGGTCGGCATGGAGTTTGGGGGAACCATCGCCTTCGCGGTCGTCACCGAGACGATCTTCTCATGGCCCGGGATGGGCAAGCTCCTCATCGATGCGATCGAGGTGCTCGATCGTCCGTTGATCGTCGCCTATCTGATGCTCGTTGTCGTGCTGTTCGTGATGATCAATCTCGTGGTCGACATCCTCTACTCGGTGCTCGACCCGCGGGTCAGGCTTGGGGACCAGGCTCGATGAGCGCGGCTGCAGGATCGATCACTCAGGAGGAGCGGCCCTTTCGCGCCTTCGCGCGCGAGTACATGCGGAACCCCGGCGCCGTTCTTGCCCTGATCGTGCTCGTCGGCATCATTGCCGTCGCGGCCGCCGCACCCCTGATCTCGCCGCAGAACCCGTACGATCTCACGCAGGTGGACCTTCTCGACAACCTGCAGCCACCGGGCTCGAAGAGCTTTTCCGGGACGACCTTCCTGCTTGGCACCGACGGGCAGGGTCGCGACATTCTCAGCGCCATCTTCTACGGCTTACGCACAAGCCTCATCGTGGGCGTCGCGAGCGGGTTGCTCGCACTCATTGTCGGAGTGCTGTTCGGCCTGACGGCCGCCTATTACGGCGGCTATGTCGACACGTTGATCATGCGGGTCGTCGATCTGCAGCTCAGCGTTCCCCCCATTCTGGTGGCCCTCATCCTCCTGGTGCTGCTGGGCGGGGGCGCGGACAAGATCGTTATCGCTCTCGTCGTGGTGCAGTGGGCCTTCTTCGCCCGAACCATTCGCGGTGTGGCGCTGGTCGAGAACGCGCGCGATTACATGGATGCCGCCCGCTGCCTGAAGCTCGGTCCTCTCACGATTCTGCTGGGCCACCTTCTGCCCAACTGCCTGCCGACGCTCATCGTTGTCGCCACCGTACAGGTGGCGAGTGCTATCTCCCTCGAAGCGACGCTCTCCTTTCTCGGGCTTGGCTTGCCGCCGACACAGCCGTCTCTCGGGCTCCTCATCGCCAACGGCTTCCGCTTCATGATGAGCGGTAATTATTGGGTGAGCCTGTTCCCCGGCATTGCGCTCCTCATCACGGTCATGAGCATCAACATCGTCGGCGATCGTCTGCGTGACGTGCTCAATCCCCGGTTGGCGCGCTAAGCCATGACCCCCGTGCTTCAAGTCGAGAACCTGACGACCTCGTTCTTCACCGGCGCTGGCGAGGTCAAGGCCGTAAACGGGGTCAGCTTCGCGGTCGAACGTGGCGAGGTCCTTGGGATCGTGGGGGAGTCGGGCTCCGGCAAGTCGGTGACGGGCTTCTCCATCATGGGCTTGGTCTCACCGCCCGGTCGCGTCACGGGTGGACGCATCCTGTTTAATGGCCGAAATCTCGTCGGGTTGCCGGAGGCGGAATGGCGCAAGCTGCGCGGGCATCGCATTACCATGGTATTCCAGGATCCCATGACAACGTTGAACCCCGTTCTGCGGATCGACACGCAGATGATCGAGGCCATCCAAGCGCACGAACGCGTCAGCCGCCGTGCGGCGGATGCTCGTGCCCGTGAGGCGCTTGCGAAGGTTGGCATCCCAGATCCGGCCTCGCGTATCAAGGCCTATCCCCATCAGCTCTCCGGGGGCATGCGCCAGCGCGTCGCCATTGCGATCGCGCTTCTGCACGGTCCTGACGTTCTCATCGCGGATGAGCCGACAACGGCTTTGGACGTGACAATCCAGGGGCAGATCCTTGCCGAGGTGCAAACGCTCTGCCGCGAAACCGGAACGGCCCTCGTGTGGATCACGCACGATCTCGCCGTCGTTGCCGGCCTCGCGAACCGGATCGCCGTAATGTACGGCGGACGCATCGTCGAGGAGGGGGATGTCGATGACGTGCTCGATGCTCCTCGGCATCCCTATACGCGCGGGCTGATCGACTCGCTGCCCGAACACGGCAGCCATGGTGGTCGCCTGCGGCAGATTCCGGGCCGCGCCCCTGCTCCGCACGAGACGCCGCCCGGTTGCGCCTTTGCACCGCGCTGCGCCTATGCGGATGAAGCGTGTGCCACGCCTCCGCCAGTCCAGGTCTTCGGCTTCGGTCGAGGCGTGCGCTGCGTTCGACCCTTGCCGGGATCCGACCAGTGAGCGACACGCCGCCGATCCTCGAGCTTGCGGAGGTGTCGAAGCGTTTCGTGCGCAAGGCCGATCTCGCCGCTCGCATCCTGAATCTCTTCGGTGCGAGCCATGCCGACGAGACCGTCTACGCCGTCGATCAGGTCTCGATCGCCATTCCTAAGGGTCAAGTCGTCGGTCTGGTGGGCGAGTCGGGCTGCGGCAAGTCGACCGTCGGGCGTGTGGCCGCCGGTCTTCTGCGACCCAATGAGGGGAGCGTGCGCCTTAACGGGAAGGATGTCACCACGGACGGTGCGGGCCTCAGCGTCCAGATGATCTTCCAAGACCCGTTCTCGTCGCTCAACCCTCGCAAAAGGGTCGCGGACTTGATCGGTGAGGCGCCGCGGGTGCATCGCATCGTGCCGCGCGAGACGCTTGAAGACTATGTGGCCCAGACGATGGAACGCTGCGGCCTCGATCCCAGCTTCCGCCGCCGCTTCCCGCACCAGTTCTCGGGCGGGCAGCGGCAGCGCATCGGCATCGCGCGGGCCCTCGCGGTCAAGCCCGAGGTGCTGATCTGCGACGAGGCCGTCTCGGCCCTCGACGTGTCGATTCAGGCCCAGATCCTCAACCTGTTCCTCGAACTCAAGGAAGCCTATGGGCTGACCTACCTCTTCATCAGCCACGACCTCGGCGTGGTGCGCCATGTGAGCGACCATGTG
The DNA here is from genome assembly GCA_035944635.1 of Microvirga sp. Lineage (GTDB taxonomy): Bacteria > Pseudomonadota > Alphaproteobacteria > Rhizobiales > Beijerinckiaceae > Microvirga. The sequence goes on from DASZAZ010000104.1 coordinate 74,074, forward strand.
GTTGTGATGTATCTCGGCCGCGTGGTCGAGCAGGCACCGACCGCGGCTTTGTTCGACGCCCCCAAACATCCCTACACACAAGCCCTTCTCGCCGGGGCGCCTCGCATCAGCCGCCGTCGTCAGGTGTTCGCTCCGGTGAAGGGCGAAATACCATCGCCCCTCGCCCCTCCGACAGGGTGTCACTTCCACCCCCGCTGCCCCTTCGCGATGCCGCGGTGCCGAGAGGAGCGCCCCGCCCTGAAAGCCGTAGCGGGTGACCGCCTCTCGGCTTGCCATCTCAACGACGCCGCTTGAGGCGATGCGACCGTCGATCGAGCCGGTTGCTTCGAGACGTCGGTCCCACGTGCGCCCTGCCTCTCGGCCGGTGATCACGACGCTGACGTGAGGGAACCGTGCGGGCCCGCGCCATCGCTGTTCATCGCGCGTTGGGCCTGTTCACGGGCCAAGCGGTCGGCGCGCTCGTTTCCGGGGTTCCCGGCGTGCGCCTTCACCCAGATCCACCTCACCTGCCGCGCCGCCTCAAGGCCGGCAAGCTCCTGCCAGAGCTCCCGATCGGGCACCTTGCGCCCCTTCATCGTCCGCCAGCCCCGAGAGCGCCACCAGGGCAGGCGCTGCGTGATGCCGATCACCAGGGCCGCGCTGTCGGTGAAGAGGTCAACGGATGCAGCAGGAGGAACAGACTGCAGAGCGCGAAGGGCTGCGGTCAGCTCCATGGCTGTAATCGTGGTTGCCGGGTGGGCACCTCCCAGCACCCTTTCCTCGCCGTCCATGAGGATCACGGCCGCCCAGCCGCCGGGTCGAAGAGGCGCTTGGCCGATGCAGGCTCCATCCGTGTAGATGACCGCATGCGAGTTCATGGCGGCGTGAGTGCGCTCAAGATCGAGAAGAAGGACGGCACCCGCTCCATGGCGCGGGCCTCACGATCGGTCTGCCTTCAGCTTGCCTGCCGCTTGGCCGAGCCGGTGCGCGGCCTGGGTGAGGCGTTCGCGAATGTGGTGTTCCATTCCAGGCGACCTCGTGCTCTGGCCGTCGACGAAGCCGAGAGCATAGACCTGGATGAAACGTCTGACCTGCTCGTCGGGCGTGTCGAGGGGCAACGAGAACCTGAGCTGATCCTGGCTCGATACGGTGATCCTCACACCCTCAGCCGTCGCGGTGCGCGCGATCCGGTACACCTCGCCGCTCACCACCACCTCATCGCGTTCGTCCGTTTCGGGCATAGACCTGTCCAGCTGCGGGCTCCCCTGCGGCCCGCTGTACTCAACGTGCACAGGATTTGCAGCACAAGCAAACCACGTCAAACAGCGACCGAGTGACGATGGTGCACTGCGATCTCATTGATAGTCTGAAGGAGGTTCGCCGTGCTTGCTCGTCCTTTTTGCCCTGTTCGTGGTCGCCACTACGGCATTCCGCCCGCCATGTTCGCTTAGCTCAGCCTTTTGAGTTCACAGACGCACCTGAACCGGAGCTCGGCAGCCTGCCGCCAGCGCTCGTGCCGACTGCGGGACGGGAAGATCCTGTTCGCGACACAGCAGTGCCCTGCTAAGTACGGCGTACCTGTTCCTGCCTCTTGGATCACCAGCCATGCCATCAAGCGTTACCGACCGCTTTCTTCGCTACGTTGTCATCGACACCCAATCCGATGGCACCTCCCATACCCAGCCGTCGACGGAGAAGCAGAAGGACCTCGGCCGTCTGCTCGTCGAGGAACTGATCGAGATCGGGGTGACCGACGCTCATCTCGACGAGTACGGCTATGTCTATGCCACCATCCCGCCAACCAGCACCAAGAACAGCATCCCCGTCCTCTGCTTCTGCGCCCATATGGACACGGCCCCGGACTTCACCGGCACCAATGTTCGTCCTCAGGTCGTCAGGAACTACCAGGGTGGGGATATCCAGCTGCCTGGGGATCCAAGCCGGGTGATCCGCGTCGCCGACTATCCCGTGCTGAAAGACCAAATTGGCAACGACATCATCACGTCAGACGGCACAACACTGTTGGGTGCAGACGACAAAGCTGGAATCGCCGAGATCATGGCGGCAGCGGAGCACCTGATCAACAATCCGGATATCCGTCACGGCACCATCCGCATCCTCTTCACCCCTGATGAAGAAATCGCCCGTGGCGTCGACAAAGTCGATCTCGCCAAGCTGGGCGCTGATATTGGCTACACCATGGACGGGGGAACTGCCGGCTCGATCGAGGACGAAACGTTCTCCGCTGACTCGGTGGAGATCGCCATCAGCGGCGTGGCGATCCATCCGGGGTTCGCCTTCGGCAAGATGGAGAACGCCATCAGGATCGCTGGCGCCATCATCGACCGTCTGCCGAAGGACATGGCACCCGAAACGACTCGGGACCGGCATGGCTTCATCCATCCGGTTGGGGTGTCTGGCAAGATGGAAAAGGCGACCCTGAGCCTCATCATCCGCGACTTCACCGAGGAAGGCCTCAAGAGCAAAGAAGCCCTCCTTGAGGGGATCACCCGGGAGGTGCTGCGCGACTTTCCCGGTTCCACCTACTCGTTCAGCGTCACGGAACAGTACCGCAACATGAAAGCCGTGCTCTACAGGCAGCCGCAGATCGTGGAGTACGCCATGGAGGCGATCCGCCGCGTCGGCATGGCGCCGGTGCGCGGCAGCATCCGCGGCGGCACGGACGGCTCACGCCTCTCCTTCATGGGGCTGCCTTGCGCCAACATCTTCGCGGGTGGACACGCATTCCACTCGCCGCTGGAGTTCGTGAGCAGTCAGGATATGGAGCGGGCGACGCTCACGATCGTCGAGCTCGCAAAGCTGTGGGAGGAGAACGCATGAGTGCGCTCGTGAACCTGGACCTGACTGTTGCTCGCCGGTTGATCGGCATGCAGGCTACATCCGATAGCCTAAGCCGGGTGTCGGAGCTGGTCTGGCATGAGGTTAGCGATATTTCGCGAGGTTCGCCATGATACGCCGTAGCTTACCCTATGCGGGTCTCCTGCACGATATTGTCGAACATAACGGCGTCATACACTTTGCTGGTATCGTGTCAGAAGATCTTGAGCTCGACATGGCAGGCCAGACCTCGGACGTGTTCCGACAGCTCGATCTTCTCCTCGAAGCGAGTGGCTCTGACCGCAGCCGAGTCCTGAGCGTCCTGGTCTTCCTCGCTGATCTTCGCGACAAGGCGGTCTTCAATCAGCATTGGATGGATTTCTTCGCACCGGAGCACCTTCCCGCACGGGCTGCCATCGGAGCTGGAGAGCTGGGACCTGGCGTAAAGCTGGAGATCGTAGCGACTGCAGCTCAACGCGTGGGATAAACGTTGAGCTGACGAGCTTGACTCAGGCAGAGTACCAGAGAGCACGAGGCGGGATGCGAGCAAGGGATGAGCCTCCACCCTGCCGTCTCAAGTAGGCTAGGACAGGATAACAGCCGGGGGTGCTGCGATGGCTGGTAAGCTTCTCTACAGGCCGCGGTGGCCAGCATTGGCCACGTGGGCAATCTTGCTCCCTCTTGCGAGTGCTCACGGCGTCGTGAGTGCAGAAGCGTCGCCTCGTCCCCCGCTGGTCGCTGCCTGCAATGCATGGCGCGTGCACATCGGTGAACTGATCGATCAGCATCGGATCGCTCAGGACCTTGACGAGAGTACCCTGAACGACATCGTGCGGCGCTTCATTGCGGCACGGAATGCGTGCACGCCCGGCCGGTATGAACTCGGCCTTCGGATGTACGAGGAGATCCCCATCGGGCCTGTTCGCCGATAGACGATGGCACCTGCACGACGCGGTCGGCAGCGGCTTGCTAGGCGCACACCACCAAACGGACGATCTCAGCGCAACCGGAAGAGCGCGGGAGAGACTGAAACGCTTACCTGCCTTGTAGGACGCGTATCCTGACGGACGGACGAACGGATGGGCTGGGTTGGACACCGCCACCCCGCAGTGACGCTTTGATGCCGGCCGCAGCAGACAAGGGCGCTTGCCGGACCTCGATCGGCTCGGTCGGGTCGATCTTCTACGCCGTGTGGTGGTCTACGACAACGGCTGACTGATACGAAAGGGGAGCGGGAGGACCTCACGGCAGAGCTCCTGGCAAGCAACCAAGCTCTGGTGTTCATTATGCTCTCGATCGCTACCCTGGCTGAGAAGGAGGGCGTCCTACGGGAGGTGTTCTTCCGGACCTGGATGGAGAGCGGCATGGAAGCCGCCGCCGGAACCCGGCTGGTCGGCAATCCTCCTGAGCCGCAGGAGCGGATTCTGGAGAGGGCGCGTGCCCGCTACGAGGAGGTCGTCATGGCCTGTGTCGCCCCACCTAGCAAACCGAAGGTGGGCTCCGACCTACGGCTACGCCCGGCGCGCGCCTGCACCTTCCGGCGGCTTTGGCCGTTAACTTCTGTGTTGAGCATGACGGAGGCGGTACATGGCGACGAAACAGGGCAAGAAGCCAGGCGATGAGGTGAGGCCTGGAACAGCGCAATCGGGGGAAAACCTCTGCCCCGCCTGCTCGGGGAAGGGTGAGGTGAGCGGGAACACTTGCTCCGAATGCGATGGAGCAGGGACGGTGACGACACTGGTGGGTGATGCTTAGGCGCTAGGCTCAGGACCTATTAATCTCGGCTGAGGGCTGATTCAGTGTCCCTGTAGAGGAGGCGCTGATGAGCGGTCTATTTCTGCTGAGCAAGGCGCAGATGGCGCGGATTTCCCCACACTTTCCGCTCGCGCACGGGGTG
>DASZAZ010000105.1:0-37828 GCA_035944635.1 Microvirga sp.
TCCTGCGCAAGGCCGCCGAGCGAACCGTCGAGGGCCTCTGGACCACTATAGGCACGCTCGTCAACGCCTTCAGCCCAGCCGAGTGCACCAACTACTTCGCCGCTGCGGGATACGATGCAACGTGAGCGGATTCCGCTCTAAAAGGTGCAGCCCAAACCAGCACTCTGACTGTAAGCATGACCTTACCTTATGACATGGTCGTTCAAACTCATCGCAACGATGATCAATCAGCTGCCTGGAGCCGATTCGGACCAACCGGACAAAGCCTAGCGGCGCATTTTTGCCTTTAGGAAGGCACCAAGTCGAACCGTCGCGGTGCGGCCCTCTTCGAGCATGGGTCCGAAGAACGGCCAGACGTGCACCATCTGCGGCCACACTTCGACCTGAGCATCGACCCCCTCCGCTCTTGCGGCGGCGGCAAAGTCGACGGAGTCGTCGTGCAGAACTTCGGCCTCGCCGACCAGGAGCAGAATCGGCGGGAGCCCGGCCAGATCGGCGAATAGAGGGGACAGGCGCGGATCGCGCGGATCGCGACCGGGTGCCACGAATGCAACCGTGCCGTTCATCTTTGAAGCGTCAATGAAGGGATCGATGGCATCTCGCTCGCGGATCGAGGGACGGCTGTTGGTGAGATCCAGATAGGCGGAAATTGTACCGATCGCCGCCGGCATGAGCAGCCCTGCGGTACGAGCCTGCATCACCGCCGAGACCGCGAGGTTGGCTCCCGAGGAGTCTCCCGCGACCACGAGGCGGCTCGGATCGTAGCCGACGTCGAGAAGATGGCAGTATGCATCGAATGCGTCGTCGTGTGCGGCGGGGAGCGGGTGTTCGGGCGCTAAGCGGAAGTCCGGCAGGAAGACGCTGGCCTCCGCGGCCCGGCCGAGCCGACCCGCGAGTTCACGGTAACTTGTTGATGATCCGACCGAGAAGGCGCCGCCATGGAGATAAAGTATGACACGGTCTGGCCTTGCCGCAGGGGTTCGGACCCAGGCGCCGGACAAGCCATTCCGGCCGAATTCGACGCGCTCGACACGGAGATCGTCGGGGAGTGGAAAGCGGGCGGCAAGCGCCTCGAACTGCTCGCGCCGCTGCGTAATGGGAATGTCGATCGGAGGGCGGCGGGCCAGCATCTCCCTCAAGGCCTGAAGTTCGGCAAGTGACATGGCGCGCCTCAGAGCGGAACGGTGACGCCCCGGAGGCCTGCCTCCGAGGTGATGAGGTCGACCCGCTTCCAGACGATGCGGAGGCCGTCGGCCCCGTCAATGAGCCCATAGGTTGCCTCACCGGCGAGAATGCGCTGGTCCTCCAGATCATCCGCCTCATAGAGGATGCGCGATTCAACCATCGTGAACTTGGCCCGCGCTCGAATGATGCTAGCACCCGGTTCAGCCCTCACGCCGCCCACGATTCGGCACGTGCGGGACGGGGGGCTCTGCGGAATGAGCTTGGCGGCCATTAGTCGCTCCACGCGCGCTTCGAGGAGCGGCCGCAATTCATAGAGATGCGAGGGGCCGTCGAGCGGGTGAACCTGATCCGGCGCCACTGGCACCCAATACCAGGCCTCGTTGGCAAAGAGCGCCAGCCAGTCACGGTAGCGCTTGGCGTCGAGGAGATCGGCCTCATCCTCCAGGAACTCCGTCACACGCGAGCGCAGGGTTGCCGCATCGCTTAACGCAGGCCGTTTGAGTTCAAGCCCTTCACTCATTCGGCGGCCTCCCGGTGTTGCTCATCGCTTTGCAGAGCCTCGCTCCAGAAGCGGTACTGATTGCGAATGTAGGCTTCGCTCGTGGCAGCGTGTCGGCGGTGCCCGACCTCCTGCGTTCGTATCGCTCCGGCACCTCTGGCGATCGGGAGCCAGAGGCCGTCGAGGGTTGCGTTCATGCGATGGGCCGCCTCGTAGATCTCGAGATCGTCGGTAATCACCGATGACAGGGCGGAGCTGGCATTGTTGCAGTACATGAGCGCACTCTCGTAGACACCGTCTGGTGCCCCTTTTAGGCGACAAGCGAAGCTTACGACTTCGGTCAGGTCGGCCCGAAGCGGGTGGACCATTCTCACGGTCTGGTAGCGACCATGCCATGTGGACGAGGGGTAGATCAGCGTCACATGTCGGTCGACCGAGAGGATCTCGCGAGCCCGAGCCTCACCGCGCGCAGCGGCCAGGGCACTGAAATACTCGTCGCCCACCTTGGGCTGGTAGCTCAGGCCCATATGGCCACCGAAGTAGCTGTGGCCGCCGCTCTCTGCGGTCACGAGGTCTAGCGCCTGAAAGGAGCTGATGGGCTTTGCGTTGGCCATCATCATGCCAAGCGCCGGGTGGTTCGCGGCCTCGTCGCCAAGGCGAGCGCTGACGGTACTCGCGGCCTTTGCCGCGACCGCATGAGCAACGCCGGCATGCAGGGTATCATTGAGATTTTCGAACGTAAACTTCCAGTTCCCCTTGTAGCGGTGGCGCAGCGGCGCGACCGATACTTCGATCTCGTCATCGGGCGCTCGATCGACGAGATCGTCAATGCTCGTGCGCATATGGCCGAGAAAGGTCATCAGATCCGGCCCATCGGCCGCGTTGTTGGCGAAGATGAAGCCACGATAGACCGCGACGCGCGGCACGGACTTCAGACCGTGATCGGCCAGCTTGAAGTTGGCCGGGTACTCCTCTGGGGCCGGTAGGGCCCGCAGGTTCCCAGCGGTGTCATAGGTCCAGCCGTGGTACGGGCAGGTGAACCGCCGGCTCACCCCTCGGGGCATCATGCAGAGCTTCGCGCCACGATGGGTACAGCGGTTGTGGAAGACCCGTACCTCGCCATCGTCGCCTCGCACGATCAGCACGGGCTCCCGCCCGAGCCGCGAGGTCACGTAGGCACCAGCCTCAGGGACTTGGCTGGTGTGGCCGACGAGGATCCAGGAGCGCCCGAACAGGCGCTTCATCTCGAGTTCGAAGATACCAGGATCGGTGTAGATTGACGAATGGACGCTATCCTCGCGTACGAGTAACCGCACGTCCTGTGGCGGAGACGCTCTCGTCATGCTGGCCGGACCCTCGGGCTTGCGCTGCCTGTTCGTGGAACCGTACTCAAGGGGAAGGGGTCAGCGCCAATTGCTTTGTCGCCCCCCTTCATGACCGACGGTTATAGAGGCGCCAGTCTGCATCGGAGCTGATCGGATCGGTTATGAGCGTGAAACCGCTTCTCATTGGGCAGCATTCCGGAGCTCGCCTAGGCTGTGTCCAAATGGCCGCAAAGGCAGTAGCTCAAGACACCTGAGACCGGAGGGAGAAGCAACCATGATGTGGAAGACCGGAACCGTCGCGGGTTTGATCGCGGCACTCTGGCTTGGCGCCAGCGGAGCCGCGGCACAGACAAAGCTCACCTTTAACAAGTGGCTCCCCTCAAACAACGCCTTCCACGCCGACGTGATTGAGCCCTGGGCGAAAGCCGTCGAACAGGCCACCGAGGGCCGCGTGAAGATCGAATTCACGGCGTCGTCCCTTGGTCCCCCGCCGCGGCAGTACGATCTCGTGCGGTCCGGGGCCGTCGACCTCGTGTTCAGCTCCATTGGGTATACCCCAGATCGCTTTCCCGTCAGCAACATGACCTCAATGCCTTTTCTCGGGGAGAGCTCCGAGGCCGTGAGCGTCACGTTCTGGGACGTGTATCAGCGGCACCTCGAGAAGGCCGGCGAGTTCCGAGGGGTCAGGCTCCTGGGCGCCGTTGCAGGCGCGCCGGGGCAGATTTTCACGGCCAAGCCCGTGCGCGCCATCGCCGACTATAAGGGCATGAAGCTGCGAAGCGCTGATGCTCTCCTCTCCCAGGCGATCTCCAGCCTTGGTGCGGTCCCCGTCTTCGGTCCCGCGCCGCAATCCTACGAGATGCTCTCGACCGGTGTCATTGAGGGCGGAGGCTATTTCTTCGATGCAGTTCTGGCCTTCGACATCGGCCGTCTCGCCCCTCATGTCGCTTTGGTGCCCGGCGGGTTCATCAACGGCACGTTCTATATCGTCATGAATGAGGCGAAGTGGCGCCAGCTGTCCGAAGCCGATCGGAAGGCGATCGAGAGCGTATCGGGCCTTGCCTTCGCCAAGGCGGCCGGCGCTCGTCTCGACGAACTGGAGGTCAAGGCGAAGCAGAAGCTCCTCGAGCAGGGCCTCAAGATCGTTGAGCCCGACGCTGCCTTCGTGAGCGAGATGCGCCGCCTGATGGAGCCGATCGAGGCCTCCTACCTCAAGGACGCCCAGGGCAAGGGCGTCGACGTTCCCGTCGCCTTGCGCGAGTTGCGCGAAGGCGCACGCTCCTACAAGCGCGGAACCTAGAGGCGCATCGTGCGTCTTGCCGAGCGGGTCCTCAGCTTTGCCATGGCGGCCATTCTGTTTGCCGCCATGTTGATTATCGTTGTCGATGTGACAGGGCGCTATCTCTTCGCGCGGCCCCTGACAGGGGCTGACGATCTGATCGGGATCATCATGGCGCTTGCGGTGTTCACAGGCCTGCCGATCGTTACGGCGCGAGGCCAGCACGTCAAGGTCGACTTCGGCATCAAGAATACCCCCTCCGGGTTTAGGAGGGTCCTTGATGTCGTGTTTGCAGTCATCGGAGCTGGGGTCCTTGCGCTGATTTCCTACCAGACGCTAGCGCTGGCAGGATCTATGGCTGACTTCGGCGATACGTCACCGATGCTGAAGATTCCGCTGGCACCGGTTGCTACGGCCCTCGCAGTGCTCGCACTTGTCGCGGCGGTTGCGCAGGTTGCCCGTCTCCTGGGCTTCGGAGCGGGGGACGTACCCGCCAGCAGCTCGAACCTGCCCGAGTCCCCCGAATGATCATCGGTACTCTCGCCATCGCGGGAGCCCTGCTGCTCATGATGTTGGGCATGCCCGTGGGATATGCCCTCGCTGTGGTTGGGCTTTCCGGCTTTGCGGCAATCGTCGGCATCAAGCCTGCGTTGACGGTTTTCGGCCAGGTCGCTTATGACACCGTGTCGAATCCGACGCTTGTGGTCCTCCCGCTCTTTCTCCTCATGGGCAACCTGGTAGGTGCGTCCGGTATGGCGAAGGAGCTCTACCGCGCAGCTTACGCCTTCATGGGTCATCTGCGCGGTGGCCTTGCCATGGCGACAATCGTGGCTTGCGGTGCGTTCTCGGCCATCTGCGGATCCAGCGTGGCCACGGCAGCCACGATGGCCAAAGTCGCGCTACCGGCGATGCGCCGCTACCGGTATGATGATGGCTTCGCGGCCGCAACGGTTGCGTCTGGCGGGACACTCGGCATCTTGATCCCGCCCAGTACCGCAATGATCATCTATGGTCTGCTAACAGAGACGAGCATCGGGAAGCTGTTCGTCGCTGGCATCATACCAGGCCTTATTGGCGTCGCCGGTTACATTGCAGCGGCGGCTTGGGTGACTTGGCGCAATCCGAGCTTAGGTCCTGGTGGCGAACGGTCCCATTGGCGGGAGCGCCTGCGTTCGTTGCGTGACGTGTGGGCGGTTCTCTCCCTCTTTACGTTCGTCATCGCTGGGATCTACGCAGGAGCCTTCACGGCCACCGAGGCTGCTGGAATGGGAGCCTTCGGCGCTCTTGTGATTACAGTCTGGCGACGAAGTATGTCGTTGGGAGCATTTATAGACGTCCTGACTACAACAGCTCGCACGACGGCGATGCTGTTTTTCCTGCTGATTGGCGCTATCGCCTTCACGAACTTCCTTGAGGTCGCGCAGTTCTCACGCGAGCTTGGAGCTTTCATTCAGGCTTTGCAGGCCCCCGGCTGGACAGTGATCGCCGCAATCTTGCTCATCTACATCATCCTCGGTTGTTTCCTTGAGGAGTTGTCGATGACGTTCCTGACGATCCCAATTTTCTTTCCTGTGGTCACAGGCCTCGGCTATGACCCTATTTGGTTCGGAGTCTTGTTTGTCGTCGTCATGGAGATTGCGCTCATCTCGCCGCCTGTGGGGATGAACATCTTCGTTATTCAGTCGATGGCACCACACTTGAGCGCCAAAGCGCTCTATCGCGGCCTCGTCCCATTCCTGGTCGTCGACACAATCCGCCTCCTCTTGCTTGCGGCTTTCCCCTCTCTGTCTCTCATCCTACTCCAGTTCGTCGACTAAGCGGGTACCAAGCCGCGGAACGATGCGACAGGACCCCCTTCGCAGTCGGCCCATGGTCCCTTTTTTAAGGGTTCTCGGCCGCCTTCCGCAGGGCGATCTTGTCTATCTTGCCCACAGTGGTGCGGGGAAGGCTCTCGACGAAATGAATGGTGCTCGGCAATTTATAGCGCACGAGCCGATCCGCTAGATGAGCCCGGAGGATGTCCTCGTCCAGGAAACGGCCAGGGCGCGGCACCACAAAGGCAACGAGCGCCTCTCCTCGGTAGGGATCCGGCCGACCGACAACAGCAGCTTCCGACACTGCTTCATGGGCATGAAGCGTCTCCTCCACTTCGCGCGGGTAGACGTTGAAGCCGGCGACGATCACCATCTCTTTCTTGCGGTCTCGGATGAAGAGGTAACCGTCCTCGTCGAAAGTTCCTATATCACCGGTGTAGAGGAAGCCATCGCGCAGTGCCGCCGCCGTCTCGTCCGGTCTGTTCCGGTACCCTGCCATGATCTGAGGTCCCCGCGCCCGCACCTCGCCGAGTTCGCCCGCCTGCAGGATGCGCGTTCCGCTCTCCACATCGACCACCTGCACCTGGGTTCCAGGGAGCGGAACGCCGACGGAACCAATCTTCCGCACACCGTCTTGCGGATTGTAGGTGAGCACGGGCCCAGCCTCCGTCTGGCCGTAACCCTCGCAGACCGGAGCCCCCGTAGCCACTTCCCAGCGGCGGAGCGTCTCCTCAGGTAAGGCTGCGGAGCCCGAATAGGTGAGCCGCAGGCTTGACCAGTCCGCATCAGGGAAGCCTTCGTGGGCCATCAACCCGTTGAAGATCGTCGGGCTGCCAGCGAACAGGCTGATGCGCTCCCGCGCTACGGTGTCGATCACCTCCTGCGGCCGGTATCGAGGAAGGACGACGAGCGTTGCCTTGGCGTAGGCCGCGAGGGACAGCCCCATCGCAGAGGCGTAGGAGTGGAAGAGCGGGGTGATGGCAAGAACGCGGTCGTCCGGACGGGTCGGCAGCAGTGCCTCGCGCTGGGAGACATTGGTGGCGACAGCGCGATGGCTGAGCATGACCCCCTTGGGTCGGCCCGTGGTACCGCCCGTGTATTGCAGAAGCGCCAAGGCGTCGGGCTCCGGGAGGCTAACATCTGGAACCCATCCGTTGTGACGCGCTGCATCGAACAAGCGGAATGCGGGGCCGACCTCGATGCGATGTCGGATACCGGTCTCAGCCGTCAGCGCCGCGACCATGTCACCCGTGCTCGTCTCATGGACCATCACGTCCGGTTCGGCATCCTGGAGGATGAAGCGAAGCTCGTGGCCCGTATAGGCTGGATTGAGCGGCACGAGCTGGGCTCCCGCAGCCTGAACCGCGAAGCACGCGATCGCGGTATCGATGCTGTTGCCCATCAGCACGGCTACGCGTCCGCCGCGCGAACCGCGCTGCTCCAGGCCCTTCGCGAAGGCGGCAACCGACTGCCAGTATGCCGCATAGGTGAGCCTCTCGTCCCCGCAAACGAGCGCCTCCGCCTGCGGCGCCGCCAAGGCTGCCGCCCGCAACATGTGGATTACGGTCGCGTGGACGAAGGGGAGGGGCCCGTCGTTGTTCATGACCCCTATGCCTCGGGGCCTGCCCGGCGCGTCGTGGAGCTGGCATCGTCGACGCGCAGGACCAGCGCCATTGCACTGTCTCCGGCCGCGCAGCCGTTGAAGAGCCCATAGCCGCCGCCGCGCAATGCCAGCTCCTCGATCAATTCGATGATCACGCGCATACCCGTGGGGCCCTGTGGGTGCCCGTAGACAAGAGAACAGCCGTAGTTGTTCATGACGGTCCAGGGGTTGACCCCAAAGTGCCGGGCGAAAGCGATATCGTTGACGATGAAGGGGTTGTGCGATTTCACCGCTGTGATGTCACCGATCCTAAGATCCGCTTGCTTCAGCGCGCGTTCCGAGGCTGGGATGGGGGCCGCCGGCATCATTCCCCTGGCCTCACGGGCTTGGCCAAAGGCGAGGATCTCGACCGTGATACCAGGGTCGCTCGCGAGCTCTCGCGCCTTGTCGCGGCTCGCCACGATCATGCCGGCCGTGCCGTCGGCGGGATGGGTCTGGCCCGCATAGGTGATGGTGCCGCCGTCCATGACGGGCTTGAGCCGCGCCATCCGCTCAGCGCTCGCCGCCTGCACGCCTTCGTCGGCCGATATGGGGACGGTGGCACCCCGCCGGCCGGGAGCCGGCACCTCCAGGGCTTCCAGGTAGCGGGCCTGGAAGGCGCCGCCGTCCTGGCGCGCCTCCTCGTACTGCTCGAACCGGCGGAGGACGAGGTCGTGCTGCTCCTGAGTGCCGATCTGGTATTTTTGAGCCACGTTCTCGGCCGTCTGCACCATCGCGAGCTTCGCAAATGGGTCACGCTCGAAATTGTCGAGCACCCAGTTCTCATGAGTGCCGGTGCCGCCGGGCGCATGTGGTGCCGGGTAATAGATGTGCGGTCCGTTTGAGACCCGATCGGTGGTGATGGTGAGGACGGCCGTGGCATCCCCTTGTGCGAGGTCCGAGGCCGCGGTGGCGAGCACGCGGGCGCTCGTGGCACACGCTTGGGCGATGGTGGGCCCAGCGAGGTGTGGGGCGCCAATCTCGCCTGCGAGCCACGGCAGGCCATAGAACGATCCTCTCTGGGGCACGGTGGTCCCGAGGACGCCGGCATCCAGGATTCCGAGGTCGATGTTGCGGCGCTGCAGAGCCTGGCGCGCCGTGAGGGCCGCAAGGTCAAAGGCGTGCAGATGCGCAAACGAGCCTTGCCAACGGCAAAAGGGGCTCGACCAGTAGGCGCCGTACGGGATGAAGGCTCCCGCTCCTGGTGCTCCCGTCATCGTGGTCTCCTCCTGACAGGGATTCCCAAATGTGACGTCCTGGACCTGCCGATCAGACTGTTGGGTAGCAAGAGCAGGCGTCACAAGGCCAATGAGAACCGGTTTCCGTGCGATAACCTCCCAGGAGCGCTATTGGCGAAGGTTGCTAACGCCCCATCACACAGGACCAACGAGGTCAGTCCTCAATAGCCGTCCACAACCGCTCGGCTAGGATGAGCGCTGTCCGCCACCAGAAGGCCCACGCTCCATTTCTCGTGGGCTCTGATGAACCTACGGTTCTCATCAAGGCTCATTCAATCCAAGCCGCACGGGGAAATGCCCATGCGGACGCCGACGTCCGGCCACCGCCTCCTGGCCCAGCAGGCGGCGGTGGGTGACAGCCTCGCCACGGAGCAGCCGCAACGTAAAGGGCTAGCCGGCAGGATGCGCTGGAGCCTGTTTGTGGCAAATAATGACATATGTTAGAAGGAAGCGATGCTTAACAGGAACACAGTCGCCGGCGGAGCCGCCCCCGAAAGATGCTTGGCCGACGTTTCGTCGGCTCCCTTCAAGAAGCCGGTCACCCGGCTCTTGGCCCAGCGGACGTGGACTCACTCCACGGTGAGCATCTGCGATCATACATGGATATCAACCGGAACGTTGCGGTTTCAGGCGGCACTGCCGTGCCATATGATTGCAACCCTAATCTCTCCGGGTCAGCGCCGAGCTGTCACTAAGTTCCGACACCTGGGCTCCGACCCGCTTCTAATCAACCAGGGCAATGTCTTCTTTCTCCCAGCCGAACAGGTGTACGAGGGCGAAGCGAACGGAACAGCGAACTATCGCTGGTTCGGCATTCTCATGCCACCCGCCTTCATCGATCAAGCGTCCGACGGTCACCTGAAGTCCGCCAATATCGAGTTTCTTCCCTTCGAGCTCTGCCAAGACCCTTTGAGCGTCGCCGGTATGCAGGGTCTGGCGTCCATGTTCGTGGACTCCCCGGAGCCGCCCTCAAGCATTCTGGTCGATTGGGCTCTCATGGGGGTTCTTTCCCGCCTGCTCACCCTCCGGGCGCGGGTGCGTGCGTCCACGCCCGTAGCGCGAGGCGGGCTGACCGGGCGCGCCCGGCGCACGGTGGTGGATTACATCGAGGCGCATCTCGCGGCCAACATGAGCCTCGACGAGCTGGCGCGGCTCGCCGGCTTGAGCAAGTTCCACTTTTGCCGGGCGTTCAAGCAGAGCTTCGGGATGCCTCCACATGCCTACGTCACCGATCGACGTGTAGCCCGCATCAAAGACAGGCTTTCGGAGAGTGCCGGGCACATTAACATCGGCGACTTGGCCTTCGAGTTCGGGTTCAGTAGCCCAAGTCATCTCGCGCGGGTGTTTCGCAAGCAGGCCGGTGTAGCTCCGAGCCTCTGGCAGCGCGAGAGGACTGGCGTGAGCGTCTCGGGCACGCGCATCACTCACACGGGACGTCCTGCGACCGACAGGGTTTAGGTTTGGATCATGGAGCGGTTCGATCACTGCTGGCGCAGAGTTTTGGCAGCGCTCCTAGTCACCGTTGGAGTGCTGCAAGCCACGGCCGGGACCGTTCAAGCCCGAGAGCTGCGCTGGGCAACGCGCGGTGCGCTCGCAACATTGGATCCGCACGGCATCCTCGACACACCGAATTTTCACCTGCTCGCCAACCTTTATGAGGGGCTCGTCACGCGTGATCCGGACCTCGTCATTCGCCCTAGCTTGGCTTGGCCACTGCTTGGCGCTGGACGGACGTGCGCACCGTGGATTTCGATCTTCGCCAGGCGCGTTTTCATGACGGCGCGCTCTTGAGCCCTGAGGACGTGGTCTACTCGCTTAACCGCGCCCGCGTCTCCGCGGCATTCATGACGGGCCTTCGGGCCGTGGACGTCGTCACGCCAACGCCAACGGGCGGTGTGCGGATCAGCCTGGCGCGCCCGGATCCGATGCTACTTGAGGCGTTAGCCGATGTACCCGTGGTGTCAAAACGTTGGGCGGCGGAGATTCGCCTGCCGACAAAGCCTGGGCCCGCCCCCGCCGCCATCGCTCAGGCGAACGGTACAGGCCCATTCCGCCTGGAGAGCTACCGGCCAGGGCTCGAGACGGTGCTGCAGCGTCGCGACGCGTGGTGGGGCAGGCCAGCGCCCGCCTTGTCCCGGGTCATCATTACGCCCATCGACAGCGACCATACCCGCTCCGCAACGCTGCTCAGCGGGGCCGCCGATCTCGTGGACGCCGTCCCGCTGCAGGACCTGACGCTCCTGCGAGAGAGCGGACGGAGTGACATCCGGGTGGCCACGCGCCCGGGCGTTCTTACACTTTTCCTCGGTCTGAACACGGGACGCGACAAGCTCTCAGCGGCACCTGGTCCATCGGTACCCAATCCTATGCGCGACCGGCGCGTGCGAGCGGCCCTGCGCGAGGCGATTGACGTGCCAGTGCTGGCGCAGCGTATTCTGCGCGGCCTCACGCACCCTCACGACCAGTTCGTTGCGCCAGGGGTGGCCGGGTACGTTGAGTCAGATGCGAAAGGCGGCCAGGAGGGATCCCGCAGGAAGAGCGCCGAACAAGCGCGCATTATGCTGGCCGAGGCCGGCTTCCCCGACGGCTTCCGGCTGCGGCTTGATTGCACGAACGACCGCTACCTCGCAGATGAGGAGATCTGCACGGCACTCGTAGCGATGCTCGCCCGCTCAGGCATTGCGATTGCGCTCAATGTGCAGTCGAAGAACAAGGTCATGCCGCTCCTCTACGACGGAAGGAGCGACTTCTATCTCCTCGGGCTGATCCCGTTCACCCTGGACGGGTTCGCAGTGGCCGAAGCGCTCTTTGGAAGCCGCGACATTCCAGGGCGAGGCGTGCTCAACGTTGGTCAATACCACAGCGAGACTCTGGACGCTCACCTCGACCGAGCTTTGGCCGCGCTGGATCGGGCGAAGCGCGATGAAGCAGTCGCAGCGGCGCTGCATCACGCGCGCGATGATGTCGCGGCGATCCCGCTGTTTACCGTGCCTGTGCTGTGGGCCTACCGCGCATGGCTGGAGGTGCCACAACCGGCAACCGGCCGCGTTCACCTCGAGCGCGTCATCGTTCGGGACTGACGCACCGCAGCGTCGGGTGTTGCGATCAGGACAACGCTGGGCGGCGCGCAGACGAGCGGGATACGCCGAGTGTGGCCATGCGTGCGCCTGCGCCCCTATTGGGGGTTAGCTGGGACACCCGATTGGAGCGGCTGTCTCTGCGGATGAAGCAACATCGAGCTCAATGTAGCAAAATCGTGTGCGCCCCAGGGCGCCGCCGCGTGACAGGGTCGTGTGAAGCGGCAGCAACGGACGCATGGGCGTGGTTCGGTCCTTTCTGACTCCCACCATCAGGCTTCTCGCCCCTGTGTCCGGCCGCAGCACCTGGCGCCCTTCGGAGGCCACATGAAGCTATGGACCTCGACGCAATCACGCCCGATGCGCGCAGGCGTAGACAACCCGGCCGAGAGGCTCACTAGCGAACTTAGGGGGTGCTGTATAACGGCCGCTCGCCTCGCACAACGCACGCGGTGAACGGCCTCGTGCTCCTCCTGAGGAAGTATTAGACAAACGATCCAAAGCCCGCCGGCAAGCTCTCATGCCCCCAGCCCGGACACACTCTCAGAGAACGTGCCAGCCAAGTCGCTCGTCGGGCAAGGAACCGCCCGCGTCCAGACCATGGACCTAAAGGCGGGGCCGAACAACGCACTGGAATGGGAAAGGCTCAACGTTCAACACGCTTCACGGGCCGTTCGGCTAGGCCGCCAAGAAACGCGAGACTCGACCAACGTTTTGGCCGAGTTGCAGCTTGGCTCCACGAGATCTCTCACGTAGGCGAAGAGAGGCTGTTCACCCCATCGCTCACGCACATGGCATCGGGTCCGTGCGCAAGCCGAGCTTGCAGCATTGCAGCTCGAACACGTCAATCCGCATACTATCTGACGGTCGCAGGGGTAGGCACCGCGATCGCTGCTACCGAAGCACAACAGGAGAAGCTCATGTCACATCAAGAGATGCTCAACCCTCAAGACTGTGCTCTCATTCTGATAGACTTTCAGCCCGCGATGTTTCAGGGCGTGCAGAGTCATGACCGCAAGGTGATCGTCGATAACGTCCAGGTTCTGGCCAAAGCCGGCAAGCTGTTTCAGGTGCCGACCATCATCACCACGGTCGCAAAGGACTCGTTCTCGGGTCCCTTCATGCCTGAGGTGACCGAAGGCATCTTCCCCGACCACACGGTAATCGACCGCACCTCGATCAACTCCTGGCTCAATGCAGAATTTCGCGAGGCCGTGAAGGCTACAGGCCGGAAGCGTTTCGTCATCGCGGGTCTTTGGACCGGCGCCTGCGTGAACTTCCCGACCCTCGACATGCTCAAGGAAGGCTATGAGATTTTCGTCGTAGCCGACGCCTGCGGTGACACGAGTCCGGAAGCGCACGAGCGCGCCATGCAGCGCATGGTGCAGGCGGGTGCTGTGCCGATCACAGCTCTTCAGTTTGTCTTCGAATTGCAGCAGGACTGGGCCCGCGCCGAGACTTATGACGGGGTCATGGACATCCTCAAGTCGCTCACCCCCTACGGCATCCAGGTTCGGTTCTCCAAGTGGGCGCTGGGCGAGCATGCCTCCGAGGCCGGACCTGCTCCGGCTCCTGTCTCACAAGCGGCCGAGTAGGGTGTCCCTCGAGCCCGCCTATCCTCCCCGGCGGGCTTTTGGCGGGCTGGTCTAAGCGTCGGGCCAGCCCGCTTCGTTGCAACATCTCACGTGGGTGGGCACCATGACCTACGTTCTTTCGCTTGGCGTTGGCCTTTTCGTTGGGGTGGCGTACGGGTTGCTGGGTGTGCGGTCGCCAGCGCCGCCGATCATCGCGCTTCTCGGGCTTCTGGGCATGCTGGCCGGTGAAGCGGCGGTCCAGTACTGGCGCGGTCACCCAGACGCCCTCGCCAGCCTCTTTCACACCAAGAGCTTTGGACGCCAGAGCCCTATTGCCGAGCCTGAGAACAGGGCGCCGACGTCCGCGTCTCTGCCCGGGGGACCTCCCGCATGACCATCCCAGCCTACCAACCAACACGTCGCCAGCTCACGGCCGGTGCTGCTGCTCTTGGCCTTGCGACCTCGTTCCGGAGCCCCGCCATGGCCCAGCCGACCACCCCCGACCTGATCCTGATCAATGGCCGGTTCACGACGCTTGACCGTGCCAATCCGAACCCGGTAGCGGTCGCGATCACGGGCGGCCGCTTCTCGGCAGTGGGCGAGGCGCGCGAGATCATGCCAACGGCGGGACCGGGCACACGCACCATCGATCTCCAAGGCCGGCGTGCCATTCCCGGCCTGATCGACAGCCACACACATGTGATCCGAGGCGGGCTGAACTACAACATGGAGCTGCGCTGGGACGGCGCGCCGAGCCTCGCTGACGCCATGCGCATGCTGCGCGCGCAGGCGCAGGTCACCCCGCCGGGGCAGTGGATTCGGGTGGTGGGCGGCTTCACCGACCATCAGTTCGCCGAGAAGCGCCTGCCGACGCTCGCCGAAATCAACGCGGCGGCGCCCGACACGCCGGTGTTCATCCTCCACCTCTACGACCGCGCGCTCCTCAACCGTGCGGCGTTGCGCGCCGTGGGCTACGACCGATCGACGCCGAACCCGCCCGGCGGACTGATCGAACGCGACGCGGCGGGCGATCCGACCGGCCTGCTGCTCGCCAAGCCGAATGCCGCGATCCTGTACGCGACGCTCGCCAAGGGCCCGAAACTTCCGCCAGAGCAGCAGCTCAACTCGACACGCCACTTCATGCGCGAGCTCAACCGGCTGGGTGTGACCAGCGTGATCGACGCAGGCGGCGGGTTCCAGAACTACCCCGACGATTATGCGATCATCGAGAAGCTGCACGGCGACGGGCAGCTGACGCTTAGAATCGCCTATAACCTGTTCACCCAGAAGAAGGGTGAGGAGATCGATGACTTCACCCGCTGGGGCAAGCTCGTGAGGCCGGGCCAGGGCGATGACCGCTACCGCCACAATGGCGCGGGCGAGATGCTGGTGTTCTCGGCCGCCGACTTCGAGGACTTCAAGGAGCCACGCCCGGAGCTGGCACCCGAGATGGAGGGCGAACTGGAGGCGGTGATCCGGCTGCTGGTCGAGAACCGCTGGCCGTGGCGGCTCCACGCCACCTACGACGAGACAATCAGCCGCGCGCTCGACGTCTACGAGCGCGTCAACCGCGACCAGCCGCTCGGGGACCTCCACTGGTTCTTCGACCATGCTGAGACAATCTCGGAGCGCAACATTGACCGCATCGCTGCACTTGGAGGCGGCATCGCGGTCCAGCATCGCATGGCATTCCAGGGAGAGGAGTTCGCGAAGCGCTATGGACCGCAGGCGGCCGAGAAGACGCCGCCGATCAAGCGCATGCTGGACGCGGGCGTGCCGGTCGGCGCGGGTACAGACGCCACCCGGGTCGCGAGCTACAACCCGTGGGTCTCGCTGGCGTGGCTGGTCACCGGCAAGACGGTCGGCGGCATGCGGCTCTATCCCGCGCGCAACCGGCTCGACCGCGAGACGGCCCTGCGGCTGTGGACCGAAGCCAATGCCTGGTTCTCGACTGAGGGGGCTAAGAAGGGCGCGATCAAGGTCGGCCAGCTCGCCGACCTGGCCGTGCTCTCGGCCGATTATATGAGCGTGCCCGAGGACGAGATCAGCGGGCTGCAGTCCGTCATGACCCTGCTCGGCGGCGAGGTGGTGTACGGCGCTGGCGACTTCGCCAGCCTTGCACCGCCCTCACCGCCGGTGCTGCCAGCCTGGTCGCCGGTCAAGACCTTCGGCGGCTATCAGACCGGACGTGCGGCGATCGGCGCGGCCGAGACGGTTGAGCGCACCGCGACGGCAGCGTGCGGCTGCAGCACCGCCTGCAACGTTCATGGTCACGCCCATGCTCAGGCATGGGGCTCCGCCGCGCCGGTCTCGGATCTCAAAGGCTTCTGGGGCGCGCTCGGCTGCGCCTGCTGGGCGGTCTGAAATGGCGGACGCTACCGAACCGCGGCCGAATCGGGCCCTACTGCTGGGGTGCACCGCGCTGGCCGCGCCGTTCCTGGTTAGTGGTGTCCTGAAGGCAGTGGACTTCCCGGCTGCTACAGCCGAGGTACGCGGCTTGATTGGGCTGGAGCCCGCCGGATTGTTCGCTGCGCTGGTGATCGTGACGCAGCTGGGCGGATCGCTGCTGTTGTTGTTGGGCGGTCGGCGCGCTTGGATTGGCACAGGGTTGCTCGCCGCGTTCACGGTTGTCGCGACGCTGCTCGCGCACGCCTGGTGGACCAAGCCTCCGGAGAACGCTTCCCGCGATCTCGCGATCTTTTGGGAGCATGTTGCGATCTGCGGAGGGCTGCTGCTGGCGGGCTGCCTGTCGTGGCGGGAGCGCATGGGATGAGCGAAGGCAAGTCTCCTGGTGCGTTCGCGCCGCTGCGCAACCGCGTCTTCGCCGTGCTATGGGTGGCGACGGTGGTCGGCAACATTGGCGGGTGGATGCGCGATACCGCGTCCGCCTGGGCGATGACCGAGCTCGCGCCCTCGCCGGTAATGGTTGCGCTGGTGCAGGCCGCGGCGACGCTGCCGATCTTCCTGTTCTCGCTGCCCGCGGGCGCGCTCGCCGATATCGTCGACCGCCGGCGCATGATGATCATGGTGCAGGCCGGCCTTGCCGCGGTCAGCCTGTCGCTAGGCCTTGCTGCGCTCACGGGATTCCTGACTCCGCCCTTGCTGCTGGCATTGACGCTCGTGGCGGGAATCGGCGCGGCGCTGGCCGGACCGGTCTGGCAATCGATCGTGCCCGAACTCGTCCCGAGACCCGACTTCAAGCCGGCTGTGGCCCTCAACAGCCTAGGTATCAACATCGCTCGCGCGATCGGCCCGGCGCTGGGCGGCGCGATCATTGTCGGCCTGGGCGTCGCCGCTGCCTACCTTATCGACGTGGCGACCTACGCGGTCACGATCGCTGCGCTGGTCTGGTGGAACCGAATGCCTAGCCAGGCCGCACTTCCCGAGCATCTCGGTGGCGCAATGCATGCAGGCATGCGCTACACGCTGGCGAGCGCGCCTTTGAGGCGGGTGCTGCTGCGCGCTGTGATCTTCTTCGCGCCAGCCAGCTGTTACTGGGCGCTGCTGCCGCTCGTCGCCCGGTCGGAGATCGGTGGCGGGGCGGCAGGATACGGTATCCTGCTCGCCGCGGTCGGCGTGGGGGCCATCGGGGGCGCGCTTCTGATGCCCCGCCTCCGCGCTCGGCTTTCGGGCGAGCGAGTGACGCTGCTGGCGACGCTCGCCACCGCCGCCTGCACCGCAGCCCTTGCATTCGTCCACAGCGTAGCCGCTGGCGCGGCCGTCCTCGCGGTCGCGGGCGCGGCCTGGATCATGGTGCTGACGATGCTCAACGCCACTGCGCAAGCCGTGCTGCCCAATTGGGTGCGCGGGCGCGGGCTCGCCGTCTACCTGACCGTGTTCTTCGGCACGATGACGGTGGGCAGCCTCCTTTGGGGTCAGGTTGCGGAAGCAACCTCGCTTGACGCCGCGCTGCTCGTGGCGGGCGGGGTCGGCGCGGCCTCGGCGCTCGCCGGGCGCGCGCTCGTCCTGCCGTCGGGCGACGAGGATCTCTCGCCCTCACACCATTGGCCGGAGCCGACGGTCGTCGACGGCACGGCACCCGCAGGCGGTCCGATTATGGTCATGATCGAGTACCGAGTATTTCTGGAGCGGCAGCCCGCCTTCGCCGACGCCATGCACGACCTTGGCACCATCCGTCGTCGCGACGGCGCCTACGAATGGGGTTTGATGGCGGACGCGGCCGAGCCCGAGCGGGTGACCGAATGGTTCCTGGTCGCCTCCTGGGAGGAGCACCTGCGCCAGCACGAGCGCGTGTCGGTCGCCGACCGCGCCCTGCAGGATCGGGTGCGCGCCTTCCATGCGGCTGATGCAGCCCCGCTCGTGCGTCACCTCGTACCACTCGGTTCGGCGACGTCGGCGGCTGCAGTCGAGCACATGAGCCATGTCGACTCTGAGGATGCGACGTGAGCCTCCGTGGGGCGTTACCTTGCACGCGCCGCATGAGCGCGTCGGCGCTTCATCTGACCCTCTACGGCTGCAGGAGCAAAGGTTGAGGCCCGCGTCACCAGAACCGGTGGTGTGACCTTCGTAACGACCGGTGTTGGAGCATCGGCTTCCATTCGCTCCAGAAGGAGGCGCGCGGCCTCCTCTCCCATCGTGACCTGCTCGATGTGAACCGTCGTGAGGGGTGGGTCGACCATGTCGACCAGCGGCATATCGTTGTGGCCCACCACGGAAACGTCGTCCGGACAGGAAAGGTCCCGAGTGCGGAGTTCCAGGTAAGCACCGAGCGCTAAAAGGTCATTGGAGGCTGCAATCGCGGTCACGGGATAGGTATCCAGCAGGGTCGCGCATGCCTGCCGTCCGGCGCTCCGGCTATAGGCTTGAGCTGTGACCACCATCGAGCCGTCCAGGCCTGCCTCAGCCATGGCAGCCTCAAAGCCCCGTCGACGTAGAACACCCGTTGATAGGTTCTCCGGGCCTGCGATGTGCCCGATGCGTCGATGGCCCAGTTCTATGAGATGTTGCACTGAAAGCCGCATACCCGAGATGTCGTCAGTGACGACGGCTGCGACGCGCTCCTTATCCTCTGCGCGGTTAACCAGAACAGTCGGGATCTTGGCCTTGAGGCAAGCCGTCACAACGGCGTCTCGGCGAGTGGCCGTAGCGAGAACGAGGCCGTCGACCCTGCGGGCGAGCAGTTGCTCCACGGTCTCGATCTGCTGCTTCTCATCGCTACCCCCGTCCGCAACGAGCACGGAATAGCCATGGGCTGACAGCGCAGACCCGATGCCGCCGAGGATGGGGGCGAAGACTGGGTTGGCGAGATCTGGAAGAAGCACACCCACTAGGCGCGATCGGCCCGTCCGCAAGCTCGCTGCAATAACGTCCCTGCGGTAGCCCAGCCGCTGAGCCTCCCTTTGCACTCGCTCGACGACCTCCGCTGAGATCAGGTGCCGTTTGGCCGGATCGAGGGCACGCGCCGCTGTGGCCCGGTGGACGCCCACCGCATCAGCGATGGCCTGAAGGGTCGGAGTGCGTGTGGGGCTAGGGCGGGCAGTGGAGGCGGAGCGGTTCACGAGGAGCCTTTGATCAGAGAGCGTGCTTGCAAGAAAGCATACGGCCTTGTGCTTGACAACCTGCAATCGATCGCATAGATCCCCATGCAATCGATCGCATGGAGGTCACCAATGTCCGCTCAGGCAGCCCTGGCCAGGATCACAGAGACCCACCGCTCCCACATCATCGAGGACCAGAGCACGGTCACGGATGTCGTGCTTGATGCCATGGCTCAGACGCGGAGCCCGCGCTTGCGGGAGATCACAGCGTCCTTTGTCCGCCACATGCACGCCTTTGCTCGTGAGGTCCGGCTGACGGAGGACGAGTTCGAATTTGGTCTCGATTTCCTCAATCGCATCGGCCAGGCCACGCATGACGCCCACAACGAGGCCGTCCTGTTCTCCGATGCGATCGGCTTCTCGACGCTCGTCTGCCTCCTCAACAACGGACAAGCAGGGGCAACAGAAACAGCGTCCGCATTGCTTGGGCCGTTCTGGCGCATGAACTCGCCCCTGACCGAGAATGGCGGCTCGATCGTACGCTCCCCCACGCCAGGCCCAGCGCTCTTTACCGAGTGCCACATCACCGACCCGCTGGGGCGCCCTCTTGAAGGCGTCGAGGTCGACGTGTGGCAGGCCTCGCCTGTGGGTCTCTATGAGAACCAGGACGAGACCCAGGCCGACATGAACCTGCGTGGCAAGTTCATCACCGACGAGGCTGGCCGCTTCTGGTTCCGTTCCGTGAAGCCTGCCGGCTATCCCGTGCCCACGGACGGGCCTGTCGGCGACCTCCTGCGGGCCCAGGGGCGTCACCCCTACCGACCCGCTCACCTCCACTTCCTTGGCTTCAAGGCGGGTTACAAGACCCTGATCACCCAGGTCTTTGCGGACGACGACGCACACCTTGAAAGCGATGTGGTGTTCGGGGTCACCCGCCACCTCATCGGCGGCTACCGCGAAGGACAGGGCACCCCGCCGGCCTCCGACGTGACCGGCCCCTGGTACCGCCTCGGCTACACCTTCGTGATGGAGCCCGGCGAGGCGAAGCTGCCTGTACCCCCCATCAAGTAAGCCGAACTCGAGCAGTCCGTAGTCTGCGCAATTTCCACCGGAGATCTGCCATGTCCCAACTCGCCCTCGCCACGTCGTCTCTTCCAATCGTAGCTCAGCCGGCCCGCACAGCCCGGTATCCGCGCTCACTCCATGGCAAGGTCGCTCTCGTGATGGGCGGGGCCGGTGCGATCGGCGCCGCCACAAGCCGGATGCTTGCCGCGGCTGGGGCCACCATCGTGGTGACGCATCTCCCCACCGAGGGAGACAACCAGGCATCTCAGGACCTCGTCCGGGAGCTCGGACCCGAGGTCAGTGCGGCCTACGAAGCCGATGTCGCCAGCACCCCCTCCCTCGTCTCCCTGAAGGAAGCAATCGAAGCGCGCTACGGCCGTCTCGACATTCTGGTGAACGCAGCAGGCTTCACAAAGCCGGTGCCCCACGGTGATCTCGATGCGCTCACCGACGAGCTCGTCGACCGCATGTTCCAGGTCAATTGGCGGGGGCAGTTCGCGGCGATCCGCACCTTCGCGCCGCTGCTCAAGGGGTCAGGCGATGGCTTGGTGGTGTCGATCTCCTCCATAGCTGCCTTCACCGGGGTGGGCTCATCCATCGCCTACTGCGCCGCCAAGGCCGGGATCGACGTGATGACGAAGGCGCTGGCCCGCGTACTCGCTCCTGAGGTGCGGGTGCTTGCCGTCTCCCCGGGCGTCGTTGACACCCACTTCGTCCCCGGACGAGGCGCCGACTTCAATGACAAAGTAGGTGCTTCCACCCCTCTCAAGCGGATCGGCGAAGCCGAGGATATCGCCGCCGCGATCACCGCGTGTGCGACCATGCTGGGCTACTCGACCGGACACACCATCCTGGTCGATGGCGGCCGAGCGCTGTGAGGGGAGGGGATCATGCGTAATCCTCTGCAGAAGGTCGTTATCACCTGTGCGGTCACGGGCAACCTGACAACGCCCGACCAAACGCCTCACCTGCCCATCACGCCTAATGAGATTGCCGACGCCGCTCTTGATGCCGCTGAGGCTGGTGCGGCAATCGTTCACCTTCACGTGCGTGACCCGCAGACGGGAAAGCCCTCGATGGAGCTCGCCCTCTATCGTGAGGTCATCGACCGGATCCGGTCGCGCAATCCTCAGCTCATCCTCAACATCACCACAGGGCCAGGCGGGCGCTTCGTGCCGTCCCCTGATGACCCGCGCGTCGCGGCCCCTGGCACCACGCTTCTCGTGCCTGAGAAGCGCGTCGAGCACATCGCGATACTCAAGCCCGATATCTGCACGCTCGATCTCAATACCATGAACTCCGGCGGACAGGTGGTCATCAACACGCCTGGCAACGTCAGGCGCATGGCTAAGGTGATCGCTGAAGCCGGCGTGAAGCCTGAGATTGAGCTGTTCGACTCTGGCGACATTGCTCTTATGCACGATCTGGTCAGAGACGGGACGCTCAAGGGTCCGCAACTGTGCTCTTTCGTCATGGGCGTGGCTTACGGCTTCCAGCCTTCGCCAGAGACGGTTCTCTACGCGCGGAACCTGTTGCCGGCCGACGCCCAGTTCACGGCCATCGGCATCGGGCGCGCCTCCTTCACCACTGTTGCGCTCTCCTATCTCGCCGGTGGTCACGTGCGCGTTGGCCTAGAAGACGCAGTGTTCATCAGCAAGGGCGTTCTCGCTCCATCGAACGCTGCCATGGTCGAAAAGGCGCGCCGTATCGTCGAGGATCTCGGCGGCCAGATCGCGACCACCCGTGAAGCCCGCGAGATCGTCGGCCTCTCCACCCGCCCGGCTGAAGCTCGGCGCGTCGCCTGACCCCTTTCCCGATCAACGCTTCGAGGAGGACCGCATGAGTGTTGCAGCAAGGATTATCCCGCACATCCCATCGGGTGTGGAGGCGACCGCCCTTCGCCTCCTCGCCAAGGCGACAGACCCCGCGAGCGTCGCCCCAGCCGTTGAGTGCCTCGACCTGCGGGTGACCTCGACGCAGGACGTGCTGGTTGAAGTGAAGGCAGCGGCCGTCAATCCGTCAGACGTCAAAGCAGCCATTGGCCTGATGCCCTATGCTGTTTTCCCACGCACCCCCGGCCGCGACTTTGCCGGTATCGCGGTCGAGGGGCCAGGGCACCTCATCGGTCAGGAGGTCTTTGGGTCCTCCGGTGACCTCGGCATCCGCCGCGACGGCACTCACGCGACACATCTCGTCGTGGAAGCTGCCGCACTGGTGCACAAGCCCGAGGGTCTGAGCCTTGCCGAGGCGGCAGGGATCGGCGTCCCCTTCGTGACCGCGCTGGAGGGTTTTCGCCGCTCCGGCCTACCACAACCTGGCGAAACGGTCCTGGTCCTCGGCGTCAACGGCAAGGTTGGTCAGGCCGCAGCGCAAATCGCGACCTGGCGTGGTGCCAAGGTGATTGGCGTCGTGCGCAAGCCGGAAGCCTATGCAGGCCATGCGACCGCTCCCATCGAGGTGGTCGACTCATCGAGCGCTGATGTGCCTGCGGTGGTGCGACGCCTCACTGAGGGCAGGGGAGCCGATATCGTCTTCAATACTGTGGGCGACCCTTATTATGAGGTGGGCACCCAGTCGCTGGCAAAGCTGGGGCGACAGATCTTCATTGCTGCCGTGAAGCCAGTGGTCGCCTTTGACATCTTCGCGTTCTACCGCGGTCGCCACACCTATGTCGGCATCGACACGTTGGCGCTCTCGTCAATCGAAACCGCTGATGTTCTACGAGAGCTCGTGCCGGGCTTCGAGAGCGGTCAGCTCAAGCCATTCCCGATCGAGGAGACCGCGCTCTTCGCCCTTGAGGATGCCGCGGAAGCCTACCGCAAGGTGATGGGCTCCTCGCGCGACCGAGTCATCCTCGTCCCGCACGGATCACGGCCATGAACATCGTCCGGTTCAACGAGGCGCCTCCCTACGAGGCGCCAGGCCACCACGCCATGCGCATGGTGCGCCTGCAGGGGAGGGAAGCCGGTCCGTCTGACACGCTCTGGCTCGGCGTGTCCCGGATTGAACCTGGCGGCGGCACTACCCTCGACGCTTCCCCGATCGAGAAGATGTACGTGGTTCTCGAGGGCGAGGTGACGATCGCTAACGGCACGGAGGAGGTGGTGCTCCGCCTCTGGGATGCGTGCCGCATTGCTCCACACGAGGCCCGGGCGCTCAAGAACAACACCGATGCGCTCGCCACCATCCTGCTTGCTATGCCGCTGCAACCAACGAGGGCCTGACGCCACTCGCCCGACAGGAGACGTACCATGAACCGCCGTTGCTTTCTGACAACTACGATGCTGCTGGCTGCCGCTACTCTCACCAGTGCCCCTGGGTGGGCTCAGGACAAGGCGAGCACCTACCCAAGCCAGATGGTGCGCATTGTTGTGCCATTCTCGGCCGGGAGTATGACTGATATCCTGGCCCGCGCCATCGCCGAGAAGCTCGCGGCTAAGTGGAAGCAGCAGGTGATCGTCGAGAACCGGCCTGGCATTGCGGGCGCGGCGAGTGTCGCCAAGGGTGATGCTGACGGTCATACCCTGATGCTGACCTCAAATGGGCACACTGTCATCAAGAGCATCAACAAGAATGTGAGCTTCGACCCGGTGAAGGATTTTGCGGCTATCACCCAAGTGGCCTCGATGCCTTCAATCCTGATTACGCCACCGGACAGCCCACACGGCTCGCTGCAGCACCTGATCGAGGCCGCAAAGGCAAAACCCGGTTCATTGAACTACAGCTCGGCCGGGCTGGGGAGTGCCACCAACATCGGTGCGGAGGTGCTGCGACAAGCTGCTGGCCTTGAGCTCGTGCATGTTCCCTACCGGGGCATGCCGGAGTCTCAGACCGCCATCATCCGTGGCGACGCCGCGTTGGGGTTCACTTTCTTCAACGTTGGGGGCGACCTCATCCAAGCCGGCAAGATGCGAGCCCTGGCGGTGACCGGGACCAGGAGAATGGCCCAACTCCCGGACGTGCCGACCTTTGCGGAGGCTGGTGTTCCGAGCTTCAGCTACGATGCCTGGTTCGGCATCCTGGCGCCGGCTGCAACGCACAAAGCCATCATCGCAAAAGTGAACCGCGACGTGGCCGAAGCTGTGAGTGCCCCTGAGATGAAGGCGCGCTTTGAAGGTCAGGGCGTAGAGCTAGTCTCGTCTACGGCTGGCGCGTTCGAGCAGGTCGTGCGCGGCGATGCCGACCGTTACGGCAAGCTCTACCAGTCGGCGACGAACTAACAGGCTGGAGGGTCGGGACCACTATACCATGCCGGTCGCCGGCAGCGCTGAACCAAGGGTCGGCGTTAGACGGACTCGAGAGGCGGGAGGGTGGCTACGGCGATGCGGCAAACCTGGCCTGGCTTGTCGACGAGCGCGGGATCGAGCCGCACATCCCTGTGTTTGAGAAGGATCGCACCGACGGCAGCTTCGGGCGCGGGGACTTCACCTACGATGCTTCGGCCGACCGCTACACCTGTCCCGGCGGACGCGAGTTACGCCGCTATTAGCAGGACAGCCGCGAGGCCAAAGCCAAGCCGCCGAGCGATGGCATCTACAGGTACCGCGCCCGCAAGGCCGATTGCGATGTCTGCAACCTGAGACGGCGCTGCCGGCCCGGTGAGGCCGGACGCAAGGTGCTGCGCTCGATCCATGATCCAGCCCGGGACGTGGCGCGTCAGATCGCGACGACGGAGGCCTATCTGGTCTCCAGGCGCGAGCGGAAGCGGATCGAGATCTGTTCGCGCACCTGGAGCGCATCCTCAAAGTGGGCCGCCTGCGCCCCAGAGGTCCCTATGGAGCACAAGACGAGTTCCTGATGGCTCCTACCGCGCAGAACCTCAGGAAGCTCGCCACGCTCATCCCCACCCCGCAGACGGTGCCCGCTTGAGGAGGACCTACGCTCGGCCAACCTAATATCGCGACTCGGCTAGAAGCTGATAACATCTCGGCGGAACTCGCTCACGCATGGCCGGCGACCGGTTTCGGGCGATAGGGCTCCTCAAGCGTGGCGATGTCCTCCGGGCCCAATGCAAGACCAAGTGCGGCGACTGCATCCTCGAACTGCTCCATCTTCGAGATCCCGACAATGGGTGCCGTGATCCCCGGGCGCGACGCGACCCAGGCATAGGCCACCTGAGCCATTGGCCGACCCAGGCGCTCGGCCACTGCGCGGGTCGCCGCCACAACCGCGGCATCCTGGTCAGCGCCGTAGTAGTTCGCAGCGACTTGGTCGCTGCGGGAGCGCACGGTCGCAGCGGTCGAGCGGCCGCGGTTGCCGGCGAGATGCCCGCGGGCGAGGGGGCTCCAAGGAATGACGCCGATGCCTTCGGACTGGCACAGGGGCAGCATCTCGCGCTCCTCCTCACGGTAGAGCAGATTGTAATGGTTCTGCATCGACACGAAGGGCGCCCAGCCATGCCGGCGCTGCAGGCCGAGCGCTTTCATGAACTGCCAAGCATGCATTGAGGAGGCGCCAAGATAGCGGACCTTGCCGGCGCGCACCACGTCGTCGAGCGCATCGAGTGTCTCTTCGAGGGGCGTCTCGGGATCGAAGCGGTGGATCTGGTACAGGTCGATATAGTCGGTCTGGAGCCGCTTGAGGCTCGCATCAACGGCCTCGAAGATGTGCTTGCGCGACAGGCCGCGATCGTTCCGATCGTCGCTCATCGGGTTGTAGAGCTTAGTGGCGATCACGGCCGTGTGGCGCGGTACCCACTCCTTGAGAGCCCGGCCGACGATCTCCTCGCTCGCGCCGCGCGAATACATGTCGGCGGTATCGAAGGTGTTGATGCCGAGGTCGAGCGCCTTGCGCAGGAGTGGGCGGCTCTTGTCCTCCCCAAGCACCCATTCGCTCCACGAGGGATCGCCGAAGGTCATGCAGCCCAAGACGAGGCGCGACACCTTCAGGCCCGTGTGGCCCAGCCTCACATAATCCATGGTCGTTCGTCCTCCGATGCGGCCGGCGCAGGCTGCCGCATCCAGTGTTATAGTGCAATAGAACAGTGCGGTCCCCACCTCGGGGCGTTCGCCCTTGGAATGCATGAGGTTCCAGTAGCATGAGGACTTGCGCGCCGGAGACGGTGTGCTAGCGTTGCGATACAGTGGGACCGCGAATGTTCCTGATTGATCGCACCAGCATCGACAAATCTCTGCCCGTGCCGGTGGGCCAGCAGCTCTACGGGCTGCTCTCCTACGCGATATCGCACGGCGGCATGCCTTATGGCGAACGGCTTCCGTCGGTCCGCGATCTCGCGAACGAGATCGGCCTCGCACCCATGACGGTCAACAAGGTCTACCAGGATCTGCGTGACGCGGGGTTGATCGAGATCCGGCCCGGGCTCGGGGCCTATGTTGCGCGGGATCCACGCCAGCTCGTCGGCCCCTCGCCCGAACTCGCCGAACTCCGGCAGGGGATCGAGGAGCTTGTCGCGCAGGCCATCGAACTGTCGATCCCACCGGACGAACTCCTGTCGATGATCAACTCGCAAATGCAGGTCCGGCGCCTGCACGTCGGCTTACGGGTCGTTTTCGTCGGAATCTTCGAAGGACCTGCCCGCGATTATGTCGACGAGATCCGGCCGTTCCTGGCCGGTGAGGACCGGGTCGAGGTGGTTACGATCGATGCGCTGCGCTCGGATGCCGATCTGCGCCGGCGCTGCGTCGGTGCCGACGCGGTCCTTACTTTCGTGCACCGGCAGGCGGAAGTGGAGGGGATGCTCGCGGGCGCGCGGGTGTTTGCGCTGCGCTTCATTCCATCGGAGGCGACCCGCCGGGCGCTGGCAGGGCTCGATCCGCGGGACCGCATCGCCGCGGTGACCCGCTTCCAGGAATACATCGCCATCATGCGGCCAAGCATCCGGCAGTTCGCACCGCACGTCTCGGACATCCGGGTGACGTGGTCGGACGCCCCGGACCTCGCCGAGGTCCTCAAAGGGCGGGATGTCGTCATCTACGCGACGGGTGCGGACTCGGTGGCGGCGCTGCTTACGCCGGGCGTGCGGCACTTCGAGTACCGGCACTCGCCGGACCCGAGCGAGCTCGTGCGCCTGCTCGTCCCCTTCTTCTCCACCTTGCGGTCGGAGCGCGCGGCCGCTCAGGCCGCATCCCCCCTCGATGCCCGGCACCTCGGCGGCAGACGCCCCGCGCCCCCGGCGTCCGCATCCAAGAACAACAGAGAACGACCTTCCAGCAGAGGACAATGACCATGCGCAAACAGCTCCTGCTCGCCACAACCTGCCTCGCCCTCGGCTTCTACTCCGGCCATGCCATGGCCCAGAGCGGCACGGTCCGCGTCGGCCTCGACGTCGATGCGGGAACGCTCGATCCGCGGCTTGCCCGCGACAGCTCCGCCTACCGGGTCACGGATCTCATCTATGACGGCCTCGTTCGCCTTTCCGCCGACCTGAAGCCTCAGCCGAACCTTGCCCAGAGCTGGGAGAACCCGGATCCCCAGACCTGGATCTTCAAGCTTCGCGACGGCGTCACCTTCCACGATGGCTCACCGCTCACCGCCGACGACGTGGTCTTCACCTACCAGACAATTCTGAAGCCGGAGACGAACGCCCCGCTGCGCGGGCTGTTCTCGCCGATCACGAAGGTCGAGGCGGTCGATCCTAAGACCGTGAAGTTCACGCTGAGCGCACCCTATTCGCCGCTCCTGAGCTACCTTGAAATGGGCATCGTGCCTAAGAAGACCGTGGAGGGCGGGGCAGACCTCGCCACGAAGCCGGTCGGAACCGGCCCCATGAAGCTCGCCCGCTGGGATCGCGGCAGCCGGATCGTCCTCGAAGCCAATCCGCAGTACTGGGGCGGCGCGCCGAAGCTCAAGGAGATGCAGCTCGTCGTCATCGGCGACAACACCGCGCGCGCCCAGGCCTTCGAAGCAAAGGATCTGGATCTGATCCAGTCGCCCCTGTCGCCGCACGACATCAAGCGTCTCCAAGGCAACGCTACGTTCGGCAACGCGATCACCGCCGGCCTCGGCATCACCTACGTAAACTTCAACACGGCAGATCCGGTGGTGTCCGACCCGAAGGTGCGCAGGGCCATCGCCATGCTGATCGACCAGAAGACCATCGTGGGCGACCTCTATCAGGGGGTTGACCAGGTAGCGTCCTCGGTCCTTCTGCCCTCCTCGTGGGCCTATGCGGCCGAGGTGAAGCAGCCGACCTTCGATCAGGCAGGCGCCCAGAAGACCCTCGACGATCTCGGCTGGAAGGATACGAACGGGGACGGGGTCCGCGACAAGGGCGGCAAGAAGCTCACGGTCACGATCTCGACGCACAGCGAAGATCCAAACCGCGTGCAGACCCTTGAGTTCATGCAGGCGATGTTCCAGCAGGCGGGTGTCGACGCCCAGATCAAGATTTCGGACTGGCCGTCATTCTCGACCAACTACGTGCAGAAGAGCCAGCATCAGGTGGCCCTGCTCGGCTGGCTCAACATCGTCGATCCGGACCGTCTGATGTACAGCCAGTTCATCACGAACGGCCCGCTCAACTGGGGCAAGTACTCCAACCCGGAGCTCGACAAGCTGCTTGAGGAGGGCCGCCAGGCACTCGATCTGAACGCCCGCAAGGCCGCCTACCAAAAGGCGGCTGCGATCATCGCGCAGGACCTGCCGTACTACGTGGTGTCCTACCAGGGCTACCAGCTCTTCTACTCGAAGGCCCTCGGGAACCTGGAGGTGAATCCGCGCGGCTATCTGCGGAACGTCCTTTCGGTCGAGAAGAAGTGATCGTCAGGTCGTCGAGCCCATGCTGAACTACGTCGTCCGGCGACTGGCACTCTTCGTGCCGATGGCGGCGGGAATGGTGATCGTCACCTTCTCGCTGCTCCTCCTGATCCCTGGAGACCCGGCAGCGGTGCTGCTGGGTCTGGAGGCCTCGCCGGCCGACATCGCTCATCTGCGGGCGACGCTGGGCCTCGATCAGCCCTGGTACATCCAGCTCGGGCGCTACTTTGCCGGCCTGCTGCAGGGCGACATGGGACGCTCGATCTTCCAGAACCAGGCCGTGTCCGAGATCATCCTGGACCGGCTCGGCGCTACGATCGAACTCGCAGTGGCCGCTCTCCTCGTGGCTGTCGTGATCGGGGTGGTGCTCGGGGTCGTCGCCGCCATGCGGCAGGGCACGTGGGTCGACACCGCGGCCATGCTGCTCGCCCAGATCGGCGTGTCGATGCCGGTCTACTGGCTCGCCATCCTGCTCATGCTCGCCTTCGCGGTTCAGCTCGGATGGCTGCCCTCCATCGGGCGCGGCGAGCCAATCGTGACCGCGATCGGGATGGCGCTGACCGGGCGGCCGGGGGTCCTCCTCGACTCCCTGTCCCACCTGATTCTTCCCTCGCTCGCCCTCGGGGTCAATTCGGCCGCCATCATCAGCCGACTGGTGCGCACCGCCATGGTCGAGATCCTGCAGGAGGATTTCGTGCGGACCGCCTATGCGAAAGGCCTCCCGCGGTCCCGGGTGATGGTCCGCCATGCTCTTCGAAACGCGCTTTTGCCGGTGATCAGCGTGATCGGCCTGAGGTTCGGGATCATGCTCGGCGGCGCCGTCCTGACCGAGAGCATCTTCGGCTGGCCGGGCCTTGGGCAGCTTACTATCGCGGCGATCTCGCAGCGCGACCTGCCGCTGATTCAGGGGGTGGTTCTCACCTATGCCCTCATGTTTGCCCTCGTGAACCTCATCGTCGATCTCTCCTATGCCGTGATCGATCCGCGCGTGAGGCTCGCCTAGCTCATGCTTGTCTCCGCTCCATGAACGGTCCCGCCGAAAACCCCCGTCCCGCAGCCCTACGGACAAGGACAACCGGCATTCGGATCGATGGCTCGGACGCGGTCGACCCGCGCGAGAGGCATGCGTAGCGCCATGCGCCTCCCTCGTGCCCTCCGCAACACGTCGCTCGTCGTCGGCGGCTTAATCACGCTCGCCATCGTGTGCGCGGCGCTCTTCGCGCCGCTCCTCGCCACCCACGGGGTCGAGCAGATGGACATGCGCCAGCGCTTCGCGGGCCCGTCGACTGCCCATTGGCTCGGCACCGACAACTTCGGCCGGGATCTGTGGACGCGGATGATCTTCGGAGCCCGTATCTCCCTGTCGATCGCGCTCCTCTCTGTGGGGGTCGCGGCGACGGTCGGCAGCATCGTAGGCCTCGTTGCCGGCTACTTCGGTGGCTGGATCGACCTGCTGCTCATGCGCATCACCGACATCTTTCTCGGCTTTCCGGCGCTGATCCTCGCGCTCGCGATCGTGGCGGTGCTGGGACCTGGCGTCGTCAACGTGTCGTTCGCGCTCATCGTGGTCTTCTGGACGGAGTACGCGCGAGTCGTACGCGCGACGACCCTCGTGCTGCGGGAGCAGGCCTACGTCTCGGCGGCGCGGGCGCTTGGCGCATCGCACACGCGGATCCTGTTCCGCGAGATCCTGCCGAACGCGGCGGGGCCGATCATTGTCCTCGCGACGCTCGGCCTCGGCACCGCCATCCTGTCCGAGTCGGCCCTGAGCTTCCTCGGCTTCGGGGTGCCCCCGCCGCAACCCACTTGGGGATGGACGCTCGCCTACGGGACCCGGTTCATTCGCGGCGAGCCCTGGCTTTCGATCGTGGCCGGCCTCGCCATCATGCTCACCGTCCTTGGCTTCAACCTCCTGGGCGACGGACTGCGCGACATCCTCGACCCCCGCCAGCTCTCGCGCGGCGGCAAAGCCTCTCGAACTCCCACCAGCTGACCAGACAGAAGGGACCTCATCTCATGGCCAATTCCACCCGCATTCTGCGGCCGCGGTTCTCGACTCACGCCGACGGAAGCGAGGCCGCCCTCACGATTCACGAGATCGTCGGCAGCAGCGACGGCCCGACCATCGGCATCAGCGGCGCGATCCACGGCAACGAGCCCACGGGGACTGAGATCATCCTCGAGCTCTATCGGATGCTGCAGCACACCCCGATCAAGGGACGCCTTCTGCTGCTCCCCGTCGCAAACCCGCGGGCCTATGCACAGAACCGCCGTTTCACGCCCATCGACGAGCTGAATCTCAATCGCGAGTTCCCAGGCGACCGCGGCGGCAACTACACGCAGCAACTCGCCGCTGCTATCACCAGCGAGTTTCTGGAGGTGATCGACGTCCACCTCGATTTTCACTCCGGCACCGACCGGCCCACTGTGGACTACGTCTACATCTGGAACGACGAAGCGCTCTCCCGCAGCTTCGGCTCGACCGTCCTGTATCGCCCGGAGCAGAGCCGGGAGGGTACGACCTTCACGGGCACCACGAAAGTCGTCACTGTGGACCGGCGCAAAATCCCCGTCGTGGTCGTGGAGCTCGGGGGCGGCATCGTCCTGCAGAAGCCCTATGTCGAGCGCGGCCTCGCGGGCCTGCTCAACATGCTGCGGCACCTCGGCGTCATTGAGGGCGAGGTGGTGCCGCCGCCGAAGCAGACCGTGGTACGCGGCATCAAGACGATCCGGCCGACGCAGGGCGGTCTCCTCGAGACTCTTGCGCCGCCGCTGGGCGAGGCTATCAAGCGCGGCGAGCTCCTCGGCCGCATCGTGAGCCCCTACACCTTCGAGATCATAGAGGAGATCCCAATGCCTTACGACAGCGGCATCATGATCCTGTCGCATCTCGGCCGGAACGTAGTGGAGGCCGGAGACTACGCTTACATGGTTGGTGATCTCACGGGCGCGGAAGCGTAAGGCGCCCGTGTCGATCCAGAACCTCCCGGGCAACGCGCCACCTCCCACGCTGGAGGTGCGCGACCTCGACGTGTCCATCCACGGCGAGGTGGCCTCGTTCCTCGTCGTGCGGGACATGGCGTTCGAGGTCCGCTCGGGCGAGACGCTGGCGATCGTCGGCGAATCGGGCTGCGGCAAGTCGATGACAGCCCTGTCGCTCATGCGGCTCCAGCCTGTCGCGGCTACGATCGAACGCGGATCAATCCTGATCGAGGGAACCGACCTGCGAAGGCTGCCACAGGCGGAACTCGAGGATTGGCGCGGCAATCGGATCAGCATGATCTTCCAGGAGCCGCTCACCTCGCTGAACCCGGTCATGACTATCGGCGATCAGATCGCCGAGGGCGTCATGCAGCACCGCAAAGTCGACCGTCGAGCCGCGCGCCGGCGCGCGATCGAGACCCTGAACCTGGTGCGCATGCCGGATCCCGAGCGGAGGGCAGACCAGTATCCGCACCAGCTTTCGGGCGGCATGCGGCAGCGGGCCATGATCGCGCTTGCGGTTGCCTGCGAGCCCCAGGTGCTCGTGGCCGATGAGCCGACCACGGCCCTCGACGTGACGATCCAGGCGCAGATTCTCGGGTTGATTCGGGATCTGCAGCAGCGCCTCGGCACTGCGCTCGTGCTGATCACGCACGACCTCGGGGTAGTGGCCGAGATGGCCGACCACGTAATCGTCATGTATGCCGGTCGGCGGGTGGAGGTGGCATCCGTCGATGTCCTGTTCGACCGGCCGATCCATCCCTACACGCGGGCGCTGATGAGGGCGGCGCCGCATCTCACCGACGTGAGCCATGCCAAGGAGCGCCTCGCCGAGATCGCGGGGACGGTGCCGCCGCCTTGGAACATGCCCCGCGGCTGCGCCTTTGCGCCCCGGTGTCCGACCGCGAGCGAACGATGCCTGAACGAGGAGCCGCCGCTCACCCTGAAAGAGGATGGCCATTGGGCAGCCTGCTGGGACCACGCCGATGAACGTTGAAGCCGTGCCGCTCCTCGAGGTTCGCGATCTCGCCGTCCACTTCCCGATCAGACGCGGCCTCCTCGGTCGTCAGGTCGGCAGCGTCCGCGCCGTCGATGGGGTCAGCTTTTCGATCGGCAAGGGCGAAACCCTGGGCCTCGTCGGTGAATCCGGTTGCGGCAAGTCCACGACGGGCCTCGCGCTCATGCGGCTCGTTACCCCAACGGCTGGGGCCGTGAGGCTCAACGGGCACGACGTGGCTAACCTCTCGGCGCGCGAGCTCAAGGCTCATCGCCGGCGGATGCAGATCGTGTTTCAGGACCCGTACTCGTCCCTGAACCCGCGCCAGCGGGTTTCCGATATCGTTCGCGCCCCGCTCGACATCCATGGGGTCGGCACCGCTCGGGAGCGTAAGGCCGAGGTTGCCGATCTCATGGCCCGCGTGGGCCTGCGCCCTGACCAGGCCGACAACTATCCCCATCAGTTCTCAGGCGGGCAGCGGCAGCGCATCGGGATTGCCCGCGCCCTGGCGGTCAAGCCCGATCTGATCAT
The DNA here is from genome assembly GCA_035944635.1 of Microvirga sp. Taxonomy (GTDB): domain Bacteria; phylum Pseudomonadota; class Alphaproteobacteria; order Rhizobiales; family Beijerinckiaceae; genus Microvirga. Next base: position 33,422 of record DASZAZ010000105.1, read on the forward strand.
CTGCGACGAGCCGGTCTCGGCGCTCGACGTGTCGGTGCAGGCGCAGATCCTCAATCTCCTCGTCAGCCTGCAGCACGACCTCGGGCTGTCCTACCTGTTCATCTCCCACGACCTCGGCGTGGTGAAGCACATCAGCGACCGCGTGGCGGTGATGTATCTCGGCCGGATCGTCGAGATCGCGTCCCGGAACCTCATCTTCGCCAGTCCCGGCCATCCCTACACGGAACTCCTGCTGCGGTCGGCACCGCCCGCGCATCCGCGCGACCGCCAGCGCTATGCGACGGCCGCGGAGGACGTGCCGAGCGCGACCCGCGTCCCGAGCGGGTGCCCCTTCCATCCGCGCTGCCCGCTCGCCACGGATGTATGTCGGGCCGAAATGCCACCGCTCACCACAAGGCCGGACGGACGCCGGCTGGCCTGCCATCACCGCTGACCAAGGGAGATCATCCCAGTGCTCCTGTTGCGCAATGCGACCCTGATCGACTGTCTCACCTTCGAGGCGCAGCCCGGGTCCGAGGTCCTGATCGAGAATGGCGTCATCTGCGAGGTGAGTGAGCGCCCTATCGCGAACTCTTCCGCGGAGACTATCGATCTCGGAGGACGGACGCTCATGCCTGGGCTGATCGACTGCCATGTGCACGTGATCGCCGCGAGCGCCAATCTCGGACAGAACGCCGCCATGCCGAGCTCCCTCGTAGCCGCCCATGCGGCTCGGATCATGGAGGGGATGCTGCGCCGGGGGTTCACTTCCGTGCGCGACGCGGGTGGCGCAGACCATGGGCTCGTGCTGGCGCAGGAGAGCGGGCTCATCCAGGGGCCACGACTGTTCATCTCCGGGAAGGCGCTCACCCAATCCGGCGGCCATGCTGATTACCGCGGACGGTTCGACCGGCGGCCAGCGGAACATTATGCGGACCGACTCGGCACGCTCGGCCGCATCGCCGACGGCGTGTCCGAGGTACGCCGTGCCGCCCGCGAGGAGATCAAGGCCGGCGCCCGCTTCATCAAGATCATGGCCAATGGTGGCATCGCCTCGCCGACCGACCCGATCCACTTCTTCGGTTACTCGCGGGAGGAGATCTCGGCCGCTGTCGAGGAGGCCGAAAGCGCCGGCACCTACGTGCTGGCCCACCTCTACACAGACGACGCGATCCGGCGTGCCGTCGAGTGCGGTGTGCGGTCGGTCGAGCACGGCAACCTCGTAACCGCGAAGACCGCGCAGCTCATGAGGGAGCGGGGCGCCTTCGTGGTCCCGACCCTCGTCACCTTCAATGCGCTTGCCGAAGAGGGTGCCTCGCTGGGGCTCCCCGCCGATTCCGTTGCGAAGATCGAGGCGGTTCGGAGCGCTGGCCTTGCGTCCCTCGAAACATTCCGCACTGCCGGTGTTTCTATGGGGTACGGCACCGACCTCCTCGGCGAGATGCATCGGCACCAGTCCCGAGAGTTTTTGATCCGCAAGGAGGTGCTCCCGGCGGCCGAGATCATTGCGAGCGCCACGCGAACCGCGGCGACCATCGTAGGCATGGACGGCAAGCTCGGCATTGTCGCGCCTGGTGCCCTTGCAGACCTAATCGTTGTTGAAGGCAATCCCCTGAAGGATGTCGCTCTCCTCGCGTCAGGAATCCGGGCCGTGATGCAGGGCGGCGCCTTTGTGGATCCGCCCCGCCTCTAGGGCATCGCCCCTCGAAGGTCATCTTGGAGAGGAGCGCTAGAGCAGTGCTGGGAGGAGCATTGCCGCGATCGGTTGCGCGCAGAGGCGGTTCGTCAGCAAGTGTTGGCTCAGGTGACCATCCTCATCTCCGGCTGGCCGACAGAGCCCGTCCTTGCCCTTCCAGCCGGCATCACGTTCTTGCCTGACGGCGGCCTTCCGGCTCAGGTCTTGGAAGCGGTCCAGGCCAGAGCCGCAATGCCCTCCGCACCCGTCTGAGTCGTGTCGCATCGAGCTGCTAGGCTGTCTTGTCGAACACCATCACCTTAGCGACGAATGCGTGGCTGCTGCGGACGTGCCTCAAGCCGTACTGTGCGGCCATGGCAGCGAAGTCCTCCTCGATGTAGCTGGTGTAGTAGGGCTCGTGGAAGTTCTGCGGGAACAGCTCCAAGAGACCGTCGTAGTCCGGCTTGTCACCCCGCTGGAGTGAGTCTGCCAGCACGAGCCGACCCCCTGGTTTGAGCACCCGGGCGAACTCACTGAACACCGTGCGACGCACCCTCGGCGGCAGCTCGTGGAACATGAACACGTTTGTCACCGCGTCCTGGCTCGCATCGGGCACGGGGATGGCCTCACCGTTGGCCACAGCCAGCTTCAACCACCCCCAGCGCCTGAGGTGGCGATGTGCTTCGCGGATGTAGGCCTCAGACAGGTCTATCCCGAGGGAGGGGAGGCGCGGCCAGGCCTGCTTCACGAAATCCAAGAGCCGTCCTGTGCCGCAGCCCACGTCCAGAAGCCGCAGGGTGCGCTGGTCACGACCGGCAAAGACCTCGCGGAGCGGCGGCAGAAGCTGGCGGCGCATGGCATTGGCAGAACCGTTGAAGAGCACCTCGACCTGGGTGTCGTAGCGCTCGGCCGAGTCCTCGGTCATCCACCCACCTGATTGGAAGTGGAAGTTCTGGAGATAGTAGCGTGGCCGTTTGCCTTGCACCTCCTCGGTGAGGACCTCATCGTGCCCGTTGCTCTCACGCCTACGGTGAACCTCGGGTAGGTCCTGGAAGAAGAGCCAGGAGCGCCGCAGGAGGCGCGGGAGAGGGCCATCGTGATCAGCCGGGAGGGGGTAGATACCTGCCTCCACGTTGGCGAGGTCCTGCCGGAGGAGGGCGGCCATATCCTCGAAGAGGCGGCCACGATCGGGCAGCGGCGCTCGCGTGCGCGGAGGAGGGCGGGCGCTGTCCTGATCCTGCTCACGGGCCGCTTGAGCGAGGCGGCTCAGGATCGCGCCATGGCCCACATACCAAGCGACGCGCGGAAGCTGGGTGGCGGCATAAGCAGTGCGCGTGGACAGACGTGCCGCCGGTTCAGGCATGCTCTTCATCCCATTGCAGTCGTTCTCAGCCAAATATGCCACGTCATGCCTATCTCTTTGCTCGACTGCGCTATTTAGCGGCTCGATGCAACCTCTAGGATGGCTACCATGTTCCCCACTTGCCGGAACAGTAACAGCAGATTGACCGCGGGCTCGCATTCTATAATCCGCTCGTGCTCGAGCGGGAGGATAATGCGTCATATTCAATAGAGCGTTAGCGGGCAGGCTTACCAGCGCGTCGGGCACCTACCTGCCTCTCGTCATTGCTAATCCCAACGTTGGCCTGCAGCGCTGTACTGTGGCAGGGCGCTCTTGAGCAGCAGGGCATGAGATCTGATAGGACGCGATTACGATGATCAAGACCGTGCCTGCAATAAAAGCCGACCCACCAGGAGACCCACGATGCGTCCCTTTACGATGCCGCAGCACATCGTCGACCGCGTGGTAGCGCGGCGGGGCGCTGCGCATGCTTACAACTGGTTTGATCCCACCCGGACAGCCCTCGTTGCGGTAGATCTGCAAAACGGCTTCATGAAGCCGGGCGTTGCCTTCTCGCTCGTCGAGCAGGTGCAGTCCATCGTGCCGAACGTCAACCGGCTTGCAAGCGCTCTAAGGAAGGCGGGTGGGACGGTGGTGTGGGTCTACAACACCTTCACGGAGGAGACCCTCGTGAGTTGGTCCCACATGCACGATTACCTCACGCGCCCGGAACGCCGGCAAAAACGCATTGAGGCCATGAGCGAGGGTACGGAGGGGCACACACTCTGGCCCGATCTCATCACCGTGCCGGAGGACCTGAGGGTCAAGAAGCTGCGCTACAGCGCATTCATTCAGGGCTCGTCGGACCTAGAGGGTCAGCTGCAGGTGCGGGGCATCGACACGGTTCTAATTGTAGGTTGCGCCACGAATGTGTGCTGCGAATCCACCGCCCGCGATGCCATGATGCTGAACTTCAAGACCGTGATGGTGAGCGATGCCAATGCGGCCTCGACCGACGAGGAGCATGCGAATTCTCTTGTGGCTTTCTATCTCATTTTTGGTGACGTCCTGACTACAGACGAGGTCATTGAGCGCCTCAGCCTCCCGCATTGAATTTTTTGCCCTGACGATGATGCCGGCGCCGATCTTCGGATCGTAAGCTAGGTTCGGGTAAAGCCCCCTGAGAGGGCTGGGAGACCGAGCCCAGGTTCCATAAGATATCTTGCGCGCTCAGATCGCGAATTCCGCGCGTTCAGACCTGCGGGGAGTACCATCTGAACTTTGCAGAGGGGTGTCATCTCTATATTGCGGTGCGGACTCTACCTGAAGTGCGACGGTGTACGCTTGATCGGAGCAGATGACTTGGCCTGCTTCAAGTGGCTGGTGAGCACCTCGTGAGGGGTGCGGAAGC